>JAAEQD010000367.1 GCA_024231855.1 Candidatus Zixiibacteriota bacterium
ATCCACATGCGAATCAGAATATAAGTTGAATACTATGGTTGTCTGTGCGTTAAACGGATTGGGGTAATTGCCGATCAGTTTTGTTGCCTGAGGAATTAATATATCTTCCTCGCTAAACCACGCCGAAACATTCCAATCATCTGAGTCGCCTCCCAAACCGCTTGTAATCGTGAAATCGAATTGGGCTGAATCGTACGGATTGGATGGGAAGTCTCCACAATAAGCGACATATTGATAGTCGCCTAATAGCGCATATCCGGGTATATCCTGAACAACACCTTCATAGATAAGGCTATCATAAGGAGCCATCGGGATATTGTTGAACAGTTCAATAGGACCGTATAACGAACTATTGGGAAGCCTGACATAAATCGCCACATCGGGCGTTTGAGACTGACCGGTACTATTAATTAAAATCCCGGTAAAACTGAAATTTCCTCCGGCAGGGACCACAACCGGGGGACTATCAGGGACCATTCCAATCAATACCGGCGGATCGTCATTAGTATTAGTAAAAACATATGATTCTCCATCCCAATTGGAAATGGCTAAATCCTTATGTGGAGAATTTCTGTAATATATGACCACATTATCAACAGGAGCAGAGCCTAATGACACCCATCCATCAGCTAATGAATAACAATAGGATGTGGCAGGGATGAATGAACCATCAACTTTCACATAATCGATACTCTGAAGGAAATGATCGTCGAGATAAAACAGTTTAGTCTGGCCGTCGCCATCAAACACAATGGTATAATAATCATCCATACCGTTGTTAACATCAGCGAAAGTAATGTTTTCTATGACTGATTCATATGAACTGCTCGAAGTCCAATCAGGGGAAGTGTGGAAGGAACCGGAATTATTTAAATAGACAAACACTAATCCCCACCATCTTCCGGTAAGGAAATCATAATCACCATCGTTATCAACATCTGAAAATACAGCTTCTGAACCGTAACCGGTCGACGATGACTGCCAATATGGTGTCGTATTCAAAATCCCATTATTAGAAAGATAAATTTTATTACGACCGGAACCTGAAAGTTGAGTATTGCAGGATACGCCGAGATCGACAAAGCCATCATTGTTAACGTCCGCGAAATCGAAAGAATTACCATTGTCGTTACCTGACGACTCCCAACCGGGTAAAACGGCTATAGAACTTCCGGAATTGTAATAAATTTTTACTGGTCCGCCTGATGTTTGAAAAGCAAGGTCTAAATCGCCATCGTTTTCGATATCGATCCAATGAACGTCATAACATGCATCTGAATCCATTGAAAGCCAACCGGGAGTAGTCTGAAGTGCGCCATCGATATTATAATAAATCCGGTTCTGCTGGTAGATCGCATTATAAGCTTCTCCCGTAGCAACAGCAAGATCAAGGTCACCGTCACCATCAGCATCACCGAATGAGGCTCTGAAGGAATAAAACGAATCAGCGGTTTCCCAATAAGGCGAGGTTTCCATAGAACCATCAGCGTTGTAATAAATCTGAACGGTTGATGGTCCCCATCCCGAGGAGATATAGTTGGCGACCATCAATTCAGGATAACCATCCCCATCGACATCGCCGAATTCACAATGACCGGAATATTTATAATCCGATGATGTCCAAGAAGCTGAAGTCGGCAAAATCCCGTTTTGATTGATATAAACATAGTTTGGATCAAGCGACATATCATTGCCGTTGGAAATAGCGAGGTCAATAAAGCCATCATTATTCACATCATCGAAAGCGCTACCTGTACCGTATTCGGTACTCTCATTGGAAAGCCAATCCGGAGATGTGTCATAAGGCACCTGCGCCCAACAAATAACAGAAAGAAGCAACAAGGAAAACAGCGTTTTGATTCCAATTCTAATCATAATCCACTCCATGTTCATTTTATAAAACAGCCATAACTAAATATTACTTTAACAGAACCATCCTCTTAGAGACAACGGACTCCCCGGTTAAGAGTTTATAGAAGTAAATCCCGGATGAATAGCTTTCCGCATTCCAATTAACCGAATGGCGTCCTGCATTTTGTTCGCTATTTAACAACGTTTCGATTTTTTCACCGAGGATATTATAGACATTTAAATCCACATGCGAATCAGAATATAAGTTGAATACTATGGTCGTTTGTGCATTAAATGGATTGGGGTAGTTACCTATCAGCTCTGTTGTATATGGAATTATTCCATCCTCTTCCCTATTCCATGCCGAAACGTTCCAATCATCCGAACCGCCTGTTATCCCGCTGGTGATTGTGAAATCAAACCATGCCG
>JAAEQD010000368.1 GCA_024231855.1 Candidatus Zixiibacteriota bacterium
TAATTAAAGAGCCATTATTGCCGCTTAATATAATATCGAGATCGCCGTCATTATCGAAATCGATCCAGTTCGCTGAACTTTCGCTGACACCCATTAAGTTGGCTGAAACTTCTGTAAAAGTATAATTTCCCTCAATCCGACCATCATTCCGATAAATTTTTGAAATCGGTCCGGATGTGCCATAACCGGTTAAAAGAATATCCGGATCGCCATCATTATCATAGTCACCCCAATCAGAATCTCCAGAATGAACACCCGGCAAAGTAACGCTCTCTTGCTCCGAAAACCAACCTCCGCCACGTTGATTATAATAAAGCTTTGTAGTCGGTGTAAAAGTCGCATCATCAACACCGGTTATCAAAACATCTGTATAGCCATCTTTATCATAATCCGCCAGGGCAAGATCGCTATGATATAAGCCAATCAAAGTTGTCAAATCCGGGCTTGTTTCTAAAAAACTGTCATCATGGTTAATATAAACCGACGTTTTTTCACCATCATAATAAGTATGACCGGTTAGAACAATATCCAGATCGCCATCATTATCAATGTCGCCCCAGGCAGCATTGCCAGAATTATGTCCTGTCAGTCCGGCGCTAATATCGGTAAAGGTGTCGCCGCCATCGTTTCGGTATACTCTGGCAGTAGGGCAGGTCACATCACAATTACTGCCTGCTATTAAGATGTCCAAATCCCCGTCATTGTCATAATCGCCCCACTCACAGGCTCCATCAAAGACACCTGTCAAATTCGCGTAAACATCCGTAAATTCACCATTATCATTTCTATACACTTTAGTTATCCCAATACTTGATCCAGGGCTGCCAATTAATAACAAATCGCCATCGCCATCATTATAATGA
>JAAEQD010000369.1 GCA_024231855.1 Candidatus Zixiibacteriota bacterium
ACCATTTCGTCATTGAATACGGATTCCTTCTCATTGAAATCTTTATATCATTGCATACCTAATCGATAAAATATAGTCGATTAGGTAATTATAATCTGTGAAAAGTGGATGTGATTTTATTAAAAATCAGAAGGAGGATTATATGAATTACCCGGTCCGAATATATAAATATCCCCATTGGACATAATTCCATTACTGGGTTCGTAATATAGAGTATCTCCTACGTAGTATTGAGATTGAGGCATAAAATACGGTCGGTCCCATTCCCAGCATTTATCGGGTCCGGGTGAATTGAAGTTGAATAAAAACGATTCACGGGGAGGATCATACAAACGAACATTTCTCCGGCCCGCTACGGAACGGTTGCGGCCAGATGCGCGTGCACCTCCGTATCCCTTCTTGGTTGTATACCAGTAATGCTTTACCGCTTTATCTTCCCAAGGCGTATCATCAGCCCAAGGATCATTTGGAATTGAAGACATATAAGCAATCGGTGTAGTTAAACGCCAACTCTGGGTGGCCCAGGGAGATAGGCAATCAGGTTCCTGACCATCGCAGGGATAGGTATTATAATCCGCCTGATACATCTCTATCGCCGTACCCAAACTATGCATATCGGCTTGCGCCCTGGCGACTTTGGCCCGGATTTGCGCGTTGAGAAAATTGGGGACGGCAATGGCCGCCAGTATGCCGATAATGGCCACCACAATCAGAAGTTCGATAAGCGTAAATCCATTTTTTCCCATTTCGGATTACCTGAAATATAGCAAGCCCAATAAAATAGGCTTGCTATGTTTTATAAATTTACCGCATACAATTAGAGCGGTCTTCAGAATAATTTTCTAATACAATGACCAGTAGTCAATATCGGTGACAGTTCCGTCATCACCCCATATTTGAACATCGTCGATTCCCCAATACCAACTCCATGTTCCCATGTATGTCCAGCGAAAACGAACGGAAGACTGATTATCCGCCAGGGGAATACGGATTCGTTCGAACCGTTTATTCTCAGCGCGGTTTTCTTCGACCTGCGGGATAATAAATGGCGCAAGGTCTGCAATGGGAGTGGATTGATGCGCCAAGGTAAAATCGATATATGCGAAACCCGTGTCGTCGGCAACGTTATCAAGATGAAATGTTTCTTCCGCATTGATATTGCCTTGTTCATCAAAAGTAACATCCGCCGCTTCGAGCAGATAGGCGAGTGGCAGCCAAGAGCCTGTAACCGATCCGCTTTCATCGTAATCTCCACCGTCGATGGTATATTCTAGACAAGCGATATTATCTTGATTCTGAAAATAATCACTATTGAAAAGAAGATAGACATTAGTAACGCCGCTTAAATCGTAAACAGGCGAGAAGAGATGAGCTTCGAAAAGAGGAGCGCCATAGGCAGCTGAATCGGCGTGACAACTGTTTCCTTGAACTACTGGCGTCACATTATCGTAGATTGACGGTGGATTATCTGCATAATCGGGGTAATACTCCAACACATTCAATTCATCGAGAGATCGAACTGACCAACTTTCGTATCCTGCCTCGCCGCCCGGTTCGGAAAAGTTCAATTCCTTCCACCCATTGGGCAGTGAACCGGACGCAGTGGATTCAAAATCCTCGGAGTAGAGTTGCTTAAGCCCTGATATGTGCGGAAGTTCAAAACTAACTGGATCGGAGTATTCTGAATTTTTTCCGTTGGAACTGGTATAGAGAGCACGAATATAATAAACCGTATCCATCGCAAACCTACCATTGTCCAATTGAATCGAGGTCAGGTCAGTAGAACTATCAATGGTGGATACGATAGTTGCGAAATCGACATCAAGCGCAATTTCCCAAGTTGTTCGTGCATGTTCGATGCTGGTTGATGTAAACTCAGAACTAGTAACCGGTATATCATCCAAAGCGGAAATTCCCTGGATTGAAATCACAGGTTTATTCGGTTTGGTCTGATCTATTGGTTCAACATCGACACCTAAAGGACCTTTGAGGGCAGCGACCTCATCCGCTGTCAGGCCGCGGTCAAATAACATGAATGTGGATATATCCAAATCACTGTCTTCACCATTGTTATCAGCCAGAATATAAAAAAAGGGCGTATCGTGATCGATAGTATATATGGCAAACCGGTTATTCAATGATTGATCGGTGCTGGACTGAATCAGATTTCCATCAAGATAATAATTGATAGTACCTGCCGCCAAGTCGACTGCAATAGACAGGCGATACCATTTCCCCGCTTCGATGGCTAACACAGAATATCCCGTGTCGCCGACGCCGATATTACCGGTTGTGTTAACAAAAGCATCACCATCATTAGAATTATCAGCATTGGTCTGAAAGAAAGAATACCAATTCCCCAGTTCGGGAATTCTGAAATCGAACACTAATGTGTATTGGTTTACGTAATCTCCCCCGCCATTGGCGGGCATCGTATGCCAAACACGATACAAGGCGCCTGTCGGTACGGTAACAGCCTTATCAGAAGCGTTGATTCCATCTATCGAAACATCGTCGCCGAAAATTTCCAGTTCTTCTCCAATTGTCTCTTTTGATGTGTTATTCGCGTCGTTAAATTCCCATAAACCCACAGGTTCAGGTTGGGCGATGGCCGGATGAACACTGATAAGAGCGAAACTCAGGGAAAAAAACCCGAAACAGACAATTGAAAATTTTCTTGAAAAATAATTCATAGTTTTACCCTTCCTTGGATTCTAAATTATATCGCATTTATCTCTTATTTTATGGGAGATTGTTTCGATTGTATACATTGGTTTGGTATTTTTTTTCTTGATAACAACATGC
>JAAEQD010000370.1 GCA_024231855.1 Candidatus Zixiibacteriota bacterium
ACCTGGCCGATATCGGCATGGGCGGAGCTGGAAACGTGATAAGAATTTATCTTGGTGGAACTGTCCACCCAACCCCGGATCAGCGTGCTGGTTCGTATGCTGCTGATATTATTTTAACCGCCGCATATACTGGTGATTGATCAAATACAGAGCCAATAGGAGCTAAAAATGTTTAGTTGGAATAAAACAAAATTATTATATGTCGTATCAATGATACTGCTGACCCTGTCGTTTGGCGCCTGCGTCAACGCGCAGGATGTCAGTACCGGGCAGGCCACGGCGACTGTATTAGCAGTTCTGGCTGTAACTGCCCCGCAGGATCTTGATTTCGGAAACGTTCTTCAAGGCGTGGTCACCACGATTGCCAGAACCAATGCAACCAACGCCGGAATCTTTTCGATTGCCGGTGAAGGTACCGTTAATCAGGAAGTCTCGATGCATATGCAACTACCCGATTATCTCTGGAATTCAGGTGCTGGTGTCCAGGATCGATTGGTTGTAGCATTTAGCGCTACCGATTGTACAATTGATACAACAGCGGCCGGAACGCCAGCCGCCGTTGGACTTGGAGCTTTGGTTGGAGAGGACCCGCAAAATATTCCCGATACTGGAGTAGGCGGAACCGATGATATAATCCAGATCTTCCTGGGTGGCACGGTCCACCCGACTCCGGATCAGCGGGCAGGTTCATATACTGCCGATATTATTTTAACAGCGGCCTATACCGGAGATTAAAACACCCGGTTAAAAGAATTGAAAGAATAGTTTGACTTTGAAAATATAATTTTCAAGATTATCTTTATGGGGTTTGATGGATTGAACCCCATGAAGACGTAAACTTTTAAATACATAGGATGGTAAAATTATGGAATGTAAGTGGAAAATCTCTCGGCAACCGGCCGTCTTTTTTATTGTACTAATATTATTTCCATTTATAAGTCTAACGGCCGGAGTTCTGGTAGCTCCGACATCTGTTATACTCTCAGAAAATGATAGAACCGGGCGATTAACCGTCCAAAACCCATCCGACGCCCCCAAAGAGGTATCGGTGCAGTTTGGATTTGGCATCCCTCAAGCAGACAGTCTTGGAAAAGTAAAACTAAGACTTCAGGATACAGCTGAGGTTAATCATCCCCGTTCGGCAATGAATTGGATTAGAGCATTTCCAAGAAGAGTAGTTCTGGCACCAAGTGCAACTCAAGTCATACGATTTGTGGCAAATCCCCCCAAAGACCTGCCAGATGGCGAATATTGGGCCAGAATTGTCGTCAGATCGCAGGACAGCCAGGCACAACTGCCCGACGCGGGTAACATGGAAAATATTACGACACGACTAAATATGGTTATGCAGACAGCTATCGTCTTGAAATACCGAACGGGCAATCTAATTGCTAAACTCGGTATTATCGACACCGAGATCGAACGAACTGATTCGCTTGTGATGATATCAATAGACATGGAGAATCAGGGTAATGTTTCATATGTTGGTGTTCTAAATTGTAATCTCTATGATGCCAATAATGTTGAAGTAACTCATCGCAATATCAATATTGCCGTTTATGATGACATCAAAAGACGTGTCGATCTACCAATCGGTATCAGCGATTACAGACAACCATTCCATGTAAACATTGTCATTGAAAATGAAGGACGGAAAGATGTTCCGGCGAATGAACTAATTTTGGGCAATCGGCTAGAATACACAAAGATAGTACCGTAACGTAATAATGATAGGCTTTAATGTAATTTAGAAAGTAATGTTTAATCTAAGAAACAGATATAGATCAATTAGTAGAACCGTTTTACTTTTACTTCTTCTATTAATTATTATTTCATCTGCCGGTTTTACGCAGTCTATGGAAACCGAAGAGATCGTAGTCAAGCTGGATATTCCTCGA
>JAAEQD010000371.1 GCA_024231855.1 Candidatus Zixiibacteriota bacterium
GCCTTCAACCACATAATTGGAAGTTGTCGAGAAACCAACGCTATCTTCCGACATCACCAGACACCGATAGTTATATTCAACTACATAACGTTCACCATCCCGATAAAATTCCTCGATGGGGCTGGTATATTCAGAACCTCCATCGGCATTTTCTTTCATACCCAGGGTCAAAGCGGCGTAAGCGGCATTAAAAGCCATGGATTTGGCGATATCATAAGAAACCTGAATCCGTTGATGGAAAGAATACTGAAGATAAGCCGCGCCCAGTAGTACCGACGCGAATGATAATACTACGGACAGGATAAGCACTGAGCCCGTATTGCTTTTAGCAAGCCGCCTAATAGCGTTGTTAGTTATCATTATTCCTCCCGAATCTACCAACCACTGTGATCGCAAACTCTTTTATCATCCATTTTTAGTTGAACAACATAGGTTCGGCGTAATAATTGCCATGCCCCCGGGTGACAAAGAAATGCGGCGGGGGATTTCTTCTGAATCGTCTGTCATAATTATAATCTTTGGAATCAAAACCTCTTTCACCGCCGTTGAAGGTGGTATGAATTAATCCACGTTCTTTCATGATCAAACAGCCCCAGATCGTGAGTGTGGTTTTCGGTTTCGTTTCGCCGTAACAGTTAATACCATCAACGGAAATCGTTCCATATATCCCATCCGGAGGGTAAGCGCCATTGTCGCAATAAGCCGGAGCGTGAGGGTATTCATTGGTAGAACTTCCAATCGCGCCCAAGCCGGCGTTAATCTTGACCGTAGGCGTGGCATTTCGCCAAACCAGAATATGTTTTTCCGCAATCAATCCTAATACATCCTGGCAATTCATGGGCACGGTACCATTAACAGATCCATCGTATACAACGTCCTGGGCGATAATAATATCTTTGGAGGCGGCAATAGTCATCTCACCGGCAAATCCTCCGGCAACGAAATAAGGTTCGCCACTTCCAGGTTTGGAATTATAATGGTTCGTTTTGGCGCCGGCGAGCCACAGCTCACCATCTATAAAAAGAGCGCCATTGGGCGGGTATGGATATGTGGGAGCGGCATCGATTGTGCCCTCCCTGAACACGCCACCTTCGCTGGCGAGGAAATACTGACGATTGCGCCTTCCACCTACGCCGACCTGGGTTCTATGCCTGACAATAAAATGCTCGGGCGTCAATGTTATCTCCGTAACCGAATCGTTTTGAGCGCCGGGAGATACCCCCAGGTTGGGATTACTATACCAATTATGCGCCCGCACGGAATCGGCTTGAAGCGGGAACGCGAAATGGTGATAATCGAGCTGATAACCGCCATGAAACTCGACAAAATCAGGCGCATTCACGGGCGCAAACCTGGTCGAACAGGATGTAACCATTTCCCAGAAAACAGGCCAAAATCCTGCTCCAAATTGGAAATGTAATTTATCATTCGAATGAACTTTGCCGTCAAGCGTGTCGGGGCCCCAGAACCTTAATGTATCATCGGGCGGGTCCCGGTATTCCTGCGTTTCCCTATCCGAAATATAAAGCCAATCGGCATAAGAATGGGATGACATATCATGAGCCACGTAGTGCTCGATCGGTTCATCGAATTCGGGAGATGAAACGGATGCCCAGCCCTCTATAACATAGTTGGAAGTTGCTGAAAAACCAACGCTATCACTCGTAGTCACCAAACACCTATATTGATATTCCACGACATAGCGCTCACCATCCCGATAAAACTCATCAAGAGGACTGGTATATTCAGAGCCGCCATCGGCATTTTCTTTCATACCCATGGTCAAGGCGGCATAAGCGGCATTAAAGGCCATGGACTTAGCGACATCATATGAGACCTGAATCCGCTGGTGGTAGGAATATTGAAGATAGGCAGCGCCCAAAAGTACCGTGGCAAACGATAAAACTACGGACAAGACAAGCACCGAACCCTTGTTACTTTTGGTAAGCAACCTTATCGCGTTGTTAATCATCTTTTCCTCCCGAATCCATTACTTTTCCCAAATATCATCTATTCATTTTGGTTTGGGTAGTCGTCAAATTAACGGTATTGCCCAGAGAATCCTCCAGGGCCATATCAATTTTAACCATGTATTTCGCACCGTTATTATTAAAAATATCCTGGTCATCATCGGCATATTGGAAATTCATTTTCGTTACCATAAACGGAAATCGCCTGCCTCCCGATTGGTTCATTCTTCTCTTGGGCAGACATAGAATCCGCATATCGTTTATGCCGACCCTCCGGTCGTCGATTCTGACGGTGTGATCACCGGTATCAGTATAATATTCGATACGGCCATACTCGTTATTATCATTATCCACATCGGGGACGGTTACCGTCAGACGGGATCGGTTAGGATCGGAGTTTTCGATCACATAAAGGGTCGAGGCGTTTCTGATATTCACTCCTATTTGCCTTAATGCTAATGTACCCTCGTTGAGCATTTGCAGCTTTGATGCCGCGTTATTGAATTCTTCAATTCCATAAGCGTAAACACGAACCAGTCCGCAGAAGAATGCCGCGGCACACAATAATGAAATCGCTACTTCGACAAGAGTGTGGCCGCCGTTGATTTTTCTTCGAATTTTAGTCATAATAAATCAACTAACCTCCTAACGGTTCTACCAGGAAATGATTAACCAGCATTACGTGGTTTTCCAACCCGGAATGCTCATTCCATTCATAGACAACGGACACCGTGTATAGGCCATTTTCCTCTTCTATTTCAATCGTGTATGAAGCCATGATGCCTGAAATATTATCATCTTCATTATCGGGCGGAATGAGATACTCCTCGCCATTAATAGATCCGACAGGTACAACTTCGTTATCAGAAAGAAGCTTGAATGCCGCCATCCGATTTTGAGCCAAACCCAGCGCGAGTCGCCGATGCTCCTCTTCGATGGATAAAGCCTGCCCCTGATTGAACATATAATAGAGTACGCCTCCGGCGATACTCATAATAATTATCGAAACCATCAACTCAATCAGGGTGAAACCGGTATTTCTTCTCAGGCGGTTACTCATCGGTTAATCCATAAACAGTTTTGGATTATCAGCATGCTTGGATGCTTCGGATTTTTCCAAAACGCCTTCGCTAACCAGAGTTAGCAAATGCTGATCTTTGGATTGCATGCCAATTTTACTTCCGGCTTGAATCATCGAAGGAATCTGATAGATTTTATCTTCACGAATCAGGTTGCGAATAGCGGTATTGGCGATCATGATCTCACAAGCGACAACCCGCCCCTTATCCTTTCGCGGCATCAGGGTTTGGGATATAACCGCCTGAATAGACTCCGCCAACATTGATCTAACCTGCGATTTCTGCTCGGCAGGAAATACGTCAATAATACGATCGATAGTCTTGGCCGCGGAGGAGGTGTGAAGCGTAGTCAATACGAGGTGACCTGTTTCGGCGGCGGTCAACGCCAGGCTGACGGTTTCAAAGTCGCGCATCTCACCGACCAGAATAACATCGGGGTCTTCACGAAGAGCCGCTCTGAGCGCCCTCGAAAAGGTCTTGGTTGTCGATCCAAGCTCACGTTGGTTTATCAAACTGTGGAGAGTTGAGTGAAAATACTCAACAGGATCCTCAATTGTGATGACATGACATTCTTTATTTTGATTGATCCAGTCGACCATGGTCGCCAGCGAAGTGGTTTTACCCGAGCCGGTAGGACCGGTTAGAATTACCAGGCCTTTTTCCATCAAAGCCAAACGCTTCATAACATCGGGCAAACCCAATTCTTCGAAGGGTCTGATAATCGCGGGAATAACCCGGTACGAACCGGCAATACCATTAATCTGACGGAATACATTACATCTAAACCGGGTGCTATCGCTGGTCTCTTTCGAGAAATCGACTTCAAAATCAGTCTCGAATCGCTCTTTCAACTCCGGCGTAAGTGATTCCAGTACGAGCCGCTGAATATCCTCCTTGCCGATTCCCGGTAAATCCAGCTTCAACATCGTACCATCAACGCGAATCATCGGCACCGAGCCTACCGATAGATGCAAGTCGGATGCCCCCTGCTGAGTGGTAAACTCAAGCAAATCATTAATATTCAGTTGCTTTGCATCGCGGGCTACCGCCCCGCCTACAGCATCAAATTCTTCCAATTCAACCGACCTTAGCTAA
>JAAEQD010000372.1 GCA_024231855.1 Candidatus Zixiibacteriota bacterium
ACATCTCTTTCGGCGCGTTTCAGCAGAGAATATATAGTATCTCCCGTTCGGCCTTTGTTGATAAGCCTATAATTTAAACTGGGAAATCTATCTGCAAGCAACTTATCAAGGCTTTTTATATATGATTCCCCGAATACCCCATGTGTCAGGGAATCGCCGAGGAATAAAATCTTAGCATTATCGCGAAGCTTCATCGTCCCCTTCTTTTGAAAAGATATCGCTTTATTCATTCAATAATTTAACGCAATTTCCGTAATATTGTTCCTTTATTCAAGTATAGGCTCAGTGATTTCGATGGAATGTATATCGCCGAAATCCGACATTGCGCCGTCGAAATCCTCTGCTTTTCCGATAACGGCTATTGTCATTGATTTTGTATCAAGATATTTTTTAGCAGCTTTATTAATATCATCGACTGTGACTGTGTTGATATTATGGATATAGTTTTTAAAATAATCGCGGGGATAACCGTTGTATTCGAGTCCCATTAAACGGTTTACGACTTGAGAGGTGTTGACGAAATTAAAAATATAACCATTAATAAATGCATCTTTAGCCAATTCCAATTCTTCATCGGAAACTTTCTCATTTCGAATACGTTCGATCTCCTCTAATATCAGCGAAATAGCCTTGTGTGTGGATGCAGTTTTTGTTTGAACACTGGCGGTGAACAGACCGTAATCTCTATCCGAAGTCGAAAATCTACTGCCGACATGATATGCCAAGCCTTCATCGGAGCGCACCCGGCTCGTTAATCTGCTCGAAAAAGCCCCGCCACCGAGTATGTAATTTAAGATTGTTATTGCGTATTTATCGGGATTCGTGCGTTTAATGCCTAATTTCCCAATCTCTATACGCGATTGATTCTGATCCTTTTCCATCAGATAAACGCCGGGTTTGAAATCATAAGCAACTTCAGGAACCGAAGGAAGCGCGACATCTCCCTTTTTCCATTTTTTAAAAACATTCTTGAATTTCTTAATCATATCCTTGGTTTTGAAATCACCTGAAACCGCAATCATTGTGTTATTCGGTTTGTAGTATTTTTTATGGAACGCCTTTAAGTCTTCCGAAGAAATATCCTTAACGGTTTCCCATTCCAGGATTCGGCCGTATGGATGATCTCCGTAGAGAATATGATTATACTCGCGGGCAAGTATTGATTGAGGAGTGTCATTACGGCGCCTGATCATCTCTTTGATTTTGTTTTTCTCGATTGTAAGCTGGCTGTCCTGAAATGCGGGATTCATTAGGACATCTGCAAAGAGCTTCAATCCTTCATCTATATCCTTTGACAGTACCGATAGAGTTGCATAACCGGATTCGTCACCTATGCCGGTTTCGATTGATGCCGCCATATATTCAAGTTGGTCGTTTAATTCTTCCGGTGTGATACTTTTAGTACTGCCGGTACGCATCACAATCCCTGTTATTCCCGCAATACCATCCTGTTCGGGCGGTACATAGATGTTTCCGGTTCTGATTATAGCACGAACATTTATTAATGGCAATTCCCTGTCTTCCATTAAGAAAAGTGTCATGCCGTTCTTAAGCACGACACGCTTGACCTCTTTATCAATTTCCGGGATATTCCATTTAATCGGATCGAATTTAAAATCGGAAATAATCACCGAAGCCTTAGAGCTTCGACCCTCGGAATCGGTTCCTGCCGAAGCGATGCCAACCGCGGTAATAAAAAATAATATTATAAATATGATGTTTACTCTTTTCATTTTATTCTCCACTTTATACTAATTACACTACATTCCTGCATCAGCCGAAGTCTCAGGTTTCACCAGAGTAACAACAGTCCTATTCTCAGGAGTGAAATACTCTTTGGCCACTCTCATAATGTCCTCTTTGGTGACAGCCGCGCGGTTTTCCTTGAGTGTGTTAACATAATTCCAGTCGCCGGTCAATGCTTCATATGAAGCCAGACGCCATGCCATCCTCAGATTAGATCTTAAAGCTCTGACAAAATCCGCTTCGAGTTGATTTCGGACCTTTTGAAGTTCCCGGTCTGCAATAGGCTCGGTTTTTAGTTTTTCCAGTTCTTCGTAGATGACTTTCTCAACATCTTCGGTAGTATATGGAGCTTGTGGAGTCGCCCATATTGAAAATATCGAAGGATAACGGGCCAATTCGGAGGAAGCATATACCGATACCGCAATTTCTTTCTGCTCTATATTTTTATAAAATCTGCTGGTTCTTCCTCTTGAAAGAACGCTTTCGATGATATCGAAAACAGGTTGGTCAGGTGAGCCGCCAGCAGGCATATGGTAAGCTATCGCAATTCGAGGTTCGGCGTCGAAAACTACATCCGCTCTTCTTTCACCGGTCTGCTCCGGTTCTTCAACTGTAACAGGCGGCGGCAAAGGTTGAGCGGGAATATCGTTAAAATACTTATGAATAAGTTTATAAACCTTATCCGCTTTAAAATCTCCGACTATGGATACAATCGCATTCGCAGGCGAATAATGAGTTCTATGGTATTCGATCACATCTTCTTTCATGTAAGAAAATATATCAGATGTCCATCCTAAAACAGGCCATTGGTAAGAGTGAGCGATGAAGGCATTAGAGATCAAAGCTTCATAAAGCTTACCCCTGGGTTGAGTATCTAAAGATAGACGCCGCTCTTCCAATATAACATCT
>JAAEQD010000373.1 GCA_024231855.1 Candidatus Zixiibacteriota bacterium
ATATTTTGATATAACTAAATATATCGTAAATTAAGCTGACCTAGTAGCTATGCTAAATAATTTTACTATACAGCCTGGTCATTACTAGCCTGCTTCAACCGGCGCGAAAAGCTGGCTGACATCGGCATAAATTTGATAGCTTTTTATAAGCTCGTTCTCCAGCTTGAAATAATTGGCAAACGGCACCGTTAATCGGCTGGAATCCTTTCTTATATATGTCACCTCACCCCGGATTGATAAAATATTACCATCAGTGAGAATATCATCTATAGTGTGACTCATACCTGAAATCCCCGAAAAGAAACCCGCCACGTATTCTTTAATAGCGGCCTTGCCGGTCACCGTATCGCTATTGCCGAACTTAAAACTCGCGTCATCCGCCAGAAAGGCGCAAAATACTTCAACATCCATTTCGTCTATAGCTTTAAAAAGACCATTCACCATGAAGCTGCTATTCATCGAACTACCTCCTCTTTCATTAATTATGTTATTTATAGAATTGAAATGAAGCGTCTTTGGTTTCGATAATTCGCGATTAGATAATGATAAAATTAATCCTGGAATAATAATACTGGTTATTGGTATAATCTAATGATATTTGAAGGATTTGAATCGTGAAAAAGAAATTTAAGATTAGTTCGTTTACAATTCTGGCGATATTACCGCTTATTTGTTTTACTGATTGCGGTAAAGATGATGATCCAGTCTTTCCCGATGAGGAAGAATCTGATACAACCGTAGTTATCGATATCGATGGCAACACATATCAGACGGTTCTGATCGGGGATCAGGTCTGGATGGCGGAAAACCTGAAAGTGATCCGCTATCGTAACGGTGATCCTATCCCCCATGTGACCTCCAATGTGGTCTGGGAAAGCCTTTCAACCGCCGGCTACTGCGGCTATAATAATAATGAAGCCAATGTTTATACTTATGGCAGATTATATAACTGGTACGCCGTAGATGATAGACGCAATCCGGCCCCGACCGGCTGGCATGTGCCTTCCGATGCCGAGTGGCAGACACTGATCGATTATCTCGGTGGAGCATCGATTGCCGGCGGGAAAATGAAAACAACCGGTACCGCGCATTGGCTTGTACCCAACACCGGCGCGACCAACGAAAGCGGCTTCTCCGCGTTGCCCGGCGGCTTACGCGATTACACCGGCCATTGCACTAATATAGACTATCACGCTTACTTCTGGTCGACTAGCGAAAGCGATAATGGCGAAGTCTGGCATTTACGGTTGGATTATTTGAATGAACGAGCGATACGTGATACATATGACAAGCGGGCGGGGATGTCGATTCGGTGTTTGCGGGATTGATGTGGCAAATAGGCGCATGTCTTAATCCCTCAGGATGGAAACAGAGTGACATCCTGAGGGACACATGCACGCAAATGGCGTCAGGATGTCGTTCCTTCCATCCTGACGCATATACAATAATTAGTTTGTTTTTTTTGCTAATTGTTGTATCATAAATATAGAGCTGAGTTAAATTGACTAGATTTATCTTACTTTGTAGAATGCAGGTATGGCTGAAATACGCAGAAATGTTAAACTAATATACTATATAGCTTTTATTTTCATTTGTATTTGCGGTAATTCTTTCGCTAGAGACGTTGGAGTATTTGGGGGTTATCAAATAGGCCTGGCCCAAGCGAATTTTAAACAGATTCCACAACAAGCAGTGCAATTGCCGGTCACACATAATGAGCGCGAATATTTATTCGCATTTGAAATTTCTTTAGGTATGTATTATAAACAAATAAGTCTTATTTGGGGCTACGAATCATTGGGCATGCTAGGTCCAGAATATAAAGATCCAAAGGAAGAGGAAGAGCCAAACGGACAAATACCGATTAAAAATAAAATTGGTTTATCATCTATTCTTGGTTCTTTAGAGATATTAAATTCACAAAAAATAGCGATAAACGGTTTGATTGGTTACGTATATGCTGATCAAAGCACTACTCAACTTTATAATCAAAAATCGTTATTTAATAATTATGATTCAGGACTATCGCTTGGTTTCGAAACTTTCATTTTTATCGTCGGAAATAATAGAGGAAACCCAAAAGACTTTAAGTTCTTGGACAATGTTTTTATAGGTGCTCGTTATGAAAATGTAGCAACAGATCGTCCCTTAGAAAGTATTAGTATAATGCTTGGATCAGGTATTATGAATATAGCTTATGGCGGTCTGAATTTAAACTATATTAATCATAAGAAATTGCATGAAACATATTACATCACTTTTAGTGCTCAAATTTATACTTTGAGCATGTTTCAATAATTACTACTAACAGCTATTAGCGTTTTTTAGATTCGCTGTTCGCATAGATGAACCATAAAGCATATAGTCATTAATTAGCTATAATTTCTCATATTACTACGATTATCTAAACCATCGCTTTAAGTATAACCGCCGCCGATTCCTTGCCCTTCTCGCCCACCTCCAGCATCGGGCCTACGCATGACGGGCAACCGGATTTGCAGGGGCAGTTGGCCAGGTAGGATGAGGCCGCCTTGATTATCTCATCGAACATCAGGTAGATCTTGCGGGAGAAACCGACGCCGCCGGGATAGCTGTCGTAGATATAGATAGTCGGCTGCTCCTGATACGGCGATTTGACCATCGACACCGACCGGATATCCGAGGGATCGGACATGATCCACAACGGCACGATCTGGCGCAACAGATGGGCACAGCCCCGCAGACCGCCGCCGAGCTGATCTTTGGTTAGATTCAGGCTCTCCACCAGCTTATCGGGGAAACCGACCCAGAACGAGGTCGTGTGCATGGTCTGCTCCGGCAGGTTGACCCGTCCCCAGCCGACATTCTCATGCGTATTAAATCGAATCTTCTTGTAATTGACCACTACCCGCGTTACCGAGACATCCCCGAAACCGCGCGTAGCCAGTTTCTCATCCTCGCCATCCTTGTGAAGCACCTTGATTGAGACTTTCGACTCTGAATCGGTGAAATATTCCACCTCGACAGGCAGAGCGTAGGCTCGTTTGCCATCCCAATCCAGTTCGCGAATCTGGTACTGAGCGGTCTGGTGGAGGTAGATCGCTTCGGGATGGATAAGCTCCGGCGCGGTGAACTGATCGATCTCGCCGATAATACGGCCGTTATCGCTTTCATCCATAATTACGAAATTCTCCGGCGCCGCCGAACGCAAGGAGACATCGGTAGCCGGATAAGTTTCGGATGTGTAGTGATAGTTATCATCCGAGCGATGTACCAATCTTTCGGTCGCCAGATGATCCATTATCTGGGCCACCGGCGCGGCGCCGAATTTCTCATCGGCTTTTACCGGAAGTTCGAACGCGGCGCATTTGAGATGCGAAACCAACAGGATCAGGTTATCGGGATCGACTATGCCCGACTCCGGTGATTTACCGAAGAAATACTCCGGATGATTCATCAGAAATTGATCCAGTGGCGCCGATGATGCCACCAGTATCGCCAGCGAAACATCGTTTTGACGGCCGGCTCGGCCCGCCTGCTGCCAGGTCGAGGCCACCGCGCCCGGATAGCCGGCCATGATCGAAACATCCAGCCCGCCGATATCGATACCCAGCTCTAGCGCGTTGGTCGAGATCACACCCTTGATCGTGCCGTTGCGCAAACCCCGTTCTATTGCCCGCCGCTCGTTGGGTAGGTAGCCGCCACGATAACCTCGAATGAGATTGGCCGACATCTTGGCTCGTTTCATTGTATCCTTGATATAGCGGGTCAGCACCTCTACCCTGACCCGGGATCGGGCGAACGTTATAGTCTGGATTCCGTTAGTCACGAATTGTGTCGCCAGTTTGGCCGCCTCTTTTATCACCGAGGCGCGTATGCCCAATTGCGTGTTGACCACCGGCGGATTATACAATACGAAATGCTTCTCCCCTGTTGGCGCGCCGCTTTTATCGATTACTTTCATTTCACGGCCGGTTACCTTCTGTGCCAGTTCGCCGGGATTTCCGATTGTAGCCGAGCAGCAGATATATTGCGGATCGGAGCCGTAAAATTCGCACAACCTATGTAGTCGCCTAAGCACATTGGCCAGATGCGACCCGAAAACACCGCGGTAGTGATGCAGTTCATCGATTACGATATAGCGAAGCTTCTCGAACAGCTTGATCCAAAGTGTATGATGCGGCAGCACACCGGCGTGAAGCATATCCGGATTGGTGACCACGATATGCCCGGCCTTGCGAATCGCCGAACGCGCGTTGGCCGGAGTGTCGCCATCGAAAGTGTAGGTCTTGATATCGGCGCCCAGGGCCTCAACGTCCCCGTATAGCTCATCCACCTGATCGGCCGACAACGCCTTGGTCGGAAACAGATACAGCGCCCGGGCTTCGGGATCATCCTGTAGAAGCGTATTGATCACCGGCAAGTTGTAGCACATCGATTTACCCGAAGCGGTCGGCGTGACTACCACGAAATCCGAACCCGATTGAGCCAGTTCGAACGACTCCACCTGATGGCTGTAGAGCTTGCGTATCGCTTTTTGCTTGAGGATATCGACCAGCCTCGAATCTAAAGATTCGGGAAATTCCCTATACTCCCCCGGCGATGCCGGAAAGGTCTGCCATTTGATAATATTATGCTTGAACTTAGGATCGTTCTTAAACTTCTCAATAGCCTGGATCAGGTTCATAGCTCCGGCTCCCTCTTGTAAATCGCCCAAATACTGCCCATTTGCACAGTATATATTTTAATTGGGGGGATTTGGCAAGTGGAATTTTGGATTTATATCAGTAAGATGCTATTTGACAGGATTATCATAGGCTACATTGGTATGTGGGTATATTTATCAGAAAAAGCTTGACTGGGTATCGGGTGATATGCTAGTTTTAGTTTAGATCACACAGCTATTGGTTATACACCCGCAAGTTTTATAGCATTTTCAATTCAAAAAGGGAGGTGTAATAGAAAGATATGTATTTAGTTGATCAAAGCATACATGCTGTCATACTGGAAAACTACAAACAGGAAATCAGGCTAGTAAAAAAATACATGAAAATTTTAGTCAATGAAACATCCGAAAGATAGATAATAATGTACTATTCTTCGGAATCACATAAAGGATAATGAGATGAAAAAAATATCTAAGAAATTCATATTTTTCTACTGCTTACTTCCGTTCATCTTTATCTCAACTGTATCACTGCAGGCACAGGTACCAGAGCCGGATTCTATCCTTGAAATTGCTATTTATTATGCGGTATCAGATACATTATATGACTTACCCGATGGTATGGTTAACTATAATGTAACTGATCCAGGGACGATTTCCACTATGTTTCTAGGGATAGAAGCAGATACTTTACGAGATTGTTCAGATCTTGAATCAGACTGCGACTGTTATTTGTATATCAAATTTACAAATGCGTCCCGGTTAATCTACCAAATATTTTACACTTGGACGGTCATCGCGGAAAAAGGTGATCGTGGAAATTGCTACTATATTAGGCCTCCATCTCAATCTCTTTTTCAGCTTTATGCCCAGTAAATTCAAACTTCATAATTACATTAACGCGATTAAATGTGAATTAAGTTCTTACAAATGGAGCGCATTATGAAAAAAAGAGCACTCATAAATATTGCCCTAATGATTTTTCTTCTAGCATTCTTTGTCACTTCCTTTGAAAATAACCTTTATGCTGAAGACAAAGTAATCGTAGTAGTAGAAAAATCGACTGACGCCGATGATGAGACTAACCATGAGAGTAACAATACAAATCTTCCCGCAGGGGCTACATCAGTAGAAGCTGAAAGCCTGGATGATGCCCAAACAGAAATACTTGAAGAACTTGGCGACGGTGATTGCATTAAAGATCTGCATTTCCGCGGCCATGGATCTAAAGGCAATCAGAGCGTAGGTGATGGTGTTAATCATGAGGATGATAAAAGAATTGATGGCGGAGATCCTCCCAGCTGGAAACAAAAGCTGGCAGGCTTGGATGAGAAATTCTGTGATGGCGCTACAATTTATCTATGGGGATGCCACGTCGGGGAGTGTGATACTGGGGCAGCTAAACTTAAAGAAATCGCAGATTTTTTTGGCGTTACTGTTAAGGGAACCGTAAATACCGTATACGCAGGCCAACAAAACGATTATGACGGTCCATGGCAAACGGCAACGCCGGATGAAGATCAACCAGAATGTGTTAACTCGACCGATGGAGATGCAAGACCGCCCAAAAAATCTGAAGGCGAATATGACTTCATCCCCGGTGACGCCAACATGCCGAACGGCATCTGGCCGCCGATGGTTATTGGCGCTGATGTTACATACCTCGTCAACTACTTCAGAGGCATAGCAGTTCCCTGCTTGCTTGATGGTTTCTATTGCCCGGCTGATGTCAATGGCGATTGCCTGGTTATCGGTTCGGATGTTACAAGGCTTGTCAATTACTTCCGTGGTATCTCAGAAATATACTGGTGCCCCGATTACTCGCCGACTTGGCCTACACCTGATGACTTACCGCCGGACGCACCGGTTGGCTGGCCTAATTGCGAATAATTGTATGGGTACTAGGAGTTTTGCTTTCTAATAATACAAGATAGACACTTACTCGAACAGTACCTGATCCAAAGGGGCTGTCAAATGACCGCCCCTTGGTTCTTTAATAAGCCTGCTAACTTAAATGTTTTAAATAATAATCATCAGCCAGCCGACATTCTTTACAAATTGACATCATTACAATAGGTTACATTGGTATGTGGATATATTTATCAGAAAAAGGCTTGACTAATTATCAGGCGATAGGCTAAGTTTATATCAGATCATACAACTGTTGGTTGTACACCTGTATAAATAGCAACATTATTAATTTATCATCCTTGGCAAAGCAAATACGCCGTTAGATGACGTGTTGATTACTTTTACTAAGGAGGGCTTATAGCGAATAACTGAGGCGAAGCAAGTCAACAATGCTTTTTAACTTTGGCCTTAAGGAAATCAGGGAAAAAGGTTTTAGTTAACGTGGAAATGTAAACCACTTGCTTTGGAGTTTAGTATGAAAAAAAATATAGTTTTTATAATCGCCATGGTCTTTGCCCTGACAGCCATTCTTGTTTGGGCCGACCAAAAAGCGACTATAGATAAGAATACCCAAAAAGACATCGATAAAACCTCGTTAAAGGCTGAACAACCAAGCCCACAACAGCAGCAAACTGCAGGTGATCCCGAAGGTTTGACCTCGAAATACGTTACGGAAAAGCAGAAAACTCAATCCAAATATGCCCTATCGGCGGATAATCCTAAAGTGACAGCCGAGAAGAAAGCGCTACTTCCTAAAAAGACAGAGCTTGATAAACAATAATCATAAACAAATACTATTGGAGGTTAAAATGGCTAAAAAAATTATGTCGCTATTAATGGTGTTGGCGCTAATTCTGCTTACTACTCCATTTCTAATTTCCGCGGATGATAATTGGTCGCTGCATGGAAAATTCGATGGACCCAGCACTTTGTCCGGTAAAGGGATGAAAGTTAAAGAAACTATTCCGGCCAATTCAACTGTAAGGGTGTACCATACGAATAATGGTAATGACATAACAAACGATGATGGTACGAAAGGATATTATGAATATCATAATACTGGAAACGCTGGCGTAACTAAGGATTTAAAAACCGCTTTTGAAAAAATAAATGGGAAAAAAGTTACGGATCTAAGACAAGAAACAATCGATAATCCAACTGCAATCTTACAAGCCGGTGCATTTGATAGCGATACAATGGTTGTACTTACTGATTGGCTTTATTCATCCGGGTATGTTGGTGATACGTGGCTGGATGTTCCCGATTTTGACAAAGGTTATGACTCCCTATATTTCGGTGTAGATTTAAATCTTTTATCTACTCGTAGTGTTACGCTTTCACTTGGTGATATTGGTTCAACCTATGATGTAATTAGTGGAATAGTTGATAGCCGTATTTCTGGAACAGGTCCCTCAGCATCACAACTCCAAGATTATTTTATAAGTAATGCACCTTGTACATTAGCGGCTGGAGGCGGTTGGACAAGCTCAGCTCCTTTTACCGGTACTATGACATTAAGTAGTTTCCATGAACTATCATCCGACCTTGTGGGAGAAGATTGTGAGACGCCGATCACAATTAATTTCTTGCCGGTTACTCATGTTGATAATAGCTGTAATTACGAAGATGATATTGGTTATAGCGGTGATGATGTTGTTTACCAACTTAATCTTGCCGAATGTATGGATGTAACCATCTCGCTCTGCAATACCGATCCGATTTTCGATACATACTTATGGTTATATCCTGCCGATGATTGTGGCGGCACTCCTATTGCAGAAGATGATGATTATTGTACTTCCCCCGACTATGGCACATCCGAAATCCAGGCGACTCTTTCGGCAGGAACATATTTCATTGGCGTCGATGCCTACACCGGCCAATGCGGGGAGTTTACTCTCGATGTCACCGGCACGCCGGCCGGACCGGCACCGGCCAACGATGCATGCGCCGGCGCTATCAACATCGGCTTTAACTTCCCGGTAACCGATGTCTGCGGTACTACCGAATGCGCTACGATGGACTGCCCCGACGTATTGGGCTGGAATGAGGTCTGGTACAAATTCACGTTGCTGACCGCCTCAAGTGATGTCACGGTCGATTACTGCCCCACCGGCGATCTGGCCGGCGCGGAAATGCCATCGGTTGGCCTGGTGCTCTACACCACCTGCCCCACCGATTCGACATCATGCGAGGACTACATACTGGCCGATGATTACGAATTCGTCGAATGCACCAATGGTTCTACCAATCCTATAATCACCTGGCGTCGCCTGAGCGGGCCGGCCACATATTATCTGCCGGTACATACAGGCACGCCAATGGATTTCTGCTTCGATATAGACGCAGCCGAACCATGTGATATCGTATGCGAGCCCGGTTACTTACTTGAGGGCGAGGGCGAGTGCTACGACGGCTATGATGATGACTACAACAGCGGCTGCAATTACGAGGGCGCCCCTCCCGCGCCAACGGTGGCAATTGCCGATGGCGATACTATCTGCGGTACGTCGGGCACGCACCTGGACGGTGCCGAAGAAGCTGTTCGTGATACTGACTGGTACAGATTTGATCTGGGGCCTGACCTGCGCGAATTCAGGTTTGGCGCGGTTGGCGAGTTCCCGATGCAGCTTCTCATTATTAAAGCCAATTCGGAAGACTGTGCCGACTACAGCATTGTCTCATCTGGCGATTCTGAAGTGTGTGACACATTAACGATATCATACACCGGCACCGGTGTGTACTGGCTCTGGGCCGGTCCCGCTGCCGGCGAAAGTGTCAATTGCAGTTACGGCAACTATGTCTGCTGGGTGAATGTAACCCCACCACTCGAATACGACGCCTTTGTCGTATCCGTTGATGATCCCCCATACCATAGAATGGCGGCCAATTCGACGACAGACATTAAGGCATCAGTAACTAATCTCGGCATAACCGCGTATGATTTTGATGTTGACGTTAGCATATCCGGCGATATCAGCGGCGAGGTCTATACCAGTTCCGGATCAGTTTCAGGGCTTACCCAGGCTGATACCGTTCAATTGACGTTCAATACCTTCACTCCCGATTGTGTTGAAAACTTCACGATGACGGTCACATGTTCGGGTACGGGCGAAGAAAATACGGAAAACGATACTCGCGATTATATGTTCAGAAACCAGGCATGGGGCCGCGATGGCTATCATGATGGCAGCTCCTACTGGGTCTCTTCAATGACCGGTTATCCCACCTGGGCGACCAGATTCCATGTCCCGTCCGGTCATACCGCGGTATTAACCTCGGGCGAGATGAATTTCCATTCATTCGAAGCGCCCCCCGCGGAGGCAAGCGATATAACACCCTGGATTTGCTTCTCGGATGGAGACGGCGAACCGGATTATGCCAGCCTGCAATGGGTTTCCCCAACCGTTTATACGGTAGGCCCGGCAAACGAAACGCATGTCGTCACTTTCGATCTCTCAAGCGTGGGGCCGTTCAGCCAGGACTTCTGGCTTGGCTTTGACGCGGTGGTTGCCGCCGGAGCCGACGAACAGGCTAATATGGTCGGCGAATGCGAGACTTGTATCGAGGATGCGCCTATTAACAACCGCATGCTCGTCGATGGTACCTGGCGTCTGCTGGACGATATCTGGGCTAATCCAAGCGATATCGCTATCTGGTGTGACTACGATCTGACCGCCGGTACTTATAACGACGGCGCTGTGATCAGCATAGATTCACCGGCACCGGCTCATATTGGCGCGGGTCCGCATGATGTGTTGGTTACGGTTGCCAATACCGGTTTAGTCGCAATAACCGGCGCTACGCTTGAAATTGATATTGGCGGCGATTTCTATGGCATCGATAACAGTGTTAATATTCCTGCCGGAAGTTCGCTCCAAATTGACTTCGGCGACTGGACAGCCAGCGTCGGCGGACAGGAATACATCATCGATGTTAACTTCACTGTTGCCGGTGATATGGATGAATGTAACAATGACATGGTCGGCGCCAGCTACATTATCGCCGGCGATGAAGTCTATTCGGAAGACTTCGAAGCATCTGACGGTGGTTATACCGAAGTTATCCATTCAGGTGTAACTATTTGGCAGCATGGTGAAGACGATTCTACAGGCGCGGGCAATGATGTCTGGGGTACGATTCTTAACAGTGTCTATCCCGATGATGCTTGTGCCTCGCTTCTAATGCCGCCACAAGTGATTGGTCCCGCTGGTGGAGCACTGGTAGTTGATTTCTGGTATCAGATCGAGACTCCCGGCGATCCCTGGGATTTCGGTAATGTCAAGATTTCAATCGACGATGGCGAAACATTCGCGCTGCTTCCGCCATTCGGCGGCTACGATG
>JAAEQD010000374.1 GCA_024231855.1 Candidatus Zixiibacteriota bacterium
AATAGGATATGTTGACGAAGAAGATTACTATAAGGGCTCAATTCGTCAATTAACGCCGGAAGATAATCCTTATAATGATCTGCAAGATCATCAAGATAAAATATTTAAAGGCGTTGTAATAACTAAATTCACGGATGAAATTACAGTCGAATTAGAAAATCTGACATGGGGTGATATCCCATTAAATTAAACGAAATTCATGAAGATATCGAAGCAGGGGATAAGATATTGGTTAAAGTTGATGAAGTCCATCCCGAACAATGCGAATTACAGCTTAAATATATAGGAAAGAATTCATAATTTTTTGTTAAGGAACCATCGTGTTCAATTTACATGATTCGCCGCCTCTCCATCGTACAGATCGGTCGCCGCCTCATCCGTGAGCCGTTGGATGAAGTCGAGGTCCAGGTCTATGCCGGCAATGCCGAAAAACCGATCCTCCACCACGATGGGCGTCTCCAGGGAGGCCACAGGACATCTTTGCCCTGGACTTTGTAGACATCGGGCTCCGGATCGTACAGGATGCCGGTGACAAGCTGGTAATTTGAAAGCAAATATGTTGCGAAATAATGAAATATTAATTTTTGGAGGAATTCCTGAAAATATGATTCAAGGTGCAAAATGAAGGACTACTTGATTACTGATGACAGAAGAGCATATAATGCGGCTCTC
>JAAEQD010000375.1 GCA_024231855.1 Candidatus Zixiibacteriota bacterium
ACTGGAAAGATTGCGCCAACGGGAGCCTTGAAGTAAAACGGAACGATAGATAAATGGGAGAGAACGGACATGTCTAATAAATTAGCTAATTTATATGTTGAATAAAAGCTTTTCACTTCGTTAAAGGAGGTAGCTTTGAAATCGCGCATTATCTTGATATTATTATCGTACATGTTGCTTACTCTACCATTATCATTTGCGGAGGATATTGATCTAAGCAAACCCTATCCGTTATCACTATTACCATATCCGGGCAAGGGCGTATTAGGGCAATCGGACCAAAATATCATTGCTATCATTGAAAACATTAAAATCAATAGCGATAATACATCCGAATTTCAAAACGAGGAGAATGTCTGTATCAATCCGACAAATACCGATAATGCTGTAGCGGTATGGCGTGATTTCCGTGAGGGCTACCGGCGAGTTGGCGTTGGTTATACTTTCGATGCCGGTCTGACCTGGACTGATGCCCTGATTACCGTTTATCCTCCCTATGGTCGCCAAAGCGATCCCGTTCTATGGGTCGATCGCGATGGTAATTTTTATCTTAGCGGCCTGGACATAGAATGGGACTGGCTTTATTCGGGAATATCCGTATATAAATCCACCGATGGCGGATTGAGCTGGTCGGCGCCAACCTGGGTCGTTGGCGGACATTATGAATATTTTGAGGACAAGCAATGGTTTGCCATGGATCAAACCGGCAGTTCTGGTGATGGCAATATTTATTGCGTGTGGGACAGATTCAGCGCGAGTCAAAGCTATACCGGCATTGTCTGCGCCACATCTGTAGACAACGGGTTAACCTTTTCCGAGCCAGTAGCTGTTTCCGCCTACGATTACGACTATGTTCAATGGCCGACGGTAACGGTCGGCCCCACGAGTACCGTTTATGTGGCATGGTATGATCATCGAACACCGCGGCGTATATCATTTGCCAGATCATACGATTACGGCGTTTCGTTTACGCCAGAGCAAGGTATCATTACTTTGGATTCAGCTTATACAACGCTTAATGGCAGTATTTTATGCTTTCCTTTTCCGGCGATGGCGTGTGATGTCTATCCGGGAAGTGATCACTTTGGGAATCTATACATTATTTACGCGGATGGCGAATCGGATTGGGATATCTGGTGCAGACGCTCAGCCGATGGTGGTATCTCCTGGTCAGATAAAGTAAGAGTCAATGATGATCCCATGGCTAACGGTTGTGATCAGTTCCATCCCTGGCTCAGTATCGACAACGACGGTGCTATTCACGTCTGTTTTCTTGATCGCCGAGACGATCCGGGTAATATGCTATACAATGTTTACTATACAAAATCTGTAGACGGCGGACTGACCTGGGAGGCCAACCAGCGTGTCAGTACCGTTTCCTCCGATCCGGGGCAGGCGGCCCTGGCCGGGCTTCTGGGCGAATATATCGGAATTTCCGTTTGGAACGGCGAGGTGCAAATGGTCTGGACCGATATTCGCAATTTAAACCAGGATGTTTATTCGGCGCGAATCACACCCTCGATTTCGTTAGAGTATCTCCCCGGCGACGTAAACATGGCTAACGGTGCCTGGCCACCACTGGTAATCGGCGGAGATGTTACGTATCTCGTAAATTATTTCAGGTCGTTGCCGTCGAGTCAAGCTTGTCTGCTTGATGGTTTCTGGTGCTCGGCCGATGCCAACGGCGACTGCCTGATAATCGGCAGCGATGTGACCAGGCTGGTGAACTATTTCCGTGGCCTTTCAGATATTAACTATTGCCCAGATTACGAACCGGCCTGGCCGACACCGGATGATCTGCCGGAAGACGCCCCGCAAGACTGGCCAAATTGCGAATAATCTTTAGCGGCATGAGCATCGACATACTTTAGTCATACATATGGCATTAGTGTCAAGGTGGATTATACTTGACACATACTTATCATTGACATATAATATTATTGACATCATTGAGGGCGGATGTTACAGGCCCATTTAAACAGCTCCATGGTATAAGCACAAAAGAACAATTCAGTTAACGATTTATCTCGAAACCGTGGGAGGATGAGATGAGAAGGTTTGGTATTGTATCTTTAGTATGTGCATTAGTCCTGATAAGTAGAGTAAATGCTCAAATCACAATCGATGAAGCATCACAAAAACAAATGGCTATGACAAACCTGGCATCGATGCCATTAACGTTCACCGAGAACCACGGCCAGTGGGATGAAAAGGCAATGTTTAAAGCCGAAGCCGGCGGCGCTACCTTCTGGTTTTGTGGGGATGAGATAGTCTATGTCTTTACTCGCAATACCGTTGAACTGCTCGAAGATGACAGGCACATGATGCCCGATAAGTTTGATAAGCCGCGTTATAAGAAGGAATCTTTTGTGATAAGGGCTCAGCTTATTGGCGCTAATCCAGATGCTCAGATCATCGGTGAAAATCGTCTCTCCCATAACTGCAATTATTTCTATGGTAATGATCAGTCGAAATGGCATACCGATGTCCCGAACTATTCATCGATAACCTATAAAGATATCTATCCCGGCATCGATTTGAAATATCATGGCAACGGTAAGGGCATGAAATACGATTTCATCGTGCATCCCGGCGCGGATATCTCGCAGATACAGATTCGCTATGAAGGTGCAGACTGTCTGGCAATTACTCCTAACGGCGATCTTGAGGCAACAACCTTATTTGGCCCTATCCATGAGAACATACCCTCGGTTTACCAGGAGATTGGCCGCGGCAAAAGAGAGGTAACAGGCAGGTATGTTATTACAGCGCCGGGCGTATTCGGGTTTGAGGTAGATAACTATAACCCGTCTTTAACTTTAATTATAGACCCGGAGTTAATCTACAGCACCTACTTAGGTGGAGGCAATGATGATTGGGCTTTAGCCATTGCCGTTGATGGTTCTGGCAGCGCTTATGTGACTGGAATTTCCTATTCCAGCGATTTTCCCACGGTTAATCCCTATGATGCCAGTTTAAATGGCGTTCATGATGTTTTCGTGACGAAGCTTTCCCCGGCAGGCAATTCATTGACTTATAGCACATACTTGGGCGGCAGCGATAGTGAGTCGGCCATTGGCATTGCCGTTGATGGTTCAGGTAACGCTTATGTGATTGGAGAGACCTTTTCCAGCGATTTCCCCACCGTTAATCCCTATGATGGCAGTTACAATGGTGGCGCTTATGACGCTTTCGTAACGAAGCTTTCCTCGGCCGGCGACTCCTTGACTTACAGCACCTACTTAGGCGGCGATGGTTATGATATTGGCTGGGGCATTGCCGTTGACAGTTCAGGCAGCGCTTATGTGACAGGATATACAGATGCTACCGATTTCCCCATGGTTAATCCCTATGATGGAAGTTCAGATGGCGATTTTGATGCTTTCGTAACGAAGTTTTCCCCGGCCGGCGACTCCTTGACTTATAGCACATATTTAGGTGGGAGCAGTGATAATGATTGTGGCCAGGGCATTGCCGTTGATGGTTCAGGCAGCGCTTATGTAACCGGAGTGACCTGGTCCAGCGATTTCCCCACCGTTAATCCCTATGATGGAAGTCTCAATGGCTTGAGGGATGCTTTCGTAACGAAGCTCTCCCCGGCAGGCAATTCATTGACTTACAGCACCTACTTTGGCGGCGACGATATTGATGAAGGCTTCGCCATTGCCGTTGATGGTTCAGGCAGCGCTTATGTGACAGGATGGACGCAGTCCAACGATTTCCCCACGGTTAATCCCTATAATGGAAGTTTCAGTGGTATTGGGGATGTTTTCGTAACGAAGCTTTCCCCAGCAGGCAATTCATTGACTTACAGCACCTACTTGGGCGGCAGCAGTGGTCCTGATTTTGGCTATGCCATTGCCGTTGATGGTTCAGGCAGCGCTTATGTGACTGGAAAGACTCGGTCCAATGATTTTCCCACGGTTAATCCTTATGATGGAAATTTAGATGGCTTTTCTGATGTTTTCGTAACGATGTTATCCCCGGCCGGTAACTCCTTGACTTACAGCACCTACTTGGGCGGAAGCAGTGATGATGAGGGCTTTAGTGTTACCGTTGATGGTTCAGGCAGCGCTTATGTCACTGGATGGACTCAGTCCAGTGATTTTCCCACCACACCCGGTGCCTATAATACAACTTACATTGCCAATGAGGATGTTTTCGTGGCGAAATTTGTGGGCGAACCGCAGGACAGCATGCAGGTTAGCATGTGGAAATGGGATCAATTACCGGACACGACCGGCTGGAATGTCAACGCTACGTGGCCAAAAGTTTTGGCGGATGATTGGCTATGTACTCAAACCGGTCATGTCAAGGATCTTCATTTTTGGGGATCATGGATGCATGGTGAAGCCGGCGAGATCGACAGCTTCCTGATAAGTTTCCATGACGATATCCCTGCCTATCCGCATCCGGATAGTTTTAGTAAACCGGAGATGCCGCCATTGATGCAATTCACTATCCCTGATTATATGTTTACGAGCCGGCATATCATTACTGATACGCTGGAGGGCTGGTACGACCCAAACGAAGGCGAATATATATCTTTTGACCATTCCGATTTTTACGCCTATGAAATCTACTTGCCAGATTCATTTTGGTTTTGGCAGGATTCATCCGATATATACTGGCTGAATATTTCGGCTTTTCTGGATATCTCAGATTACCTGAAAAAATGGGGCTGGAAATCATCTGATGAGCAATGGAATGACGATGCTGTCTGGTCCGATGACCCGCTTTACGACTGGCAGGAGTTATACGAACCGCCAGGTTTTGATTCATCATTGGATCTTTCGTTTATAATTACTTCAGGTGAGGACTCCAGCAATGGAAGTATATACGGGACCAAATTCTGGGATCTGGATGCAGATTGCATAAATGATTTTAACGAACCCGGGATCGGTGGTTGGGAAATAAAAATATTATACCCTAATGGGCAGACACAGACAATCAAAACCGCTCCGGATGGTTCATACTGGTTTAAAAATCTAGTCCCCGGTCCTTATATTGTTAGCGAAGAACATCTCGCCGGGTGGTTTCAAAATTGCCCGGTGAATGGCACGCCTCATAATGTAATGGTAACAGCCGGCAATTCCGTTGGGCCCTTCGATTTTGGTAATGCCGGCGGTTGGGTCAACCAACAACTTTATCATAATACTACCGAGCAAACGGCATACGATTTGGTCACGGTGCTGCAAGGCGAATGGAATGTTCTGGCCGCGATCCATATGCCATTCCCATTCCATTCGGTCACCTATTTCCCACCTCCGCAAGATTATACAGTCATTCGCTGGTGGGGCGCCCAGGTTGACAGTTGTACCTATGCTAATGGCTGCTTCACGGCAGAGTATGGTAATATTATTACGCAGGCGGGAAAGGCAGTTATAACAAGCTGGTGGTCGGATATAAATGGACAAAAAACTATTGAAGTGCCCAAGGTCGATGGTAATGCCGGGTGGAATCCAGATCTCGAAGGGTTGCATATAGAAATACTGCATAATTGGATTAATTGGGTGGGCCAAGGCTGGCCGATACTGCCAAGCGACGGCCCCGGAGAACCGCATGGTCCAATTACTCTAACCGACTTATATTATGCCGTTACAGACATTCAAAGACCTATGGAAGAGCTTAACGATTCGCTTTTTGAAAATCCATCACTTGCCTGGATTCCGCTTTCAGACACGGTCCTAAATTACGGCGAGATTGCCCCATATAATCTCGGCAATTTGGATAGCAGCGATGTAGTACTGGTAAGATTCTCAATCAGTAGTGAAGGCGAAAGTTCGGATGATATTATCCAATTTGTCGCAGGTTTGGTTCCGCTTCCCACTAATAACGAATACCTCCCCGGCGATGCCAACATGCCCAACGGTATCTGGCCGCCTTCAGTTATTGGCGCTGATGTGACCTACCTGGTAAATTATTTCCGCGCTTTAAACGGCTCCTGCCTCCTTTACGGCTTTTTCGCATCCGCCGATGCTAACGGCGATTGCCTGATAATCGGCAGCGATGTGACCAGGCTGGTGAACTATTTCCGTGGCCTTTCAGATATTAACTATTGCCCAGATTACGAACCGGCTTGGCCGACGCCGGATGATCTGCCGCCAACCGCCCCATCCGGCTGGCCCAACTGCGACTAAAAACGGCGAGGCTAATATATAATCATATCCGTACCGATACCTTATAAGTGGACGGGTATTACATTACTATAACGAAAAAGCGTTTTAGCTTGACACTCCGCTTGGGGTATATTTATATTTTCGATAATGAATTATGTCCTAAAAATAATAGTATTAATATGCCTGATTATGGCTTTTATAAACCCTCTTTTGGAGGCTGATATGAGTAGTGAAACAAGATCGCCGGCTGTGGCAGGTGCCTTTTACCCTGGCGAACCGGCTGAGTTGGCCAAGATGATAGCCGAAATGCTGGCCGGCGCGGATAAACCTTTCGTGGGCGGTGATATAGTCGGATTGATCTCACCTCATGCCGGTTATGTTTATTCCGGACCGGTAGCCGCGCACGCCTATAAGTCCTTACAGGGTTTGCAATACAAGGATGTCATCATTGTCGCGCCCAGCCATGTGGAAGCTTTCATGGGAGCCGCAATATATCCGGGTGATTTTTATAAGACGCCGCTGGGTAAGGTCAAGATCAATAAAGAGCTGTCCGCCGAGCTGGCCACATATTCCAGGCTTGTCAATCTGGATAACGCGGGACACAGTTTCACTCATCGCGGCGAACACTCGCTCGAGGTGCAGTTGCCGTTTCTTCAAACACTGCTCGGGGATTTCAACCTGGTAGCCGTGGTCATGGGCAACCAGGATATGGAAACCTGTCGTGGCCTGGCCGAAAGTATCGCCGAGGGCTGTAAAAACAGAGACGATATTTTAATCGTAGCCAGCTCGGATCTTTCGCATTTCCACGATTACGGCACCGCCTCTGTCCTCGATAACCAGGTTGTCGACCTGGTAGATAATTACGATTACGATAAACTTTTCGAACAATTACAGCAACGCAAGGTTGAAGCTTGTGGCGGCGGGCCAATTGTGACTGTCATGATGGCCTGTGAGAAACTTGGCGCGGGATCGGCCAAAGTAGTCAAATACGCCAATTCGGGCGATGTCGCCGGTGACAGATCATCGGTAGTGGGCTATATGGCGGCAATAATCTATAAGGGTGGCCAGGCGGAAAAAGTGTATGAAATCAATATGGACGAAACCGATCGTGAGCCAAAAGACGATGATAGCGACGTGGAGGTCAATCCGGCCTCTTCGATCGATTTCGGCCTTACGGAAAATGAGAAAAAAATGCTCCTGGATCTGGCTCACAATTCGATAGCGGCAACCCTCAAGGGCGATAATCTTGAACTCGATGAAGCCTATCGGGCCGGGGTATTGCAGGAGAAACGTGGCGCTTTCGTAACGTTGACAATAAAGGGCAGATTGCGCGGCTGTATCGGTTACATCAAGGGGGTCAAGCCCTTATGCGAGACTATCGCCGAAATGGCGGTTCAGGCGGCGTTTCACGATCCCCGTTTTACGGCGTTGACTGCCACAGAGTTTGAACTGATTGATATTGAGATTTCCGTTTTAACGCCGATGACAATAGTAAAGGACCAAACTGAGGTAGAGGTGGGTCGTGATGGATTATACATGGTTCATGGATATAATAGCGGACTTTTATTACCTCAGGTGCCCGTTGAAAATAACTGGGATAAGCTAACGTTTCTCAGTCAAACATGCTTGAAAGCGGGATTGTCTCCGGATGCCTGGAAACAATCCGAAACTCAAATATACAGATTTCAAGCTGATATATTTGGAGGTAAGACAACATCACCAGACAAATAAAGAATTTTAAGGCTCCCAAAAAGAATCTTCTGTTCCGGATATATGTTTTCAGCCTTCCGGTAATCCTGGCCGGGGCAATATTCTTGTTTACCGGCAGTATCTTTCAGGAAAACTATTCCATCGTTGAAAAAATGGAAGAGCCGATCGAACCGGAAAGCGAAAATATTGAGATTTCGGCTATCTACTCCGGAAAGCTCCACAAAAATAGCTCATTATATACCGAACTGCTCCATCAGGATGTGCCCAAAGCCGCCGTGGCCAAGATAACAACCCGGTTTTCCGAATTGTTTGACCTGACAAATTCTCATCCGGGTGATGAATTCAAGCTGTTCCTTCTGCCCGGCGATTCGATACTGGCGTTTGAGTATATCACCAACGATTTGAAAAAATACCGACTGGAAAGTGCCGGAAGTGGCTATATCGATCGGGTTACCGAGGTGGAACTCGAGAAAAGGATCGAATATGCTGAAGCCGTTATCGAGACCAGCTTGTGGGCGGCATTAAACGAAGTCTTGCCCGATCATGAATTGTTCACCAGGATTACGGATATCTACGCCTGGGAAATAGACTTCTTGACTGAATCACGAGTGGGAGATACATTCAAGCTCGTCTTTCAGGCGTTTTACAAGGATGGCGAATTTATCAAGTGCGGCGACGTGCTGGCCGCCGAATATATATTATCCGGAACGCCGCATCGGGCTTTCCTGTATACCGATCCTGATGGATACACCGACTATTATGACGAGAACGGCTACTCTTTAAGGCGGGCGCTTCTCAAATCGCCTCTGAATTACCGTCGAATCTCGTCGGGCTATTCTCATAGCCGGCTTCATCCGATCTACAAAATCTACCGGCCGCATCTCGGAATTGATTATGCCGCTAAAAAAGGCACACCGGTAGTTGCCGCCGGTGATGGTATCGTGAAAGTGAAAGGCTGGGTTAACGGATTCGGTAATTACGTAGAAATACAACACGAGTATGGATTATCCACAGGCTATGGTCATCTTAATGGCTTTGCCAAGGGGGTTGTTGAGGGAAGACGGGTTCGCCAGGGACAGGTTATAGGTTATGTGGGCGAAACCGGGGTGGCCACCGGACCTCATCTGGATTATCGGGTTAAAAAAGATGGCAACTATGCCAATCCACTCAGAATGACAGTTCCGGCATCATCGCCGGTTAAGGCGGATTACCTGCCCAACTTCCGGGATATGACGGGCGAGTTGGCTAAAGACCTGGATAAGCCGGTCGAGCGCAAGTTATATGTGTTGAATTAGGCTTATCGAACTATCTGAAATCAATTGGCCGAACAGGCTGTTTTTACGAGAAAATATTATAATTTGTAGAAATGATGCTTGAAATCTCTATTTATTTTTATTAGCTTAAATAAGATATGTCATCTATTAGATTTTTCGTTCTGACAATCGTCATAATCTTGGCGACAACAAGTGGGGCACTCTGCGGCGAGAGGATACTGGTAGTAAAATTCGATTGCCTGGGAGAGGCTAAGAACTTATCCGGTCCTTTGGCGGATTCGCTTATCGCGAACCTTAATACATTGCGGGTGCCGGTTGTCTCAAGAGATTCCTGGCGAAGTATTCTGAATCGAAAAGGTTATTCCGAAAGCGAGCTCAATTATGATTTTGTCAAACTTTCCGGACTGGCCGAAACAGCCGGCGCCAAGGGCGCGGTTTATGGCCAGGTATATAAAAAGGACGGCTTATTGATTCTGGATACCTACTATATTGAGCCAGGCTTTAAAAAACCTATTGACATAGATCCGATGGTGGGATATACGAGAAATGACATTTTAGAAATGACCTGGGACCTGGCCGTAGTATTATCAAAATCTGATATGATTAAACCGGAAGTTATATCTACGTTACCGTCGGATAGTTCGGTAATCGCCGATGAACGCGCCCTTATCACTATTTGTTTCGATGAGCCGATGAATCCGGACTGTTTTGGCCTTGAGGGAGAACCGAAAGATATGTTCTTTATCTACGGCGATGTAAATTACGATTCCGAGAACTATTGCTTTGAATTTCAAGTTCATTTATATCCGGGGATAGAGTATCGGTTCTGGGCGAACGGACCGGGTTTGAAACCGTTTAAGGATACTGCCGGTAACGTTGCTGAATCTTATCAGTGGAGTATTATAACTAATTAGAATCGCAAAACAGTAATCGCGACACCATGATAAATATCGAAAATGACAATCTCATCTGTCTGGCATTAAAGGAACACGGGCAGGTCGGGCCGAAAACTTTCCAGCAATTGCTCATGATTTACGGCCATCCCGGCAATATATACGACCACCCGGCTGAAGATATCGCCTCGATGACAAGTATCAACATGGAACGGGCTGAGAAAATAATCGCCTCGCAGGATATGATCGATGACGTGTATGACACCTGGGACCAACTTCAATCGCTGAATATTTCCGTTATCAGTTTTCTCGATAAGGACTATCCGGATTCACTGCGGCAGATCGCCGATCCCCCGGTGGTCCTTTATACCAAGGGAAATCTCGATCTGCTTAATCGGGGCAGCGTAGCTATCGTGGGTACGACACAAGCCGATCAGGACGGTATCCGGGCATCAGTAGATTTCGCCCGCGAATTATCGGGGCATGACCAGACTATTATCTCCGGGCTGGCCCTGGGGATAGATTCGGCGGCCCATCTGGGATGCCTGAAAAGCGGCGGTAAAACAGTAGCTGTTCTGGGCAGCGGCTTGATGAATATCTACCCGGAGGAAAACGAATCATTGGCGGGGCTGATCGCCGAATCAGGCGTGATAATCTCCGAGTACGATATCCATGCCGATGCTATTCCGGGACGCCTGATTTCGCGCAACCGCCTGATTGCCGGATTGGCAAGCGCGGTATTGATAATCCAGGTAGGCGAAAAGAGGCGGGGCGAACTGCACGCTGCCCAGGCGGCGATCGACCAGGGCAAACCGGTCTTCGTTTTCGATCCCAATGATCAATATGACCATGAAACATTGCTAAACAATATGACTATTAATATAAAAGGTCTCGAACAAATAGACGAAATAATGAAATATATAGTATAAATAATGTGGTGTGTTAATAGATTTAACTCGAACACTGCCGAAATAAATATAATAGTGACTCTTGGTCATCGTTATAGTATAATTTACCGGTAATCACCAGGATCGTAACCATAGCCTGTTTTTCTGTTGTGAGTTAAATATCAAGGAAAGTTTTAAAAGCGATGCGACCAAATATCAATAACAATGACCTGTTTCTGCAGATCAAAGAACCGTACCGGGGAGAGCACAAGATTAAGGGCAGCCGGTTTATTGCCACCGTCAGAAAAGTAACTACCGAGGAAGAAGCCAAAGCGGCCATCGAGGAGATCAAGAAAGAGTTCCACGATGCCACCCATAATTGCTACGCCTGGAAAGTCGGCCATGGCAAGAAGGCCAGGTACCGCTACGCCGATGACGGCGAACCCAACAACACCGCCGGCCTGCCGATTCTCAAGACGATCGACAACCGCAGGCTCTCGAATATCCTCGTCGTGGTAACCCGATATTTCGGTGGGGTCAAACTCGGTACCGGCGGCTTGATCCGCTCCTACAGCAAGGCCACCATGGACGCGCTAAAGGAATGTGAAATCGAACGCAGCTATATGCACGAAACCGTCATATTCAAAACCAGTTTCGATTTCGTCAACCTCGTTCACAAAATCATAGCCACGTTCAGGGCCACGCTCAAAGATTCATCCTACGGTGAGCAGGTTTTATTCACTGTGGATGTCAGGTCATCGAAGTACAAGGAATTCAAAACCAAGCTCAAAGACGGCACCAACGGGCAGGTAGAATTTGTCAGATAAAGACTATCTCGCTGTCGGGGTCGGGCTGTGCGCGTTGGATTATATCTGTGTCGTGGATAAATTCCCCGGCCCGGAGGAGAAAATCGACGCCCGCCAGTTCTCCCGTCAAGGGGGAGGACCGGTGCCGACAGCCTTATGCGCGCTTTCTCATTTCGGAGAGAAAACCGCTTTTATCGGCAAATGCGGCGGCGATCCCGAGGGTAAACTGATCAAGGAAGAACTCAACCGTTTCGGCGTGAATACCCGGGCAATGGTACTCGATCCCTATTCCCGCACGCCGCGCGCTTTTATCTGGGTGGACCATCGCGACGGCAACCGCACGGTAGTCCTCGATCGCACCGAAATCGCCGATATGAAGCCTATTGAGTTGAATCCGGTTCTGCTAAAATCCTGCCGCTACCTTCACCTGGATGGCCGCGAAATCAAGGTCGCAATCGAAGCTGCCAAGATAGCCAAGGACGCCGGCGCCCAGGTCGTCCTTGATGCCGGTTCGCCACGCGAGAATATCCATGACCTGCTTATGTATGTCGATCATATGATCGTCTCGAAAAAGTTTGCCGAGGATTTCACGCAAGAGACCGAACCCGGCGCCGCCTCGCTGAAGATGTTGACTAAAGGCTTCAAAACGGTGGTAATCACTCTTGGCGACAAAGGCTCGGTCTGTGCCGCCGATGGCGATTTCTATCAGCAGGACGCCTTCGATATCGAACCTCTGGATACCACCGGCGCGGGTGATGTGTTCCACGGCGCCTATATCTACGGCCTCGGCAAGGGCTGGGACCTTCGCCAGACAGTCGAATTCGCCTCAGCCGCCGCCGCCATGAAATGTGTCCGCATAGGCGGCCGTCAAGGCATACCCTCGGTAGACGAGGTAGTGCAGTTCATGGAGGTTAAGAAGGGGCGGTTGTAGGGGGGACAGGTCACACTCGTCGAGCACGACCAGCCGGAACGGGAAACCACCGCGAGTGGATTGGGCACCCCGGCTGACATTCCTCGACTAAGATCGGTAAATTCCAACCTAACGCGTGTTTGGGAGATACCTTGTTGATCACTATTGACGACACATACTTCAAATGACGCCATACTTAATCCCTTTGTAAAATTTTATGTTACGATTTTCTAAGGTGCATAATCAAAGTTTGACTACGCCATTAAAATACTCCCCGTACCACGCGTAGTCAAGCGGTTTTCTGTGATCATAGCTGTCGAACATCTCGCCACTTTTGGAATTGCTCAATACAAAAAATGCAAATTAAATTTAAAGATAGGTTACATACTTGAAGCCTGGAGTATATAATAAGCCGCTCAACCCGGTCGATCGACCACGTTGAATCAGAGATTTATTGATATTTAAAAAAATTACTGCTTTAAAGCAAGCTAACATGGTTTGCTTGCCGGATTGGCAAACTGTTTCTTTAACTTTTCAGGATCGGTTTTATCGAAGTAATCGACCATGGATTGAGCCACACTGTCCCAGATAATCTCAAAGTAGCGAGCAGTCGGGGGGCGCATAGTCAGATGCCCGGTAACATCGTAATTGGCCGCCATACAGCCGCCGGAACAAACATCAATGACCGGGCAGTATTTACAATCCGAATCACAACCAAGCATAAATCGGCGTTTCATGCGCAGAAAAGGCATTCGTTTTTGCTCATCCAGGCCGGTATCGATATGACCGATAGGAAAGGCCCCCTGAAAAGAATTAGCGGTAAAGAAACGGTGGCAGGGATAGATGCCGCCACTAGAGGAAATGCCGATATAACCTCGACCGGCACCACAAGAACTTTCCTCTTTAAAGTTTTTATCTATTCCGTTAACCTTTGCCTTAATATACCTGTCCAGGGGGCCTATTTGAATCTTTGATTCTTGTTCGATGGCCGTTGTGTAAATTTCACCAATCTCGTAAAACTGGTTTTCGAATTCGAGCAACTGTTCCTTAGTCCAATCGTATTCTTCCGCATGAAACACCGCGATAGCCAGGAAACCAAGATCGACAAGAAACTGTACTCCTTGTTTCAAGTATTGAACGGTTTCAGGGGCGACAGTCATACGAACTTCTTTACTACTGGATGCCTCCAGGATGTTATCGAGATTTTTCTCAATAAGAGAATAGCTGCCATTACCATTTTTGGTTTTTCTATGAAAGTTATGAGCGTCAGGAATACCATCACAGCTCAATAGAAGGCCTAATTTATATTCTTTCCAGAATTGAGCAATTTTTTCGTTGAAGAGAGTACCGTTAGTTGTGACATTAAAATGCATCTCTTTGCCGGTTTCTTTGGCTTTCGATTTTGCGTAGGGTACTATTTTCTGAATTTTTTTAAATTCCATGAACGGTTCTCCGCCAAAAAAAGTAATATCTACTCGCCCAACCGGGCCGGAGATATCATCCCGTAAGAGCCAATCAACGGCCTTTTGGGCCGTTTTTAATGGCATGGAGGTTTTTTGTTTTTCCCCAACAAAACAGTAAGAGCAAGCAAGATTACAGTTATTGGTAAGGGCAAAGGTGGCAGCGTTTATAAACATCTCGTGGCGCTCCTATAGATTAGTAATACTTGGACAGATCCCGGATCAGCCACTGGAGTTGATCTCGCATGACCAGTATTCTCGCGTCGAGAAAATTCCCGGTAATGTTACTTGTTTGACAACTTTCACAATGCTTCTGACATGTATTGCAGTTTTGGCAGGTTTCACAACTATAGCAACCCTCGCAGCTGTTACAGCTTTGGCAGCCAAAACATTTTTCGCAATATCCACAGCCGGCTAATTGACCGATATCCACGCCAAACATGCCTGCTATATCTCCCGGACTAACTAAATCTCCGAATTCCGGATAGACGGCAACCAAACTTTTGATGATTGATTCAGTCGCAGCCATGCGATCCTTGGTAAGCGCTCTAATTTCTTCTTTAGCTGTGACGGCAGCTTCTTTTTTGCCGATTTCCTGGGAAAGTTCGCCCTTCTTTCTCAGTTTTTTTTCGGGCATGATTACACCTCCGCGTTTTTTGAATTCAATGATGAATTAAAATATAAAATATTTATATAAAAATTGGTCGTAATATTTATAATTGCATCGTACACATATGCCCCTTTTATACATATGCCTGGACTACTTGTTCGATTAAATATAATTGGCAGCATTTACAATGTCAATAAAAATTTCAAAATCAACTATAAAAATTATGTGTATAGGCACCTATTCACCTAGCTGTCATGAACACTAATAGCGGGATGGTATATCTTATACTTTCCTGGCCCCGGGCCTTGACCCAATATCTATTTTGAAATTATAATAAGCTGAGCAATGGTTTTAAAGATGGAGGTAAATATGAAATGGCTATCGCTCCCGGTTTTCATGAGCTTGTTAATTATCTTAATAGGAGGATGCACCACCGTGAACAACGAACGAAATATCGCCGCGGATAAAGAGGAGATCAGTAAGGTTATCCATAACAGTATTGGCTGGGCGATGACTAAAGACAAAGAACTCGTATACAGTTGTTTTGCCGATGACCCGGAGTTGTTCTGGTTTTCTCCCCGGGATGACGGTACGAATTACGGTTTCAAGGCGTTTGTCGAAACGACCGAGGGCTTTTTTATGCATGAGGATTTCAAAGCCGTCGGCTTTGAGGTCAGGGAGCTTCAGATAAACCTTTCGCGGTCGGGAGATGTGGCCTGGTATCACGCCCGCCTCGATGATTTCAACGAGTGGAAAGGCCAGCCGGCCAACTGGGAGGATGTCCGCTGGACCGGTGTGCTGGAGAAACAGGACGGCCGCTGGGTGATCGTGCAGATGCATTTCTCCGACGCCTCCGACAAGAAGTGATCGTTCGAAATTTAATCGTTATATCAGGTCGTAGCGAAGCGTGACCTTTGATAATCATGTTGACATTGGTTAACCGGTGGGCTATGCTGCCTTGAAAAGGCGTTGTAAGGAGAACCTTTATATGTGTCGATTGCGTTTTATCGAGCCGGAAGAAGCCGATCCCCTGACAAGGAAATTGTTTAGTAAAAAAGTTGTGATTCCCAATCTTTTGTGTATTATGGCTAATTCGGAAGTTGTTATCGATTCGTTTGCTAATTATAACGCTAATCTTGATAAATTTAAACTATCCGTCAAGTATCGTGAAATAATCAGTTTGGCCGTGTCTCAGTTTAACCGATGCCCCTATTGTATCGCCTTGCACACGAGCAATGCCGTTGACGGGGGCATACTGACTCATCGGGAATGCCTGGAAGCACGGCGCAGGAAATCACCAGATCCCAAAATTAATGTGATACTGAAACTTACCAATGAAATCTTGGAAAAACGAGGCCATATCAGCGATCAAATAATCTCAAAGGTGAAACAACAAGGCTTCATCGACGAGGATATTATAGAAGCAATCGCCATAATATCGCTAATAATCCAGGCCAATTATACGGCAAGCGTAAGTAAGCCCGAAATTGATTTTCTTGAACCTCCTCCTTTGGATGAAGAATGATTTGTGTTTTGATAATCGCTGAGTTGGCATTTATGGAATAGCTATGGGGAGAATGAAACAGCATATGTTACCGATCGTTATCGTCATCATATCGTGCTACGTACTAATCTGTCTGGGGTTATACGTTTTTCAAGACTATCTTATTTTCTTCCCCCGTAAATTGGTTTACAGATCGCATGAAGTCGTAACAAACAAGGAACATGAAATCAAAATTACTGTCGACAATGTGATTTTGCACGGCTGGCTGCTCAATAAAGGCAAGGAGAAATTAATAATCTACTATGGTGGGAACGCGGAGGAGGTTTCCGCGAATATACAGGATATGCAAGCCGTTAAAGACTGTTCGGTATTATTGATGAACTATCGCGGATATGGCATGAGCGAGGGAAAGCCCGGTGAGAAGGTGATGTTCAGTGACGCGTTAAATGTATACGATCAGATCACAAGCGAACTGCGTGTTCCACCTGAAAATATCGTTTTGTTTGGCCGAAGCCTCGGCAGCGGTGTGGCCGTATATGTCGCCAGCAAAAGAACGGTATCGAAATTGATTCTCGTAACACCCTTCGACAGCATTCGGAGTGTCGGCCAGGGTCGATTTCTCATATTCCCGGTCGGCTTAATTCTAAAGCACCCGTTTGATTCAATGCGGCACGCTAAAGATATATCATCCTCATCGCTGATACTGATGGGGGGAAGAGACACGATAATACCAAATGATCATTCTGTGAATTTGGCCAATAGCTGGCGGGGCGAATGTAAAACCGTTTTAATTAAACAAGCCGATCATAACGATATTCACGCCTATCCCGAGTATTGGCAGGCTATTACGGAATACTTAGAGCAATAGAGAACAGGGATTCACCTTCTACATGCTCATCGCAATCGGATTAATCAATCATACAAGATAAAGCTTCATGGCAACACCTCAAACCGCATTCCCACAGAAAGGCTATAGCCGCCAAGATCTGCTTGAATATCCTCCCGGATGCTAAAGTCTTCTTCATAATACTCAACACGGGTCCTGGAACTGGTAAATGTCCGCTTAATGAGAAAAACCAGGGAGTTTTCACCTAAAATTCTTATATCCAGACCCACCAGCATAAAAGCTCCGGGGCCTTTATAGTTTCTGTCGGGATAACGGAGGTAGGTGGATGTCTCCTGGGTCGGATATGTGCCAAAACCTATTCCTGTCAGACCTCGCATTCTTGGATTGCCGGAAACCCTGGGCGCTCTATATATCAAGCTAAAGGAAAATTGGTTCATTTTCAGCCTGTAGGTTTCATCCGGGTTACTCGAACCGCGGTCTTGAATATATTCATCGCTGAGCGTACCGGCATTGAACATTACGGCAAACCTGGGATCCGGGCAATATGTGATGTTGACGCCGAATACTGAGCTGGATCCATAATTCTTTTGATTAGCTTCATTCATGGTATGAAAGAAGCCGACATCAAAACCAAAATACAGTTCTTTCTTCACCTGGTCTTGAGCTGAAGCTTTATCATGAGATAAAGAGAAACTCAAGAGTAGAGTTAGCGCCAGTATATTTCGCATAACAATCCTTTCGACGTTTCTGGTGGCGGATTGGTTCTATAGCTTAGTGGCAATATTGATTGGGCAATAATCTGGCTGATAAATCGCATCGATTCCTCTCTTAAAACTATTGATAAAATACTCCCCATACCATGCAAACGCAAGCGGTTTTATCCTCCCATAATTACAATTCACCCCAAAAACAATATTCCTGCTGTTCCATAATCTATATTTCCCTGAAAACAAGCTTCTTTTTTACTTGACGTCCGCCGATAAGGGGATATATTGAGAGATTGTTTCAGAAATAGAAGTGTAGGTAGATAAAATGAAAAGAACTTTTCAACCATCGAACAGAAAAAGAGTTAACGACCACGGGTTTCGCAAACGGATGTCGACCAAAGCCGGTCGCAATATCCTGAAAAGACGTCGTGCCAAAGGACGGGCAAGACTTACCGTCTCGGACGAATAGGTTTCCCAGGGCCTGCAGGCTTAGGGGACGAACCGCAATCCGTGAAACGGCCATCAAGGGCCGGAAACTCTCGGCTGACTCGCTGGGTATAAGCTATATCGAAAGCGAGCAGACACGGTTCGGTATCAGTGTCACACGCAAATTCGGCAACGCTGTCAGGCGAAATCGGGCCAAACGGCTGATTCGGGAGTTTCTCAGGAAGAACAAGGCGATCTGGCCGGCCAGGCGATCGATTCTGGTCAGGCTCGCCCGAAAGTCGACAAGCGAAAAACAGCTAATTGAGGATTTAAAGCGTCTGTTAACCAAAATCAAATGAAGAAGTTACCGGCGAAAATATTGGCCTCCCTGGTGAGATTTTATCAATTTTTCCTCAGCCCAGTTTTTTCAAATGGATGCCGCTATTACCCCTCATGCTCTGAATACGCCCGTCAGGCAATATTAACCCATGGTGCTGTCAAGGGTACCGGCTTGGGTTTCTGGCGTATATTAAGGTGTAATCCCTGGAGCAGGGGTGGCTACGATCCGGTAAAACAGTAGGAAGTTATGGATAAAAAAACAGTTATCGGTTTCATACTAATATTGGCGATACTTTTCCTTATGCCTTATTGGCAAAAAATTTTCTCCCCACCAGCAGAGGAATCGGCTCCGGGTGAACAGACTTCTGAGCAACAGACACAGCAGACTGGCCAATTAGAGACACCGGATGAAACGCCAACACAGACTCAAACCCCGGATTTCCGACCTGAAGCAGCCGAAATAGACGATTTTACGGCGCTACAAGCCCCACCAGCCGAGGCTGAGAAGCTCATTACGATCGAAACCGAGGATGTTATAGTAGTGCTGTCATCGCATGGCGGCCTGATAAAGTCGCTTCAGTTGAAAAATTATTTCGTCGAGAATGGGCAAAACGGTAATTCACAGGTCGAACTAATCACGCCTCCTGATTTGAATCCCTGGCCGGCGATGGGGGCGCTTACACTTGGTGTTGAAGATGAAATCTTGCCTATAAACAGTATGCCCTTTGAGGTAACAGGTTTCGATATTTCTCTGGCCAAGGGCGATGATCCGCATATTGTAACATTTATCTATACAAATCAATCTGGCGCTTCGGTGCGTAAGGATTACACAATTAAGCCTGAGGGATTTGATATCAAGCTCAGGCTAAGCATCGAAAATCCGGCGGCATTTGGTTTTGATAAGGAACTGACACTGGGCTGGATGGTACCCCATCTGCCCACCGAAAAGGATTATGGTAAAGACCTGGATAAGTTTGGTGGGTTTTATTATTCGGGTGAAACCTTCTACGATCTTGACGAAGTTGACGAGAAAATACCGATAGATAGATCACCCGGCGGTACAAAATGGGCGGCCAACAGATCAAAATATTTTACCAATGTGATAATGACTGAAGGTGAAAATAGCAAATACGCGTTTATCGCGGGGCTTAAATCAAGCCTCTATGATCAGGAGGGAAAGAAGCAGGATTGGGAGCAGTATAGCGTAGGCCTCACATTCGATGTTGGCAACGGTTCATTCGAAAATGATTTCCTGATCTATTCCGGGCCGCTGGATTATTATCGTCTGGGAGATATTGGCTACAACCTTGATAAACTCGTAGATATGGGCTGGAAATATTTCCGTCCATTTGCTATTGGCATTCTGTGGGTTTTTAAACAGCTGTCCAGTGTCCTGTTTAATTATGGGCTGGTTATCATCGTATTTTCAATAATCATGAAAATCGTTTTCTGGCCATTGACCCGTAAAAGCTCCACCTCGATGATGAAAATGAAAGAACTTCAGCCGAAAATGCAGGAAATTAAGGCTAAATTCAAAGATGAGCCGCAGAAGATGAACGCCGAAACGATGAAACTATATAAGGAATATGGGGTAAATCCGTTCGGTTCATGTTTACCACTTCTGGTTCAGATGCCTATTTTCTGGGCGATGTTCTCGGTTCTCAATAATTCAATCGAGTTGCGCGCCGCCGAGTTCATGTTTTGGATAACCGACCTGTCACAAAAGGATCCCTATTACGTGCTGGTCATTATTATGGCCGCGGCGATGTTCTTCCAGCAGAAAATGACGATCACCGATCCCAAGCAAAAGATGATGGTTTATATTATGCCCGTAGTATTCGGTTTTCTTTTCATGAATTGGCCATCAGGTTTAGTGCTTTATTGGGCAATGTTTAGTATAATCGGTATAGTAGAGCAGATATTAGTTAAAAATCGTATGGCTAAGGAAAAAGAAGCTATCGCCTGAGTAGACTAAGATGAAAAATTAAGGCGCCCAAACCCGCGCTATAGGCAAATTGTCGTTTGCTCCTAACCGGTTGATTGGGCGTTTTTATTATGTATAATCCTCACGATACAATATGTGCGATTTCAACACCCCCGGGCGAGTCAGCCCTGGCTGTAGTTCGGCTGACTGGTGCTGATTCTAAATCGACAATAGAGAAACATATCAAGGGGAATAGTCTAAAAGATAGGCAAGCCGCCCTTTGTGATATCATCGATCTCGATAACAAAGTGATTGATGAGGTGGTGGTAATCTGGTATAAGGAACCACGAAGCTATACCGCCGAGGATTTAGTTGAGATAATTTGTCATGGCGGCCACGTAATCTCCGAGCAGATACTTACGCTTTTATGTATAAGCGGAGCCAGACTGGCCGAACCCGGTGAGTTCACTGTTCGGGCCTTCCTGAACGGCCGACTGGATCTCACCGAAGCCGAAGCGGTAAACTCAGTGATAAAAGCCAGATCAAGCAAATCGAAGCAATACGCGCTTCACAACCTCGAAGGTAAGCTAAAACATAGGCTTGATAAAATTAGCGCCAGACTTATTGAGTTGATAACAGTTCTGGAGGCTGAAATTGATTTTGACGATGATGAGGTGACTAAGCTTGATTTAGCCGCAAAACAGGGTAAAATCGATGAGATTTCTGCATTATTGAGCCGTTTAATATCAACTTATGATATCGGACGCATCGCTGAGGGCCGCGCTCAGGTGGCGATTGTCGGGGCGCCCAATGTTGGTAAATCAAGTATATTCAATAGAATTCTTCAAACAAACAGGGCAATAGTTACGGATGTTCCCGGAACCACTAGAGACTATTTATCTGAATATGTCAATATCGGAGGGTATCCTGTCATATTGACAGATACGGCTGGAATTAGAAAATCGGATCAGGAAATAGAGCAAATTGGCGTTGAAAGATCAAGGGAATTGGTTGATAGTTCAGACCTTTGCCTGTATGTAATCGATGCGTCTCGGAAAATTGATGACCGTGACGTAGTAATCGCGGAGATTCTCTATAATAAACCTTTTATAACGTTAATTAATAAGATTGATTTAATAGATGATCCCTCAGCGAATATAGGCATGCCGTTAAATTTTGATCAAATCGTCCAAACTTCGGCGACTACGGGTAAGGGTATTGATAACCTGCTAACAACAATTCAACGGGAACTATTAAAGGATGTAAACGAAACCGGGGACGGAGTCCTCCTGTCCCAGCGCCAGCTAAACTGCTCGGTAAAAGCAGCCGAACAGATTAATCAAGCAGGAAAAGCTAATAGCGGGGCGGAATCTGAGGAAATAGTCGTGGGCATTTTAAGAGAAGCATTAGAGCAGATCGGCCAGATCACCGGTAAGGTCACCAGCGATGATATTCTCAATAAGATTTTTTCGGAATTTTGTATTGGAAAATAGATATTTCCCTGCAATAGTCGTGAATTTAAATTTCGCTAGAATTGACGGAGCATTGGAATTGACAACATTACGAACAATATACCCATACTTTTCCACAGTTATCAACACCTTTTCCACATGAGCTATGATCTGATAGTAATAGGCGGCGGGCACGCGGGTTGCGAAGCGGCGTTGGCAGGGGCGAGAATGGGAGTAAAGACCGCCTTAATCACTATACGAAAGGACCGAATCGCTCAAATGAGCTGTAATCCGGCGGTTGGCGGTTTGGCTAAAGGTCAATTAGTCAGAGAGATAGATGCTATTGGTGGCGAGATCGGTTATTGTACCGATATGACCGGTATTCAATTTCGCATCCTGAATCGCAGTAAGGGGCCGGCAGTCTGGTCTCATCGAGCCCAGGTAGACAGGATCGCTTATAGAAAATATATGGGCATAACAATCCATAAACAGCCAGGCCTGACTGTGATAGAGGATGAAGTGGTCGACTTATTAATAGACCAGCGCGTCTGTTGTGGTGTTGTAACCGTTTCACGTGAAACATTTGAGGCAAAAACGATAATTGTTACCTCTGGGACATTCCTCAATGGCGTAATTCATATAGGCGAAAATCAAATACCGGCTGGGCGTATCGGCGAAGAACCTTCAAAAGGATTATCTGAGTGTTTGGTCGGGCATGGTCTCGAAATGGGGCGACTGAAAACCGGTACACCCCCTCGCCTGAATGGCACTACTATAAATTTCGATAAATGTACTGTGCAGTATGGCGATGAGCCACCGCCTTTTTTCTCCAGGAGATCGAACCGGCAAGCTATAAATCAAATTCAATGCCATCTAACCTATACTAATAGTAAAACTCATCAAATCATAAACGACAATATCAAAAGATCCGCCCTTTATAGCGGCAACATTAAGGGTGTCGGACCACGCTATTGTCCTTCGATTGAGGACAAGGTAGTAAGATTCGCGGATAAGGAGCGTCATCAGCTATTCCTTGAACCGGAAGGCTTGAATACGTCCGAATATTATCTCAATGGTTTCTCATCATCATTACCAGAGGAGATACAAGTAGAAGCGGTTCGCACAATCCCCGGACTAGAGGAGGTTAAAATCAATCAGCCTGCCTATGCTATAGAATATGACTTTTTTCCACCTCATCAATTGAAACCGACGATGGAATCGAAATATATTAAGAATCTATACTTAGCCGGCCAGGTAAATGGCACATCGGGCTATGAGGAGGCCGCCGCTCAAGGATTGATGGCTTCGATAAACGCGGTATTGAATATTCGAGGAGAAAATCCGGTAGTTTTCGACAGATCTCAAGCCTATATCGGGGTATTAATCGACGACCTGGTAACAAAATCCACCGCCGAGCCTTACCGGATGTTTACTTCCAGGGCCGAATACAGATTATTTCTCCGAGAAGACAATGCCGAGGATAGATTAAGCGAAACAGGTCGTAGAATTGGACTTCTTTCCGAATCGTTGATAGAAAAGATATTCAGTGAAAAGAAACAACGGACAGATATCTATAGCGAATTCCAGAAATTAAGAATTAGCGTGCCGGAGCTTGAGGAGCCGTTAACTGTTGCAGAGGCTGCCCGCCGACCTGAGGTTGATTTTACTTCCATATTCAATAGTCTTCCCAATACTATGACAGCTAAATACGCGGTAATCGAAAAAGTGCTGATAGAAATCAAGTATGAAGGCTATCTTCGGCGCCAACAACTACAACTACAACGGTTTAAAAGCATGGAATCGCTGGCAATACCGGCAAGTTTCGATTATAAGGAAATTAAGGGTCTAAAAACTGAAGCCTCAGAGAAGCTGAGTCGAATCAAACCGGCCACATTGGGCCAGGCATCCAGAATCTCCGGCGTTTCACCCGGTGATATAGCGGTACTAATGGTAAACTTAAAAAACAGGCGGCGTAAATGAGTGATAAAGATAAAGTGAAAACATGGCTTGGTAAAAACCGTCTGAATCAATCTCAAGCCCAGATTGATAATCTCTTAGGCTACATTGACATGATTCGCGAAACCTCATCAAAGATGAACCTCGTCTCGAAAAACGATTTACCCCAATTGATTGAACGTCATCTTCTCGATTCACTCCACGCCTTGACTGTCTATACCATTCCGCCGGGCTCCCATATTGCCGATCTTGGCAGCGGGGCGGGATTTCCGGGTATACCTATCGCAATTGCCAGGCCCGACACCCAAATGGACTTGGTTGAATCCAGACATCGTAAATGCCTGTTCCTAGGAAGTGTAATCGACAAACTGAAATTGTCGAATGCTAAAGTAATTCATGATCGCTGGGAAAACAGAACTAATCAATATGATATAATCCTGGCCAGGGCGTCACTTAAAGAACAGGACCTAATAACCAAAGCCTTGCCAAAATTGAACCCGGGCGGCGTATTACTATACTTCGCTAAGTACAATAACATCAAGATAATAACAAATTAATCTCAGAAATGTTTCACGTGAAACATTTTAATGCTTGATTTTATTCAATAGTTATCATAAAATCCTCCTGCAATGAATTTTTATTTTGGTATAACTCATAATCAGGCGGTCAAATGACAAAGATTATAGCAATTGCCAACCAGAAAGGTGGGGTCGGTAAAACCACTACCGCGATAAACCTGAGCTCATCGTTGGCTGTGGCCGAACAGAAATCCCTGCTTATCGATATCGACCCGCAAGCTAATACGACATCGGGGCTTGGATTCGACAAGAATGATATCAAAAAATCAGTCTATGATGTACTAACCCGCAATATGCCGGTTGAGGAGGCGACAATCGAAACCGACATCGAATATTTACATCTGCTGCCGGCTAATATTAATCTGGTTGGAGCCGAGATTGAACTGGTCAATTTGTCGGACAGAGAATTTATACTTAGACGGGCTTTGGAAAAAGTGTCCGATTCTTATGATTTCATTATTATTGATTGCCCGCCATCCCTGGGCTTACTTACGGTTAATACGTTAACCGCCGCCGATAGTATTATTATCCCTATTCAGTGCGAGTATTATGCCCTTGAAGGGCTGGGGCAATTAATGAATACGGTCGGTTTGGTGCAGAAGCAATTAAATCCTCGGCTCGAGATTCATGGTATTCTTCTAACTATGTACGACGGCCGTCTAAATCTTTCCCGTCAAGTAGCCAACGAAGCTCGGAAGTATTTTTCAGAAAAAGTATATGAGACCGTTATAAACAGGAATGTTAGACTTTCGGAAGCCCCAAGCTTCGGCAAGCCGATTCTATTATATGATGTTGAAAGCACGGGGGCAAAAAACTACCTCCGTTTTGCCAAGGAGGTATTATCACGATGAAAAGAGTCGCTTTAGGCCGGGGGCTTGATGCCTTAATCCCAGCCGATCCAAAAGATGATAATTCGAAAGAGATTCGGGATATTTTGATATCGCGAATTAAAACCAATCCCAATCAACCGCGAAAAAGATTCGATGAAGACAAACTTAAAGGATTAGCTAAGTCGATCAATCAAAAAGGTTTAATCCAACCTATCATAGTCCGGGTGGCGGGCGATGATTACGAATTGGTAGTTGGCGAAAGACGCATGCGGGCGGCCCAGCTTCTGGGTCTGGACATCATCCCCTCTATTGTCTACAATAAGATGTCAAAAAAAGAGACAATGGAGTTGGCTTTAATCGAAAATATTCAACGTGAAGATCTTAATCCGATTGAGGAGGCTGAAGCTTACCGGGCATTACTTCAGGAATTCGGCTTATCACAGGAGGATCTGGCCAGCCAGGTCAGTAAAGATCGCTCAAGCATTTCAAATTCATTGCGCCTGCTGACCCTTCCGGACAAAGTTAGGCGAATGGTTGTGGAAAAAATGTTGTCAGCCGGAGCCGCACGAGTTATATTGGCCGTTCCCGGAGAGAAAGAAAAAATAGAACTTGCCGACAAGGCTATTAAGGAAGGTTACTCAGTTAGAGAGCTGGAAAAAATAGTGTACGGTGAAAGTAAGAGACGTTCCACCAGAAGAAAGGCTGTCAAATCACCCCATCTGCTGTCTATCGAGGATGGATTAAGGAAAGCTTTGCAGACAAAAGTCGCAATTGCTCCGCGCAAGAAAGGCGGCAGGATTATAATTGATTATTACAATAATGAGGGACTGACGAGAGTTCTGGAGCGGTTGAATTATTCGGAAGATTAATGAAGAAGTATATTGACATATTGGTAATCCCGCAGGGTCAGCAGCCCTCTCACAGTTTTCGTTTAGCAGCCTGGCAGGTTAAAGGTTTAATTATATTTATTGTCGCCTGGATGATATTATTATTGGGAGTAACCGTATTCTATGGTAGGTTAAGCGGGCAGGCGATTTCAGCGGAGTTACTTGAGGCGGAAAATGATAAACTTCGCGACTATAATGCCAAGGTCGTTGAGATCGAAAAAAGTTATCGTCAGAACCTGGCGATCGTTTCCCGAATAGCCGAAATGGCCGGCGTGGAGATTGAAGATATCGATCGATCCCTGGGCAGTGTTTATGATTCGCTTCAAACCGATAGTACGGGGCGCGTAACAATAGCAGGCATGCAAGCCGATAAGGTGCCACTATCGATAGGTGAACTGGAAAATATGAGAGTGCCCAGCGGCCGGCCTTTGTACGGTTGGATCACCCAGACATTTCATGTTGAAGAAGGTAAGGAGAAACACGAAGGCATAGATATCGCGGTTAGAGAGGGAACGCCGGTAGTCACGACGGCTACCGGGTTGATAGAGTTTGCCGGCTGGGATAAGGATTTCGGCAACCTCACGATTATCGACCATGGCAATAATTACAAAACTTATTACGGCCATAATCAGAAAATCATGGCCGGTAAAGGACAGAAAGTGTTTAAGGGAGATGTGATCGCCTTGTCGGGTAACACCGGGCATTCCTCGGCGCCGCACCTTCACTATGAAATAGTAGTTAACGGCGTTGCGGTTGACCCGTGGCCGTATCTTGATTAACAAAACCTCAGAGGGGATTCGTTATTATGGCGGATAGAAACGCAAAGTATGAAGGTAAGCTGGAAACGATAATCGGCAAGGGCACGAAAATCGACGGCAGCATGAAAATCGAAGGTTCGACTCGTATCGATGGTATCGTTATGGGTAAGCTCGAGTCCAACGATCTCGTAACAATCGGCCCGGAGGGCGAAGTGAAAGCCGAAGTAAAGGCCAAATCCATTATTGTCGGCGGCCGCGTTGAAGGTAACCTCGAGGCAACCGAAAAAATAGAATTGCAGTCGAAGTCTGAACTGCAGGGCAACCTGGTATCAAAATCATTATTGGTTGAACATGGCGCGATCTTTCATGGAAATGCCAATATGAAAGGAACAAGCTCGAATATGGCGGCCAAACCTATGCCCCCTATTCAACACGGAAAAAAATAACAGTCTATATAGTCAGGGGGGCTGACTAAATATGGCCAGACCAACAATTATAGCTTTACTGCTTTTAGTATTGGGTTTTCTGTTATTAGCCTGGTTTTTATTTTTATTAATCAAGCGAATCTCATTTCATCCCGAAGCCGAATCAAGGAGGAAAACACCGGCAAGTGTCGGTTATTGGGGAATAACGATATCCGTAATAATGCTGGCGCTATCCTGGCTGCTATTCTGGACAGGCGGCCAATTAAAATCGTATAAGCCCTTTAATCCATCAAGCAGTATAGGAACGGTTGAAGTGTGGTATGAGGGCGACCCGGTTAAAACATTAAAAGTGGAATTCTATTCGAATGGGGCCGATAGTTTGGCGGCACCGACATTATTTTATCTATCCGGCAATTCATTTTATTTAAAGGGACAAAGTATAAAAATTCCCGATTTACTCACCTACATTTTCAAATGGCAATATTATTATAAGATAACTGATTTTTACGGTGCTTTTGCCGGCCATAAACCGCCGGGTGTAGATGCTCCACTTCTAGCTCACCAGACAATCGGCAGCGGGTCTATTAAAATACATAGTCTGCCTGGATCAATCCCGCTTCTGGGGAAGAGTATTGAGACCTGTAATTTTGAAAGCAAAGTTGCTAAAATAAGCCGCCATAATAAATTCGACCTCATTTTAAGCGACAGCTGCAATGTTGTCTTAAAAGCTATCAAATAATTGACAGAAATCAGAATAAGCCGACTATCTTGACCTCTCCATTTTGCCTAGCTATATGCATTGCATTGCCTTTATTTTTACTTGCAATTATTTTCACACGAAGTATATATCTCCTTTTCCAGCAAAATAGTTCAAATTGATTGAATTTTTAAGAGTTGTGTTAATAATTCCTTATGTTTTATTGTATAACATTAGTGTGGTTTTATAACAGTGTTATTATTGACACATCAACATATTATAGTTATCGTATTATAATTTAATAAGTTATCGATATTTCCCGGTAGTTGTTTATAATAACAACACCCATTAAGGCTATACGTGTTCTTGCTTTTCATAAGTCATTGATATATATTGTGAATAATTACCAAAAGGTTGTTGGTTTAGGGCATGCTTTTTGCCAATTTTAGGGTTGTTAATGTTATGATGGAAAATGTCAAAAAAGATAGGTTTATGTTAACCAAGAAAAGGAGAAGTAATGAACAAAGCTAAGGTACTGTGCATGTTGCTGGTATTGGTGTTGTCACCGGCAATCTGGTCAGGCCAAATCACCCCCTACCTTGCCGATTATTTGCAGGGTATGACCACCGACAATGAGGTTGAAGTCGTCGTGATGTTCGAAAATCAGGCGGATATCGAAACCTTAAACAGACAATTGAAAATTGAAAGAGCCACTCTTGCCGAACGCAATAAGCGGGTCGTGGAAGCCCTTCAACAAGTTGCCGGCGAGACTCAACCGGCAATGTCGGCTTATTTAGACAACCTTCAGGCTCAAAACATGATTAACGATTACAGACTGCTCTGGATTAGCAATATGGCAATTGTTAAATCATCTCCCGCCGGCGTATATGAGATGGCTACGCAATCATCAATCGCTGATATATATTATAGCTATCCGATTGAAGGCGATAAGCCACTAGATGTAAATTCGGAACCATCATTGATAGCTAACCATGAGCAAGGCCTTGACCGGATCAATGCTCCGTTAGCCTGGTCCGCCGGTTTTACCGGTGAAGGTCGGGTAGTGGCCAACATGGATACCGGCGTTGACGGCTATCATCCCGCTTTGGCAGAACGTTTTCGCGGCGATGTAAACGAAGACGGCCTCGTTGATGAGAGCTGGTACGACCCGTATGCCGGTTGGACCTACCCTCAGGATTCAGGATCTCATGGCACTCATACACTGGGTACAATCTGTGGCCGTACGGAATCTGGAAGCGATACGATCGGTGTCGCCATTGACGCCCAATGGATAGCGGCAGCCCCGATTGATCGCGGCGGCGGCATTTCAGGTACTATTGCCGATGCAATCTTATCGTTCCAGTGGTTCGCGGATCCCGACGGCGATCCATCCAACCAGGACAATCCCGATGTAGTCGGCAACTCCTGGGGTATTCCCGATGGCGCCGGCTATCCCGATTGCGATGAATCTTTCTGGGTAGTAATCGACAACCTCGAAGCGGCCGGTACTGTGGTAGTTTTCTCGGCCGGTAACGAAGGCTCGAGCGGCTTGCGTTCCCCGGCCGACAGGGCGACTACAAGATATAACTGTTTCTCGGTTGGCGCCGTTGATGGCGCCAATGATAATTTACCGCCGGCTTATTTCACCGCGCTAGGCCCAACAGAATGTGCCTCCGGCGATTTGGCTATTAAACCGGAAATTACTGCTCCCGGCGTTAACGTCAGAAGTTCAGTTCCGGGTGGCGGCTATTCAACCATGAGCGGAACATCGATGTCATCTCCGCACGTATCGGGCGCGGTGGCTTTGGTTCGCCAGGCGAATCCCAACCTCGATGTCGATGCGATTAAAGACATCCTGATGTCCACCGCTATCGATCTGCCGTTTAGCAATCCCGATGGTGAAGACAATACATATGGCCACGGTATAATGGATGTTTACCAGGCTTGCCTGTGGGCCCAGGGATTCGGCTATGCCGCCGGTGTCGTATATAATGAGGACGAACAAACCATCGAAGGCGCTCGTGTGCAGGTTGATGGTTCACCGCAGTTCGCCTTAACAGACAGTGAAGGCGCGTACCTGTTTGGCTTACTCGCCGATACTACATATTCGTTGACCGCGTCATATTTCGGTCATATCTCTGAATCGGCTGAAGTCACCATCGAAACCGATGAGACTACTGTTCAGGATTTCTATCTTGATTTCGCCGAGAATGGTGTCGTGCATGGTTACGTAACCGATCTCGATGAGATTGCTATAGAGGGCGCGATGGTTAGCGCTCAGGGCATGCCCTTAGATCCGGTTTATACTAATGGCGATGGCTATTATATCATGGATAATATTCCCGGCGGCGCTGAATACACTATTGGTGCCGCTGCTCCCGGCTACGGCTACGACTATGAAGTAGTTACCGTGCCGGTTGACGATACCGTTGAAGTGAACCTCATGCTGCAAGAGCTGGAATCATTTGAGTTCAATAACGCCGGTTGGGAAGGCGATGATATCTGGGAATGGGGCGAACCCTATTCCGGTCCCGGCGGCGCTTATGACGGTATTAAAGTCTGGGGTACGGTGCTGGGCGGAGAATATCCCAACAGCGCCGACGCCTCTTTGATAACAACTTACTATGAAATCACCGATGAAGATGCCAGTTTCACTTTCTATCACTGGTATAATATCGAAAACAGCTGGGATGGCGGTAACGTTTCGATTTCGACCGATGGCGGAACTACCTGGACAATCATCTATCCCGACGCCGGCTATCCTGATGACAGTATTGTCGGTCTTGACGGCGAACCCGGTTTCACTGATGAATCCGGCGACTGGCAGCAGGCCGTATTCACCATTCCCGGCTATGTCGGAGAGATGGTGAAATTCAAACTCCGTTTCGGTTCAGATAGTTCGATTATGCGCGATGGCTGGTACATTGACGGCGTTGTTGTAAACGGCGCGATTAACTGGGGCGCGCTTGATCCGGAAATCGTAGTGGAACCGACATCATTAAGCGCTACGCTCGACCTCGGTGATTCCGAAGTCCAGAATCTGACTATTTCCAACGTCGGCGAAGGTATTCTCAGCTTCGAGGCGGCCGCGCTTACCGATGACGGGCTACTGTCGATCAACCCGGGGAACGGTTACCCTGTCTCCGAAGATGATCAATATATCGAAAAAGAAGAGCGCGACGGACTGGTATATTACAACTACGTTGGCCCAAAATCGGCCAATACCCCATCGAATGGCGGCGGCGTTATCACCGACTTTGGCGGTCCGGATGAATATGGCTACAGATGGACAGACTCCAATGAGCCGGATGGACCGCACTATGACTGGATCGATATCACCGGTATCGGTACACCTATTACCGGTCACGCCGATGATTCGAATGTCGGTCCTTTCGATATCGGCTTCGAGTTCCCGTTCTATGGCAATATATTCACTACCTTCAATTCCTGCAGCAACGGCTGGATTTCATTCACCGCGACTAATACCGATTTCTCAAACGATCCGATCCCTTACGATTTAGAGCCTAACAACCTGTTAGCTATATTCTGGGATGACTTGAACTTCAATGATGGTGGCGAAGCTTATTTCTACACCAACTATGAAGATACTCTGATCGTGTCCTATATAAGCGTTGCCCATTTTAGTGTAGGCGGACCCTATACTTTCCAGGCAATTCTTACAGCCGATGGCGATATCGTTTATCAATATGCTGAAATCAACGATCCCTTTGATTCACATACTATCGGTATTGAGGATGAATTCGGCATGATCGGCCTTCAGGTTATTAATGAAGCGCCGTATATCGCCAATGAAATGGCTGTTAAAATAAATCATCCGGTATTCTGGTTGACAGTCTCCCCCTCGGGCGGCACTGTCGCTCCGGACGCCTCAACCGATTTGAGTGTCACCTTTGATGCTTCTGAGGTTGGCGAAGGCCAATATACCGGCGAGATCAGGATCACATCCAATGACCTTGACAATCCCGTAGTGTCTATCCCCTGTACCTTGACTGTTGACCCGACCGGCATAGAAGATGAGACTGCGATTCCGACTGCTTTTGCCCTGAACCAGAACTACCCGAATCCGTTTAACCCTTCGACGGACATCTCTTTCGGCTTGCCGGCTTCAGGCCAGGTTACTCTTGAGGTCTATGACATAATGGGCCGCATGGTAGCGACACTGGTGGATGGCCATCTTGCCGCTGGTATTCATAATATAACCTGGGAAGGCGTAAACAGTAACGGTGAACAAGTCAGCACCGGTATGTATTTCTACAAGTTGACCCAGGGTGACAATGTCACAACCAAGAAAATGATGATGCTTAAATAGTTTAGCGCTGATTCGATAAGTAAGAAGGGCGTCCAAATGGGCGCCCTTTTTTATTTCAGCCTAACAGATTATTTTAAGTACTTTTTGATCTACTTTGTTAAATATAGATTGCGTTTATCGAAAAATATGTTAAATTATGTATGAAACAAACTTATTTGGCCAATATGGCTACAAAGACAATCTAGCTTAACAGCAGCTTGGCTGGGGGGAACCGGTTAGGAAAGGACAGATAATAGGGCTTCACTTTTGTCCTGTTCGGCTAAGGGTTTATAAACCATTTAGCTCATATTAAGTGGGAGATAATAAATAACCGCCTAAAATAGAAAGGGTCGTATGCAACGTTTACTAACAATTCTCGCGATGGTATTACTGGTGGCCTCGTTAACCACGGCTGCCCAGCGTGTAGAATTAGGGACAACAAGCGACGATGTTAAGGTTATCGTTCTGGAATCTAACGATACGCGCACTATCGTAAAATTCGAGGTTGGCGCCTTTACAAAAGCATCCGTCGATCTGTCGGGAGAAACATACTTCAATATTAACCTGGACAGCGAAGGTGTGCTATTAATCAAAGGCGAACCGGCTTTACCCCGTGTCTGCCGCAGTATTATTATACCCGATGATGCCAGGATGGAAATCAAAGTGCTGGATTCTGAGTATCGTGATTTTAACGACTACCAGATCGCGCCATCCAAGGGCAACCTCAGCAGATCCGTAGACCCATCGACTATTCCCTACGAATTCGGCCCTGTTTATAACGCCGACAACTGGTACCCATCACAGTTAGCGTCGATTCGCGATCCCTTTATCATTCGGGATATTCGCGGTATAGTAACCGAGATTTATCCTTTCCGTTATAACCCATCGAATAATATTCTCCGCGTTTACACATCCATAACGGTTGAAATCAGCAATGCCGGTCCGGGCGAGGTCAACGTCCTTCGGCGCGATGAAAGCCTTGCGAAGATAAATCCTGAATTCAACTTCATCTATCAGCAGAGATTTATCAATTATAATCAAAGCCTGTTGCTGTATACTCCGGTTGAGGAAGTTGGCGACATGCTGGTGATCACCCATGACGCGTTTCGCGAAGCAATAATGCCCTTTGCCGATTGGAAAAGGCAAAAAGGGATAAAGACCACGGTTGTGAATGTATCCGATATCGGCAACAACGCGAATAGTATAGCCGGTTTTATCCAGTCATTTTACGACTCGTCTGACCTGGCTTTCGTGCTTTTAGTCGGTGACGCTTCACAGGTGGCGCCGCCCTATGCCTCGGGTGGCGCGTCGGATCCCTCCTACGCCAAACTTGCCGGCGGCGACGATTACCCCGATATCTTTGTCGGACGTTTCTCCGCCGAGGAAGTTGCCCATGTGGAAACCCAGGTCACCCGAAGTGTAGAATATGAAATGACACCTCAAACATCTGCCGACTGGTATCACAAAGCTACCGGTATAGCTTCCGATGAAGGCCCAGGCCATAATGGCGAATATGATTATCAGCACATAGATAATATCCGGGCGGATTTACTCGATTATAATTACACCGAAGTCGACCAGATTTACGATCCGGGCGCGTCCGCCACGCAAGTCGCGCAGGCTCTGGATGAGGGGCGAGGTTTTATAAATTATTGCGGGCACGGTTATATCGAAACCTGGAGTACTACCGGTTTCAATAACGGCCATGTGAACGCCCTGCAAAACGACAACAAGTTACCCTTTATAATAAGCGTTGCTTGTAATAACGGCGAATTCGATAATTACACATGTTTTGCCGAGGCCTGGACGAGGGCTACTCATGATGGCGAACCCACCGGAGCCATTGCCACTTATATGTCTTCAATCAGCCAGTCATGGAACCCGCCGATGTGGGCGCAGGACGAAGCCACCGATTTATTAGTGGCAGAGTCCAAAATCACATTTGGTGGAATCTGTTATAACGGTTCATGCCGGACGATCGAGGTGGAGGGTAGCGACGGAGTCGAAATTTACGACACCTGGAATATATTCGGCGACCCATCAATTATGATGTATACCGATACCCCGTCAACAATGACCGTTGACCATGGTGAAGCGATTATTTTCACCGCTACCCAGTTTATTGTTTCCGCGCCCGCTACTGAAGGCACTTTATGCGCGTTGTATCATGACAGGATTTTGTACGGTTCGGCTTATACCGATGATAGCGGCACGGCCACCATCGAAATCGAACAAGCGCTACCGGTCGGCGAGATGATGAGCCTGACGGTAACATGTTATAACCGTGCGCCATACTTCGGCAGTGTAACGGCAATCTCGCCGGATGGACCATATGTTGTATTCGATGAATGCGCGGTTAATGATGAAGCCGGTAATAATGATGGCCTGATCGATTACGGCGAAAGCATTCTTCTGGATATGCAGCTTATGAATGTCGGACCCGATACGGCACTTGATATAGTGGCCGATTTAAGTTCTGAAGATGAATATGTGACAATCACCGATGATATAGCTGTATTTGGAGATATCGCGGGCGATTTCGGGTATATCAATGTTGAGGACGCTTTCGGGTTTGACGTTTCCAACCAGGCTCCCGACGGTCGTGTAATCAGTTTTAGCCTGACCGTAACTGACGACTTGAATGAATGGGAAAGCTCGTTCAGCTTACCGGTGCACGCCCCGGTGATTGGTTTCGTTGATGTCGTTTTTGTTGAAAGCAACGGCAATGATAACGGCATATTCGAGGCCGGCGAAACGATTGATATTACAGCCACTTTAAGGAACACCGGCTCATCCATGGCTATAAACGTCGACGGTACGATATCATCGGATGATGACTATATTACAATCGATGATAACAATTCGGTGTTTGGCGATATCGGGCCCGACGAGAGCGGCAATAATTCGGACAACACTTTCGTTGTCACCGCCGAGGATGATTTGCCGGCCGGCCATTCGGTTCTTCTGGATCTGGCCATAGAGGTTGATGGCGGTTATACGACCGAATTACAGTTCACAATCCGGGCGATGGAATCGTTCGAATACAACGATGGCGGCTGGACAGGCCAGGGCGCCTGGCAATGGGGTCAACCGACTTCCGGACCCGGCGGCGCTTACGACGGTCTCAGTCTTTGGGGCACGATCCTGGGCGGCGACTATCCTAACAATGCCAACGACGGCCTGATGACTACTTATTACACGATCACCAACTCCGGCGCCTATATATCATTTTGGCACTGGTACGATATCGAATCCGGCTATGACGGCGGCAACCTGAAAATCACTACCGATGGCGGCGTCACCTGGGATATCCTTGAGCCTGACGGCGGCTACCCGGAAAGCAATATCGATGCTTTAAACGGTGAAGCAGGATATAGCGGCAGTTCAGGCGGCTGGCAAGAAGCTGTTTTCAATCTTGGCGCGTATGAGGATGAAACAGCCAAGATCGAATTCCATTTCGGCGCAGACTATACGATAGTAGCCCCCGGCTGGTTTATCGATGCCGTGGTGATTAACGGCGGCATAAACTGGGGTTCGGGCAGCGCGACAATTTCGGTTGAACCATCATCATTCCATTCGGTATTAGATCTTGGTGATCACGAAACGCGAATCCTGGCAATATCGAATGTCGGGACCGGCTTGCTCGAGTTCTCCGCGGCGGCGATTGCCGATGATCGGCTGATGTCAATTTCTCCCGATGGTAATAGTTCCGAGCCAATTAATGAAGATGATTACGAGAAGGAAAGAATCAATGGCTTGACTTATTACTCGTACATCGGCCCAAAAACCGAAAGCAATACACCTGCCGATGACGATATGACTACCGATTTCGGCGGCCCCGATGAATACGGCTACACCTGGAAAGACTCAAACGAGGATAACGGCCCGCATTACGACTGGATAGATATTACGAGCACCGGCACACCGGTTACGGGGCTTGGCGATGACACCAATGTCGGACCATTCGATATCGGATTCGAATTCCCGTTCTACGGCAACGTATTCAGCTCGTTCAGATTCTGCACTAACGGATTTTTATCGTTCACCTCCTCGGTTACCGCTTATGACAACGGCTCAATCCCGACAGGCGATGACCCGGCCAACCTGGTCGCGCCATTCTGGGATGATCTGAATTTCAACGATGGCGGCGAGGCATACTACTACACCAACGGTGTCGATTCGCTAATCGTATCTTACATTAACGTCGCCCACTACAGTTCAGGCGGACCCGGACCTTACACGTTCCAGGTAATTCTTCTGGCCGATGGTAATATCGTTTATCAATATGCCGATATTAACGATCCCATAGATTCGCACACAATCGGTATCCAGGATGAAAACGGCACTATCGGACTTCAGGTTATTAACAACCAGTATTACATCGTCAACAGTATGGCAATAATAATCAAGCATCCGGTTTTCTGGCTGACCGTGACTCCGGCCGGCGGCATGTTGTTCCCGGACGAATCGATGAACCTGGATGTCAATTTCGACGCGACCGAAGTTGAGGTGGGAACCTACACCGGCAATATCTATATCTATTCCAACGATATCGATAATCCGTCGATGGCTATCCCCTGCACGCTTGATGTCATCATGACAGATATCGAAGATGGCGTGTCATCGGCTATTCCTTCGGTATTTTCCCTCGATCAGAATTTCCCCAACCCGTTTAATCCTACAACTGAGATGGCCTTCGGACTTCCGAATACCGGGCATGTCACGCTTGAGGTATTCGATATAATGGGCCGGATCGTGAACACGCTGGTAGATGAAGAGTTATCGGCCGGTATCCACAAGGTTATCTGGGATGGCACCAACGAAGGTGGCCAGAAGGTCACTTCGGGAATGTATTTCTACAAACTGATCCAGGGTGAGAATGTTGTTACGAAGAAGATGATGATGCTGAAGTAGCATTGTTAAATGATATTAATACACCAAGGGCCGCAGTGTGCGGCCCTTTTTTTAATTACTAATTTGCTTAATCTATCATATTCCAGTAAAAATGTTTCTGATCGTAATAAAGGAAATCTTTTAGCAATGGAACGATGTCTTCTATTTCCTTGCTCACTGCTTCAATTTCGAACATAATACCTTTGCTGGGTATTAGAAATCGCATATTATGCGCTTGGTATTCCGAAAAATCTCTAACTAACGATAAGTACCAATATTTATCATTAACATAAAGGCTATACCATACCGAGTCGCCGCATACATCCAGTATCTGATAATCAAATAACTCCATCCCGGCCCTTGAGTTCATAAGCTTGAATGCGTTTGTTAAATCATAATTTGAATTATGGTTAAGAAAATTCATTCTACCGGCGATAACCAACAGATTATTATCCGCAAGGTAAATTGCGTTCAGGCTATCGGTGTTATCCAGATAATCCTCGTGAGCGATTCTGAAATTATCCGGAATTCGCACAGAGTTCGTACCGATGTTGACAAACTTGGCTGGCACCTTTTTAAAAACCACATTAAGCATTAAAAAATCGTAAGATAATTCAAAAACAAGCATAAGTAGAGCGACTCCGATCAGTACTATAGTAAGCTGCCAGGAAAAAATAAACTTAATGATTTTTTTAGTAACCTCTAACATTACCAATGAATTCCGTTTTTGACGTTTCGCCACTAAAGGCAATTTGATCAACTACGTTTAAAAATTTCTGCATGTCGGGAGCGCTAGTAAACGATGCTATATGTATGCAACTATCAGGGATGCTTGCGAAGTATACATAACCAAAAAACTTAGGTAAATGCGCATTTCCCATACGGCTGACATATACATCGGTATCATTAAAGCTATAAATGCTTTTTAAATGACCCGGCCCATGAGTAGAGATTACTTTAGGTTCTAAAACATATTCATCCCAAAAATCGGCCATGAGTTCCCCGTCGCATGGATGCTTGGGAATATCAATATAAACGAAATCGCCATGCCAATCATTAATCTTATAGTTAATATACTCACCATCATCCTTAGGGCATAAAAACAGTGTATATCCTTCGGGAACAATAATCCCCTCTACCGGTTCATCACAATCCCAACTAATGTATGGAATAATCACAGATGCATAATTCGTGTTAAATCCTACGGTATAAACCATTACGGTGACGATTAAATACAATACAAGATACAGTATTATCGCATTTAAGAATCCAAAGCCGATTCGTATAAGAATCTTAACTGGTTTCTCATTTGAGAATGCGATTAATCTTCTGAAAAACGACTTCCCCGTGTATTTCTGATTGTCCATATCAGGAATTAATATAATAAAATCAGACACCGAAATAAATGAAATTATTGGCAATGAGAAATAGAATTAAAATGAAGCTATAGTTATTGCGAAATTTACAGCTTCAAACTCCCCATGAACTCCTCGATTTCGGGGATGCCGCCTTGCATAATCATATAGCCGTCGAATGGCTCGCGCGGCGTGATCTCATCGGCGATCGGCGTCAGCATCATCTCCTTGACCTTGGCCGGTTCGGTAGTATGGCCCAGTACCCAGCCGAGCTTGACATAGGCAACCTCCGGCATCATGTTGCCGGCGGGCACCACGCCCAGATGCATCAGGTCGCGGCCGGTGTCGTAAACGAACATATGCACATAGCCCCAGAGCGTCTGGACAGTCATGTAAACCGCCACGCCCTTTTTCACGGCTTTGCGAAGCGGCTCGTATAAAGGCTTGTTCACATGCCCCAAGCCGGTACCGGCGATCACTATCCCCTTGTAGCCGTTGTCCACCAGCGATTCGATGATATCCGGTTGCATATTGGGGTAGTAATAGACTATGGCGACCTTGTCTTCAAATACGGCATCGACATCGACCTTGCGGTCATCGCGGCGCATTTTCAGATCTTTCCTGATATGGGTTAGCTTGCCCGGCTCGACCATGGCGTACGGTACGTTGCCCAACGTCCGGAATGTCGAGCGGTAGGAGGAGTGCATCTTGCGCACCCGGCAGCCGCTATGAAGAAGGTTGTACTGATCCGAGGTAGGACCGAACATGCAAACCATCACCTGGGCGATATCGCCGTGGGCGGCGGTCCAGGCGGCGGCTTGAAGGTTACGCGCGGCATCAGAGGAGGGCCGATCCGATGAGCGTTGCGAGCCAACCATCACGATCGGCACCGGTGAATTCTGGACCATGAACGTGATCGCGGCGGCGGTGTGATGCATGGTATCGGTACCATGTCCGACGATTATACCGGCCACCCCGGCTTCGATCTCCTTGCCGATAGCCTCGGCGGTGATTTTCCATTGCTCGGGACCCATGTTCTCCGAGAAAATACCGAACAGTTTCTCGGTTTTCAGATTGCAGATATCGGCCAACTCCGGTACCGCGCCGTAGAGTTCGCCGGGAGTAAACGCCGGAATTACCGCACCGGTGCGATAGTCCAGCCGGGAGGCGATTGTCCCGCCAGTACCCAGCAGGGTCACATTGGGCTTGGCCTTATCGAAGGGAAATTCCTGCTCGGGTATTTTATACACGGCCTCTTTGAAGCCGACCTCTTTGGCTTCCTGTACCGAATCGATGGACAGGCCGATATTGTAGCCGGTGCGAAGTTTCATCACGATATGTTTGTCGTCGGCGGCGGTTTCCGAGCGTGGCAGGATTACGCCGGTGAACAGGCCCTTAGTGGTCTTGATCTCGACATCGGACCAGACTTTGACGCCCAGTTCCTTAAGTTTGGCCAACGCCTTGCCTTTATAGCCCTTGTAGGTTACACTATCCGACACATCTATTTCCTTCGCCTTTAGCCTTCACAATTCAGGAAGAACGCGTGAATCCTCAACCTTGTTGCGCTAATATAGCGAATGTTTTCCAAAAGGCAAGTATGGAATTTGAACAATCTCTGGGGGCGAAAAACGGCCATTAAAAGCGATTGATTTTTGCAAATTTCGAGATTATCTTAAACAGACGATACAATTGCTGTTAGTATCCAGCGCGCGCATTATTAAACTGGGGTTGACAATTGAAGAAATCGACAATCGAAGTCTATCGCATTTTCATATCATCTACCGCTATTGATTTAAGGGACCACCGAAAACTCGTTTCTGATTCTATAGTCGCATTAGGCAATTTGCCAATTGGGATGGAGTCTTTCGGCGCTCAACCGAGTGACCCTGTAGATGTATGTTTGCGCAAAGTCCAAAAATGCAATGCGTTAGTTGTGATGGTGGCTCATCGTTATGGCTGGGTGCCTACCAAAGAAGAAGGTGGTGACGGCCATAAGAGTATCACCTGGTTGGAAGTTGAGCAAGCTTTGAATAATAAGATACCGGTATTCGCTTTTCTTGTCGATCCCAATTTCGGCTGGACACAGACCAAAGAACAGGATTTACTTGTTGGAGAAAAGGACAAGGCGAAACAAGCGAGAATACTCGAAAATATTGACGCACTCGAAGAATTTAAAAATTTCCTCGAAAATAAAGCCGGATTAGTCAGAGAAAAATTCACTACGCCAGAAGATTTGGCCCTAAAGGTTAACAACAGTTTAACAGGTTGGATTCTCGATAAGCGAACCCCAACCCAAATCGAACCAACCAAGCGCATATATGAATTCCGCGAAGTCCACCCGCTTCAGCCAGCGCCTCATTTCCAAGGACGGGAAGCCTTGCTCGATGATCTTGACCAATGGTGGAAAAACCTGGTATCGCCAGATAGGGTCCGTTCGCTTGTCGCTATTGGAGGCGCGGGTAAAACAGCAATTGTTGAGCAATTTCTAAAAAAGATCAGAAATGATAAGCAAAAAGCAAGTACTCTTATCTGGTCATTCTATGAAGATCCAAACACGGATCGTTTCTTACGTGCAGCTTGTGTTGTTTTTGCCGGGGAGGAAGGCGAGGGCGCAGGCGGACGACTTGAGCGGTTACAGCGGGCGCTCAAAGGTGGGGAACCACATCTCTTGGTGCTAGATGGTCTGGAACGTGTGCAGTCTATTGGTATAAGTGGCCGTGCCAGGGGTGATCTAGAGGATCATCAATTAAAGGGATTGTTGAGAAGTATTGCCCAGGGCCTCGGCAGGACCAGGGCGTTAATAACAAGTCGTTTTAAACTTACCGACCTCGAGCAATGGGAGGGAGCCGGTTATAGATCGCTGTCTCTGGATGAGCTGGATCAAGATACTGCAATAGGTGTCCTTAAAGCATGGAAGGTAAAAGGTGAGGACGACCAACTCGCACCGTTAGTGGAATCAATCGGATGCCACGCGCTTTCGGTGTCTATACTGGGCTCATTTTTACATCATTTCTGCGATGGCGATCCTAAAGCGGCCGAGGAGATGAAACTTGACGAAATTACTGGGGATGATCCGCAGGCCGGGAAATTGCAGAGAATACTTACTGAATATGCTGAAAACCTGCCTGATCCTGAACGAGATCTTATTATAAGGCTTTCTCTATTTCCAAAGGGCGTATCAATTCAAATATTGGGATATATTATCGAAGCCGGGGGCAGAATAGCAGGAGCTCTGATAGACGCAAATCAGATTAAATTAAATCAATTGGCAAAACGTCTCTATGAAATGGGCTTGGTGTTTAGATATGATCTTAATAATAAGATGACATATACCGCCCACCCGTTTTTGAGAGGGTATTTCAAGGATCTTCTTGGTGTACCCCCCGAAAAACTACACGAGGTTGTTAGAGATAAAATTTCAGTAGGTCTGGACTCTAAGCCTGAAAATAAGCCGACAGATCCAGAGGTTTTAGATAAGTATGAAGAATTGATCGAGCATACGGTATTAGCTGGTGATTATGATGGGGCATTTGATATTTATAATAGCTCAATAGGAAGAAGTCACATTTATCATGTTGTAGGTGATTATGGTCGGATGATTAGGATCTGTTCGTTTTTCTCAAAAGATGGCACCACAGAAAAAATTACAAAAGAAATATCAGTAAATCAACAAGCCCAAATCCATTCAAGTTGGGCAATGGCCGAACAAGCCCAAGGCAATCTTAAAACCTCTGAAAAGCGATTCGAAAAAGCATTTACGTTGTATGAAAAAAACGGAATGCTGAAATCCTTAGCAACTACTCTGAGAAATTTGTCTTTTTTCAACGAGGATAAGGGGCTAATCTTAAAAAGTAAAAAATTGGCCAAAGAAGCTATAGTTATTGGGAAACCAGAGAGTAGTATTGGTTTTTCATATAATAGGTTCGCCCATTCTTTATTATTATTGGGTGAAACAGAGAAGGCCATGCAATATTTTGAAATGGCTAACAAAAAAGAAATTGAAGCCCAATATTATTATTGGGGAACTGCGTATTCAGCGTACTATATGGCAACGGGCAAATATGAATTAGCTAAGTCAATAATACTAAGAAATTTCAATCAATGTATGAAAGTTAACGCCGTTAGAGATATTGCAATTTGCAATTGCTTACTTGGCTGTCTATGCTTATCAAATGATATTTCGAAAGCAAGAAAACATTTAAAAATGGTGCGTGATTGGACAGCCAAATCAGGACATATGGACTGCATAATACGTGCTCATATCCTAGCTGCCGAAATAGAACGACACGCAGGCAACATTGAGAGCGCATTAGCCGAGGCCGAAACCGGCTTAAACCAAGCTGAAGGCTGCGGCTATGGCAAGTTTGCTATCGATTTGCACATACTATTAGCCAAAATAAATCTGGCAATTCCTGATTCACAGGCAGCATTGCGTCACGCTCGCGAGGCGTTGGATCGATCTCAGCACAAGGAATGCCAGTACGCCTGGGGCGAGGCCGATGGGCTTCACCTGTGCGGAATATGCCATCAGAATTTGAATGAGGTCGTGCTGGCCCGCCAGCGATTCGAGGCAGCTATAAAAGTGCGCGAGCGTATTCAACATCCCGGCTTGAATGATACCAAAGAACTGCTGGATGAGCTAAATCGTTAAGTACTTCAGTCTAACTCGGTCTAAATTTTGAAAATTGCATTATATCCAGCCTGCTCCTCATCTTTCAGAATTAAGTTGCGCATCTTCTCCCAGATCCATATCTTATATTATAAGGAAAATAACCCTTAGCCCCACAAGGAGGAGAAGTATATGGCTGACAAGAAAGCAGATCTGGCTGGTCCGGGTATCGGCAATTATGAGGATTTGGAGAAAATCCTGCCGGGCGATTACACACCTCTTCTTAATCACAAAGACACCATGAAAGCTCTCTACGCGGTGAAAAGCTACATCGAGGAGAACATGTGCAAGGAGCTTAATCTGATGATGGTTCAGGTGCCTTTAATCGTCGATGTCAACAGCGGCGTCAACGACTACCTCGACCGCGACGGATCGCGTACCCCTATCGAATTCCACATCTCCAACGACTACGACAAGAATCCTATCGACGCCCAGGTGGTGCAGGCCGCCACCAAATGGAAACGGGTGGCCCTGAAACAGTTCGACTGCGGTGTCGGCGAGGGTATCAATACCGATATGAGAGCCGTGCGCAAGGACTACTTCCTGGATCACGATCACTCAAGCTATGTCGATCAGTGGGACTGGGAGAAAGTGATGACCGCCGAGCAGCGCAACCTTGAATTCCTCACAGATGTCGTCAAGCGGCTCTGGAAAGTCCTCAAGGGCGCCGAGAATTTGGCGATTGATATGTTCCCGCAGCTTAAGAAATATCCATCCCTGCCCGATGAGCTGAAATTTATCCACGCCGAGGAGATCCTCGAAAAGTATCCCGATCTGCCCCGCAAGCAGCGCGAGACAGCGATCCTTCAGGAGTACCCGGCGGTCTTTATCTATGGTATAGGCTGGGTGCTTCAGGATGGCTATCCGCATGAGATGAGAGCCGCCGATTACGACGACTGGGTAACCGAGACCACCTCCGCCGACGGCAAACCGATGCACGGTTTGAACGGCGATATCCTGGTCTGGAACCATGTGACAAAACGCCGCCATGAGCTAACATCGATGGGTATCCGGGTGACCAAGGAGACACTCAAGCAGCAGCTCGAGATCACCGGCCAGCAGGATTTCCTCGACCTGCCCTATCACAAGGCGATCTTAAACGATGAGATCCCACTTTCGATAGGCGGCGGCATCGGCCAATCCCGCACCTACATGGCGCTTCTACGCAAAGCGCACCTGGGCGAGGTAAGCGTAACGGTCTGGCCGCAGATACTCAAGGACATGTGCGCCAAAAAGCAAATCCATGTACTGGAGTAGGCAAGAATAGAGCTGCAGACGAGGACGTCTGCCAGCCACTTAACGACAACGACACCAACACTGTCATCCCCGTGAAAACGGGGATCTCGTATATAGAAGCAGTGAAGCCGCCGGGTTGGGAGATTCGGCGGCTTTATATTACAAAAGCATCATTCAACTTATGTAATTGACAACATTGCGGTAATTGTTTAATTTATTATTGAAAGGTTGTATTAATTTTTTGTGAAGGGGTTTATATGGCACTAATAAGAAAAATTGCTCCAATTACTACGGATGTAAATACAATTCATGATCCAGTTGATTGTACTTATTCTGTTTTTAAGGATGGTAACGGAAAAAAGTTTTTGCAGATTGATACGTATGGATCATCCAAGAGAAAGATAAAGGGAAAGAAAGGCCAATCATTGCAGTTTAACGAGAAGTCGCTTTTAGATTAAAAAGAAATTCTAAATAATTATCTTTAATAATAAATAAATTTCCAGGAACATGGAAAGGAGGCCCAGCCATGCCCGACGCCCAACCCCAACCCGCCTTCCACTTCGTCTCTACACTTGATGAGGCGACTGAGATAATCAGTCAGCACGATAAATTCTGGGTGGCCGATTGCGGCTGCCGGGAGAACCATGACGGCGGCTGTAAACGGTCGCGGATCGATCTGTGCCTGATGTTTCGCGGCGATTTCGAACAGGGCGGATCGAACTATCATAAGATAACGCCGGCCGATGTCAAGGCAATTCTCGCCGAGGCCGAGGATAAACATCTGGTGCCCAGACCGTTTCGCAACGACAACGACCGCTCGCTAATCGATGGTATCTGTTTCTGCTGTGACTGCTGTTGCGATTATTTCAGCAATCCCGATGAGATCTGCGACAAGGGCAAGCTAATCGAGCGCACTGACGAGGAAATGTGCTCGCTCTGCGGCGAGTGTATGGATGTCTGCTATTTCAAGGCCCGCGATATCGAGGACGACAAGATGCTGGTCAACCGGGACGAATGCTACGGCTGCGGCCTCTGCGCAAATGTCTGCCCTGAGGATTGTATCGAGATGGTGGCGAGGGTTTAGATCAACTTTTCTCGATCTATCTCCTAATTATTTATGGAATATTAACCATTTCAGTTGTATACTTATCAGTAAGAATAGCCGCCCAGGGGAGGATAGAGCAAATGTTGAAAAGATCAATATTGTTTGTCGCAGCCTTGATGTTATTAACAGCCTGCAGTAATGACAGAAATCCTTTAAATACGGATGATTATTACGTTCATATTTATAAGTATGACGGCTCAATCCAGTGCGAATTTATCGGCTATACCGTCGAGCAAATGAAAGTTCAGCTTACTATGTCGATGATCAGGATTGTTGATTGCTATAAAAGTTCTGATGGCATGGATTATCCCGCTGTTTGCGGATATATTACCGGCCGAATAAACGTCTATGTTATTCCCAGAAACCGATTAGATGATGCCCTTGATTTAGGTTTCCAAGTGCTACCCGGTGATTAACGGGACCATCCCCATGAGGAATGTAATACTAATCATATTATTTGTCGCAATTGTTTCCGGCTGCGGTAAGAAATCAACCGAACCATCGAGCGATATAATCTTCTTCGATAGTTTTGAAAACTTCGCGGGTCGCCCGGAATTAAGCGGCTGGGAATGGGTCTGGGATGAGGGGACACTAGTCTATGACGCTCCTGCTGGCGGCGGCCTGTGGTCGTTAGAATTGCATTCATCTCCATATATCGGGGAACCCGGTATAGCAATTAGAGAATTAAACCCACCGCAAGAGGATGGTATATACAGATTTTCAGCATGGGTAAAATCGGATTGCGAAGCATCTATACATTGGCTAATCAGAACAGGTAATGATAACTATCAGATGAATCACGCTACTACATTTGAATCCGGCTGGACGATGATATCGATTACGGATACATTGAGCCTCGAAGGATGTGATCTGTTTGAAATCGTATTAACAGCGGGTTGTGATAGTAGTGTCGGGCCCAATTATTTCGATATGGTTAAACTGGAGAAACTGGATTAAAAAGCAATATAAGTTTAGCCTCTGGGTACCGTTTAAACCTTCTTGATTTCATGCCCGAACCACTGGAACTCCAGTTGACGCCCCTCGGGATCGCGGGCAAAGAAATTGTAAATACGGTATTTCTCGTTCATTATCGGTCGAGCCTCAGCCGATGCCTCGAATTTCTCATACATCCGATCGACAAACGCCTGGCTATCATAGAAAAAAGTGATTATACCGCCGCGGTCTACCTCTTCCCTGTCGCAGAAACCTAAAAGCAAGTTACCATGCTTGAAGATCAGGCAATCTCCCTGATCGAGCCACAGCTCGCAGCCAATCTCATTAAGATAAAATTCCCTCAACTTATCGAGCATTTTCGTTTTGAAGAAGACAATGCCATTCATTGGTTTATCCTTTTTGTCATTCTATAATGTTTTCAATATAATAGTTAAATCGCCTCCCCCGGGTCAAGTGATGATAAAATGATTGACTGTTACCATCACAGACTTTAATTTAATATCAATACAAAGATGTATTAGGAAAATTAATTCTTTTAATGAAAGGAATAAATCATGAAACTGTTTGGCCCTCTAATTGGCTTGATCGCAATGGCCGCGCTTATGTTTTGCTGCAGTCAGGCGACGGTAGATACGGTAGATATCGAGAAGGAGAAAGCCGACCTGATTCAAACCGATAAAGATTTTTCGGCCACATCGGTTGAAAAGGGAGCCGCCGAGGCGTTCCGGATGTACCTAACCGAGGATGCGGTTCAGTTGCCGACCAGATCACATCCGGTAATGGGCCGGGATGCAATATACGACAACATGTCGGCGAATAGCGGCAACTACACGTTGGCCTGGGAACCCGCCGCCGTCGAGGTGGCGAAATCCGGCGACCTGGCCTACACATGGGGAATGTACTCGCTCACTTATCAGGATTCCACTGGCGAGGAAAAAGTAAGCCCCGGTAAATATCTGAATATCTGGAAAAAGCAAGCCGATGGCACATGGAAAGTTGCCATCGATATGGGGAACTAGAGCCGATAAGCCCGAAGTTAAAACTTATCATCCGTCCACGGGGTATTGTGGCGATCATACTTATATAAATAGCGATTGCATACGATCCTGATTCTATTATATATACAGTCATATCATGACTCAGAAGAATTTTAATTGGGATTTCCCTTATATGTCGCGGCGCATGCCTGTAATCGCCGGCAATATCGTGGCCACCTCGCAGCCGCTGGCGGCGCAAGCAGGTATAAGTATGATTCAGAACGGCGGCAACGCGGTCGATGCCGCGATCGCCACGGCTATCGCTCTTACCGTGGTCGAGCCTGTCAATAACGGTATCGGCAGTGACGCATATGCAATAATCTGGGATGGCAAACGGCTACATGGCATAAACGGATCTGGCAAGTCGCCCGCGGGCTGGACATATGAGAAATTTTCGAGTCTCGATGAAATGCCGATGCGGGGCTGGGATAGCGTGACTGTTCCGGGAGCGGTGTCGGTCTGGGTTGAGTTATCGAGTAAGTTCGGACGTTTATCGTTTGGGGATCTGTTCGAGCCGGCAATAAAATATGCCACCGATGGTTTTCCCGTTTCGCCGAAAACGGGATATCTCTGGAGTCTGGCGGAGGAAACATTCAAGGATTTCCCGGAATTCGTTAAGACCTTTTTGCCCACCGGTCGGGCGCCGAAGATCGGCGAGATATTTAAGCGCGAGGCTCAAGCTCGTACACTGAAGGAAATCGCCGACACCAAAGGTGAATCTTTCTATCGAGGCGAGCTTGCCGGGAGGATCGCGGGCTGTTCAAAAGATCAAGGCGGCGCGCTGGATATCAATGACCTGGCGAATCATAAGCCGGAATGGGTGGAGACTATATCAAACTCATACCGAGGCTACGATTTGCACGAGCTGCCGCCTAACGGACAGGGCCTGGCCGCCCTGATAGCGCTGGGCATCCTCGATCAATTCGATATACGGCGACACCCGGTTGATTCGGCCGATAGTATTCATATCCAGATCGAGTCGATGAAGCTGGCATTCGCCGATATCCGAAGTCATCTGGCCGACCCCGATTTCATGACCGCCGATTACCGATCGTTTTTAGACTGTGATTATCTGGCTTCAAGGGCTAAGCTTATCGACATGTATAAAGCAGGTAGCCATGAAGTCGGTATCCCTCATGATAAAGGCACGGTTTATCTTACCGCCGCTGATTCGGAAGGGATGATGGTCTCGTTTATTCAGTCGAATTTCTGGGGCTTTGGATCTGGTATAGTAATTCCCGATACCGGCATAAGCATGCAGAACCGAGGCTATGGATTCAGCCTCGAGAAAGGCCATCCCAACCAGGTCGATGGCGGCAAGCGGCCTTATCATACGATCATTCCGGCGTTTGTCACGTGCAGCGGCAAGCCCGTGATGAGTTTCGGCGTCATGGGCGGGCATTTCCAGCCGCAGGGGCATATCCAGATGATGACCCGCATTTTCGATTACCGTCAAAATCCGCAAGCCGCATCCGACGCGCCAAGATGGTATGTCATGGAGGATAATCGAATAGCAATCGAACCCGGCTTGCCGGCCGGAGTGCTGGATGATTTAACAAAGCGCGGTCACGATATCGCGCTCGATATACCCGAATCAATGTTCGGCGGCGCCCAGCTTATCTACCGGCTGGATGACTCCTATCTGGGAGCATCGGACCATCGCAAGGATGGGCTGGCGTTGGGATTTTAGCTACTAATTAATTTTAGGTTGACATATTTACAATTTGTAATACAATTACTGAGTGTCAGATAAATTCAGTAGGATTGGCTAAAATAGTTGTATAGATAGGGGCTCTTTATGAAAACTGACGATATATCCTCAACGTATATGTTTTCCGATAACGCGAAGCGAGTATTAGAATATGCTATAGAGAGAGCTAAGCAACTGAACTCTCGCTTGTTTCATTCTCATTATTTGTTATTCGGAGTAATGCGTTTGAGGGCTTGTAAGGCCTGGGACATTTTAGCCGTACACGGCGTACAACTTCCAGACTTAAATGAGAAATTACAACAGATAGAGCCAGATCATGCAACCGAGGCAATCACGGGGGAGCCTGAGCCGAGTGGGGGTGTGGATTCAATAATAGTATCCGCTAATAACATTGCGTCAAAATTAACTAACTCTTATGTTATTTATACGGAACACATCCTTTTAGGAATACTTGCAGTAAGCGGTACCAAGGCGAACGAAATATTATCCGATTACGATCTTATATCAGAAATAGCCTATAAGCATCTGGAAACAATAAATGCAGGTGAGCAGGTCGTCGAGAAAAAAACTACCAAGAAGGCGGCAAAGAAAAAAGCCGCCAAGAAAACAGCGGCCAAAAAGAAAACGGCTAAAAAGAAAACAGAAACCGTAACAATTCTTGGCCATATTGAAGATCTCGGATTGGAGCCATCACCCGAGCTTAATAAAATTATCCCCCTCGCCTGGCATGCCCAGCAGCATCGTTCGGCTAAAAACTTCTCACACGTACCGATAGACACTATCGTATCCAGACCATCTTTACTATATGCGGTTATTTATGTTAATAAAAAATTGCGCGATTCGCTTGGGGATTTAGAATTTGCCCTTAGGAGTTTTATCGAGGAGATCGGCCTGGGTGATTTTTCGCCGGAGGGATACACTGAGCCATTGGATTTCAAAATTGATCTCGCTCTACAGCGGATATTCAATTCATATAAAGCAAAATTTAAAAAAAGAGTTGAGGTCGATTCACTGGCTCTGGCTTATGGTATTCTGGGATTTAAGAAAGGCAGGTTTGCCAAGCGGTTTGAAAGTTACGGTGGTGATTTCGACAAAGCAAGAGCGGTTATCAAAGATTTAATAGAAGAGAAAGATACAGAAAAACCACCGCCGGAAGCGCGGCTTCATAGTGATAAATGGACGACAGAGGACAAGCTGGATTACGGACCGTGCGCCAAGTCGATTTACAAATTTTTAACCCACCCAGACACCTCCGCGCCGCTGGTTGTGGGAATACAGGCGCCCTGGGGGCAGGGCAAAACCAGCCTCATGAAAATGATTCAAGAACGACTGGACCCAAATAATCCAGACTTCGCTAAAAGGAAAAAGACCGGAAGCAAGGAAGAGAAAAAGACTGAAACTAAGAAAGATGATGAACGGCATGTCAGTTACGGCGAATTGAAAGCCTGGCTTAAAAATGATGATGATTTAAACAAAACATTGCAGAAGGCTGTCGAACAAATGCCCGAAGAATCAAATAATGAAAACGGAAAAAAAACGGAGGAATACAGGCCTACTGTTTGGTTTAACGCCTGGAAATTTCAGAGTAGCGAAGAGATATGGGCGGGCTTGGCCCACACCGTTTTATCGCAGCTTACCGGCCGGCTCCCGAATCCATATGATCGTGAATTGTTCTGGCTGAAACTTCAACTTAAAAGAATCGATACCCAGGCTATACGCAATGATATATATCAAACTTTTTTGGAAAATTTTCTACCCAAAGCGTCAATTTGGCTGGGGATATTCATAGTTTCGATACTTGTTTTCATAGTATTTATCGGCACCAATATGAATGCCAGCGTTATATCATTGGCAGCCGCTATTTGGGGTGCGATAAAAAGCAAGGGTGAATGGATTGACGCGTCAACCAGGGCCCTGGAGAAAAAGCTTGAGGGCTCTTATAGCCGTTATGTTCAGCACCCCGATTACTCTCAGAAGATGGGTTATTTGCATCTTGTGGAAGAGGACATGAATAAGGTGTTTGATATTTTAATCAAGCCGGACCAGCCGCTGGTAATATTTATCGATGATTTGGATAGATGCTCCCCGACAAAGATCGGGCAGGTAATTGAAGCTGTGAACTTATTTATGTCCGGCAATTATCCGGATTGCCTGTTCGTGTTCGGGATCGACGCCCAGGTGGTTGCGGCCGCAATGGAGGTTGTTCATAAAGATATTATCGACAAGCTAACTGACCGGGAAGATGAATTGGGTTGGCGATTTATGGATAAGTTCATTCAATTACCATTCGTCATATCGCGCCTCTCGCCCGACCAAAGAATGGCTTTTCTGGAGAAATTTATCGAATCACGGGCTGGCGAACCCAAACCACCAGTGTCAAATGAAATTAAGGAACTTAAGGATGAAATGGACCGGCTGCACAGTAAAATTAAAATAAATGAAATAAAGCCCGATAAGGTGTTGAAACAATACACTAAAAAGCTTAAAAAATACGCTGAATCAGAGCCTCAAAAAGCTCTGGATTTACGAGAAAGTCTTCTAGACCAGAGCGCGGAATACTTTACCGACAAGGACTCTAGGATGTTGGCAGAGTTAAAGAAAAACATTGACTTCCTCTCAGACAATCCCCGGACCATTAAACGTGCCATAAATCTATATCGGTTCCATCATTTCATGTCAATTATGAGATCAACTTCCCACCTGGAACTCGAAGGCGCCGAACCCGATCAAATTACAATCTGGTCAATTATATTAATTCGCTGGCCACATTTTGTTAGATGGCTTCAAAAGAACGCCCAGGTTTCCATAAAACCAGTTGGGAAAAACAAAAAGCCCCCAAAAAGTAACCCTATTAAAATAATCGATTATGTCGTTGCCAGGGCCAAAAAAAGTACTTCTGTTGATGCCTGGACCGAGGAATTAGAGAACAATAACATTAAAAAGCAAAATTGGGCCAAGGATAGTGATTTGTGGCAGTTTCTAAGGGTTAAGATTGACGATACGTGTAATTTGAATAAAGCCCCAATATGTGGCTTATGGTAAACGATATATAATATATTCAGTAAATTTCCGCTTAAACTTTATTTCCCCTCAATAACCTCCAGCGCTTGCTTATCTATGGCGGTGTTGAAATCGACAACCCGCGGCGTTAGCACGATGAAGCTCTGAACCTCATCATCCACGGTAACTTTGTGTGAAAACAAAAACGGAAGTATGTGGCCCAACACCGGGAAACGTCTGTGAGTCGATGTCTGAACGACCTTCGACAGGCCGCCGAGAATCACCGATTCGCCATCCTTGACGATGACCGTATTCTCGACCATCTGGCCGCTCTTTACGGGGCTGTCGGCGATCGTCGCCGCCAGGGTTGTCAGCTCGGCTATGACCTCCAATGTGATATAGCCGCTTTCGCCCAGCGAGGGCAAAACGCTCAGGTTCAGGCCGGCATCCATTGTGCTTGTTTCATAGATACTGTTGTAGCTCGAATACCTGGAGACATAGGTCACGCGCTGACCATCGAGAAGCTCGGCCCGGCGATTGTTGAGAGTTAATATACGCGGCGCGTTATGAATCGAGCCGGCGCCGGTCTGATCCAAAACATTAATTACATCAGCCAAATATGTGGCGGCGGTAAAACTAAAATCCTTGTCTGTGGCATCCCTAATGGACTCATTGCTTGATTCGCCTTGCACCGTGGTTGTCTTGACAAGATCTTTACGGTAACCGGTGGTTACTCTCGGATTAGATATGTCGATCAACATATCCCAATCGATACCGATATCATACATCTTCGATTTGCTGACCTCGATTATTTTCACCTCGATTTCGATCTGACGAGGCGGTATGTCGGCTTTATCGATGAGGTCGGTAACGTAATCAATATCGGCCGATTCGCCGGACAAAACCAGCAGATTGGCCGTCTCATTATGCCTTATCTCGACAACATGATACTTATCGGCCACATGCCACTTGAGTATGCCTCGCCCATCTGATGCCGTAACACCGAGGAAATTCAATAGCTCTGATGGCGGCATGTATTGGGGCTTGACCACCTCAACCCGGTTGGATAAGCCCGGCTCAACAGTTATTTCCTGCGCGTTTACCGAAAGCGCCAGAAATAGAACGGTTATGAGCGTTAGAATTGGTCTGTTCAACATCTCTTCTCCTTATCTTTTCTTAGATCATTTATATCGCGGCGTTTGGACAATTAACAGGACATCTTTTTATATATAGGAATATATGTTTTGTTCCTTCCATATTCCACCATAATTTTCAAGGCTGTGATGTTAGATATTAGATTGGATGACAAAAACTGAATATACGCAATGCTAAAAACTAAACGATAACCTCAGCCCACCGCCGCCGGACATGGCCGTAGGGGTGACTTTAAATTTCCGGCGATCATGCAATTTCAGCAGCTCGCTGGAAATGATCCAGCCATACACCGCGCCGAAATAAACATCCGATGGCCAATGTTCATTCGAGGTGATTCGCTCAAAACAAACCGCCGTGGCTATCGTATACATACCGATTTTCACCGGCAGGAAGTCAACCCTCCGAGAAACGACACTGGCTACCTGCATCACAACAATCGAGTGCCCCGATGGGAACGAGGAGCCTTTATTATATTCGAAATGTCTCGGCCCGAGATTTTCGTAGGGACGAGCCCTTCCGACGGTAATCCCCATTATGTTTTTGCCGGCTCCCTCAACCAGGTGGGCCCCCAATATCTCGGCCGGGATAGTCACCATCGGCTCGATCTTCGTCAGGTAGCCCAGCGCCATGAAGCCGACATAAAACCTGTTCGTGTAACCCATGAAGCCCAGACGCTCGAATTTTTCGCCCAGTTGCCTGATAGGTTTGTACAGCTTGTGGTCCCGGTTGCGCTGGAAAGCATCAAGTATTTCCTGATCGAAAGCGTAGATCACGCCCCCGGTGGCCAGAATACCGCCCAGCCACAATGCGCTTCCGGTATTGAAACGCGCCGGAGAGCTGTAAATATAGGCGAAATCTGTCACGAATGTCCGGCCCATCCGGTAAATATCCCGAAACGGCTTACGGCTATTGGGCCAGTAATCAGATTGCTGATCAGAATCGAGAGAGTTATAATCAAACTGCGGATATTTGTGATTTTGAATTATTGGCCGCGCAGAATAACTATACAGATTATATCTGACACATCCTTCCGCCATAATGGCAGCTGGCACTAGTAAAAATGCTATTAATGATATTAAAAACGTAAATCTATTCATATTAATGTAATTATTACACGCCAAGTTTACCGGAAAGCTCTTCGATATCAAGGCGCAGGATCGTGACCTTCTCATATGTATCATCGTTTTTTAGCAATTTCGCTTCGACCTCCTTGGGGGATTCTTCAAGATCGTCTATCATTATCTGAAGAGCTTGCTTTTTCTCGGCGAGATCTTCGATTATAGACATCTGGCCGCGAATAATCAGCGAGCGGTAGTGATGGTTGCATTCGCCTTGCTGATAACCCAAATCCTCGATTATAGTAGCGCAAATTGCGGAATTCTGCTCGATAAATTCAAGCTTCAAACCCTCCAGGGCGGCATGGAAGTACAGGGCATTCTTCTGCTGATCGTAACCGTAATTCATGGTCACGATATACGGCTCATCATTGCGGCACATGGCAATAGTGGTATATAGGCCGCGCTTGATGATGGCTTCGAGCTCGGTTTGTTCCGTTATCTCTTTGTCTGATCTTGTTAGGTGATATTTGGGCATAATTAATCTTCCGCTTAAATAAAAGTCGCCGGAATAGAAAATCCGGCGAAAAATGATATCAATGAATTGTAATTACAGCTAAGCAACTTGTCAATCAGTTTAATCCTGCCGGCGGTACATCCATTGCAGAAGAGTCTTGAAGCCGAGCTTCTCCCAGAACTTGATCGTGCTGATATTATCGTTAGCTACTAATAGCTCGATCTGTTTTACTTTCTTACGTTTGAAAAAGTCCAGGGCGTCCTTAACCATCATGCGGCCGAAACCCAGGCGGCGAGATTTTTCCGCCACATATAAATCGCCGATAAACCCAAATTTGCCTAGCTTGAAAAAGTACGGCTTCTTCGATATATACGATAAACAGTAGCCGACCAGATCGCCATCCAACTCGATAACGGCCAACCGGTAATTAGGATCATCCAAACGCTGCTGAAGTTCACGAGCGAACGGGCCGACAATCTTCGGCTTGACCGTGAATGAATCATCGAACTGCGCGTTGTATTTCATAAACTTCTGCCAGAGTTTCGATATCGAAACCACATCCTCCGGCAAGGCTACCCGTAAAACCGCCTCTTTGACTATTTCCACTTTTTTAGACATCGTAATATAACCTGAACTCCCACGGATGAGGGCGGACCTTAATTTGCTCCACCTCGCTCCTCTTTATTTTCACCCACATATCCAATAGCTCATCGGAAAAAACGCCGTCGGCCTGAAGGAAATCGCTGTCTTTTTTCAGGGCCTCAAGCGCGCGCTCCAAAGATGAGGGTAGTAGTGGATATTTATCGGCTTCTTCCTCGGTGAGTTTAGCGAAATCTACATTCAGCGGCGCGCCGGGATCGATTTTGCTCTTGATACCGTCCAATCCTGCCATCAACATCGAGGCAAACAGCAGATACATATTGGCCGTGCCGTCCGGCGGCCGGAATTCCATGCGCATTTCCGAAGGATCCTTGATATAACCGGGGATTCTCACGCAGGCGGTGCGATTACCCTCCGAGTAACTCGCCCGTACCGGCGCCTCGAAACCTGGCACCAACCGCTTGAAAGAGTTAGTCGATGGGTTGGTAAATGCCAACAGGGCCGGCGCGTGTTTGAGTATGCCGCCGAGATAATAGCGGCCTGTTTCGGAAAGCTGTACCGGATCGTTCTTATCGTAAAATATCGATTTGCCGTCTTTGGCTAAAAATTGATGCACGTGAAGGCCTGAACCGGGCTCCATAAACAGCGGCTTGGGCATGAAACTGGCCGATTTACCCTTGGCGACGGCGCCGTTTTTAATCAGGTAACGCGCCAGCATCGATTTATCCGCCATCTCCATCATCGGCGCGAAACCGACCTCGATCTCCTGCTGGGAGGCCCCGCCTACCTCGTGATGGTGATACTTGATTTCGATACCGGCATCTTTGAACAGCTTGCAGATATAGGCCCGTATCTCATAGGTTTTGTCGCGCGGTGGCGCGGCATGATAGCCTTCTTTATAGCGTATCTGATGGCCCCGATTGGCGAATGTATCCTTACCGGAGGGTGAGGCATCCCGGGATTTCCACTCGGCCTCTTCGGCATCCAGAAAGTAGAACGCCTTATTGGGCTCCTGGTTATAGCGGACCTCATCGAACAGGTAAAATTCGAATTCCGGCCCCATCATGGCCTCGGCGCCGGGCAGAAGTTTCTCCAGGCTGTCGGCCGCTTTTTGGGCGGTAAACCGGGGATCGCGGGGATGCGGCTCGGTCGGGTTGACCTCGCAGATATTGGCTAAAACAGACAGAGTCGGCGTTTCCCAGAACGGATCGACGAAATAAACTTCCGGATCGGGAATCAGGATCATATCGCCGGCCTTGACCGACAGAAAGCCGATCGAGGAGCCATCCACGCCGATACCGTTGACAAATGATTTTTCGGTAAATGTCTCCGCCGGTATGGTGATATGCCGCCAGGAGCCGTGAATATCGGAAAATTTCAAATCAATATACTCGAATTTCTCGTCTTTGACCTTTTTAAGCAGTTTTTGTATCATTTTAAATCGCCATCCTCTCGTAGTAATTATCTGGCCCGAAGATATGGATTATAGGGGCGGGGTGTCAAGCGGAAACGGGGGAGGCAAGAAGCAGCCTGTTTGTGCGGATTTTTGGGGGCATAATATGCTAACTTCGGAAAATTAACTAATGCAATTTAAGGATTAGAAGATTTACAAATATAATAATGACTTATTACCCCCCATCGGAACATTTTATGTGTCCTAATTGTACCCCAAAGACATAGAAATATAATCAACAAATAAAATGCTATATGTAAAACATCTATTTCAACATAATCAAGTGAAACAGCCGCTAAATACACTACAATAGATAATAATGTAATTAGTGTAATTGCTACGTGCATGCTAGCTTGAGCTCTCATTTTAACTATATTTGCCCCAATCTCAGGTTTGTATATCTTTAGCCAATCGTACCATATAAAAATATATTTTCTTAGTTGTGTATCATCTTCCTGTTTTAAATTATCCTTATTTATATTAGTTTCATCTTCTATAAACTGTATAATTTCGGGAGGAAATGATAAATCCTTACCCGTAATAATATTCTTTAATAGGTTAAAATTCTTAGGGAAAAGCTTTGCTACTATGTTTTGCTCAAAAAAACTGCTTAATGGTGACAAGAGCTGCCCAATTAAATATGAAACTAGTAGATAAAATAATATCATAGCAAAACTAGAATCCTGTAACGCCGATGATTCATCTAAATATTGATTTACGTGTCTAAAAACATTTGCATTTAGAGAAGCTGAAAATAATAGTATCAAAGTAAATCCTGGCAATACTCTTGAAAGTAAATCATAATAAAATTGGGGAATAATTTTATTAATTTCCATTTAACTTCTCCTCTCAACTAACCATGCTCTCGATATGCACTAGATAGTTTTGGCGCGTTGCCGTAGGCTTCAGGAGGTCGTTCCTTCCCTCCTGACTCATCAAACCCTTTTCTTAAGAACTGGCTTACAAATACGTTCAACATCCCTTATTATTTTTTCTAATCTAAACGAAATTTTATCACCATCTATACCCCTCCATATTTTTGCTTCACTCTCGTGTATTTTATCTACTGTTGAATCACTTACTTGTGATCCTGATCCTATTCCCATATTGGTTACAGTTCTTAGGAAATGAACGGATTTAGATATCTCATCTAAAATATTGTCAAAATCATCAAACAGCTTGCCTGTTTCTGATCCAAAATTAGCCATACATTGATACTTCAGCTTTAACAAATCAAGCATAAAAGACTTTGTATTTTCCAGTCTTTCTACTGTAGCGTCTGTATAGTGACCTTCTTCATCATCTTTACTTCTAAAACTTAAAGGATTTCTAATATATTTTAGTCTGTCTTTTGCTTCATAAAATTTTGCTAGTATATTTTCAGCTAATTCATATTGCTTTTTTCCAACCATTTTAAAACGCCAAGTTATTACACCTAGAACAGCTACTATTGAGGCAAGTATGATAAAGATGCTTTCAATTATTTCCAAAACATTCATATCGATAAACCCCTTTCATCAGTAAGAATAGCTACTATTAACACCAATGTCAATCCTAAAACCACTCCACATATCCGTAAGGACAGCTCACTGAGCTGCCCGAGAGAGGCGGGCAAGCACCGCGCCGGGCCGCCCATTCAATGGCGCACCACCATCACGCCCCACTTTCCGCTTGCCGAACGGCTCCGATTGTTATATAAGACTGCTGTATGAAAAAGCTTAAGGAACTGCTCAAAAAAGGGCACCTTCAAGTTGAGCTGACGCTGGGAATCAGCATCCTCGTGCTGGCGTATGTCTCCTATTATGTGCTGGCCGAGCCGATTGGCTACCTGGAGCTGAGTATCGCCGGAGTAATTATGCTTGGCTATGAGACAGTGGCCCGATCGAAAAAGACAGCCCGCGCCTGGTTTGTCAAACCGGTCTACTGGGTGATCGCCATTGTTGTGGCCACCGCTTTGATTATAATGCGGCATATGGTTTGATTGGCCGCTTACGTAATCAGCGCTCGCTTTTTCCGCTTGCCGAAACACTTCGATTATTATATATGATATATGTATGAAGAAACTTAAAAAGCTGATCAAGTCCGGACATGCGCAGGTGGAGGGGGCGTTGGCGATAAATATTATCGTGCTGGCGTACGTTGCCACCCGGGAGCTAACCAGGCCGATTAGCTATCTGGAGTTTAGTATCGCGGCTCTGTTAATGGCTGGCTATGAGGGTGTGGCCAGATCGAAAAAGACGGCCAACGCCTGGTTCGTCGATCCGGCCTACTGGGTGGCCGCCATCGTTGTAGCCACCGCCCTGATTATTATGCGGCATATGGTTTGATTTGCATAGGGCGCAAAGTAGCATGTCGAAACTTAAAGAACTAATCAGATCGGGGCATATACATGTGGCGTTGGCGCTGGGGATAAGTATTATCGTGCTGGCGTTGTTCTCTAAACGGGTGCTGGCCGAACCGCTGAGTTATCTGGAATTGAGTATCTGCGGCTTGCTTATGCTGGGCTATGAGACCGTGGTCCAATCGAAAAAAACGCCAAGGCCTGGTTCGCCAAATCGACCTATTGGGTGATCGCCATTGTGATTGCCACCGCTATGATTATAATTCTACATTTAATTTGATTTATTTTCCGAATCTGTAACTGACATTGCCCAATTAGTCTTGTCGGGAATGACACATTTTTCATATCGTATTGAGTGTATAGCAAATTTCGCTTTGTTTGTCTGGAACATTATGTTGTATATATACCATAATAATAGTAGCATCGTTCCGGAAGATGCCACGGATTGCCAATAAGAGATAAACAAGGAGGATTAATGACCAATAAAGTTAACGGAAAAAGACTATATATTTCAATCGTTATAATCTCTCTATTATCAATATCGGGGGCGCTTCAGGCTCAACAAAGTGATTTTCTGATACAGGATTATGTCCCGGAGAAATTCGAGGATATCCAATTAAGATTGAACGGCTCTACCACGTTACAGGGCGGTAAAGATGAATATAACAATAGCCTTTATTCTTACCAAGTAGGTAGTGATGTAAATTACATAAGGGATGATCGCCGCCGAGAAGCTTACTTATCCGGTTATTTTCGTTACCGTTACGAAACTGTTCCAAAATATCTGAATGCTCTCTTGAATATTCGGGGGAATTACTATTCTCATGATAATGAAAACTCTAATAACAGTCAAATCGGCTCAACCAGATCGTCTTTTACACAAACCAAAACGAAATATGGCTATAACTCGTTGACACTTCGCCCTTATGTTGACGCCGGAATTTATATAACTGACAACTTGCTCCTTTCAACTCTATCATCGCTTGAGTTCCGATATACCGATTATCTCGCGGATGATCGTGATTCCTATCGTGAATACATTAGTCCGGGGACACCCGGTTATGTCGAAAGAAATATCGATGATAATAAATACAGAACCGACAGAGATTCAAAATCATATTCATTCGATATCAATTTCCTCCCCGGTTATGGACATGTCTATGAGGGCAAATTCGCCTCAACCGCGATATACATAATCGAGGAATTAAAAGGCCTGAATCTCTTATCGAGAAAACCAACAGATAATGAAATGTCACGACTGTCAGAATTACTGTATCAAGCCAAATCAGAACACTACTTTGATACCAGATTGCATGACATAGAAACCATTGAGACGATATCGGAATATCTGGAATCTAAGGGAATAATAAATGCCAGTGGCTCGCGGACCACTCTGGCGATTAATGATGTTTGGAAATATTTTCCGACTTACGATCGCCAATTCGGTTTTAAATTCAGGGTAGGATTAGGTATGATGTACGAACACGAAACAAGGAACGATAATACCAGAAATACTTACTATGATTTCGATACGGAATACCATCCGGATAGCGCCGATGTTGTCGATACCTTATTAAATTCTACCTCCTCATATAGTGTAAATGATAAAGAGATAATTGTTCTGAAATATCCTTATGCCACCGCTATGTTCGACTATTACAGGCCAGTTAATCATAAATGGCAATTGAATCTTTCGGCGCTATTGCGGTACTATTTCAACGCCAGCGAGGTCGAGGAGGATTCGACTCACAATATTGGTAACGATAGCTATACATTATATGATCGTGAAATCGAGTTCGATGATGCCTTTAAATTCAATCTTTCGGGTAGCGCCATTTATATTTTGAATTCCAGAACTTCCGGTACACTCGCAGGCGGATTTGGTTACGGCCATTTCAAGCAAACAATGACACGCAATGAGACTGTTCATGAATTTGATACGTTTATAGATTGGAATTACTTCGCGGATTTAAGTATAGCCTACAGAATATCAATCCCCGTAACCTTGACTATTTCAGCGACATACGATTCCGGGCGAGAGATAGAATCGGTTATGGGCGCCTATGAAGATTACAATTCAAGCGGGTATTATATCAGAACTTACTTGACATATAATATTTTGTAACCTGTAATTAACCGTGTAACTCGCAGGGACACGGCATGCCGTGCCCCTACGAGTTTTTACTAATTATTGTCACCTGCGCGTGGCCTTTCGGGGGATTCCCGTAAGCCTGATTTCAGGATCGATTAATTGCTCGAGGCCCTGGTTCAGGAAATACTCCTCGATATTTTCATAAGCCTTGATAAACGGCTTGCCGTGGCCCATGCGTCCTGTACGGGTAGCTTCAAGCACATGGGCGGATTCATGAACGAATGTCTCGAATATTTCCGGTTCGCTGCAGGCGCGGACATCTTTAGGGATCCATTTATCATACGGTTTGTTGGAACAGCCCTTGATCGAGTAGATACGAATCTCGGAGGGCACGCCGCCGGTATGATAGGCCGCTCCCGAAACATAGATTTTCTTGCGCGCGGGAAGATACACCGGTAATTGTATTACATCTAAATCCTGGCTCAGGTTATCATACAGCGTTTGCAGTTCTTTTCTGGCCCCGCATCGAAGGTTTTTTAGATGGGATTCCTGTTTCAGCCTGGCGGAAAACTCATTAAGGTCGCTTACCTTATAGCGCAGTTCATTAATGGCGCGCTTATACGCCGTGTAGTTATCTAATTTATTGATCACGCAAAAACGACTTCATTCTAATTCTTTTATTTTAGCTTGCAAAGCACGGCATCATAAGTATTAAATATGACTTCTTTCGGCTTATAGGGCAAGGGCGGCAACTCGATATCGTCCGTCGGCTTATTTACCCATACTTTGAAATGAATAAAGCGGCCGCCTTCAAAAATAACAGTCACCGGCACCAACATCTTAAAATCGCCCGGAACTTTTTCCTGCCCAACCTTGCAGATTACTTTATACTTGCCATCCGGCATTAGCCTGGTTTCATATGAGAAAGTATACTCCGGAATAAATGTGCCGTAAACCCATTGATCGAAAAACCAGGTCATATCGCCGCCAACATGTCCTTCCAGAAGCCGCTGTAAGCCTTGGGTGGTTATAGGCTCGTCTTTGAATTTGACCGTCATGTCTTTCAGGAAGGCGGCAAATCTGTCATCGGAACCGGTTTGGTAATCATGCAAAATATAGCGTATCATATGATAAATATACGCGCCCTTGTAATATACTATTGGCGTATAGTCTTTCGATTTAGTGGAGCTTAATCGATGGCCAAGAACTATCGGACCGGCCTCGGATCCCACCGAACCAATGCCGGTACCGGAGATTATGTAGTCTCGATAATCCTTAAGCATCTTTTTATAAGCCGATTCATTTTGGGCCGATAATTGATAAAACCAGAGCCCGCAATAATCCGATAGTCCCTCGGTGATCCAGGTATCGCGATAGCTTTCTTTATCGACCAAGTGTCCCCACCATTGGTGAGCTACTTCGTGCGACCTGAATTGCTCGTCGAGACCATCTAAATCCTCCTCGAAAAAAGCATCCCAGGAGAGATAAATCACACCCGGCGATCCCTGGCCCGTTCCGTAGTATGGAACACTGGTAACCTTCAATGAATCAAAGGGGCAGGGTCCGAACATGCTGGTGAAGAATGCCACGCTATTTATAACATCGGTCCCGGCTTGTTTTAGCTTATCGACATTGACCAGGTAGGAATGAGCAGTGTCGGAATAAGTTAATCCATCTCTGTTCGGTGTTTCCTCACTTAAATAATTCTCGAATTCTGTTCCACTAATGGCATATAGTTCATTAGCCAGATAAACACCAACCGGAGGATAGCCTTCGGCAATAATTTCCTTCTCCTTAAACGAGCCTACATTAAAGGTGACATAATCGAAAGGTTGGGTTAATTCGAATTTGGAAATCAACCGTCCCCCCTCTTTCACGGATTCAATCATTCTGCCGCAACTGATAACTTTATATTTACCGGGACAATTGTAGGTAAGGGAATATGTCGACCGATCCCTAAAGCGGCTATGGGGATACCAACCTGTATTGCTTTTGATATAATAAAGGGTTCCGTGTTTTCTGAGGCTTTTGCTGTCAATTTGAATATCGACATAATCGCTGTCGCCGACGACCGTCGGTTTATTCAGTACCAATCCCAGTCCCGACTCCTGGCGGCGTTCATCCAAAAACTTGAAGCCTTCCTTCTTATAAACCGGATGGATGTATTTTTCCTCGGAATCATAAGCGGCAATGACTTTATTTTTATAGTACCAATCGAAATACAGAAATTTCACATCCGGCAAAAGCGGAATGTAGTGGATACGGCAGTTAACCGTCATCTTGCCTTCGGTCTCGATCTTCGAGTTTATTTCGTAATGATATATATCGATCGGCATAACGCCCCGTTGGGTCGGCAATAAATCATCGGGAGACCAACCGCCCAGGATATCGGCGGTTTTAACACCGGCGCTTCTCTTGATATCATAAAGCCGGTACCAATCATCGAACGCGGGGCTTTCCCGGAACACGAGATGACCGATATCATCCAGGTGGAAATCGGCATAGAAAAAATCGCCGCGCTGCTCGGAAAGCAACCCATCAAGTAAAAAGTTTGGTAAAAACATCTCACGGTGCTCCAGCGCGTCAGTTTGGGCAATCACAATCTGGTCCCAATCGAATTTAGAAACCGGTTGCCGGGTTAAACCGGTTTGGGCTTCCAATTCATCAATCGGTATGGTAAAGAAGAAAACCGCCGTGTTGAACTGATGATTAAGCTTACCCAGGTCCGTGAATTTCAGAAGCTGGTGCAACTCGACAATATCGGGAGGGGTATAAGTAAAGACGCCGGCTCCCTTATAGACCATTGCCGAAGGCTTATCCCAGCCGAAATCGAATACAGTGATTACGCCTGGACCGAGATTAAACATAGCGTCATCCCGAACTATCCTCATCTTCTCAATGGAACCGGTTAATGCCCACTGACTGCTGTTTTTCTGAAAATTCTCCAGATATAGAGACACATCGTTCGCGGCGTAGCAATAACCGGTTAAAAATGACGTAACAACCATGATACATAGAAGCTTTTTAATAAAATCTTTTATGAGGTTATTCATAACCGACCTCCTTAAGTCTTGTCGGTGATAATATTATCATCTACATAATACAGCGTCATAAGTGTTGAATACAACATCTTTCGGCTCATAAGGCAAAAGCGGCAGATCAATAACGGTTTCCGGTTTATCTACCCATATTTTAAGATGAATGTATCGATCTTCATCAAACAGAACCGCTATCGGAACCAGCATTTTGAAATCGCCGGGCACATCTTTCTGCTTAACCAGGCAAGAAACCTTATATTTGCCATCTTCAGTCTCTTCAGTTTCATATTTAAATGAATACTTCGGAATATATGTGCCATATACCCATTGGTCGAAGAACCAGGTCATATCGCCGCCCACGTGGGCTTCTAATACAGTTTTGAAGCCCCTGGTGGTTATAGGCGTATCCTGGAATTTCTCCACCAGGTCTTTCAGGAACGAAGCAAATTTGTCATCCGAGCCGGTTTTGTAATCATGCAGCAGGTAGCGAATCATATGAAAAACGTAAGAGCCTTTGAAATAAACAATCGAAGTTTTATCTCTCGATTTGGTCGAATTTAATCTATAGCCGATACTCATTGGACCGGCCTCACATCCCTCGGAGCCCCGGCCCGAGCCTGATTTAATGAAGCCGCGGTAATCTTTAAGCATTTTGCTGAACTTCCCCCGATCTTTCACCGACATTTCATAAAACCACAAACCACAGTATTCCGCCAATCCTTCTATTATCCAGGTATCGCGATAACTCTCATTGTCAATTACATGACCCCACCATTGATGAGAAACCTCATGCGATCGTAAGTTCTCAGCGTATCCTTCCATATCTTCGGTCAGAAAGTTCTTCCAGGAAAGATAAATAACTCCGGGAGATCCCTGTCCCCCTCGGGGTTTACTGGTGGCGTGGAGAGTATCAAAAGGACAGGGGCCAAACATGCTGGTAAAGAAAGCCAGGCTATTCATAACATCGGCTCCCGCCTGGCCCAATCTGTCTTTTGACAGCAATATATCACTTCCCTGGGAGCTTATATCAGCTACTTCTTTGACAAGAGACAGTTGAACCGGCGGGTATCCTTCGACCATAATTTCCTTCTTTCTGAAAGACCCAACATTAAAACTGATATAATTGGATGGTCTGTCCAACTCAAAATGGGTTAATTGCCTGCCGTCTTCAATTCTGGAGCTGATATTTTTTCCACAGCTGATTACTTCATACTTTTTCGGGCAATCATAGCGCAAGGAATATGTGGCGTTATCTTGAAAAATGCTCTTGGGATACCAGTAAGTCCTTCCGCTTATGAAAAATAGTGTGCTGAACTTTTCGAGACTCTTACATTCAAATTCGATATCGACATAGTCGCTGTCGCCAACGACCATTGGCCTGTTTAATACCAACCCTAGACCGGATTCCTCGTTCTTTGTGCCGAATACTTTGGCGCCCTCTTTCTTGTAAACAGGGAACAGTAGGTTTTTATCGGAATCATACGCCGAGAGAACCTTGTTTTCATGATACCAGAAAAAATAAAGAAATTCATTGTCGGGAAGAAGCGGCACAAAATGTAGCCGGCAGTTTACCATCATCTTTCCCCCGGCTTCGATACGGGAATCGATATCGTAATGATAAATATCTATAGGCATCACGCCCCGTTGGGTTGGCAGTAAATCATCCGGCGACCAACCGCTGATGATGTCCTCATCGTCTATTCCGACTCTTTTATTGAGTTTGTATAAAGTGTACCAATCATCATACGCGGGATTTTCCTCAAGAACAAGGGGGCCAACTCCATCCAAATCAAAGGCGGCGTAAAAATACTTGCCCTCGCCGCCCGATAAAAGATCGGCGAACATCTCATTGGGGATATATGTCAATAAATGCCCAAAGGCGTCATTCCTGGCATCGGATAATTTATCCCAGGCCCAATCCGGGACAGGCATGCGGGTTAAGCTTGATTTATCCAATAGGCCAGCAATTGGAAGTGTAAAGAAAAAAACAGACGATTGAAATACATTATTAAACATTGGCTGATCCGTAAATTTAAGGAGCTGGCCTAACTCAACATGATCGGGTGGCGAATATGAAAAAACGCCTGAGCCCCCATAAACCATAGCCGAGGGCCTGTCCCAGCCGAAATTGAAAAGCGCTATATGGCCCGGGCCGAGGTAAAACGAGGCTTCATCGCGCACAATTCTCAAGCTATCTATATGGCCGGTTAAAACTATTTGGTCTCCCTTGTGCTCGAAATTCTTCATGAACAACGGAACATCGTTTTCGGCAAAACAATAACTTGAAAATGTTATGCCGATTATTAACGCCCAGATGGTTTTTGCTTTTCGGATGTTTGTAATGGGTCTCATTAGACCACCTTTAATAGGTTTTAGATTATTTGTATTTCACCCTACATAATACAGCACCGTGGGCGTTGAAATCAATCTTTTTCGGCTCAAACGGTAAATCCGGAAGTTTAATATCCTGCAGAGGTTGGTCGATAGTTATCACTAGCGTTGTTTGTAAATTATTTTCAAAATGGATAGTTACGGGCATGGCCACTTTGAATCCGGCCGGAACATCGTTTTGATTAACGTGACAGATTACCCGGTATTTGTCATTGGCTGCGGGCTCGGTATCGTATGAGAACTCATATTCAGGGATATCCATGCCATATACATATTGATCGAAAAGCTTATCAGCGTTGATATCGAAGTCATTCAGGTGTTCGTTCAATAACGCTCTTAAACCTTCGGTCGTTATGGGCTTGTCGTTGTATTTATCCAGCAAATCTCTTATAAAAGCGATAAACGCCTCATCGGAGTCTGTCTCGTAGTCATGTAAAAGATAGCGAATCATATGATATACATAAGCCGCCTTGGTATAAACGATATGCTGATAATCATACGATATGGAATTGTCCAGGCGCGAACCCAGAACCATAGGGCCGGCCGATGAGCCATCGGAGACCACGACTTTATAGTTGTTTATTCCGTTTAAGCGCTTATCGGTACTGATTACTCGCCGGTCGCTGCCCAGGATAATATCGCGACGCCAATTTTTAAGAATTGCTTTCAGTGGTTCTCTATCGGGGGCTATTGATTCATAATACATATAGCCCAAATATTCAGCCATTCCTTCATTGATCCAGGTATCACCGTAATGCCCGTACTCGACCACATGCCCGAACCACTGATGTGATACCTCGTGCGCCCGGAATCTCTCTTCGGTACCGATTAAATCATCGAATTGAAACGTGTACCAGGAAAGATGTAATAGTCCGGGCGATCCCTGGCCAAATCCCATGGGTATCTCCGACACCCTGATCGTGTCAAACAAACAGGGGCCGAGAGTATTACTGAAATAGCTCAGGCTTTTTGATACATCCCGGCCGACCAGGTCGAACATGTTAGCGCTGGAGATATTATCGTATCGGGCCGCGTAATACTCGGGTATCTCATTGTGGCGAAAGTTCTCTCCCTGGTAAATGATCACCGGCGGGCCGCCGTCGCTTGTGAATTCCATCTTGTCGAACACGCCAATATTGAACGAGACATATTTAACCGGTATATCAACCAGCCAGCGCGAACTAAGAAGACCGTCCCGCTTTGATGATTCAACCCGGGTGCCGCAACTTATTACCTCGTAGTCATCAAGGCATTCGTAGCGCAGATCGTAAGTGGCCCTATCCCAGGGTATGGCCAATGGATACCAATATGTCTGCCCCTCAACAACGAAGTTGCCGAAAATATTTCTTACCGCCTTGCAGTCGAAATTAATTTCAATATACTCATCCCGGTCCTTCACCAGGGGACTATTCAGCACGACCCCAAAGCCCCATTCCTCATGATTATTGATTATTTTCAGTGTATCGCCGTTTATATCCAGCGCCGCCAGGGGTTCGTTTTGCTCGTACCAGTTCCAGTAAAGGAATTTCCTGGCGTCATCTAGAGGCTTGAAATGGATTTTGCAGTTGACTGTCATATCTCCGCCGCGATCAATCTTCGATTCAATTTCATAATGAGTCACATCAATGGGGTTCAATTCGCGAAGAGCTTTTCGGGAGTTATCAGGCGAATGGCCCGCCAGCACATCGTATGTTTTTAGGCCTCCCTCGAGCCTTGGTTTATACAGACGGTAGACATCATCAAAGCGATGGTCTTCGATAAATACGAGATGATTATAACGTGAAATCCAGATATCGGCATAGAAATACGTCCCGGTTTGATTCGACAGAATATCGTTAAGCAGCTTGTTAGGCATATACTCGCTGAAATAATCGAACGCGTAATCCTGCGCTTTGGCCAGCCTTCTCCAAACTTGATTGGAAACGCGTTTGCGCTTGAAGCGTGAAGTGTCCGGAAAATCCGTCAGATTAATAGTATAAAACAGGGTTAAATTATCCAGTGTGTCCTCGATAGCGGAACGATCGTACAGACGTTCGAGCTGATAGCGCTCGATCTCATCGGGTGGACTGTAGCGAAACCTCACCGGGCCGTCGAATACCATCGCGCAGGGCATACCGCCGCCGAAATCAAGAACCGTCAGCTCGCCCTGACCGAGATGAAATTCGAAATTGCCACGGATAATCGTTAACGAGTCAATCTGGCCGACAAACGCGGTTTGATCGTTCCTGTTCTCGAAATTAGAAACGAATGTATCGACATCGAAAGCCCGGGCATTATCACCGGATACGATTAGTATTAATCCTGGTATTATTAATGCTGAAAAGATTGTACTAACTTTCATCTGTTCACCTGCTGTAAAATGCTATTAGTCAATTACCCTGGCCAAAACCGCATCGTATGTGTTAAAATCTATCTTCTTCGGCTTTATCGGTAGCGGGGGAAGCTCGATATCCATCTGGGGTTGATCGATCCAGTACTGCATATGGGCGAATTGTCCGTCATCAAAAACCACCGTCAAGGGGACAATCATCTTGAAGCCATCGGGCACGTCCTCCTGTTTCACATGACAGGTGACCTGAAATTGGCCATCGGCGGTCTTTTCTGTATCGTATGAGAATCTGTAAGTCGGAATATGTATTCCGTAGACCCACTGATCGAAAAACCAATCCATATCCGTCTGGGCATGCGCCTCGACAACCTCCTGCAGGCCGGAAGTGGTGATAGGTTTGTCTTTATATCTATCGAGCAGGTCGCGCAGGAAAGCGAGAAAGGCATCGTCGGAATCACTTTTGTAATCATGAAACAGGTAGCGAATCATGTGGAAGATGTAGGCCGATTTATCGTAGACTATGACCGAATAATCCTTGGATTTCGATGAATTCAACCTGCGCCCCATCACTACTGGACCAGCTTCTGAACCTATAGATTCGCCGGGGCCAGGCGGGTTAACATTAAGACGCCAATTCCATAAGATGTTTTTGCAGATTTCTGTATTCTTAAAAGCCGATTGATAGAAAGCATAGCCGCAATACTCCGCCAATCCCTCAATAATCCAGGTATCACGATAACTTTCCACGCCAACGATATGGTACCACCATTGATGAGCTACTTCGTGTGAGCGGAACTGTTCAAATGATCCTTTATTCGGTGAATAATCTGACCACGTGGTAATGTCCGTAAGGTGCAAAAGACCTGGCGCTCCCAGACCATGATAGCCTGGAAATTCAGCTACTTTTAATGTATCAAATGGACAAGGTCCAAAAAGCGTACTAAAGTATTTTAAGCTTAAAACGATGTCGTGCGCCGAGTTTCCTAACTGTTCCTTTCTCGTCATAGATTTGGAATAGAATATGTTAACAGGTGGTATTCCCAGCTCTAAAAATACATCATTATTATATAGACCAAGCTCGAAAGTGGCAATTACAACAGGCACGTCTTGACGCCACCTGGTGATGTTGAAGCCATCTTTTGTTTGGGAATCTACCAAAGTCGCCGAAGCGACAGCCTGAAAATCCTCGGAGCATTTAAAGGAAAGCTCGAACGTTGCTTTGTCGCGAAATATATTTCGCGGATACCAATATGTTTGAGCCATATTGAAAAAATAACCCCAAGCTTTGATCAATGTCTCGCCTTGATATTCAATATCAATATAATCGTCTTCTCCGATAGACATTGGTTCTTTTAAGACCACGCCAAAACCAGGGGAGTCTTTTTTATGAACAATTTTTAATGTGTCTCCGTCAGAGCTCATGGCCAACAAAGGTTGGTTTTTTTTATACCAGAAAAACGGCAAGTATAATTTACCCATTTGCATGGGAGTATAACTAATTCGGCATTTAACGAGCATCTTATCGCCCCGTTCGATTCTGGAATCGATAACGTAATGCTTAATATCTATCGCCATTAAACCTCGCTGCGACGGCAAACTGTTATCATCGGAATACCCGCACCACACATCGCAACTGGCATGTCCGCTCTTCCTTACAAGCTTGCACAACGTGTATCGATCGTCTCGGGTTGGATCATCGATGAAAGCAAGATGATCGAATTTAGTCATCTTGAAATCCGCATATAAAAAAGAACCCGGCCCATCATTTAGTAAATCACCAATAAGATTATTAGCCAGATAGATTCCAAGATGATCCTCGCTCGCGTTTCGAATATCGCGCAAGTCATACCACATATCGCCACTTAGATTTTTACTGGAAAAGGTCGTAGTATTCGGGAAATTGTCTATGTCCACGGTATAAAGGAAGGTGATATCATCGAATTTGCAATCAATAGTGTCTTTGCCGGTAAATTTCATCAACTGGTAATGTTCGATCTCATCCGGCGGCGAATAGATAAAATGTACCTTGCCCTTAAATACCATCGCGCAGGGCTTGCCACCGCCGAAATCAAGAATCGTCAACTCGCCTTTGCCGAGATGGAACTCGGCGTTACCCCGGATAATCGTTAAGCTATCGATCTGGCCGACAAGCACGGTTTGATCGTTCTTGTTCTCGAAATTCGATACGAATGTATCGACATCAAAAGCCCGGGCATTTACGCCGGCGGTTAAAAATATAATCATGGTCGCAACTAACACCGAAAAGTGTACATTAATCTTCATTGGTCCTCCTGATGTATATTAGTTACTTATCTTTTACTCGGCAAAGAACAGCATCATATGTATTGAAATCGATCCTCTTCGGTTTTAAGGGTAACAATGGAAGCTGTATTTCGTTCTCGGCTTTATCGATCCATAGTTTCAAATGCACATATTGATCACCGCCGAACAACACTGTTATCGGAACCAACATCATAAAATTATCGGGAACGTTTTCCTGGCGCACATGACAGGTTACCATAAATTTATCATCATCGGTTTTCCTGTGATCGTAGGAAAAGTGATAAGTAGGTATTCCGGTTCCGTAAACCCACTGGTTAAAAAACCAGGACATGTCAGATTTGAGATGATCCTCCAATAATTTTTGCAGGCCAATAGATGTAATTGGTCTATCATTATATTGTATTAGCAGATCATTCAGAAACGCCTTAAAAGCCGCATCGCTATTATTTGTATAATCATACAATAGATATCGCATCATGTGGAATATATACGCGCCTTTGGAATATGTTATCAGGGAATAATCGTCGGATAATGATGAATTTAACCTTCTCCCAAGTACTACCGGTCCGGCTATGGTTCCCTCCGCGTCGCCGGCGCCGTTTATTATATCCTCCTGCCAGTCAGAAACAATATCCTTCCAGCTATCGGTTTCCAGGGCCACGCTTTGGAAATACAAAAATCCGCTGTATTCGGCGAGGCCCTCCGTTATCCAAACATCCCGATAGCTGTCATGGTCAACAACATGCCCCCACCACTGATGAGATATTTCGTGAGCCTTAAATTGTGCCTGACCGATAACGCGATCGGCGAACTGGAATGTCCCCCAACTTAAATGAATTAAACCAGGAGAACCCTGCCCGAAACTGGCTGGGATTTCAACCACTTTTATAGATTCAAACGGGTAATATTCGAATAAATTCTGAAAAAATGTCAATGCGCTTGAAACATCGGACGTCACCTGACTCAACATGTCTCCGCTGGATAATTCTCCAAAATATTTAGCATAAAACTCCTGAATATCATTGTGGGGGATATTTTTTGCCATATATACGTTCGTGGATGGCAAGTACAATCGATCTGATTTTTGGGAATTAAAAATACCGATGTTAAAGGAAAAATATTCAACCGGGATCATTCCGGCCCATTTAGTGATCGATCTTTCGCCTTCAATTTGGGTTTCCGTTAATTCACCGCAGCTTATTACCTCGTAATCTTTCTGGCAATCGAAGGTTAATTTAAACGTGGTTCTATCCCAGAATGGGTTTTTAGGATACCAACTGGTTAAGCCGCTAATATAATACACGCCCCAGATATTTTTAAGGGAGTTACATTCATATTCAATATCGATATACTGTTGTTCTCCCAACGGCAGAGCCCCATCAAACACTATACCAAGTCCCGGCTCATCATTTATACTTACTATCTTTAATGAATCACCCCTGGAATCACTCGCTGAAATAGCGCGGTTTTTATGATACCAATCGAAATAAACGAATCTGCTTCCCCATTTCATCGGAACAAAATGAATTCGGCAATTGGCTATCATATTGCCGCCCCTGTCGATTGTCGATCCTATTTCATAATGCTTAATATCTATTACGGCCATGCCGCGGGTACTTGCTAAATCTCGATCAGGCGAATAAGCGCTATAAGTATCATACTCCTTGCTATTATGCTTTCTGGTTAATTTGCTTAGGGTATACCAATCATCATTAGAGGGATCTTCAACAAACATCAAACGCTCGAATTTATCAATCCGGAAATCTGCCATGAAAAATGTACCCGGGCCCTCCGTGAGCATATCACTCAACAGTTTATTAGGAACTGAAAAATTCAAATGGTCAAGAGCATCGTTTTTACAATCCTGGATGTTATCCCAAGCCATTTTCGTTATCTCGGCGGGGTGAAAAATCGAAAAATCTGAAAAATCGTCCAATTCGACTGAGTAATAAAAAGCAATAGATTCAAATTCCGCATCCAATTTGGCTTCACCTGTAAACTTTTTTAACTGATGAAGTTCTATATTATCAGGCGGCGTATAAGCAAATCTGCCGGTTCCGCTAAACGATATAGCCATAGGTTTACTGCAACCGAAATCAAACAGAGTCAACTCGCCTTTGCCGAGATGGAACTCGGCGTTACCGCGGATAATCGTCAAGCTGTCTATCTGACCGACAAGCGCGGTTTGATCGTTCTTGTCCTCGAAATTCGAAATGAATGTGTCGATATCGAAAGCCCCGGCATTGCCAATAAATAGAGAACTTAGAATAATAAATATCAGTGAAACAATTGTTGGATGAGTCATGATACCTTCCCCTCCCCCCGAAATTATTCTTAGATTAAATACACACCACCCCGCAAACTATTCAAAGCAATATAAATTATACTAACAGAGATAACCAATGTTTTTATAAAAATAGATGTTAAACGAAAAGCAAACTGGCGTGCATGGACCCACGCCGGCTATTATAATTATAAGCTCAATTAATCACAGCCAGGCCAATCCAGAGGTTCTTCGCCAGGTAAATCGTCTGGTGTCGGCCATAGCGATTCGAAATCCGGGCAAAACCGAGGTAAGTCTTGCATGCCCCTAAAATAATTGACCAGGTAGGTAACATCACTGCCGATTACGCTGCAATCGCCGTTGGCATCGGCCGATGCCCAGAAACCGTCAAGCCGACAGCCGGCATCAGGCATACCGCTTCGGAAATAGCCGACCAAATACGTGACGTCGCCACCGATAACTATCGGCGGCCAGGCGCCGTTGTACATGTTGACATCGCCGGGCAGATAGGGATAATTTGGATTTTCGCCGAATGTTACCGGGCTGTAAAATTCATACACAGGGTATCCGGCTCCCCCTTCAGGGTCGCCGGCGTGAGGCGTATTCATAAAGCGATGAACGCCTTGGTCGAGACAATTAAAAGTCTGACCGTACAAATCTTGATCATCTACCGTCTGTATTCTAAAACTCATTACTAGAGATGGCGTTTCGCTGTTAAGCCAGATGAAATCATATGGCTCGAATATCTCGGCAAGGCCAATAAAGGTCAGGCTTGTCCATCCCGCCGGGCTTGGGTAGTTACTGACAGGGTCTTCCAGTGAGGTTACATCCCATTCCGAGAGTGGGTAAAACAGTAATAATTCCGGCTCAATAATAAAACAATCAAAATATAGATCGTCTACGGCGAGGACCAATTGTAAGTCAGCAACGTCAGCGTTTTCCGTAGTCTGTGCGTATACGTCTATTGATGCTATTTCGCCTATGGGAGCGCTAATCGGTGACAGGTCAGTGTTGCCGTACCAGAATGTGACATGCTCGGACGCCGTCTCAATAACTACATCCAATTCCGTCGTGTCCGCCGTTTGAATTTCGATTTCCATCACTGTTGCTTCCTGATAATATGGTTTCGAAAAAACCGCGTCGTAAACGCCCGGACAGATACCGGTAAACATATATTCTCCCAGGCTATTAGTGGAAGTATTGAAATCTGTACCGATTACTGAAATCTCTACATCCTCGATAGGTTCGGATTCCCCATCGCTGACAGCGCCAGAAAAAAAGCCGCCACTGGCAAGAGACATCTCAACAACCGCGGTTTCCCCTTCGCCAACGATAACATTGGTTAATATCGAATCACAATATAATGTATGGAAGAATGTAAGCTCATAAATACCCTGGCAAAGGTCGCTGAAAAGAAATTCTCCGGCGAAATTTGATTCACCCTGCCAGTCTTTTCCGTCAATCGTAACAATCACGCCTTCGATTCCGATTTCCAGTTCATCCGTAACGGTTCCCGTTATCGCTCCCGATTCGATGGTTTCATCGCCCATATGAAATTTGGCCACAAAACTATCATCGCCGCCGCCATAGGTATCATTGTAAGGTTCAACAATCGGTAAATCGTCCGAATGGGTTTCGCCGGCCAGGTAAAAATTGGCATTATCATCCAAAGCTACTCCGTTGCAAATTTCATCATTATCACCGCCAAAATAGGTGCTGGTTAAAAGACAGCCTGAAACTGTCGAAAATTTGGCGGCAATAACATCATCAACGCCGTTATAAGTTGAATCGTAAGAATCAATCATCGGAAAATCGGCAGAATAAGTTTTGCCGGCAACGTAGGCATTTCCATTGTTGTCCGCGGCTATGTCTTCGAAGGAATCCCAATTAGTACCACCGATGTATGTGCTGTATAAAAGTTCCTCACCATCCTGGGAAAATTTCGATACAAAAGCATCGAGATCGCCGTTGTAGGTCCCGTCCCACGGATTTACCACGGGAAAATTAGTCGAATTAGTTTGTCCTGTGACATAGGCGAATCCATCTTGATCAACCGCTACACCCGTAGCCCAATCATACTCAAATCCTCCCAGGTAACTACCATAAAGCAAGATAGTTCCTTCGGGAGACATCTTTGTTATGAATGCATCCCAACCCCCTACGTCATTTCTTGAATTATCGTAACAATCTGTCACTGGAAAGTCAGTTGATTGGGTAGAACCTGCAACATAAATATTACCGGCCGCGTCAACCCCAACTCCTTGCGGCCGATCTGAGTCGTCTCCGCCCAGGTACGTGCTGAATATAAACGCGCTGCCATCCGAATTTAATTTCGTGACAAAGCCATCGTCAGAAGAATTATCACCATAAAGCGGATTGAACGTAGGAAAATCTTCTGAACGTGTTTCTCCGACAACAATTGCATTTCCAGAATAGTCAGCAATTATATCATTTCCGGTATCGTTAGCAGATCCACCAAGATATGTACTGTAGACAAGGGAATTACCTTCAGGAGAAAGTTTGATTACGAATGCTTCATCACTCTGAACGGTCTCATCGATTGCATTTTCTAAAGGAAAGTCGGCAGAGAATGTATGGCCCGTAAAATAGGCGAAACCATCTTGATCAACGGCAATTGCATAGCCTGCCTCATTAGCGCTTCCGCCAATCATGCTGCTATAGATTAGAGAATCACCTGACGAGGAGATTTTGGATACTATAATCGAGCTACCATCAAAAAATTCATTTTCATAGGGATTGACCAATGGGTAAGAACCGCCCTGTGTCCAGCCGGTGATATACATGTTACCTTCCGAATCAACATCAATGTCATTAACTGTATTCGCGCCGGGGGAGCCAATGAATGTGCTATAAACCAGTTCCGGATCGATAACCAATGGATAAGCGGGATCGTAACCGTCATCGACCGCGAAACCAAACACGCCTGGTTCGAATAGTTCATAGCGGCCGATTACTTCATGCTGTTTTCCGCTTATCTCCTGATAGATATAGGGTACTTTCTCATATACCGGCCCAAACTGAGTGGAGGCCTGAAGATCGCCGGCTGGAGTGATCGATAACTCATCCACGCCCTCGTAGCGAATCCGTATCCGGGATATATCTGCCCCCGAACTAATAATGAAATCGTATTTCATTGATCTACCATCGCCATAGTATTTTAGATTTATCCCGGGATATATATCCTTATAGGCTATTGATGAGTAGTTCGGCACATCTGTCTGCCACTTTGATCGATCATTGCCGAGGAAATAGTTATTGTTATGCGATAAGCGATCCGCGCCGATAATCTCCGGATTTGGATTGGCGCCGATAAACTGTGCTTTTACTAACATGGCTTCCTGTTTATACCTGGGCTGACTTTTCCTGGCTGTCATGTTGGGTGGATCGTTATCCAGGGCGGATCTATCATCGATTAGTTCATCAGTATCACGTTCAAAAAGATAAGCAACCTCATCAGAACAGAAATAAAACGTCGCACCACCAGCCTCGGCCTTGAAAAGCGTCTTGTCGCCGAACTGGCCCTGATTCTCGGTAAATGATAGCTGCCGATTGCTTATATCTGACATTGAGATTTGAGCGCCGATATCAACAGCCATCAGCAAAATAAATAGCCCTAGCATAATAATACTTACGCGTTTCATATTATCCTCCAGGATTTTAAAGATCAGCCATTGCCAGTAAAGCTTCAGTAAAGGCAAGATGTTGTGCACGATGTTTAATATATAGTAATATAGGGACAGCCAACATCGTTAGTCAAGAAGATTATCTATATATTCGAGTTTTTCAATCCATGAAACATTTTTATTTATTTTAATGTTGACATTAAAGGTAAATCTAATTTTATTAGATAAGTATAACAGGAAGGAGATTAGTCCGAATGAGATTTTGGGGCTGGCCAGCCGGAGATGGCTCTAAGGCCAAAAATAACCAGCCTAACAACGGCTTACACCTTGACAATGCGGCTGTAGGCAGGTCTTATACTATGCTTGGGCTGGAGGGTGGACAGGCGTTTCGGGAGAAAATCTATTCGATGGGACTAAATCCGGGAGTAAAATTTAAGATTCTACTGAATTCCGGGCATGGCCCAATCGAGATCGAGGTGCGGCAAACCAAGCTGGCAATCGGCCGGGGAATGGCCCTCAGGATCAAGATAAAAGAGAATGGCTCCATCTCATAAACATATCACCGTTGCCCTGGCGGGTAATCCCAATTCCGGTAAGACAACAATATTCAACAACTTAACCGGCGCCAACCAGCATGTCGGCAATTTTCCGGGTGTTACTGTCGAAAAAAAAGAGGGACACCTTATTCATGGCGGCTACCGGATCAAATTAATCGATCTGCCCGGTACCTACTCCCTGTCGGCCGGCTCCCTCGATGAGATAATCGCGCGCAACTATATAATCGATAATAAGCCTGATATCGTGGTCGATATCGTGGATGCCTCCAATATCGAGCGGAATCTGTATCTGTCAACTCAGATCAGCGAACTTGGCATCCCCATGATTATCGCTTTAAACATGAGCGATACTGCTCAAAAAAGAGGTATCAATATCGATCACAAATACCTGTCAACGCTTTTGAATATCCCGGTTATCCCGACTATAGGCAATAAAAGAAAAGGGATGGCTGAAATTCTGGAGAAAATTATAGATACCGCCGAAAACGGGCAAGCGGATACCCCGGCAAAAGTCAAATACGGCAAGGAATTTCAGGATGAGATATGCAAGCTCTGTGATCTGATAAAAAAAGATAATTCATCGACTAACAGCTATCGACCAAAGTGGCTGGCTTTGAAACTTATCGAGAATGACCGCGAAATAATGAAATATTTAATCAAGCATAAATACTCGGATGATCTTTTCCGGCAGGCCGCGGCCGGCAGAAAACATCTCCAGGCGATTTACGGCGATGAACCGGCCTCGGTGATTACCGACAAACGCTACGGTTTCATCAGCGGCGCCTGTTCCGAAGCGACCAGCATGACCGCCGAACGCCGGCAAGATATTTCCGATTCGATTGACAACCTGCTTATCCATCCCAACCTGGGCCTACCGATTTTCGCGATCCTGATGTGGCTGGTATTCCAACTGACTTTCTCACTCGGCGAAAAGCCGATGGCCTTGATCGAATGGGTAATCGGCGGAGTCAGTTACCTGGCGGCGACATATATTCCCGAAGGTTTGGTTAATTCGCTTATCGTGGACGGTATAATCGGAGGAGTCGGCGGGGTTATCGTATTTTTACCCAATATCATGCTGCTATTTTTAGCCATCGCGATTTTGGAGGATACCGGCTATATGGCCCGGGCGGCTTTTATAATGGATAGGATAATGCACAAGATCGGCTTGCATGGCAAATCGTTTATTCCGATGTTGATCGGTTTCGGCTGTACTGTGCCGGCTTTCATGGGCAGCCGCATAATCGATGATAAAACCGATCGCCTGGTCACTATGCATGTAACGAATTTCATGAGCTGCGGAGCGCGGCTGCCGGTATATATCCTGGTCTGCGGCGCGTTCTGGCCACATAACGCTGGCACCGTGGTTTTCTCTATATATGCTATTGGTGTAGTTATAGCTATTATCATGGTCAAGGTTTTACGCGGCACCCGGTTTAAAGGAATGTCGTCACCCCTGGTGATGGAACTTCCGCCCTATCGTATGCCGACTTTCAGGAGCCTGTTTTTACATATGTGGGAGCGTTCCTGGCTTTACCTTCGCAAGGCCGGCACGATTATCCTGAGCGTTTCGATAGTCATGTGGTTTTTAATGACCTTTCCGGAGAATTCTAATTACAGCCGGGACTTCAGTTTAATAATTAATAATGCCCGGTCGGATTTTGATTCAGGGCAAATAGGTTTATTGCAGAGAAACAGAATTATTGAAGAGAGTGAAAACCTGATGGTTTCCGAGAACCTCGAAAACAGTATCGCCGGCAGATTGGGCAAATTAATCGAGCCGGTTATCGAGCCGCTGGGCTTCGACTGGCGGCTGGGTATAGCCATGATCTCAGGCTTTGCCGCCAAGGAAGTAGTAGTCTCGACGATGGGCACGGTCTATGGCGTAGGCGAGGTGGATGAAAGCTCACAATCGCTTCGAAACAACCTGGCCGGTGATCCGAAGTATTCTAAACTAATCGCCTATTCGTTTCTTGTATTCATCCTGCTTTATGTGCCTTGCATGGCGGCCATGGCGGTATTTCTGCGTGAAAGCGGATCGTGGAAAGAGACGGTATTTCAGTTTTCGTATACATTTGGCCTGGCCTGGGTGATATCATTCGCGATATATCAAGGCGGGAAATTCCTGGGGCTGGGGTAAACGAGGATAAAAGTATGTTTGAATATTCGATAGTCATTGCTATTGTCGCCGCAGCGGCATACTTCGCTATAAGGAAATTAATCGGCGAAGCCAGTGGCAAAACCTGCGGGGATTGCGGCTGTAGTTGCGTCGATAAAAATAAAACAATGAAAACGATGAAAACTTTTGAAAAATCTGGTAAGCTATAGATGGTAGCCGGGGCGCGTTAGAAGGGGTCGGTCATGACAGATAAAGAGAGTCCGCTAATCGGAGAGCTTTCGGAAAGTCTCGAGGACTATATCGAAATCATATATAATCTTATCGAGGCGCACAAGATCGCCCGTGTCCGCGATATCGCCAGGGCTAAGGATGTCAAGATGTCGAGCGTGGTTAGCGCCCTTAAACGTCTGGACCAGGCCGGTCTGGTCAATTACGAAGCTCGTGAGTTTGTCGAGTTGACCGAATCCGGCCGCGATCTGGCAGCCCGTCTTCTTAAACGGCATAATTTCCTGACTCGCTTTTTAGTCGATGTTTTGAGTGTGGATCCCGAAACCGCCGAAAACGACGCCTGCCAGATGGAGCACGCTATCAGTTCCGAGACGATGAATAGACTGTATGAATTCGCCGAATACGTTCAGGGCAAAACCGATGGTTTTGGGGAGCTTATTAAGGGCTATAGTAATTCACGTAACGATAAAAACGATGATAGCGGGGAATGATCGGTCATGATAAATGTTGAAAATAGATCGATTTTGTTACCTGGATTAGAATTAATTATCAAGATGAAATTTTAGTCAGCCGACCTTCTCGAACTCGAAACCGGCTTTATTGATATACCTTTTGAAATACTGGCCCGGTGAATCGGACGCCAGTAATTTTATATAAACTTCCTCGGGCACGTCATGATACTGATAGACGCCGCCCCAGTTGAATTCGATCTCCAAAGTTTGCTTAATCGAATTGTAACCCACCGAAGCCAGGCTCGATGACATTATGCAAACTCTTTCCATTACTTCTGCCTTTTTACATTACATATTCGTGTTACGAGTATTCCGAGAAGTTATTCCGGAAGATCCCCCTTTAACCGCGTCGGTAAACGCGTATCAGTAACTAAATATAACGTTTTTCAGGCACAACGCAATCAAAAAATAAATTTATTCTATATTAATTTGACAACATTTTTTACTGTACTCAAGCCAGTGCGAAATTAACCGCGGCCTCGGCATGGATTAATGTAGTATCAAAAACCGGTACGGGACAATTATTCCGGCTTATAAGCAGCGGTATCTCAGTGCAGCCCAGGACAATCCCCTCGGCGCCTCGTTCGGTTAGCAACTTAATGATTTTAATATATAGCTGTCGTGAATCATCATTAATTACACCGGCGCCCAGTTCGTCATATATCACGTCATGAACGATTTGCCGGTCCTGTTTATCGGGGATAAGAACCTCGATATCGAATTTATCTTTAAGTCGGCCCTTATAAAAATCCTCCTCCATGGTGAATTTCGTACCCAACAGGCCAACTTTATTAAGGTTTTCGCTCTTTATCGTCGCGGCGGTCTCATCGGCGATATGCAGAAGCGGTATTTTGACGGCGGCTTGAACTCGATCGGCCGACTTATGCATTGTATTGGCACAGATTAATATTAGTTCGGCGCCGGCTTTCTCGAGGCGGACCGCCGCATCTATCATGATATCGTCAAGCTCAAGCCATCGGCCTTGATGCTGCAGTTTGTTCACTTCACCGAATTCAACCGAATAGATCAGGCACCGGGCCGAATGGGAAGAGCCCAGCCTTTTGTCAACAGTCTCATTGATTACGCGATAGTATTCAACCGTCGACCGCCAAGTCATGCCGCCTATCAAGCCTATCGTCTTCATATAGCTACTTCACGATTTTAATAATTTGTTTAAACTTATCGCCCTCGGCAACTTCCAGCATCTCGAATAACGCCATCTCCACGCTGGTGATTTTAGCGCCGGCATCTTTCATCGCCTGGATACCTATCCGCTTGTTCTCAAGCTTGCGCGACGAAACAGCATCACCTACCAGATAAACCTCGAAACCGTCATTAATCAGATCAAGGGCCGTTTGATAGACACAGACATGTGTTTCAATACCTGTTAGAAGCACCTGATGGCAATTAGATGCCTTGAGCTTGTTTTTGAAATCATCATTACCGCAACAGCTGAAAGACTTTTTAGCCATCGGTTCCATCCCTTTGAGAATTTCCTTAATCTGGGAAATAGTAGGACCAAGCTTATCGGGGAGTTGCTCATTCCATAAAATAGGCAGCCCGAGTACCCAGGCGCCGCGGGTGATTTTCACCAGGTTATCAAACAGCTCATCACTTTCGTGCATCAACGTGGCCAACTTACCCTGAACATCAACTATTATCAAGGCGGTGTCATTCATCTTGAGCATTATAGGCGCTCCTTTTCCATTTTATCATTGATCGAATTTGTCGGTTTTTTAACTTCTTGTACCCATTTAAAGTTCCACGGTAAAGGTTTTGGATTAAAACGGCGGCATATCATTTAAACTCATTATAAGGGTTGGTTGGTATTTTATCAATTCAAATCGCGGATAACATACTCATACGCTTAAGAAAATGATTGATAATCATACTCCGAACAAAACGTGGCTTGCTGGCGTTATTAATATTATGCTATCTAGCTTCCAGGATACGGTAGTCGAGAATTAACAACTATCTCAATTCAAATTTCGTCAAGGCATCACGATTTCATTCAAAACTCTTGAGTTGCTTGAAGAGGAGCTTAATCTTTGATTGAATTTTATTGTTTTCATAATCAAGTTCATCGTGCAATTCCAAAGCTTGCCTTTGCCATTCTTTAAGTGACGATTCGGTGCAATCAATTTTCCGAAATCTGGTCCAAGGGTTTAGTTCTAACATAGGCCCCCCACGAGGCAATAACCTTGAGGTATTAAACCCTAATGACACTCACATCACATTTTACCATATATACATTTTATATATGGAAAGCAATCAATTGTACTTAATCCCCCTTTTCGTTTTTTGGTTGTTCTTTCCTTTCCAATCGCGCTAATCGGATTGTAATTTTTTAATTATCTCATCCACCCTGAACTTCAGAAGCGAATCCTGCCCCAAAGCCTGAGTTATTTTGTTAATCGAGTGAATTACCGTCGAATGATCTCGGCCGCCGAAAAATTTACCGATCGTTTTCAGTGAATAGGTTGTATGATGCCGGGCGACATACATGGCAATTTGACGGGCCGTGGCCACCTCGACAGTTTTTGTCTTGCCGGCGATTTGCTCGGCCGATATTTTAAAATATTCGGCAACTATTTCCTGGATATCCTCGAGGGCCATCTCCTTTTGCCTTTTATCGCTTTTCTTGCCCAGTATTTCATTAACCAGGTTACAGGTTATCTGCCTGCCGGTAAGGGAATAATACGCTCCCAAACGAATAAGCAATCCCTCGAGTTCGCGGATATTCGAGCGGACTTTATCGGCTATAAAAGCCGCCACATCAGCATCAATTTTAATACTCTCCGATTCGATTTTTTTGTTAAGAATCGCCAGCCTCATCTCGAAATCGGGAGGTTGAATATCCGTAACCAGGCCGCTTTGGAACCGTGATAAGAGACGTTCCTCCAAACCGTAAATCTCCTGGGGCGGTCTGTCGGAAGTGAGTACTATCTGTTTGCCGCTTTGATGCAAGGCATTGAAAGTGTGAAAAAACTGAACTTGGGTAGCTTCTTTGCCGGTTAAAAACTGGATATCATCAATTATCAGAAGGTCGATACTTCTGTAATAATTGGCAAAATCGGCCGTTTTCTGAGTAGCTATGGCATTAATAAAATCGTTGGTGAATTTCTCCGAGGTAACATACAAAACCGATAAATTACGATTTGCTTGGATTACGAAATTACCAATAGCCTGGGCCAGGTGAGTTTTACCGAGGCCGACACCGCCATATATATAAAATGGATTAAATTTATTACCCGATGGCGCCTCGGCTACAGCCAACGAGGCGGCATGAGCAAACTGATTAGAATCGCCGACTACGAAACTATCGAAATTGTAGCGGGGATTCAGAAAGGTTTCCGAATAAAAATCCGGTTCCTTTTTCTCTGTTTTGATCACCGGCGGGATATCTATTTCGCAGCCATCCGGTGAAATTGTAAACTTTAGTTCTCGCTTCTGTCCAAAAATTGCCGCTACCGCGTCATCTATGTGACTTACATAATGCCCTTCCAACCAACTGGCTACAAAACGGTTGGGAACGCTAATCATAAGATGACTACCATTGTCTTCGATAAGCCGGGTCGGTTTGAGCCAGGTGTTATAGCTCTGCGGCTGAATTCTATCTTTCAATATGCCGAGGCATTCCTGCCAGCTTGTACTTAATTCCTGTGTTTGCAATGTTGAAAACTTGTTGATTAATATTAAAATCTAAATAAATATTCACAGGTCGATCTATATCAGGCCGGCTGGAAGTGGTCTACTTTCTTGGAAATGCTAGTTGATTATGGACTACTTGAGGCGCTGTCATTAACTCTACTGATAACTAAACCAT
>JAAEQD010000376.1 GCA_024231855.1 Candidatus Zixiibacteriota bacterium
GCAAACCTTCTACTTAGTTGCTGCTTATATGGGGATTCCTCGGCCTTCGGCCTCGGAATGACATAGGGCTGAGTAGTTACAAAAATAATACCTGTTGGGTCGCTTGATATCAAGGCGCTGTGACCAATAATGACGCTTTTGCCAGCCGCTCGGATTCAGAACTTTTACTCTCTAATTCTGGATCGTAATCTGGAATGCCGTAAATATGAACCTGGCCTTTCTTGCCTCTGACAAATGTCCGGCCAAAATCAACCAATTGAACCGGCATTCTGGCTTTTTCTTTATCGTCCAACGTTTCATAATGTTTCAAACCGATGACTATAAACTGAAGCTTGACCTTTTCCTCCAATAGTTCATAGGTTGTTGCGTCCAGTATAATCCCGTAACCCAGGATGGTACGGGTCAAGCCTTGCAGTCGGGCGGCCAGGTTGACCGCATCGCCAATCACGGTGTACTCAAATTGATCTGTGGAACCAATTGGCCCGGCCACTACCGGCCCGGTGCTGATACCCATCCCGACTCGGATGGGGGGCATATCCAGGACCATCCAGCGCTCACTCAGTCCCTCGATGATTTCTTGTAACGCCAACGCCGTTAGCAGGGCTGCCGTTGACGATTTTGATGACGGTTCGGGATCAGGCGCCCCAAAAAAGGCCATAATCGAGTCGCCGCCATATTTACCGATGATTCCTCCGCCGGCGTGAACCTGGTTGGCGATACTGCTATAATAATCATTTAGGAAAAAAACAACTTGTTCCGTATTGTACTTCTCGGTAATCTGGGTAAAACCCTTGATGTCTATAAAAAGGATGCTCACCGGTTGAGTGATACCCCGAAAATCCAAGCCTCTTTCAATTAATGATTGCCGCACGGCCGGCGACATAGTTCGGCTTAATAAATCACGACTCTGGTGGAGATTGTTTAAATTGCCAACCATTTGATTAAAAGCTCGCGCCAACCGGCCAAGCTCGTCATGACGTTCATCGTCAATGTGAATGGTCAGGTCCCCCTGAGTCACCCGCTCGGCGGCGTTGGTAATCTGGTTAATACGCC
>JAAEQD010000377.1 GCA_024231855.1 Candidatus Zixiibacteriota bacterium
TGGCGGTAATTTCCAATGGCTTGGGAATAACTATTTCGGTTTTGGAATCAATCTTTTCACAATTCCAGATATCGAAAAGCGCACCGGACCGACTAACGACCCGATTTTTACCTTCAATGCTCACGATTTCTCGATTGGAGCATCTTGGGGCAGAATGATTACCAATAAACTTTCGGTCGGTTTAGGACTTAAGATGGTTTATGAGTCGATCGATAACGATGATCTTAAAGGTTATGCTGCCGATTTTGGAGCGGTATATAATATCCTTCCCGAACTGAGAATAGGTACATCATTTAGGAATGTGGGACCGAAGGTAAAATTTATTGAGGAGAAATTCGACCTTCCGCATGAATTCCGGTTAGGAACATCTTACATTCCGGCAAATGAAATCCTTTCCGGTAAATGGACAATTGCCGGAGATTTATCCAAGAAAATCGATTCCGATATGCAAGGGCATTTTGGAGTAGAGTATTCCTACAAAGATATTATCGCTCCAAGATTAGGCTACGCATTCAATTACAGCGACAAAGATTTCTCCGCAGGATTCGGTCTTCGATATCAATTGTATTCGTTTGATTATGCGTATGTCCCATACTCATCCGATCTTGGCAATTCACATCACATGAGTATCGGTGTGTGGTTTAAATAGACTATTTTCGCGATAATATAGAGAAAATGCTTGCCAATATAGGGCAAGCGTTTTATTTTCATCCAACTTTGATATAACGTTAATATAAGCAACTTCTGGAGGTAACAGAAATAATGGCAAAGTATAAAATAGCATGGCTTCCCGGCGACGGCGTTGGCGTTGATGTCATGGAAGCCGCAAAAATCGTACTTGATAAAATCGGTCTTGATGCTGAATATATCCATGGCGATATCGGTTGGGAATTTTGGTGTAAGGAAGCCGATCCTCTTCCGCAGAGAACAACTAAACTTTTAAACGAAACTGATTGCGCCCTTTTCGGAGCAATTACATCCAAACCGAAACAGGAAGCGGAAACGGAGCTGATTCCCGAGCTGAAGGGGAAAGGTCATATCTATTCCTCGCCGATTGTCAGGCTTCGTCAGGAATTCAATCTTCGCACAAACCTGCGTCCCTGCAAAGCATATCCGGGCAATCCATTGAATTATAAAGATGGTATCGATATCGTAGTGTTCAGGGAAAACACCGAGGATTTATATGCAGGAGTGGAGTTTCATCCGATTCCTAAGGATTTCCGCGATTCTTTGAATGCCGCCCA
>JAAEQD010000378.1 GCA_024231855.1 Candidatus Zixiibacteriota bacterium
ACTGAATAACCCCGCTGATCGTCGCCATGACCGACGGTTTTCATCCAGAGCGTATCGCCATTGGCATCAGTTCGGACAAACCAGTAGTCGTCAAGATAGCCGGGATTATTCGAGTAGCCGCCGAAAATATAACCGCCATCGGATGTTGGAATGATAGATCTACCGATACCCGCGAAAGCCTCATATCTTCTTGACCATAGTGAATCACCATTTTCATCTATTTTTATTAAGGTTAGTTGTGAACTTTCGCAATCAAGATAATAGAAGTCACACAAAATCAAATAGTTATTATCCAATGTCGGGCATATCGATAAACCGTAATCCCAGTCGCCCAAGCCGTAAGCTTTTGTCCAGAGAGTATCTCCGTTTGTATCGATCTTTAAAATATATGCGTCATTCTCGCCGGCCCCAAATGATGATGTAAGTCCAATTAGTATAATTTCATTATCAGGTGTTTTAAGGCCATCGGAGATGTTTTCGCTGCCAGTACCGCCATAAGTATCTGCCCAAATAGTATTTCCGAGTGAATCGATTTTGATGACATGGATATCGCTTTCAAGACCTCCCCATGGTCCCCAGTAGCCGGCAACTATATAATAATCATCATCTGTCAAGCATGCCCAG
>JAAEQD010000379.1 GCA_024231855.1 Candidatus Zixiibacteriota bacterium
AGAGCTCATCAACCATCGGGAACTCAAACGATGGGTTGCTTTGAGATTGAATAAGATAAATTAAACGTAAGAAAAAGGCCGCCAGAAATATGACCAGCGGCCATTTATTATCGGTTAGAAAACGTTTCATCAATCAGCCTGGCTGTTATCGCCTCCAAATTTTTTGGCTACCATAAAGAACATAATCCCCAAGCAGACAAAAGCTATAAGCGACAAATATGGTCCAAACGAGCCACTCAATGTTCCCATCATGCCTTCATGACTGTCAAAGAATTCGCGGTAACCCAGTGAACCAACGATCAACCCGGCTGTTCCAACACCGATTAAGGCATCACCGGCGACCAAACCGGAACCAAACAGGATACCCATTTGATACCGTGCTTTGGAAATGACTGCCTTACCAGTCGATTTTTTAATCAGATAAGCAAGAATACCACCGGCCATCAATGGGGTCGATAACGAAAGTGGTAAGTACAGTCCAATCGCAAACGGAAGTGATTGGATACCTAACAACTCAACCGCCAGAGCAATCATCCCTCCGACAAGGATCGGAGCCCAGGGGATATTGGCATTCATCATACCCTGAACAATTGTTGCCATCACATTGGCCTGAGGGGCCAA
>JAAEQD010000380.1 GCA_024231855.1 Candidatus Zixiibacteriota bacterium
AATTATTGGGATGGCGATTCATTGAATGTAACCGAAGCCGATATCGTAGAGGGAGAGAAAATCGAGACACTTATACTCTCGGTTGGTTCGGGCTTGAAATTCGAAAAAATCTGGTTTGATATTGCCTATCAATTTGGCTCATCCGAATTTGACCAGTTAACGACAATAAATGTATTAGGTGAAGATACTGAGATAAACGACCCATTGAAATTCAAGTATTCACGACTCTATTTCTCGGTGGGCATGCTATTCTAAGCGGCTAAATAAAAACGCTTTTGCAAATAATATAAGGGAGCCGATTAAGGCTCCCTTTTTTAATGAGGCTATTGCGAATGTTTTAATAAAATCACTACTTCCTATTTCAGCAAGAGCATTTTCCTGGATTGCTTAAAATCATTTGCCTGAAGGATATAGAAGTAGAAACCGGAGCTGACCTGCGAGCCATATCCGTTGGTGCCATTCCATCGCACCTGATGTTGGCCGGGAAGCAGATTTTCCTCGACCATTGTTTTAACTTTTTGACCCAGAATATCGTAGATATCGATTTGAACATGACCCTGTTCGGCAATGCTGAAACAGATATTCGTCGTGGCATTGAACGGATTGGGATAGTTCTGGTCCAGGTTGTATGTGAAGGGGATAGCTTCATCGTCATCTATTGATACGAGTTCGGATGATTCCTGCTCTGCTTGGTGTGGTTCTAACGGCGCCATTACCGGGGCCGTTCCGCTAAGAAATATTGTGCAAGATGACATCGTGAAGGCTGTCGAATCGAAGCTGGACCTGAATATCTTGCCGTTATTGTATGAAGAGAAATAGTCCTGCAGGATACCGGTGTAAGACAATTCGGATCCCGGGTGCAGGTAGGTAAAGCCTGTCTGGGTCAATGTATTAAATCTCAAATTGTATATAACCCTGTCACCCGAAATAATGTACTCATCATCCTCAACATTATGTGTCATAACTTCGAGGAATACCCAGTTGCCGATCGTATCTACTACATCCGCATCAAGCGATTGAGGTACCGGTTCATCACCGGGATCGATGCCGATAAAATCTAGCTTGGTGTAATCGAATTTCCACAAATTAGTATAGAATTGCCCATAGTAGGAGGAGTTACATCTAATAGGTACGCTGACAGTATCCTGGACCGTATCGGCATAGCAAGCCGTACCCGCGAAAGTGACATCATAATCCGGCAAGACAATAGAACCATCCTGGAAGTTAGTACCGGGTATCAGGCTGACTCGTTCGTCGGAATTATAGCATTCGACATAACGCATTCCGGCGGTATTAGCTTCAATGGCAAATGATGTGTCATACTCCAGATCGTTATTGTATTGTTCCGCGAAATCTGTAATCTTGAACCACATGGTTATCAAAGTAGTATCGGTTCCCGCCGGAATATCTGTACCACTCAAGCAACGGATCCTGAACAGGTAATCAGTTATCTCAACCGCATCCGCGCCAAATAAAGCGTTGGTTGTATCATAGCCTACATACTCATATGGGAGGGGATCGGGGAGCGGGAAGGGAAAATGCTTAACCGTAAACTCGTAGTCGCCGGCTCTGAAACACGTATACAATTCAATCGGTACTTCAACATACATCTCACTTTTTTCACTACAGGTCGAATCATAAGCCTGGTAAGAATTTCCGTTCACCTCGCCGACATCCACGTAGATACTGTCATCGCCGGTTTTGACCCAGCCATCGATTTCGGTCGGATCAAACGCCGTATCTCCGCTATTTGAGAAATTGAAATAGACATCATCGGTAAAATCCAGGTCCATGGTAACATTGAAGTCAACAGTATCGGCGATATCGAATAAAAGCGTTAAGAGGGTATCCTCAGCGCCTCCGGATAAAACATCATCCCAACCCTGGACTTCAATAACTCCTGATAAGGTATCTATGTATAAATTTAATGTGTCCCAACTTCCACCTATGAAATCATCATAAATCAAGCCATTGGGTATAGTCACATTAAATTCGAATCCTGAAAGGTCATCATCCCCGGCAGTTGAGAAAGTGATTGGGATTTCCACATCTTGTTGATCGGGATTCGCCCAAACCTCGCTAACGGAGATTTCAGCGCTATCTCTAGGGACACAAACTATCGGCAATTGGCCGCCGCTATCTGACGAGGCGTACAAATTCGCCCCGCTTACGACAAAACCCAATACCATGGATATTAACAATATTAATTTTATCTTAGACATATTTTCTCCTTGTTTAAACTGCCCCCGGCGTTTTAAAGCATCTGATGTATTAAAGGTCTGAAAGCTTCTTCCAAGCCGCCAATAATACTCCAATTGTTTAATCTTGTTCATTTCATCAACAACATCTTTCTGGATCTGCTGAAATCATTCGTGTATAGCCGGTAGATATAGAATCCCGAGCCGACACTTGAGCCATTTTCGTTTGTGCAGTCCCAGGAAATCTGATGGTCTCCTGCAACCAGATCAGCAGATAGAAGTTTTTTAACCTTACGGCCAAGGATATCAAATATCTCCAGGGTGACATGATCATTATTAGCCAAATAGAAGTTGATGTAGGTTGACGCGTTAAACGGGTTTGGATGATTTTGCGCGAGATGATGGGTTTGGGGAATTGACGGAATGACGGTTCTGCCCTCTTTTCCGCCGTCACAAGATTCCACATCTCCATTAACAAGGTCGGCATAAAGACGGTTTAATGGAGATGAGTATTGATAAAAACGAACCTCTTCCAGCATAACTTCGGTCACTTCATCCTTCGGATCTTCTTCCGCCATTGCCAGAAGCAGCAATATACCGGGGCCGTCAATCTTGCCGGCCTTCACTGCGCCGGTTACCGTTAGTCGTGAAGGTTTATCAGTTATCTCCGGAGTACCCCATTCGATTTTGAAGTCGGTATCATCCGGAATTATACCGCGATACTTCAAAGGTCCCTTTGTTACGACATCAATAAAAACTCGGTCATACGAGTTTTGCTTAATCCATTGAACCCTTACCGGGACATTAGCCGAATCCTCTTCGCAATGGACATGGGTATCCGCGGTAACCTTTGCCGCGGGCATATATACGAATCCCGGATAAGTCGTAAAATGGTTATCGCATCCGGTGCTGTATCTTCTAACATGCAAAGAAGTATCACTTTCCGGGGGGAAGTAATCGCGGACTTCGCTTACATCAGTTTGCTTATTAACAAATATCTCAGTTGAATCTCCAGGATTATTTAATAGTGAATCTTTTACATCGAAATTTAGATTAAATAGCGTGTAGTATGTCGTGGGATGGGGGTAGATATATTCATCATCGCTAATCGAGGATGTTTTAACCCAGATAACGAATTCATCCGCTGATGAAGTATCCTCATAGCCATATGAAATATCATCAGGAACAATGCCTCCGCCCGCGGTGATTCCCGTAAGCTCTAAATCTCGACTATCATAAGAAATGAACAACTCATAAAACTGGGCCCAGAAATCGGGCCGCATCTTGACAGGCACGGTAACCGAGCTATCTAATGGTACATCATCATTTCCCACGTCGATCTCGAGATTGTATTGGGGCAAATATGCTGATCCATCAAAGAAGTTGGTCGCATCCAGGTCATATTCATATTCCGAATCCTCACCAAGAAGATAATCATCTTCATCATATGAAGCGATAATCTGGAGCAATGAGTCAAAAGCCACGGTATCATTGTATTCGCTATGGAAATCGCCTACTCTGAAATAAAGAGTAATTAATGTAAAAGAACCGGATTCTTCGAATGTCGAAGGATCTGCGATATTATCGATTTGAATCCATAAGGAATCCTCGGTAGCCACGGCATTATATAATGCGCTGGATGTGTCATAGCCCGCGTAAATAATCCCGCTATCGGCCAGACTCGAACGATGTTGATACCAGAATTTAAATTCCGAGCAGGGGAAGCCCGCGTAAATTTCGACCGGAACTTCCAGAAACAAGGTATCCTTTCTACTACTGCTGGTATCCAGAGCTTGATATGAATACGCCGTGATTGAATCATCCACATCTACCCAACAGCTATCGCCATAAGTGGTAACCCAACCATTAACCTCATCAGGATCATAACCCTCTTCGCCGCCGACGATTTTAAAATAGACATCCGGCTGAAAGGATAGATTCATAGTGGAATCATGGTCTACCATCTCATCAACCGCAAACCGTAAATCTACCAGTTTAAAAGTGGCATCATCACTGAGAGTATCACCATAGCCTTGAATCTCCAGGTACGAACCGGAGTCAAGCGAAATTATACTTCCTTCCCAATCAGCATCATCGATAACCGCGTCGGCATAATCCAATCCCGGGGGTACGACGATTTCGAATTCGAATTCCCTTAACGAATCGCCACCATCAGCTTCGAAATAAACAGGCACGACTACCCTGTCCTGGCCGGGAAACGCGTAAACCGTATCGATTATAATTGTCGAGTTGCTGGGAATACATATAATAGGCGAATCCCTGCCGCCGTCAGCCTGGTTTGCCGATGAAAGAGTTGCCCCGGAAAAAAGCGCTATCATTAATAGCATCGCTAAAAGGATTGTGATTTTAAAATCAGACATTAACTCTCCTTTCCAAATACTCATGAATAAATTGAAGAATAAGAATAGATCGATTGGCAATCTAAATAGCGGCGGAGATTTGTTAAGTACTGTATTCATATATTACGACTAATACGTCTACTATTAAACTAAAATGTCACTTGTTGTGTTAAATCGCTAGCTTATTCAAGGTCCCTAATACTATTAAATTTACTTTCTGTCAAGTTAAATATCGATTATTTTAAATATTTTTTTAAGGGGCCATTTGGCTTTTATAATCTGGTTGATTTTGCCGTCGGCGATAAAATGTAATGAGGTATTGATTTGGAGCAACGGTATTAAGATCCGCGATCCCATGGGGTAGATGTAAATTTAAAAAGGCGCCCAAATGAGCGCCCTATGGTCTTATGAATCCAATCTTTTAGTCTACTTGAGAAGAGTCATTTTCATCGTCTGGCTGAAGTCGTTGGCTCTCAGGATGTAGAAATAATATCCGGAGCCGACTATTTCACCTGAATCGTTTCTACCATTCCAGGTGACTTGATGAGCGCCGGGAGCCTTGCTCTCCGAGACAAGTGTCTTCACTTTTCTTCCCAGCATATCATATATCTCCAGGGTTGCTATACCTTCTTCCTTAATACCATAACCAATAACCGCCGTAGCGTTGAATGGGTTTGGATAGCTTTGAGAGAGGTAGTAGGTATGAGGAATGGTCGCGTCATCCGCGAGCTTGGGAGATCCTGCATAACATGAACCATCTTCAGACAACATGTAGTAATCACCGGGTGGGAGCGGTGATCCGGTTCCTTCCGGGATTCCAAATATGACAGAATCAACGACTATATCAGTAGTCCCGCTAGCTCTACCAGGGGCATTTAACACTAGCTGAAGTAATGTACCACTGCCATCAACTTCGCCGGTTGAGCTGGAACCTGAGACACTCATTGAAGTTCCACCGCCACCTATATCTGGCGAGTCCCAATCTATACTAAAATCTCCATCATCGATACCGCTAAAGGTAAACTGACCACCACTGCGCGTAAAATAAAGGTGGTATTCATCATAGTAATTCGTATTAACAATCGAATCAACTTCGACATTGACCACAGCCCTATAAGACCTGATAGGAATCCCGTCAGGAAGGCCTGCTACATTGTCCTTAACATCTATTTTAGCGCCGGCGCTGTAAACGGTCCCGGGGGATGTATTGAAATAAGCGTTGGATGATGCAGAATCCGCCCGTATAATTTTTGTTGCTTCCGAGTTTGGATGGAAATAGTCGTATATTCTATTATCCTCTTGCCAGGTCCAGGCCAGGTCAACTGACGAATTACAGCCGACGCAATTACTGAATGAATCAGAGGGCACTAGTCGCATTGTGAAAATCTCTTCATCTGCGTTTGGCAAAGTATACTTTCCTGTTTGGAAGAGACCTCCATCATCCGTATCGATTTGAAATATCTTTCTACACGAATCGGCTTTATCCACTTCCAGAAACGCATCTTGAACGTTACCGCCGGCTGGTACTTGCACAGAGAGAATGGTATCTAATGCCAGGCTGTCGATATCTACATGATATATATATCCTTGCGACCAGAAGCTATGGTCCACTTCCACAACCATATCCACGTAACTGTTGAAAGGATTATAGGCCGTATTCAGGAAATTCGTCGAACAGGCATAGACGGGATATTTGATTCCGCCATTCGTGTGATTGCCGTCCGAAAAACCGAGAGAGACATCGGAACTATCGCAAAACACATAAGGAGTCCAGTAGTCTTTGAAAAATAAAGTGTCATACGCGGAAAAACCTTCGTCGCCATTGTAATCCGTGCGGTAATCGTAGCCATCGTATGTAAACCAACCCAATGTGTAGAACGAATCGCTTGGTTCGAATACGGTATCATCGTCCTTGACCCAGCGTTGAATCGCATTGCCCCCATCGTAAGCGGCGTAATCCGGATTGGCTTCGAAATCATCCCAACAGTGATATAATGGGTCGTCATAATCCCACTGCACCATTGTCTTAAGCCGTTTGACCGGGAAATTTGGCTTAAACAGCAACGCTAAGTGTATCTGATCGCCAACGCTGACTCCCTGATATGAATAGCCGGTTGGTTGACCCAACTCAAACCAGTAATCAGCGGAATAGATAGGGACGCCGCCATCGTCATAATATGCATCGCATGTTTCTTCAGTAGACGGTACGGAAACAATCGCGTTGTCTTCATGATTTATATATTTGAACTGAGCGAATTCGACCGTGTCATCAACCGTACAAATGATTTCTCCTAATGCCTGGTGGATCCCAGCCGCGACAGACCCAACGGTAAATTGCAGCTCTAGCGATTGACCATCGGCAGTAGCGCTTTTCGTCCCAGTCCATTCAGAATCTCCCCAATCCATTGAGCCATATGTCAAGCCAACTTCAAGTTCAAGTTCTATCTTGATATAATCGAGAATGCTATCTGTCGTCACGCTTACCATAATTGGATATGTACCATGACCTGGGTAAACCGAATCGATTGTAGCAACAAAGGTAGAACATGTGAAATCGCACTGAGCAAAAGAATAACTCCCCCCAAATAAAAGCATAACAAAGATTATCAGTGTAAGTTTACTTAAACCCTTCATGAGTTTTTCCTTCCTTGTAAAGATTAAAACTACAATAATAACTACAATAAAGAAAATAGACGATTCATATATACGGAGGAGATTTATTCAATATTGTGTTGATGATAAAAACCCCTGCTGCAAACTGGTTCAAGCCCTAAATACTATAAATAAACATATATGTCAACAAGAAAATCGATTATCATTAATATTATTTTAAGGGGCCATTTGGCTTTAATGATCGGGGTTGACATTGCCGTCAGCGATAAATATAATAAGAACTTGATTTGGAATAGCGGTAATAACAACCACGGTTCTGACGATACAGTTTAAATATCGATTAAACATCTTGGCGTAGGGAAGATACAATGAGTAGCAGCAAATCGCAGCATTATCCGTTTACGGAAATCGAATCGAAATGGCAGAATAACTGGACTGAACAAGGTCTGTATAATACCGATTTGAGCAAAGCGGACAAGAAATTATATACATTAGTAATGTTCCCATATCCATCCGGGGACAAGATGCATATCGGCCAATGGTATAACTACGGCCCAACCGACACCTGGGCCAGGCTTAAAAGAATGCAAGGCTACAATGTGTTTTTCCCGATCGGCTATGACGCTTTTGGTTTGCCGGCGGAGAATTTCGCAATAAAGCATAAAATTCATCCGGCCGTTTCTACTGAAAAAAATATCAAGTATTTCCGCAATCAATTCAAACAAATCGGCTCGATGATTGATTGGAATTCAGAGTTTGCTACATCGGATCCCGAATACTACAAATGGACCCAATGGCTATTTCTGAAGTTGTATAAAAAAGATCTGGCTTATCGTAAGAAAGCCCCGGTTAATTGGTGCCCGAAATGTAGTACCGTACTGGCCAATGAGCAGGTTATCGATGGTCTCTGCGAACGCTGTGACACCGAGGTCACCAAAAAAGATCTAACCCAATGGTTCTTCAAGATCACAGCCTACGCCGACAGACTTTTAGACGACCATAAAAAGATCGACTGGCAAAATAAAACTGTTACGATGCAGAAAAACTGGATTGGCCGTTCCGTGGGATCGGAAATCATATTCAAGGAACAACAAACGGGGGAGAGGCTGCCGGTTTTCACAACCAGAGCGGATACGCTGTTTGGCGTAACTTATATGGTCCTGGCACCGGAGCATCCGTTAGTACAGAAAATCACAACCCCCGATTATATCGATAAAGTCAAAGACTACCAAAACCAGGCTCGCAAAGTGTCGGAGATCGATCGTATGTCGGCTATCAGGAAAAAGACCGGCGTATTCACCGGCGCTTATTGTATCAACCCTATAAACGGTGACCGTGTCCCGATCTGGATTGCCGACTATGTGCTTTTGACTTATGGTACCGGGGCCGTGATGGCTGTACCCGGACATGATCAGCGTGATTGGGAATTTGCTTCCAGGTTTGACCTTCCCATAAAACCGGTTATTACCCCAGAGGGCAAATCCGAAATCGATTTATCCGAGCAGGCCTTTGAAGATTATGGCGTAATGATTAATTCGGGTGCATTCGATGGCTTAACATCATCTGATGGTAAAATACGAGTCACCGAGAAACTTGCCGAAATGGAACTGGGGGAGAGCACCGTTAATTTTCGAATCCGTGATTGGTTGATTTCACGTCAAAGATACTGGGGCGCGCCTATACCAATAGTATTTTGCCCTGAATGTGGTGAAGTTCCGGTGCCCGAAAATGAGTTGCCGGTTCTACTACCTGAAATCGATGATTTTAGCCCGACAGAGGAAGGTGAATCGCCTCTGGCTCGGGTAAATGGTTTTGTGAATGTAAAATGCCCTGAGTGCGGCAAGGAATCCAGAAGATCCACCGAGACGATGGATACCTTTGTCGATTCTTCGTGGTATTTTTTAAGATATTGCGATCCTCAAGACCATGACAAGCCGTTTAGTGCCGATCTGGTTAAAAAATGGCTACCCGTAGACTTCTATGTAGGGGGCGCCGAACATGCGGTAACTCATCTAATTTACGCCAGATTCATCACCAAATGCCTTTGCGATATGGGCTATATTGATTTCGATGAGCCGTTTCTGAAAGTTCGCCATCAGGGCATAATCACCAGCAATGGCGCCAAGATATCGAAATCCAAGGGCAATATCATCAACCCCGATGAGTTTATCGAAAAATTCGGCTCTGATACGTTTAGAATCTATTTGATGTTCATGGGTTCGTACCGTGATGGCGGCGACTGGGATGATTCCGGAATCACCGGCGTCGCCAGGTTTCTTGGGCGAGTTTATCGGATTCTGGAGAAACATTTGCCCGGTATTAAAGCGGCTCGAAGCATTGATTATAATAATATCGAAAGCACCGACAGCGAATTGCGCTATTATCTCAATCACACGATCAAAAAAGTTGGCGCTGATATTCACACTTTGGATTTCAACACGGCTGTCGCGGCATTAATGGAGTTTCTGAATGTCTTGAGCAAACGCTCCGAGGTTGAAGATAAATCGGATCTGTTTAATTACTCGTTATTGAAGTACATACAATTATTAGCGCCTTTGGCGCCGCATTTCGCGGAAGAGTTTTGGTCGAGAATTGGCTACAAGGATTCAATATTCAACGGTTCCTGGCCGGAATATGATCCTGGCGCGATGATAACCGAAACGATCACTATGGTTGCCCAGATTAACGGCAAATTGAGAGCGTCATTCGAAGTGGCTAAAGATATCGGCGGGGAAGACTTTCTGAATCTGGTTAAAAACGACGAGCGTATTTCAAAACATATTGAAGGCAAAAGTATAATCAAAGAGATATTTGTACCCGGAAAGCTGGCAAATATAGTAGTGAGGTAGGGTGATGAAGTGTAAGAGCGTATATAAATTTAATCATATACGATACATAATATATCTTATAGGACGTTGTGTAAATAGTTAGTCAAGCAGTCCAAAATAGACTAAAAGCCAAATCCGGACGGATCGGAATTGTATCGATTATCGGCCAACGCTCCACTTCCTTTTCGCCCTCGAATACCTTGATTTGCACCGATGACAATTCGCCTTGCATATCCTTGGCGTTAAAACCGACTTCAAGAAATCTATCATAGCCCCATTCAAGGTAATCAATTTCGTTATTGGCTATCAGGCGTCCGTCTTTAAAATCTATTTCCAGGATATCCGGTTTCGTGAAATCAAGTTTAACTGTCAATTTTGACAGATCAGTGCCAACCGCGGGATCGATTCGGATATAAACCTCGCCACGCTTACCATAGCCATAATAAATGGCGCTTAAATGACGATCGGCTTTATGCATCGTGGAACCGGCTTTCTGACAATCAAAAAAGCCGGCGCTGGCCCATTCATAAAAATGTGTAAGCTTGCCATCGAACGTGGGTTTTATGAAGTCAATTGGCTCGATTAAATGCGATCTAATATAATCGGTACGTATTGGTTTGAACAGCTCAGGCGGCACATCCAGGCCAAGCAGTTTATAAACATTTATCAAATGTGATCTGTATAGCAAATCAAAACGATCATTATCAGGACTGTCATGCTCATCGCCGAACCACCAGCACCAATCAGAACCTTCGGCGATCAGGATTTCTTTCTTCGCTAATTCTATATTTTCGGACCGCAGATTCTTATCGTGGCTATGCTTATCGAGCGCTTCGCGGGCGTCATAAAGCAAATCCCAGGCCTTATTGTCTTCGGGATGTCCGATCCAGACGCCAAAGTCATGATTGATCCAACTCCCGGGATGAAGCTTCTTAAGTTTGCTCATCTGATCGATGCCGTCGAGTACTTCGGAAAACGTAGCGGTTTCTATACTGGGATGCTCTGACAATCTCGCGTACAACGCGTCCAGAAATTCATGACCATCCCGGGGAAAATACTCCCAAACGTTTTCACCGTCCAGGGCTATACAAATAACCCGTTCGGGCTTGTTCAATTTCCGGAGATTCGTTTCAATAGACTCCAGTTTGGATATGAAATCATCGGCGGCTTCCTCGGGACTCATACGGGAATAAACAAACCCGATTAAATCCGACAAAGCGTGATCTCTGAAAAATAGATTAATATCGCTGCCGTTGGCCGAGAATTTATAGGGTTGATACAGATCACCGTTTGTAACAAGAGTGTCGTCTCCCCCGCCCCTGACACCCATGCCCAGGCTTAAGGCCAGGATTTCCTCATCGGTGGCAATCCATTTTATCCCGGCTTTCGCTAAAATCGGCACAATTTGCTCAGAGACCGAGCCTTCTGACGGCCACATTCCCTTGGGCTTAAAGCCGAATTTTTTTTCGAAATACTCGATTGCCAGCTTAACCTGTAACTCGGCGTCTTCAGGCCTGGCAAACCGATTATCGGGCAAAGATATTTGAGGAACAGCTTCCCGTGCGATATCGCTATCATACAGAAGCGGTAGAATAGGATGAAAATACGGCGTCACCGAAAGTTCCACCTGACCCCGACCGGCAACTTCCTTATACTTGGGAATAATACGGCCCATTACGCTTTTTTGAAAATCAAGTAAGGATTTTTTATCATCTTCGGAAAAACCCCTGCCCATAATCAGAAGCGATTTTATGGGCTGTTCTGAATGAAATATCGGATCGATCCAGGCGAGATTCGACCATACCTGCAAATCAAGCCAATCCTGCCCGTTGAAGCTGCCTATGCCTTTTTGCTTCAACCCGTAAAGCTCGTTGTAGCGTTCTGATGGCTTAATCATAGTCTCATGATTAGCTTTGAAAAAACTATCCAGGATAGCCATTTTATCGGTTTCAGATAAAGTAAACGCATCCTTGAGAGATAACTCCAGATGATCATCCAATGCCTCTCCCCTACTGTATTCCTCAATTTGCTCTAAAAGCGATGGTACCAGGTTGAATGTCTGTTTAATATCTGGATATTTGTCGAGAATCGCGACCATATCGTAATAGTCTTTGATACCATGAAGTCTAACCCAGGGCATTTCATAGCGTCCGCTAACAAGGTTTTTATAGAATGGCTGATGCATGTGCCAGAGAATGCAAAGTTTCAATTTAAATCGTCCTTCTATATTGGTCAGGGAGTTAATTTGGTTAATAATTCCCCTATTCTATTCCATTTATCGTCTAAAACCACGCAAAACCATAATTATAATGTAATAAATTATTTGGCAAGACAATTCTAGCTACAGTTTATAGCCATGTCCATTTTTCTATTCCTGTTTCTGAGGACGAGATTTGGTTTTTTAACGATATTTTTAGCGAAAACTGACTATTCCCCAAAATATAAATAAAGCCCCATAATTACCAGGGGCTTTACGATGTTGGTTGTCTATAAATGTCGGATCTAATATACTCTATCCTTATTCCAATCCGTATTTGACTTCAGCAAGTTTCTTACTCGCTATACTGTAATAAGTAGAAGTGCGATAATTATCAACAACAAATTGATAAGCCTCGGTCGCTTTTTCGAGTTGACCCGCTTTATAAAAAGATCTGCCGGCATTCATATAATAACCCGGTGAAAACACGTCATCATTCGTAGCCTCTGCGGCTTTAAAATAATAATCGCCCGCCGAGTTAAAATCCTCTTTATCCTCAAGGCAATTGGCGCCGCCATTATAAGCCGCTCCAAGAAGCATTTTATCCTTGCCGAAATTATTTATATACAACTCGAAATATACCAGCGCGCTGTCGCGGTCATTCATATCAAACAGGGTTTTGGCCAAAAAATAACATGCCCTGTCGGCGACATCTGTAGAGGCATAGTCTTCTATCAGCGTTTTATAATCGGCGATTGCCAGAGCCGTTTGATTCATAGACGCGGTTACCTGGGCTTTGCCGAAAAGTCTTTCAGCGTCGATAGCCTTCTGAGCGAAACTGTAATTAATGAAATAGATTATCGCTATTACGGCAACAACGGCGGCAATCCCGCCCACGAAATAATTCTTGCGTTGCTGAACATATTCTGATGCCTTAAGGGCAGTTGTGACAAAATTGTCCTGTTTCATCTGACGTTTTGTAATTCTTTTTTCGGGACTCAACACTTCCTCCTTCTTGAATAGCACAATCTATATTTATATCGTAGGTTTGGCAAGTTAAATTTAGCGATAATGGAGATTGTATATGAAGGCTTTTCAATATAAACAACGGGGCGTTCAATAAACGCCCCGTTATTACAATAACTCAGCCTAAGATTAAGCGCTAATTAGGGTTGAAACTCAAAGAGTATCAATCCTGCCCAGCGATCGGCAAAATAGATATAATCATCATCAACGTATACGCCGGCGGCCCCGCCTCGAGTATCCCTACTGGCGGAAAAGACCGGAGCCGAAGGATCCGTAATATCAATAATTTGCATACCGCCGTTCCAATAATCGGCAATAAACGCGAAATCGTCATTAACAAATACATCTCTGGCAAAACCAGGTGTGTCGTAACTGCCAATCAAGGTTATGTTGGCCGGATCGGCAACATCTAAAATTAGCAAGCCGGTGGCGCCATCGGCCACATAAGCGGTCGTGCCCAGAACATGGACTCCTATCGTGTAATCAGGCGTCTCATAGGTTCCCGCCAAAGTTAGATTATCCGGATCGGTAATATCAACTATTACAAGGCCGGCCAAAGAGTCGGCGATATAGGCATAACCGTTCGCGATATCCATATCATTCGGCGCTCCATCGCTATAAAAGTATTCTCCGGCTAATGTTGGGATTGCCGGATTTGTGATATCCAGGGCGTAGATACCGGCATTATCGCTATCGGAAGCAGTATCCGCCCATGCCATGAAAGCATGATCGTTGTCAATCCTGACTGTTCTCTCTTCGGTATTGAAATCATTCTGAAATGCCCCCTCTTCAGGCACTATAAAAACCGGCAAAGTCGAATCGGATATGTCAAAAATTTCAAGACCGGCAAAACCGACCAGATAAGCTTCGCTGCCATCAATAGCAACATCATAAATAAAGGCGGTTGATCTAACCGACCCTACGGAATCGATTCTGACGCCAGCTAACGAGGTATCTGTTACATCGAATATGCGCATTCCGAAATTATCATCAGCCAGGAAAATGATACCGTCACGACCATATACTTTATGAGCGTTATTAGTTACAAAATCATCAACCTGATAAATTTTACCGGTAGTAAAACTCCAGACGGGGCTGGTTACCCTGTGATCATTCCCATCGTCGGCAATTACTTGCCAATAATATGTTGTCTGATATTCCAGAGGATCGTGATTATAGAAATATGTATCAAGCGTACCCACCAATTCGGGCGGGTTTGAAGTACCCAGATAAAAATCATATGCTATCAGATCATTGTCCTCGTCGATGCAATACCACTGAATCCGTTCACCCAGATCCCAATTAACCGCTCCATCAGGCGGGATTGGCTGCTCCGGTTGAATAGGGGCAACATTAGGACCGGTTCCATTATCATCGCCGTCGCCACAACCCCAAAAGAGTATTAATGCAATAAAGAAAACAGACATCGTTTTAACAGTCAATGACCAATGCTCAGTCAATAAAGATTTCATACACCCGACTTTCAATTCAACCTCCTACTTTATTAATACTATTTAAAATTCCTGTCTTCGCCGATCAAATTTGCGCAACACAACATTGCGCAATTAGTAAATGCATCGAATTATAACTATGATCACATAGGCAGTCAAGTTAATTTTTAAGGTATAGCCTGGATAACCTGGGATCGGAATGCGGAGCCCGGGCCAGTACTTATAAAATTACAATATTACCGAGCTAAATCGATCTTCAAAACTGAAACTTTATAAACTAAATAAAGAAGCCGAAGAGCTATCCTCTCCGGCATATAATTTTATTACAGAACGATTACGCCGTATACTTATCACAAGCCATCAGGAACGATCATTCTGACGCGATACTCAATATGAAATTTTCGAACCACTCTCTGTCAAACCGCCCTTATTTCAGCAGGCCACGCAATCCTATTGACAGTTATCTATTTTTCTTTTTGTGACGGTTCTTCCGCAGCCTTTTTTTGCGCTTATGCGTCTTGATCTTGTGACGTTTACGTTTTTTACCACTTGGCATAAAAATTACACTCTGTTCGCTTCAGAATTCATCACCAGATTTTTAAACTCATTCGATGGCTTAAAAACCGGGATTTTTCTGTCCGGAACAGGTACTTCCTCTCCTGTTCTAGGGTTACGTGCCTTGCGCGCTTTTCTTGGTTTAATCTTGAAGGTGCCAAAACCTCTGATTTCTATGTTTTTTCCTGCTTCAAGACTCTTCTTAATAGCATCAAGCATGCTATCAACAGCTGCTGCGACATCTGTTCTTGTCAGGCCGGTTTTCTCCGCTACCTGTTCAACCAGGTCAGCCTTGGTCATACCTCTCCTCCTATTTTATAATCTGGACTTATCATCTTGACACACTTGAGCAACCAGAACAACTCTGTTTAGCACAGCCTCCACAATTTGAGCCGGTTGATCCAACATATTGGGATGATGAAATAAAGCCAAAAACAGACATTTTTCTTATCACCTTGTCCCAACCACAGTCTGGGCAATTGACTTCCTCATCTCCCCTCACCAACTCATCAAACGAATTATGGCATTGCTGGCAACTATATTCATATATCGGCATAACACTACACAACTCAATTATTTATAAATGTATTCCAGCTTCGGCCAAGTTTTATTCGGTACCTTTATGTTTAAATATGAGGCAACTTCTTCGGCCAAATAATCCAGGAAATTGCGTCGCCTCGGATATTCCTTGACCACCCGCGGGTCTTCACCCAAATCGGCCATGATTCCAGCTAAAGAAATTGCGTCCTCCAAAGTCCCGAGCTTATCTACCAAGCCCAGTTCCATTGATTGATTTCCCGTAAATATCGACCCATCAGCTATATCTTCCACCTGCTCGATATCCATATTGCGGCTCTCGGCAACAGTAATGATAAATTGGCTGTGAACGTCATCTAAAGCCGCCTGAAGCATTTCCCGCTCCTTCTGGGTCATCTCTCTCGAATAATTGCCGACATCCTTCAAATCGCCGGATTTCACCACCTCATAGGCAACACCGATTTTATCCATTAATCCCTCAAACGTAAGATATGATAAAACCACGCCGATTGAACCAGTTAACGAACCCGGATTCGCGATTATTGTATCTGCCGCGCAAGCGACATAATAGCCCCCTGACGCAGCTATTGAAGATAAGGAAGCCACGACAAACATACCGTTTTCACGCGCTTTTAAAACCTGATCGTAAATCTCCTGCGATGGGGCAACAGCACCGCCCGGCGAATTAATGCGAAGTACTATAGCTGAGACAGAATTATCGTCATCATATTTTTTCAATTGGCGGACAATACCTTCGGAGCTCTCAATCACTCCCGCAAGTTCGACTATGGCGACTTTATCACCTCCTGATAAAAACGCGACATCCCTTTGCTTTGTGATTCCCCAGATAGATATAAATATCATCATCAGAAACATGAATACCACGCCGATGATGACTGCCCCAACTACAATGTCACGAGTCCTAGCCATATTCGACCGTAAATGTATGTGAATACTGGGCTAATGTCAAACCATTTCTTAAGTTACCTAGCATAAATTTTAAGCATTTCTCCCCGTTTTATTTTCGATGGATTAGAAATATCGTTCCAGTTCATCAGATCTCTTATCGAAACACCGAATCGTTGGGCAATTTTCCACAGCGAATCACCCCGTTTAACCTTATACGTTGTCGGAGCAGTAACTTTTTTACTTGAAGTGTTACTTGAACCACTTTGCGGAATCTTAAGATTCATACCGGGATATATAGTATTAGATCTGAGTCGATTATGGGTTTTTAAGGCTTGAATAGAAATGCCATATTTTCGGGCGATCTTAGACAGGGAATCGCCTCGCCTGACCCGATATTCATTGCCGGATGCCCGTGTTTGTTCACCGGCACCGGGAATTATCAGCTTACGACCCGGATAAATCCTATTAGAACTTAACCTATTGGCATTCTTTATACTTCGAATACTTATGCCATGGGCTCGGGCGATTTCCCAGAGCGTATCCCCTCGCCGTACTTTATATGATCCCGAACCATCTGGAATAACATTACTGGCTCTGGGGGAGTATGATCCGCCACCGGTCGTAGGAATCATCAATTTATTGCCCACATATATTCTATATGGCCTACGTAAGCTATTGGCTGAGATTACCGATGACATGGAAACACCATATTTCCTGGAAATTGTCGAAACGGTTTCCCCTCGCCTGATTTTATGACTGACCCAGTTAGTGGCCTTTTCAGAGGGAATTTTATCGTAAGAGGCCAGGAATCTTTGCTTCTTATCGGTGGGGATTCGCAATTTATAGTTGTTATAATTGGGCGGCGTTAATCCCCTTATTAATTCGGGATTTAATATTTCCAAATCGGCTACTGATATGCCTGTTTTCGAGGCGATATTCGCGAATGACATACATTTGGAAACTTCTACGGTTTTCCATTCCAACGGATCTTCATAGACCGGAGAGAAACCATATTTCTCAGGCTGCTTGGCAATCATCACCGCCGCCATAAAAAGCGGCACATAATTTCGAGTTTCTTTTTTCAGTTTGAGCTTCCAGAAATCCCTGGTTTTTTGCCTTTTAATTGTTCTTCTGACTCGCCCCTCTCCCCCATTATAAGAGGCCAAAGCCAGTTCCCAGGCGTGGAACTCATCATATAAATCTTTTAGATAACGGGCGGCGGCGTGAGTAGATTTTTCGAAATCGCGTCGTTCATCATACCACCAGTTTCGTTTCATACCATAGCGTTTGCCGGTGGCATAAATAAATTGCCATGGTCCCATAGCTCTGGCCCAGGAGTAAGCGTGCGGATTAAAGCCGGATTCGATCAGAGGCAGATAGACTATATCATGCGGCACACCTTCCTCTTCGAGTATCTTTTCCATCAAAGGTATATACTTTCCGGAACGTCCTAGATATGTCTCAAATGTATTATGAGCTACGGTTTGTAGATATGCCAGCGAATTTTCAACTTTAGTATTGAGATAAATCGGCACATCGTAGGTAACCGAATCTTTGGATGGCTTATGGAATTGCCCCGATTCCTTGAGTTCCTTGAAGTTTTTGATATCCGAAAACAACTCCCTGAACGCCGCGGCCGAGCCCTCGGAATAAAGCACCCCGGATGTCATTAAAGTCAGCCGATAATCGGATTCGATTTCCTTCAACATCGTCTCCAGCCAGCGCGCTTCCTTGGGGTAAGACTCGGTATCGAATTCCAGCTCGGATAATGCCATTAAAGCTTCCTCAAAAGCAATCTGGGAAGAATCCAGCAAATTCCTTTGGTAGTAAATAACGCCTTCCGTGTAGTAAGATTCGGCTTCGGTTAAAGCCTCACGGATTTCGACTAGCCGGCTGGAATCAACGTCAGCCAGAGCTTTATTATCCGAAATATCATTCGAGGTTGCGCCATTATAGTTTTGTGGGGTCGATTGGTTTGTTTCAGCCAAACGTCCCGGATCAGGCCGAGTACAGCCGGTGATCAGAACCAATAATACCATCAATAATCCGATTTTATTCAAAACCACTTCTCCTTTTTCTGTAACCTGTTGCATATAATACGATTGGCAATACAAGTCAAGCTTTTTTCAAATAACTGTCGCATAATTTAAATAGTTCCTCTTCATAACCCGATTTCAATGGCTCAATCCAGTTTATTTCCGCTACATTACGAAACCAGGTCATCTGCCTTTTAGCATAATTTCGATGATGCTGTTTGACTTTATCAATCGCCTCACTTTTAGTGTTTGACCGGTCAAACAGATAGGTAATCATATCCATGTAGCCAATCATCTTCTTTTTTCTAATAATATCAAGATATGGTTTTAAATTCAATACTTCTTGCTCAAAACCCTCATCTATCATAGTATCGACGCGTTTGTTAATCCTTTCATAAAGAGTTTTTCGGGGAAACATCAAACCTAACCAGAGCGGATTGCCTACTTTGGTGTATTTTCCGGATTTCTGCATCTCTGAAATCGGTAATCCGGTAAGCTTGAATGTCTCCAATGCTCGAATGAGGCGGATCGCATCTCGAGGTTTAATTTTGGCCGCGGCTTTCGGATCGATTTCCTGAAGCATCTCATGAAGTTCCTTCGGCCCTTTATCCCGCGAAATTTCCTCCAACTCCCGGCGATATTCCTTATCATGCTCGGGGGCTTTAAAAATACCTTCAGTTAAAGCTTTCAGGTATAAGCCGGTTCCACCCACGACTAGCGGTAGTTTGCCCCGCCCGGTGATATCTGTTATCAATCCCCGGGCCTGCTCGGCGAATTTATAAGCCGAAAAATCCTCATCTAATTCCAGAAAATCCAATAAGTGATGCTTTGCTCCCCCGCATTCATCCGGGGCAGGTTTGGCCGTGCCGATTGTGGTATGCTTGTATATCTGCCTGGAATCGGCGTTGATGACTTCGCCATTATAGCGCAAGGCAAGTCCCACGCCCAATCCTGTTTTACCCGAAGCTGTCGGACCGCATATAATGATATATTTCATCTGCGTTTAAATATCTTTTCCAGGTCTTCGCGGGAAATGGTCACAACGGTAGGCCGACCATGCGGGCATTGGTAAGGTTCCTGGCAATCAAATAAGCGATTGAACAATCCCTGCATCTGTTCCTGTGATAACGTTTCGCCGGACTTGATCGCGGCATGGCAGGCGACGGAGGCAGCTAAAGCCATCATTGGATCTTCGCCGGTAGACAAACTATCGGCAAAACCGTTTACCAGGTTCCTGAACAGCTTCTCAACCGATGAGCTCTCGAAATAGCCGGGTACACCCCGGATTATTACAGCGTTGCTGCCGAATGGCTCAATCTCGAAACCCAACCGTTCAAATAGTGGCAGGTGCTTTTCAAATATAATCATTTCTTGTGTATCAAGCTCGAAAGAGAGGTCGAAAAGCAGCCTTTGCGATGTGCCTGGCCTTTCATAGAGGTTGTTTAAAGCGGCTTCATAAAGTACCCGTTCATGAGCCGTATGCTGATCAATCATCCAGATTTTACCTTCGCGGAACCCCATCACGAACGTATTGTAAAGCTGCCAAAATCTTTCCCCGCCGAGATCGAATTGCTCTTCGGCTTCGGGGGGTATCTCTTCGAACTTATTATTGCTTTCTACACCGTTATGATGATGATTGTTCTGGCCGTTACGTATAACAATCTTATCATCATGATACTTGCCGGATCCAACGGCGGACTGAGGTCGATCCCGAGGCGGGATTTTATTGATCTTGCCCGGAGTAGGCCGCTGATGACTTTTTACTGAATTTACCGAGAACAAGGCAGGCACCTGCACCGCCGCTTCGATCAATTTCCTGATTTGAGAGTAAAGATATCTCTCGTTGGCGAATCGCACTTCGGTTTTGGCGGGATGAACGTTAACATCGACTGCCGTTTTATCCAATTCGATAAAAATAGCGGCCAATGGGAAATAACCCGAATCTATAGTATTGCCATAGCCGGAGCGGATAGCATGCATCAAGGAAACATCGTAAACGGGCCGGCCGTTGACCATCAGATATATCTGGTTGCGGTTACCTCGGTTTATTCCGGGATGGGTAACCATACCGTAAATACGTAACCCTTCCATAGGATTACCCTCCACTTCGATTAACCTCGAACCGATATTACCTCCCCAGAGTCTCTGGAGCCTGCCGGCCAGATCATTATCGGCCGGATAATTTATAATTTCTTTGCCATTCGATTTAAGTTTTAGCGAGCTGCCATAACTGCAGACAGCATACTTCGAATAGATAGCCACAACTTTACGGTTTTCCGATGTCTCTGATTTCAGGAACTTCCGCCGGGCCGGTGTATTATAGAAAAGCTGTTTAATAGCTAACGTCGTACCCGCTCGTGGCGAGGTCGGTTCGAATAATACCTCATCTCCGCCCTCAATAATGATCCTCGTGCCCTCCGCGGCGCCGGCGGTGGCAGTGGTCATTTCGACTATGGATACGGAAGCAATTGCTGGTAAGGCCTCGCCCCTGAAACCATAACTGGCAATAGTGCGCAAATCATCTTCTTGGCTGATTTTCGATGTGGCGTGACGGGCAAACGCCTGACGCACCTGGTCCGGCGCGATCCCCGAGCCGTTATCGGTTAAGCTAATAAGCCGGGTACCGCCTTTTTCGATAGTCAAATCGAGACTGGTTGCTCCGGCATCAAGCGAGTTTTCCAACAATTCCTTGACCACTGAAGCCGGGTTTTCAACAACCTCGCCAGCCGCGATTTTATCTATAAGATGACTGGGAAGCTTCTTTATTTCAGCCATTTATGTCGTTTTTCTAGTCACTATTTGAAGTTGTTGTATCATCATCACGAATTGTTATTAGCTAATATCGGCGAGTTTTTCAA
>JAAEQD010000381.1 GCA_024231855.1 Candidatus Zixiibacteriota bacterium
ACCCAAACCGGCGATATTTTTTTCATCAGCATAAACACTTAATTTATATAGGCCGCCACCGCCTTCGCTTGAAACTCCAAAAATCGTTGTCCATAAATCCTCGGTGGTTATTTTAATATCAATCGAATCGGCCCCGGCTTGATTGATATCAAACAAGACCTCGCCTATAAAGGGTAGCGCCCGGATATTCCTGATACTTTGATCCAGATTCTCTTTATCGAATGAATCGCCCAACCCGAAAAGGAGTTCGCGTCTAATCACATGCTCTTTAGTGATAACATGAAATTTATTACCCAGTCGATAGATAAAGTTGCCGTCATGTTCGGTTTGATTATCGAAAACATTCAGCCGGATAATATCGATATTGCGAACGTAAGTTTCAGCCTTGAGAGCGAATGGATGGAAAATTATCAGTGAAACTATAAAGATAAATATCAACTTCATTTTACGAATAATGACACCGCCCGGGGTAATATTTCATGTTCAATTTTCAATACTCGGGCTGCCAGCGTTTCCGGCGAATCATCGGGTTCAACTCGAACTTGTCGCTGAATCAGAATAGATCCATGATCATATTTCTCATCGACCATATGCACGGTCGCTCCTGAATATCTATCACCGGCCTTTAAAACCGCCCTATGGACATTCATGCCATACATCCCTTTACCACCGTATTTTGGCAGAAGCGCGGGGTGAATGTTGATTATCCGGCCATAATATTCGCTAACTACTTCAGATGGTAAAAGTTTCATATAACCGGCCAGGACTATCAGATCGATCTTATGATCAGCTAAGACTTTAATTAGAGCATCCAGGTAATCTCCTTTGTCGGCAAATACTACACTACTCAAGTGATATGTAGCTATGCCAACCTTACTTGCTCTTTTAAGTCCATATGCGCCTGAGTTATTTGAGATTGCCGCCTCAATCCGGGCATCAACCGAACCATCGCTACAAGCATCGATAAGCGATTGCAGGTTTGTTCCGCCGCCGGAAACGAATACCGCTATTTTCAACATCATTGGCCTTTCGAATACTTTAAGGCTTGAGTTAAAAGCTCTCTGACAATTCCGGGATTAGCCCGGCCGTCTGTTTTGTCCATCACCTGGCCCATAAAATAGCCAAAAAGCCTCTCCTTACCGGAAAGGTACATTTTAACATGGTTTTGATTCAACGACAATACATTTTCCACAATCTTTCCAAGTTGTTTTTTATCGGATATCTGGTTCAGCTTGACGATATTTTCAATTTTCCCGGCTGCTCGGCCCGTAGTTATCATTTGTTTAAACAGATCCTTGGCAATCCGGCTGGATATTTGACCTGATTTGATAATCTTTATCAATTCACCCAGATTCTCCGGTTTCAACTTAATATGCTCGATATCGGTTTCCTTGATTTCTCTCAATAATTCGGTCAATATCCAGTTGGCCGAAAGAACCGGGTCGCCGGAATTATTGACAACTTTCTCATAATAGTCCGCCAAATTCGGGGAGGCGATTAAAGCCCGGGCCTTATCAGCGGTTAATTTATAATCTTTGACAAATCGATCAAGTTTCTCGTCGGGTAACTCGGGCAGGTTACGACTGATCTCATTTATCCAATCCAGGCTGACTTCAAGTGGCTTCAGGTCGGGTTCGGGAAAATAACGATAATCATCCATCTCCTCCTTGGCCCTCATCGGCATGGTAATACCGGTTTTCTCATCCCACAGCATTGTTTGCTGCAAAACTTTGCCGCCGGAACCGATAATTTCCATCTGTTTGAATATTTCATAATCGATTGCTTTTCGGGCAAATTTAAATGAATTCATATTTTTTATTTCGCGCCGCGTACTCAAACCGGTATCCCCGGCACGCCTAATCGAGATATTGACATCACAACGTAAGGCGCCCTGATCCATATTGCCGGTGGTAATATCCAGATATTCCGCGATCCGCTTGATTTTATTGAGCAAAGCATAGGCTTCTTCGCCGCTGCCCAAATCCGGTTCAGTGACAATCTCGATAAGCGGTACCCCACAGCGATTGTAATCGATGAACGAGTGCCGATTATCCATATCGTGAAACGACTTACCCGCTTCCTCCTCGAGATGAATACGGCTTACGCGGATATTTTTTTCGATATTAGCTTCACCGAGGATATTAATTGAACCATTCTCAGCCAGGGGAAACTCATATTGTGATATTTGATAGCCTTTAGGGAGGTCGGGATAAAAATAATTTTTTCGGGCGAAAGCGCTTTGACTATTTACATTGCAGTTTAGGGCCAAAGCCATTCTAACCGCGTATTCCACGGCAGCCCTGTTTAGCGCCGGCAGCGCCCCGGGCAGACCCAGACAAATCGGGCAGACCCGGGAATTCGGTTTCCCACCATATTCGGCGGGGCATTGGCAGAACAGTTTCGATTCGGTCTTGAGCTGGACATGTATTTCCAGCCCGATAACTCCCTCGTAATCAGCCATTCGCGATCAGCCTTTCTATATGGTAGGCGCCGCTAAGAATGGTTTTCTCACCAAGATAGCGGCCCATGAGTTGTAAACCCACCGGCAGACCCACGTCATCACTACCACAAGGAACGCTGACCGCCGGGATATTAGCCAACGGCGCGGTTACGGTATAGATGTCGGATAGATACATCTGGAGAGGGTCATCCAGACGTTCGCCTAATCCAAAGGCGGTCGATGGTGAAGTGGGTGAAAGAATCAGGTCGCATTGTTCGAAGGCGCGGCTAAAATCATTCGCGATAGTTTTTCTGGCCTGTAAAGCCCGGCGGTAGTAAGCATCGTAGTAACCTGCCGATAACACATATGTGCCCAACAGGATACGACGTTTCACTTCCGGTCCGAATCCCTCGGTGCGAGTATTGAGATACATATCCATCAAGGTTTCCGATTCGGATGATCGATGACAGTACAGGACGCCGTCATAACGGGCCAGGTTGGATGAGGCCTCGGCGTTGGCGATAATATAATAAACCGCCAGAGAGTATCCGGCGGACGGCAATGATATCTCTATTATTTCATTTTTCGATTTCGCCAGTTTTTCCAGAACCATCTCGATTGACTGCCTGACGGCCTTGTCCATTCCACCATCGAAATACTCTTTGGGAATGCCTATTTTCAAGCTATCTAATCCCTGATCTAAATCTTGGGCATAGTCTTGCGCCGTCTGATCAATCGAGGTAGAATCGCGCTTATCATGACCAGCGATTATCGAAAGGATTAGACTCAGATCGGTGATATCTTTGGCGAACGGACCGATTTGATCGAACGATGAGGCAAACGCCACCAGCCCGTAGCGAGAGACCAGGCCATAGGTTGGCCGAAACCCTGCCAGTCCGCAAAACGAGCCGGGCTGCCGAACCGAGCCGCCGGTATCGGTGCCCAGCGCCAGAGGCGTCATACCTGAAGCCACCGCCGCCGCCGAGCCGCCCGATGAGCCGCCGGGGACCCGGCTTGTACCAAGCGGATTTTTCACCGCTCCGAAATGACTGTATTCATTGGAGGAGCCCATACCGAACTCATCCATGTTGGTCTTGCCGATAATTATCAGACCGGATTTTTTCAGTTTGCTAACGACAGTGGCATCGTACACGGCCGTATGATTGGCGAGAATTTTAGAGCCGCAGGTGGTCGACAAGCCCTCGGTCATTATATTATCTTTCAAAGCAATAGGCACGCCGGCTAAAGGTGAAATAATTTCACCTGCTTGAATCTGTTTATCTATTCCAGATGCCTGTTTGAGGGCGTAATCTCGATCACATTTTATAAATGCGTTGATTTCGGGATTGAGTTTTTCTATTCGTTCGAGGAAATAACCTGTTACCTCTACCGATGTGGTTTCGCCGCTGTGAATTTTGGCGGCGATATCACGGGCTTTCATATCGGCGAATTCTAATTGCATAGGTTTAATGATGGTATATGAGAATTATTAGGATGTCAATAAAATCCCGGGCATAAAGCCCGGGATAAAAAGTCGGCCGGTTGCAAGAGTTTAATTATTAGTTAACTCTCGGGGCAGTTTTGTGTCGTACCCGGGACTGGTTTAGGCAACCATCGCCACAATGGGCGACTCTGGGAATCGAAAAGCGTTTCATCGTATCCTCCTTAATTAAAGCTTACAAACATCAAGGCTTTTCAAGCCTCGTTTAAACTGAACGGTTATTTTTTCTCCTCTCCTGGCTCGCAACAGCTCATTTTGGCCCCTTTAGCCGAAATAAACATCGGTATGCAGCCGCAGCCACAAGCCTCTTTCAAGCTTTTTCCGGTAACATCGATTCGGTAGCCCTCATCGGTTTCGGTAATTTTGACATTTCCAAATTCTTTATCCATCCAACTCACCTCCTCTCTTAAGGTGTTATCTATATATTTATATATGCATATATAACGATATAAGTTTCAAAAAAAAAGCACTTTTTTTATTTTTTTTTGTTTTTTCTGACTGTTTTAACCTTTATTTCCAGGCAGTCGCAGAAACCGGAACAGCAATTTTCGACCGATTGCTTGTTTAAGCTGTAGTATACCTTCTGTTTATCACGTCGGTCGACCACCACTCCGGCTTCTCTAAGGATAGCCAGATGACGGCTGACTGTCGGCTGTGACAAGCCGACAGAATCGGCTACATCGTTGACTGTCATCTCCTTATCAGACAAAAGCCTGATAATCCGCAACCTGGATGGATCGCCGAAGGCTTTGAAGTATTTGCTAAATCGTTTCGTATCCATTAATCGTTCATTTCGTCTTACTATTCATTCTCGACATCATTTCGTTTATCTATATATGACTATATGTATATCGATATATGTTCCCGATGTCAAAATGTTTTTCGGTGATTGTGATTCGATTCGACGTTCATTTTCCGAATCCACGATGAAATTTGTACATCGCCAGGCCGGCGGCCACCGCCACGTTTAGCGATTCCACATTATCGGATTGCTCGATTCGGAATCTAAAATCCGCCTTTTTTTCGATTTGGGGATTGATACCGGCCGTTTCGCCGCCTACAACCAGCACCGGGCGTTTAATCCGCCCCGCTTTTGCCATCGGCTTTTTGGCACTACCGGAAAAAGTTACGATATTGAATTGGCCCGCAAAAAGCTTAAGAAACTCGCCGGCAGAACTGATCTCGATGATTGGGATCTTAAATAAGCCACCCTGGGTGGCCCTGACAGTTTTTGAATTATATAATTCGGCGCAGTCATTAAGGCAGATAACCAGATCATAATTAAAGGCGGCGGCGGTTCGGATAATGGTACCGAGATTACCGGGATCGGAGACATTATCGCAGGCGATAATTCGCCTGGCTTTCTTGATAAGTTTGACCATATCAACACTCGCCGGCTCGGCTTTTATGATTGCCAGTATGCCCTGAGGTGATTGGGATGGCGCGATTTTATCGAATTTGGACGACTGGCATAAGGCTATCAGCTCGGCAGGCAGATTCAGTTTTTCGATCAAGGCTTGTTTTTCATGCTTAATTACTATTTTCTCGATTTGCCAACCAGACTCCAGAGCGCTCTGTACCAAATGAGGGCCATCGGCGATAAAAAGACCATTCTTCTTACGATATTTCTTTTGATTAAGAGAGGAATACAGTTTCAGTTGGTTATTTGTTAATCTCGCTGGATCATTAATTGCAGAATGCTTGATTTTGCACCTCCAGTTGGATATAATCTGTCATGATGTATACTGTCATGCGCGCATCGCTCCTGGGCTTTTTAGTCTCCCTGTTCGCCGTTATTAATTTATCGGCCAACGATCTGATTATTATAGAACCGGAATTTCAATCGAATCAACTCAATTTTGCTGAAATATCGCCTGAGCCGAATCTATTCAGACGGGAGGGGATCGCCCTGGCCCTATCCGGAGGAGGCGCCCGGGGGCTGGCACAGATTGGCGTACTGAAGGTTCTGGAGGAGAACAATATCCCGATTAAGCTTGTAGCCGGGACCAGCATGGGAGCGATTATAGGCGGCTTGTATTGCGCCGGATACACGCCCGATGAATTACATCAATTGGCGCTGGAGATCGATTGGCTTGGCCTGTTTTCCTCGGCCCCCATCAGGTCATCGATTCTGGTTTCGGCCAAGGGCCGCCCCGAGAAAGCGTTAGTCAAAATCGGTATTGAGAATTGGCGGCCGGCTCTACCCAGAGGGATAACATCCGCCCAGAAGCTATCAAACCTCTTAACGCGGCTGGGTTATCGAGGCGGGGTTAGATCATCCATAAGTTTCGATCTTCTCGATCCGCCGTTTCGAGCCACCGCCACCGATCTGATCACCGGCCATCTTGAAATTATCGGCTCAGGTGACCTGGCCGAAGCAATGCGGGCATCGATGGCGTTTCCGGTCGGCTTCACGCCGGTTTTCAGTGAGGGCCATCTGTACGCCGACGGTGGCCTGATCAATCCTATACCCGTGGATTTATGCCAGGATATTACCGGCGGCCCCGTGGTGGCGGTCAATACGACCTCACCTCTTTTGCCTATAGATAAAATCACCAATGCTATAGATATGTTTAATCAATCGGCCGCGGTTATGTCGCTGCCGTATCTCGAGGATCAGATTAACCAGGCGGATGTCGTAATTACCCCTGATATTAGCCTATTCAAGAACTCCGATTTCAGTAATATCGAAATGTTAATCGAAGCGGGTAAAGACGCGACGATTAAACATCTGCCCAAAATAAAACAGGTACTCGAGGAAACTGCCGAGGCGACCGGCCGGATGTATGAAGTTTCCCAAACCGGTTTTTCCGGTTTGAAAAACATGCCCGGTTCATTCTTCAGGTCGGCGATAATCGAAAGCGAACGGCTGGCTGAGTCTACGATCAGGGAAAATCTCTCATCGATTATTAAAAGCGGATATATCAGGAATTCCAGAGCCGAACTTTTGGGGGAATCGGAGACTTACGTATTAACCTATGTTCTCGAGGATAATCCTCGCATTCGCGGTTTTTCATTTACCGGCCTAACACTGTTCTCGCCTCGAACCGTGATAAAACATATAAAATCCAAGCCGGGCCAGGTGGCCAATGCCATTATTCTGGCCGAGGATATGAAGCGTATCGAAATGTTATACGCGTCATCCGGTTATACCCTTGCCCAGGTGAAATTTCCCCGGATTAATCAGAAAACCGGTATCATTTCGATTGCCGTGGACGAGGGCAAAATTGACGAAATCTCCATAACCGGCAATCGACGCACGAAGGACTGGACGATTCTTCGCGATTTCCATCTGGATGAAGGCAAAGTATTCAGATCGGAAAAAGCCCAGCAAAGCCTTGACGATTTATACGCGACCGGCTTGTTCGAAACAGTCAAACTGACAGCTCAGCCATGCACATCAGGTATTGATCTGACTATCAAGGTCGAAGAGAAATCGTTTGATTATCTACGCGCCGGTATCAGGTTCGATTATGAATATCGGACGGCCGGCTTCATCGACCTGGTCGGCTCCAACCTGTTTGGTACCGGCAACGAGGTTTATCTTTCGGGCCAGTTTGGTGAGAAAAAAAGGTCGTACCAGATAAACGCCAAAGCCGACAGGATATTTAAAACATATCTCACCTATAAGCTGAGTTTCGCGCATTCGCTGTTTAAGAGAAATTATTACATCGATAATGAGAAAGTCCGCAATCTTAAAGAGATGTCCACCGGCCTGGAATTTGAAATCGGCCAGCAATTCCCCCGCCTGGGCAAGCTCTCGGCGGTGTTGAACATGTCACGTCACATATACGACAGCCCCTTCGAGACCCGGCGGGCCGATAGACATCTGACCGCCCTCTCTATTCGTTCGCTGGTCGACACATTCGATTCGTTGCCGCTACCGGAGAGTGGTAAATATCATTTCACCGATCTCGAATTCGCCAGTGATATTTTAGGCGGCGAGATAATTTACACCAAATTTTATTCGAGTCTCGAGGCTTACTATCCGCTGGTAGCCGGTTTGAATTTCCATCCCCGCGTAGAGGTGGGTTTCTTCAACCGGACTCCCCCCTATTTCAAACAGTTTTTCCTCGGCGGCCGCAGCAGATTTTACGGCCTTCACGAACATGAACTGGCCGGCGCTAAAATTTTAGGCGGCTCGATGGAGATACGTAAGCGAATCACCAAGTATCTCTATGCCACCGGCCGTTACGATTTCGGCGAAGTCTGGAACAAGCTCCAGTCGATCCGTTTCGATCAGCTTCAACACGGTTTCGGCGGCTCGCTTATCCTGAAGACGGTACTCGGTCCAATCGGTTTCGCCTATGGCCGAACAACGGAAGGCCTCGACGCGGTCTATTTTTACGCGGGGTATGATTACTAAGGGAATGCGCCAACGAACGTGAACCACGAATCCCCCGGTAGGTCAAACATTCCTGTTTGACCGGACAAGCAGGAATGCTTGTCCTACCAGCGTACACACTTCCCCCTTTCATCTTGACTGAGTGGTATATGTTGTTTAATATTATAATGCATGTATAAGCCAAATGTGTGAGGGATAAAGTGGGTAAAAAAAGAAGCAGAAGAAAACCAAAGCATTGGTGGAGAAAATTAAAAACTAAAGATAAACTTCTATTTACTTTTGCTTCTATATGTGCCGTCTCAGCTTTTATATTAATACTAGATTATATCGGGATACTTAGTAGTAATGATCTTTCTGAATTAGATAATGTCGAATTAATTCTTAACACGCAATATCCTCCTATTATTCCAATGAAAATGGAAGAGCTTGAAAGAAGGATAAAAAAACTCGAGAAAGAAAAAAAGGATGATGAACCTTTAATCGTAGCTGAATATTTAATTAAAGTTGGCAATGTTGCATCTAGCAAAAGTGAATATGTTAAAGCTTATAACTTTTATAATGAAGCGATTGCCCTGGCAAAGATAATAGGAAATCAGAAATTAATCGGGACTTGCTTGGGTAATATTGGGACTATTCACTATATCAAAGGCGACCTTGATGAGGCTTTAAAGTATTTTAATATGGCTTTAAAACTCTATAGAGGAATTGGATATATATTAGGCGAAGCTGATCAGCTAGGTAATCTCAGTCTTTATTACTTGGCTAATAGCGATCTCGACAAAGCTATTGAAAACCTCGAAGAGGCAATATTACTACATATTAATATCGGGAATAAAAAAGGCGAAGCAGCGGACTATAGTAATTTGGGCAATATATATTTTATTAAAGACTCCCTCGATGAAGCGCTGGAATACTATATAAAAGCTTCAAAAATAAACGAAAAAATCGATTTAAAAATGTATAAAGCAATAAATCTTGGCGATATTGGTAATATATATTTAGCTAAAAACAATACCGTTAAGGCAATGGAATATTTTCAAAAGGCATTAAAGATTAGTAAAAATACCGACTACAAATTAGGGGAAGCCAATCAGCTAGGAAATATCGGAAATTTGTATTTCCATGATAAAAGCCCTTACAAAGCAATAGAATATCATGAAATGGCTTTGTTGATACATAGAGAGATAGGATATAAAATGGGCGTGGCGAGAGATATTGGGAATAAAGGAAATGTTTTTTTTCTAATAGGCGAAAAAAAAAAGGCACTAGAATTATACAAAAGTGCTTTACTAATTCATATAGAAATTGGCGATAAATTTGGTGAAGCAACGGCCCTCGGCAATATCGGACTAATATATAAAGCTAAAGGCGAACTCGACAAGGCTGAAGATTATTTAAAAAAGGCGCTTGATATATTGGAAAAACATAACCTTGCGCATGGCAAAGACATTATATTGAAAAACTTAGAAGAAATAAAACAGCAACAAGCCGCCAAAATTAACCCCGAAAGCGATCCTCCCCCCTCCCCCCAATAAAATCTCTTGCCGAAAAAAACATTTATATTATACTAATGCTAGGAGTTGGGGATGCTCTGGGACATTATAGACCCCAATTTCGTATATTGTTTCCATCGGGGAAAATGCCCGATGGCACAAAGCCAAGCCGTAGGGGCGTTTCGATATACGCCCGATGGCAGTGATGATAGAGACTTAGTTGTCGGGTCAGGGGACCCGACAACACGAGATATTGCGGCCCGAATGGGGCCGTCTGGTACGTATTTCGGGGCTGTAGCTCAGTTGGGAGAGCGGTACGTTCGCAACGTATAGGTCGTCGGTTCGATCCCGATCAGCTCCATTTGACAACGTAAATGCGACGCGCTAAGTGGGGAGTTAGCGGTGCCCTGTACCCGGAATCCGCTATACCGGGACCGAACTCCCACCCGAGGCTTGTAACCGTTAAGCGAATGCCGCTTGGGGGTGTTGATCGAACGGGCCTTGCGCAACGGCAGGCCACCTAACCCCGTCAGGACTGGAAAGTAGCAGCGGTAAGTGGATTCTCCGTGTGATGTAAGTTTACCCGAACGTGAGCTTGCCATCGACAGGAGCTTTTCAGCCAAGGGTCAACGGTGGGTGCGCGTTGCTTAAATTAATCTGCCGGAATAATCCGGCCGTGAGACGTAATTGTAAATATGAGTTATTTGGCCCTGGCCCGGCAATACCGGCCCGATGATTTCTCGAAAATCCTCGCTCAGAACCATATAACCCGCACGCTGGCCAACGCGATCAGTACCGGCCGTATTTCGCATGCCTACCTGTTTTGCGGGCCGCGCGGCACCGGCAAAACCAGTACCGCCCGGGTGCTGGCGAAATCGCTTAACTGCGAAAAAGGGCCGACATCAACCCCCTGCGGCGAGTGCGTGAATTGCAAGGAGATCAAAGCCGGAATTTCGCCGGATGTGTTCGAAATCGACGCCGCCTCCAACCGGGGTATCGATGATATCCGGGAACTGCGGGAAAATGTCCGCTACGCGCCGGCAGCGTCTCGTTCCAAGATTTATATTATCGATGAGGTCCATCGCCTGACCAACGAGGCATTCGACGCGCTTCTGAAAACGCTCGAGGAGCCGCCGCCACATGTGATTTTCATGTTCGCCACCACCGAGCCGCAAAAATTGCCGGCGACGATATTATCGCGTACCCAGCGGTTTGATTTCAAACGGGTGCCGGTATCATCCCTGGCCGAGACAGTCACCAATGTCGCCCAAAAAGAGGGTCTGGATCTGGAGGCTAAAGCGGCGCTATTAATCGGCCGCAAAGCCGATGGTTCCCTTCGGGACGCGCTGTCGCTGCTTGATCAATTGATCAGTTTCTCCGAGGGCAAGATCACGGTCGAGTCGACGGCGGAAATACTCGGGCTGGTAAAAACGGAATTTTTATTCGAGATGACCACGGCGGTAATCGAACACGATACCGCGCGTGTACTAGAGCTTTTCAATATCTATTTCAGCGAAGGCAGCGATATTGACCAACTGGCCTCCGAATTGATGTCGTTTATCAGCAAGCTTTTGATGATCAAAAACGGGATCAGGGAGACAGCCCTTCTGGAAATGGACTCAAAAGAAATCGAGAAAGCCGAGTCGGTAATCGCCGATACCGACACATCGGATCTCTTGCGTATGATGAAGGTAATGGGAGATTTTGTCGCCAATAAAAAGGCCGGAGTCGATCCGGTAGTAGCAATGGAGGTCGCCCTGACAAGCCTGGCCGGTCTGGATAAGACTATCGAAATAAGCCAGCTATTGGCCGGAGTTGGTCAAAATCCGGGAAATCCGGCTAAAGCCGGGCGGATTACTTATGGTAAAAAAGCGAATCCGAGACCTGTTACGAATCCAGCCAAAGCGCGTTCAGCCAAGCCATCGCCTGGCAACGATAATCCTAATCCCGTAAAATCTAAAGCCGAACCATCAGTCAACCATCAGGTTGAGCTATCGACCGGACCGCATGAATTAACTGAAATAGAAAAGTGGTGGCCCAATTTTCTTGGCTTTGTCAAAGCCAAGCGCCAGTTGGTCTGGAGCAACCTTCAGCATGCCGTAATTGGGGAGGTAGACGATAACCTGGTCAAACTCGGTTTCAGCGAGATCAACAACGGCAACAAAATGATGTTGGTCAAGGAGAAAAAATTTATCGCTGAGCAATTAAGCGAATTTTGTGGAAACGATACCGAGGTGGCATTCGTTAAAGGCAGTATAGAAAAAAATAGCACGGCTAATATTAATGACTCAAATCAGGGCTCCGCCGAGGAGTTTCTGGAGAGTCACCCGAAAGTGAAGAAAATCCATGACCTGATTGACGGCAAAGTTATCGGGTATAAGGGGAATAATAAATGAATCATAAAATATTCATAGATATCTTAAAAGGAGCATATATGGCAAAGGGACTTGGTGATTTGATGAAGCAGATGCAGAAGATGCAAGCTTCGGTAGAAAAAATGCAGGAAGAGTTGGCCGGTAAGACAGTTGAAGGGACCTCCGGCGGCGGCATGGTGAAAGTTGTTGCCAACGGCAAACAGGAGATTACCGAAATTAAAATCGAGCCGGAAGTGGTAGATCCTGAGGATGTCGAAATGCTCGAGGAACTCATTCTGGCGGCAGTTAATCAGGCCCGCGAAAACGCCGAAAAACTTCAGGCGGAAGGCCTCTCGGGGTTAACGGGCGGTTTACCGATACCGGGACTGAAATTCTGATAAAATGTCCGGGATATTAGAAGATTTTATCGAACAATTGACTATACTTCCGGGAATCGGCAAAAAAAGCGCTTCCCGGATTGCTTTTTTTATCTTGAAGCTGCCGAAAGCGAAAGTTGAAGAGTTTGCCAATTCAATTATTACCGCTAAACTCAATCTGAAACCATGCGCCAGATGCGGCAATTTAACCGAGGGCGAAACCTGCCATATCTGCAATGACACCAGGCGCGACAACTCGGTAGTCTGTGTGGTGGAAGAGCCATCGGATGTTATAGTAGTTGAGAGTACCTCCGAATTTAAAGGCGTATATCACGTGATCGGCGGGGCGCTTTCGCCTTTGGATGGCGTGGGGCCGGATGATATCAATATCGCCTCGCTGGAAAAAAGGGTAGCCGATGATGGGATAAAGGAAATTATCCTGGCCACTAATCCCAATACCGAGGGCGAAGCTACTGCGGCTTATCTGATAAATCTGCTCAAATCCTACAAGGTTAAAATCACCCGTATCGCCCGGGGGATCCCGGTCGGCGGTTTTCTGGAATATGCCGATAAAACAACACTTTCCAAGGCTCTGGAGAATCGGACCGAAATAAAGTAACTTCATAATACGGTTGCGTTTCCAGGCTGTCGAAAAAGTTCATCCGGCGGCTTTTATTTTAGGCTATTATCATTATTAATCGTTAGGTAAATTACATCTTGCCGATTGCCTTATAATAACTATATTTAGATTATAATTTCGACTATTCCGCGTGAATCGATCGCCAGTTGATCTTCAGGCAGAAATTTTCGATGCAGATAAGCAGAATTAATGAAGTGGAGATTTGTAATGAATCTGAATAATCAAAATGACTCTAATCTCGATTCATGCTGCGGCGGAGCGGATTGCGGCTGTAATACGCCTTCATCGGGAAGCGCAAATGGCAAAGGTTGGAGGACGTTCATCTTTACCGCGGTAATTCTGCTGGCGGTGGGCGTAACCGGTTATTCTTTGATTTCCAAAAAGGATTCAGCCTCAAGCGGCTGCGCGCCCGGAACCGCGTGCGGTATCGATGGCATCTGCGCTATTCCCTGCGACACAACAGTTTTAGTCACGGTAATTGATAAAAAGCTCGCCGAGGCCGATTTTATTATGGCGGTTTTCCTGGATACTGATATGGAAATACTACCGGACATCGCCAAAAACCTGGAAAGCGTCACATCAAAAATCCAGGCGATGGGCAAACGGGCTTTAACTTTAATAATTCATCCGGGCGATCCCGGATATCAAGAAGCGGCTTCCAAATACTATATAAATTCGCTTCCCACATTATTGACATTAGGCGAAAATGGCGCCACGGTTCTGACCTGGGATAATATAAGTACCGGAAATCTGATGTTAGAGTTCTACAGGAATTGTCCATCAACGCCATCAACAGTCTCTCAATCGAATTGACTTGATACACCGGTGAAAAAATGGAATGGATTAATGAAATTTTAACAAGCCCGGAATTCGGCCTGGCTATCTTGCCCGCCTCGCTACTTCTGGGAATATTAACCGCTTTCAGTTCTTGCTGCAATATCGGCATAATCGCCGCGGTAGCCGGTTTTGCCGGTAGTCATGATGAGACGTTTCGCCGCCGCGACGCTGTATTGACCTCGGTGACTTTTTTCCTCGGCACCACTATATCCCTGGCGTTACTGGGGATGCTGATGGGATATTTCGGTCAGTTGGTTGGGAATAATTTCGGTAAATATGGTATAATTCTAACCGCTTTCGCGGCTATATTTTTTGGCCTATTCGCGCTCGATTTATTGCCTTTTAAAATTCCATCGATTAACTTACCGGATCGAAAGCGAAAGGCCGGCCTTCTGGCCTCCGCCGGTTTCGGCCTGGCGGTCGGGGCGGCCAGTATAACATGCACGTTCGCCTGCACAGGCCCGCTTCTGCCGATTATATTGGGCACGGCGGTTGTGGGCGGCCAAGGCGCCTGGGGAGCCCTGGTTTTAACGATGTTCGGTATCGGCTATAGCCTTCCCCTGGCCGCATTGATGTTTGGCGTGGGCATGGGGCGGACTACGGCTATCGCTCAAAAAGCCGCCGGTCCGATTCGTAAAGTCGCCGGAGTCGCGTTAATCGGCGTCGGTTTCTGGCTGCTTTTCACTATGTAGGAGTATTGCTTGGGAAGCGAAAGTAAAAACGGTCAACCTTGTTGCTGCCAATCCGCGACCACATTGCCTAATGAATCATGGGTTGAACGCGCACTGACAACGCCGGCCGGCGAAATCCCGGTAGTAAAAACATCCCTATCATTTTCCGACCATCTGGGATCGTGGAAAGCCCGATGGGCTATCCAGCGGATGAAGTTCAAGGTTCAGCCGGGTTTATACGCGGTGGGCAAACCAACGAATGAATCGCCGGTATTCGTATCGGCTAATTATAAGATGAGTTTTGACCGTCTCCGTTCCAACCTCGATAGTATCGATAGCTGGATCATGGTACTCGACACCAAAGGCATTAATGTTTGGTGCGCCGCCGGTAAAGGAACATTCGGCACCGATGAAATCGTAAGCCGGATCGAGCAAGTTAAATTAGGGGATGTCGTATCGCATCGCAAAATCGTATTGCCTCAACTGGGCGCGCCGGGAGTCAGCGCGCATGAGGTGAAAGATAAAAGCGGCTTCAATGTTATCTATGGACCGGTTCGGGCGTGGGATATAAAGGCGTTCCTCGATGCCGGATATAAAGCCACGCCGGAGATGCGAAAAGTCAGTTTTCCATTCAAAGACCGAATAGTATTAGTCCCTACCGATCTTATATTGTCATTTAAATACATTATACTGGCAATCGCCGGTTTTCTATTACTATCCGGACTTGGCTCGGAGATTTATTCATTCGAACGGGTGTCATCTTATGGAATTCCGGCCGCAATCATCCTTTTGATAATTTATTTCGCCGGATCCGCGTTACCGCAGGCGCTTCTCCCCTGGCTGCCGGGGCGATCGTTTTCCGCTAAAGGCGGCTGGATTGGATTTTTAATAATACTTCTGATGGGCTGGTACGCTTCTTATCATCAGGATTATTTCAGAAATGATATCAGCGCGGCGGCCTGGATATTTATAATCCCGGCAATTATCAGTTTTATATCGATGAATTTCACAGGATCATCTACCTACACCTCGCTTTCGGGCGTGCGCAAGGAGATGAAAGTGGCCGTCCCGATTCAGGTATCGGCGGCGGTTATTGGTTTGGGCTTATGGATTACCGGGCTTTTTATATAGGATAGATTATGTTTGGCTTGCGCTATTTAAAAGATGTCGTCTCTCTTCAACTCGATGCCGGGAAATGCAACGGCTGCAAGAAGTGCCTACAGGTCTGCCCTCACGAGGTATTCGTTGTCGAGGATAAGCTTGCCCGGATAGTCGATCGTGACGCCTGTATGGAATGCGGCGCCTGCGCCCTGAATTGCCCCGAGGGCGCGTTGGCAGTGGAAGCAGGTGTTGGCTGTGCTTACGCGATTATAGTCGGCTCTCTTAAGGGTATCGAGGCGGATTGCGGCTGTGGTGAAGGGGAGTCGTCGTCCTGTTGTTGATATTGATTAGTCAAGTAAATTGAAGTGCTGTCGGGTGCCCTCACCCGACAGTTTTTTTATTCAATAATAGTCATCGGGTCAGGGGACCCGACGACACGAAAAAAGGGCGTATGCGATACGCCCCTACGAATGTGAATCCATCTTCCCGCTTTCGCGGGAATGACATATTTTTTATTTACGCTATCGTCTTCAGCGCCTTGTCGAGGTCGTTGATCAGGTCATCGGCATCCTCGACACCGACTGAGAGCCTGATCATGCTGTCGGTCATGTCAGTGGCGGCGCAAAGCTCATCGGTCATCTCGGAGTGAGTCATCCGTCGGGGATGCTCAATCAGGGTTTCGGTGCCGCCCAGGCTGACCGCCAAACGGCAGACATGCACGTTATTGAGAACCTTGAACGCCTCCTCCTTGCCGCCTTTGATATAGAATGAAAGCAAAGCTCCGGGGCCGGTACATTGTTTCTTGTATATGTCATATTGAGGATCGCCCTTTTTAAGGAGGCCGGGGTAACGGACCTTTTCCACCTGGGGATGTTTGACCAGGAATTCGGCGATTTTTTGAGCGTTTTCTGAACATCTTTCCATACGGATAGTTATGGTCTCCAGCGAACGCGACATCAGCCAGCAACAGAATGGATCGGTTGTAGCGCCGATTACCGAGCGGAAGGATTTGATTACCTGAATATCAGCCTTCGAACCAAGCACGAAACCGCCGATCAAGTCGGAATGGCCGCCGATGAATTTAGTGGCCGAGTAGATACACAAATCAATTCCCTTGTCGCAGAACTTCTGATAAACCGGACCGAGAAAAGTATTGTCAACGGCTACGAGGATTTTCTTTTCAGGCGTTGAGTATTTTTTTGCCAGCTTGACGATCCCCTCAACATCAGTATGGACGATAGTGGGATTAGTCGGAGTTTCGATGAAAATCATCTTAACTGAGCCTTTGTGCTTTTTCAGTAGCTCTTCGTATTGATCCAGTTCGGGGGAGTGTACCGCGTGGGAATGAATATCGAACTTGGTCAGTATCGCGTCGAACATATGTTCGGTTCCGCCATAGACCGGTGCCGAATAGATTATTTGATCGCCGGGATGCAGAAGGGCCAGGATAGAAGTCGAGATCGCCGACAAGCCGGATGGCAGCACGGCGGCGGCCTGAGCGCCGGGATGCATGACTACCATCTTATCCTCGACTATTTCCATATTCGGATTATTCAGTCGAGAGTAAATAAGCCCCGGGGATTCGCCATCAGTTCGCTCTTCCGGGTGAGTAGCCAGACGGAAAAACTTTTCGCCGTCTTCGGCGGTTTTAAACATGAAAGTTGAAGTCGTAAAGATCGGCTGTTTGGCCGACATCTCGGAAAAGGCGGGATCATACCCGGCCGAGATTACACTGGTTTCCGGTTTGCATTCGGGATGAGGGTTTTTCCACCACTCCTTTTTATTATGTTCAGACATTGAAAATCTCCTTTGCTATTTTCTCATCGATATCAGTATACTATTTTAACAAGAGCTAAGCAATCAATAAGCGTGGTTTTTCGCGATTGGGAGCTAATTTACTGAATAGCTTTAAGTTGTTGGAAAAACATCGATAATAATAAATCATACTGCAAAAAATATCTTTCAGTATTAAAAGTGTTAATTTTTAGTCTATGTTAGGGGAATCGATTTAAACAGCGAATATAACACCGGCAAGGGATCGAATTAAGCGATTAAACTTGAAAGCGGGTCAAATGAATATCAGCTAATGATTTGATAACTCTGTAAAACAGGAGAATAAAATGTTAGATTATCGGATTTCCGTTATAATTCCCTGTTATAATGAGGAAAAAGTTATTGGCGAGACCTATAAGAGAGTTAAAAAAGCTCTAACAAATGCCGGTTATGTTAACTTTGAGATTTTGTTTGTCAACGATGGCAGTTTTGATCGAACCCTGAACATATTGAAACATATTGCCGAATCCGACAAACGAGTAAAAGTAGTCAGTTTTTCGAGAAATTTTGGCCATGAAGCGGCAACCTCGGCGGGCATAAATAATTGCGGAGGTGAACTGGCATTCATAATCGACGCCGATTTGCAGGACCCACCCGAGTTATTTCCGAAGATGATTAAAACTTATAATGAAAAAAAATGCAATGTAGTATATGGCGTAAGAAAACATCGCCAGAAGGAAACTATTATCAAGAAATTCACATCGATTTTGTTTTACCGGCTATTCAATTATTTATCAGACTCGAAGTCCCCGCCGGATACCGGCGATTTTCGGTTAATGGATAGGGCGGTGATAGAATCCTACAAGAGATTCGGCGAAAAAAACAAATACGTAAGAGGAATAATAAGTTGGATCGGTTTCAAGCAGGTGCCGTTTTTTTATGAAAGAGAACCCAGATTATCCGGCACGACTAAATACAGTTATCGAAAACTAATCGCTTTAGCTTTTAACGCGATTTTTTATTTCAGTAAGAAACCGCTTCGTATCGCGACAAGCTTAGGTTTTCTAAGCGTAATGATAGGACTGGCTTTGTCGCTATACGTCTATGTGGGAAGGTTTTACAATCCCGTTCCAGGATGGGCTTCAACATTGCTGATAATAATATTTTTCGGAGGAGTTCAATTATTGACTATCGGCATTCTCGGACAATATACCGGAAATATTCTTGATGAGGTTAAAAACAGACCTGAGTATATAATAGATGAAGAAATAAATTTCTAATCGAAACCATATCGCCGGAAAAATATAATTGAAGCTTAATTTAAGTAATTGATTTCAGTCTGCTTCGGATTAAACTCATTCATTCGCTTCTGCCAAGGCTGTAATACTCTTTAATTTTTGATATAAGTCCGGAAATAGGAAGAGAAGATAAGATCAATAACACTAAAATCATAGTTAATCTATACCTTGGCAATATAATTATCGGGGTATAGAAGCTGAAAGCCAGAAATGGCGCGACCAGGAAGACGCTATCAAGCCTGCCCTTTATTTTTAAAATCATGGCGCCCCAGATACCGAAAAATAAAACAAAGAGGTAGCCGCCGAGATAGACAACATTTTTGGTCAACGGGTGCGTCGGATCGAGGGTCATGAAATACAACATTCTCTTTAAGGTCAAACCAATGTATCTTGACGGATCATGTTTGATAAACTTGATTGCCTCGTCGAAATAAAAAGCATCAAGCTCAATTTCTATCCGTGGTCTGTTCTTATCCAGATATTCAAGATACTCGGGAGGAAGCTCGGATTCGCTTTCCTTGCCCGAGTGTAATCTGCCGGTTCCCGATCCCCAGGGATGGTTTCCCCGCCAGAGGTTGTAGCCCAAATTCGAGGTGAACAACATCGGCTTTTTCATTACGATTAAATTTCTGAGATTCCAGGGAAATGTAATCAAGAGAAATCCCATGCCGCACACCATAAGAGCCATCAGGTGGGCCTTGCGATTTTTCTTAGCGAGCAACAGGCTGATAAAAAAAGCCAGAGTCAATAATGAGGCGGTTGTTTTTATCAGGGTGGCGAATCCCAGGATCACTCCCAGCCAGAAGAATTGCCAATATTGCGATTTTAGGCCGAGATTCGATTTGTATTTCAAAAATAGATATATCCCCAATATTACCAGGGGAACGAATAACGGTTCGGAGATCAGCTTGGTTGGAGTAATGGCCACTTCCGGGAAAAACGCGTACGAGCCGGCGGCAATTATGCCGGCTCTTCTTCCGCCCAGATGCTTTCCCAGGTAGAAGCCGGGGATAACGCCCAAGGCGTTGAGAAACGATTGAGCGATATAAATAAGCCGAAATGGATCATTGAAAAGATACATAAAAATAACCAGAAAAAAAGTGTAAACAGGCGGCAACAAGGCGGTGGGCTGAGGAGGAATAGTATGAAGCCAATCCCACCAGTAACCCTGGCCGTTCAAAATATAACAGGCGATTTGGTAATTTTCGAAATGGGGACCTCGGTCCCAGGAGAAATAATACACAATCGCGATTCTATAAATTAAAGCGGCAATATAAATTACTGATAATACTACCCAATCCTTTCGGCGAACTTTTAAAATTCTCATGGGCTGCATACCTCCGCAGAATTTAGCGATCAATAAAAAGTATCTACTTAAGGAAAAGGGTTAACAATTAGAGAGGAATTTAATACTTATCGATATCCCATTTGGAATACCAATTCAGCCTGGACATTATCAGGGCAATCGAAACCGAGGCCAAGCTAACCAAAAACCAAACCAGGATCACTCGATAACGCGGTAAAACCATAACCGGGGCGTATAATATAAGATGCAATAAAGGGACAGCGATAAAAAGCATATCGAAACGTTTTTGCCTTTTTAATAAGATTGCCCCCCAGAGACCGAATATTACGGCAAAAACATATCCCCCGAGATAAGTCCAATTTCTGGCGAGGGGATGTGTAGGATCATAAGTGATAAAATACAATGACCTTTTAAGCGATAACATGATGAAATTCCCGGGGTCCTGTTTGATAAATCTCAAGGCTTCATCAGTAAAAAACCTATCGATTTCAATCTCTGCCTCCGGCTGGTTCCGATTGATGTAGTCGAAATATTCATCATCGGGCATTACCTCACGCGTATCGCCGGGATGAAGACGTCCGGTGCCTGAGGCACCCGGGTAATTTCCCCGCCAGAGATTATAACCGTAGGTCGTTCTGAATACCGGTTGACCCAACACGATAGTATTTCTAATAATCCAGGGTGATATCGCGATCAGGAAACCGAGACTGAGAAACAACAATCCCCGTCTTACCGGCATCTTCTTGAGTCCGCACGGCAACAATCCCAAAAAGCATCCCAAGAATAAAAATACCAGGCTGCCTTTCATCAAAGATAGAAAACCGATAAAAACTCCCAACCAGAAAAAGCTACGGTATTGCGGTCGATTCGCGATGCCGGATTTTATTTTAAGATATAGATAGACCGTCAGGATTACCGGTCCGACAATAATCGCCTCGGGTACCATCCTGGTAGGCATAAAGGCGATTTCCGGAAACATGGCATACAGGCCGGCGGCGACCAGTCCTATTTTCTTGCCGCCCCAATGTTTGCCCAATAAAAAAAAGGCATAGACGCCCAGCGCGTTAAGCAGAACCTGGGCAAAATATATCCAGCGTGCCGGGTCATTTGTTAAAGCGATAAAGAAAGCCAAAAAATAAGAATAAAGCGGAACGAAAGCGGCCGAAGGCTGAGGCGAAACGGACCCGAACCAATCCCACCAATGGCCGTAGCCGGCGACAATGTACCGGGCAATCTCGACATACTCATAATGCGGCCCCGTATCCCAGGCCCAAAAATAGAATATAGCGAATCTTAGGGCCAGGGCCAGACAGAAAATATACCCCAGGATGATTCGATAGTCGTGATAATTCTTTATGAACTTCATAACTCCAAAAAAGCAAGCTTATTATAAATTATAAGACATCACCAAATGCGCGAAATAATTATTGAAATCTTCCGGCAGATTATTATGTCGGTTTTCGATTTGGCGATAGCCGGCTCGCGCCCGAAAGACGAAACGACTGAACTCGTGATGAAAATCAAACCAGGCGCCGGTTGATTTCTCGACTGTACCGGATGGAAACGGAGGTTTCTTATTGCCTTGCTCATCCTCCCACGGCATTTGGAGATTGCCCTCGCCCTTGCGCACATAATCGAAATTAGCGCTCAGGTCGGTCCGCGCCGTAAAAAGGTAATTCAGCCGCAGGTAAAGTTCATCGGCATCGGGCCCAAGCCAGAATCCGAAAGGCAGGTCGCGGTATTCCCAGGTATTAACATGACTGACATGCGTGTAAGTCCATTTCCGCACGTGAGCATATTCCATCCTCAAATCAAGCTTCTCGGAAAACAGCCGCGTTTTAAAAAGACCAAGTAAAAATCCGTATTTCGATGCGCCGCCCTCAAAAATTATAAGGTCATCATCCAGAAGCTCACCGTAGATATTCAGATTTGTGATAGGCGTATAAGAAAAATCGAATGAGGCGATCAGGTTGTCATCGTTATCCGATCGATGACGATGAACGATGTAAAAAAGCATGATCGGATTGATATACGCGGTTGGATCATTATCATATGTTACAGCCTCGGTAAGCCCTACCTGCAAATTATGAGCCAGGTTAAAAGTCGCCCGTTTGACGGAAATGTATCTGTTACTTTTATCGACGAACGGGCCGGCTTCGGTGAGTTGACCGGTTAGGGCGGTGAATCCAAATCGCCAGAAATTATAGTCAAGTCGATAAATCATATCAACCGGCCGAGTCAATCCGGAGAGCATCAGGCCGGCGCGGTAACCTCGTTTTAGCTGAACCCTGTTCCGTCCGGTTTGAATGCCTATGCCGAAGAGTTCGGTTTTGATAATGGCTCGATCGGTTTGCAATTCAAAGACATCAAAATCGGAGGCAATAGCGCCACGGTGAGAGTAGTTGAAGCTTAAAAGCGGATCAACAAGATATTCGCCGGTAGTCGAGGCATTTTCCAGATTAACCGAACTGTCGCCACGAAATATAGTTAAATCGTGATATATCTCTAATTTGTCCTTGATGATAATCTTGCCCGAAAGAGTAATCGAGGAATGCAAACTGGCGTATTGAATATCGTCTTCGGTAAACCCCAGCCAATCCTCTTTAAACCTGAATCCAGCGGCGATCCTGAAATCATCGCCGGCGAATTTAATCCGATAGGGTTTTGCTCGGCGCAGATAATTTAATATCTGTTTATTGAAGCCGGTTTGCTCCGGAAGATTTAGTATATCGAAATTCGGATCGCCAAACTCTCCCGAGCTTATCTGCAAACGATAAAGAAGACTCAGATCGTGTTGGGGCAATCGGGGATCCAGCAGATCAAACGATGGAGATCGGCTAACTTCGGATGCCGCGACCTGACTTAAATACAGTATACCGATCAATATCAATATGTTACGAGATGCCAGCCATTTCATGACACCATAATACATTATATGGTCGCTTTAGTCAAGGACGCTGTAGGTGTTCAGATTGTATTAAAGATGGTCAGTTATTTCTTGATTCGACGGAAAAAATCACTATCTTTATGAACTATTATTGGCCCAAATAGTATAATTTTTTTTGGGTCATTTAATTCTGGAAATTCGTTTTTGTTAACTGATAGTAAAGGAGTTGTGAATGGTTGAAGCTAAAAGCCTTTGTATGAATTACGGGACAACACGGGCTTTGGTCGAGGCATCATTCGTAGCCGCCGATAACCAGGTGATGGGCCTTCTCGGCCCAAATGGCGCCGGCAAGACTACGTGTATGAAGATTATCACCACTCAGATGGTACCAACATCAGGTACCGCTGAAGTGGCCGGCCTCGATGTCCAGGCAAGCCCGATCGAAGTGCGTAAGAAAGTGGGATATCTTCCCGAAACGGCCCCTCTGTACAACGATATGGAAGTGGCTGAATTCCTCGAATTTGTCGGTAATGGACGCGGGCTGACAAACAACAAACTCAAATCACGAATCGATTGGGTGGTTGAGGCCTGCAAGGTTAAAGGCGTGTATCGCCGGCCCATAGGCGAACTCTCCCGCGGTTACCGTCAAAGGGTAGGCCTGGCTCAGGCGCTGATACACGATCCGGAAGTGCTGATTCTCGATGAGCCGACATCCGGCCTGGACCCGCTTCAGATTGTCGGTATCAGACAGCTTATTAAAGACCTCTCGGCTACTAAAACCATCATATTTTCAACCCATATTTTGCAGGAGGTTGAAGCGATTTCCGACAAAATCGTAATTATCAACGAAGGCAGGATTATCGCCGATGGTACACCGGATGATCTTCGCCTTTCAACCGGCGAGACGACAGGGTTTACGATCGAATTAAAAGCCAGCCGTGATGAAATTCAAGGTTCCTTTAGCGATTTTGGAACGAGTCTGGAGCTGGAATTTGTAGGGGGCGACAATGATTTCAACAAATTCGTAATCAGCGGCGCCGACTATACCCAGACTCAGATGATGATATCGGAGAAATTAAAAAGCGAGGGCTGGCAAGTCAGGGAGTTTTCGCCAAATGTACCCAACCTCGAAAAAGCTTTCATTCAACTGACAAAAGAAAGGCGGACCCATGAGTAATATCATGACGATATTTCGCCGTGAATTTGCCGCCTATTTTAACGTGCCAATCGCGTATATATTCATTGTCGTATTTCTGGCGGTTAACAGCGGTCTGTTTATGACTTCGTTTTTCCTGGCCGGAACCGCCGATATGCGCGGCTTTTTCGCTCTGCTGCCGATAACCTTGATCATCTTCATCCCGGCGATTACGATGCGGCTATGGTCGGAGGATTCCAAAGGCGGGACAATAGCTCTGCTACAATCATTTCCGATTACTCCGGGACATCTGGTACTGGGCAAATTCCTGGCCAGCTACTTGTTTTATCTGATAACCCTGGCCAGCACAATGGTAATCCCGATAATGATAATGTTTTTGGGTAATCCCGATTTAGGCCCGATAATAGGGGGTTATTTCGGGGCGGCTCTTCTGGGCGCGTTTTACCTATCGATTGGACTGTTTATCTCAAGTTTGTTCAAAGATCAGATTATCGCTTTCATACTCAGCATGGTTGCCTGTTTCGTATTTTACATGGTGGGCACCGATTATATTTCGATAATCCTCGATGGCTGGGTCAGCGGTCTGGGTTCGGGCTTGATGGCTACGGTAGGCACGGCCAATCATTTCTCATCTATAGAACGCGGCGTACTGGATATCCGCGACATTATTTACTTCATTTCTTATACGAGTTTATTCCTCTGGCTGAACTCGGTCATAGTCGAACAGGTAATGCGCCGACTGGCCGATAAGCGGTTTATCGCAAATGCCTTCGTTGGCCTGGCTGTTATTTTCATGGTCAACCTGGTGGTTGGCGGTATGAATTTCGGTCGTTTCGATTTAACCGACGGCAATATCTACACGGTCAGCCCGGCTTCGAAGAATATTTTGAGAAAATTGAAAGACGCCCCGGTAACCATCCGTTATTATGTATCGCCCAAGCAGAAGATGCCGGCGGCGATGAAGAATATCGAACAGGATGTTACCGATATGCTGCGCGAATTCGAGTTGGTCTCCGATCAGGTTAAATTCGAGGTGATTGATCCAACCAGCGACGTGGATGTGACATCCAAGTTGGAGGAAAAGGGCATTATGCCGTTTGACGCCAGATCGATCGAAAAGGATTCATTCGGAATCAAGCGGATATTCTCGGCCCTGGCGGTTTCATATCTGGATAAACCCGAAGAGGTTCTGCCGCAGGTCGTACCGCAGAATCTGGCCGGACTTGAATATGAGCTGTTATCACGTATATTCCGCATGACAATGGAAACCAAGCCGACTGTGGTGCTTATGGCGCCTTATGATGTCTCTCAGCAGGATCCCCGGATGCAGCAGTATATGAGAAATATGGGTCAGGAAGTTCCGGAGAAGGAAGATCGGTACAAACAGATAGCCCAGTTGCTAAGCCGTGAAAACTACAATGTAATCAGAACTGAACTGACAGAGGCCGATCCTTTACCGGCAGAATATGATCTTCTAATCGTATTGTCGCCCAGAAGTCTTTCCGATCGGCAAAGATATGAAATCAACAAGGCACTGGTATCCGGTAAGAATGTTGTAATGGGAGTACAGAATTATAAATTCGACTACGCTCCCCAGCGCGGTGGCGGCCTTCGGGTAACGCCAAATCCCACGAAACCGGTAGTGAATGACCTTCTGAGCCACTATGGCGTGACAGTCAATGATGACATTCTCATGGATAACAACCAGGAGATGCTTTCGGTACCCACCCAGCGTAATATCGGCGGTTTATTCAATGCCACGGTCGACACGCCGGTTAAACTACCGGTTCAGATTAAAATAACCGACCAGAACATGAATCCTGATATTTCGATCACCAACCGGGTCAGCGCTTTGCTCTATTTATGGGGCAGCGGCCTCGAAGCCGATAAGGCTAAATTAGCCGAACTTGGTTTGGAACATCAAATATTATTCGAATCATCCCCGACAACCTGGACGATTCCATTTGGCGGTACTCCGATAATGCCGACCGATATCAATCCCCGGGAACACGAGATAATTGGCGAACAGCCGTTGGCGATGATGGTAAGCGGGCAATTTCCCAACGCTTACCAGGGTACTTCCATGCCTTCATGGCCGGGACAAAACGATTCCATGGCGGCTGCCATAACCGAGGAGACGCTAATCGAGGCGCCGGGCAAACTGCTTCTGTACGGCTGCGGCGAGATGTTTTCCGACCAGATATTGGGGGCGGCGGGAAACGCGCTATTGATGCTGAACTCGGTGGATGCTTTGGTCTTGGGCGATGATTTGATTAATGTACGAACCAAGCTGATGACCCAGCGCTTTATCCAGGAAACTTCGGCAACGGCCAAGATGTTCTGGCGATTCTTCGTGATCATTCTTCTGCCGGTAATCCTGGTGGCCATTGGTATCGCGCGCTACATGATGCGCCGGAAGAGACGGGAAATCTATCAGCGTTTGGTCGAACAAGCAGGATGAGGTGAACTATGAGAAGAAAAAACTTAATCACACTGATAATCGTTTTAGGTGTTCTGGTTGTCATTTACCTGATTCAAAATTTAAGCACCGATAGGAAAACTATGAGCGAGAGCCTGGTTGACCTGTGCCCCGATTTCAACTCATCCAGCGTGAACCAGATCAAGGTTTACAAGCAGGCATATCCCGATTCGGGACTGATGTTCTCCAAGAAGGATGGTCTGTGGCTTTTGGAATCATATTTTGGCGCGCCCGCCAGGCAAAGTGAAATTGAAAAGCTGCTGGGAGACGTCAAGGGATTGCAGGGTGAAATTCGATCTACTAACCAGGAACTGTTTGGCGATTTTGAAATTACGGAAGATGTGGCCCTGCATATGGAATTTGTCGGCGTCGACTCAGCCCCACTGATTCATATACTGGTAGGCAAGGGTGTACCTAAAGCCTGTTTCGCGCGTAATAACGGCTCGGATACGGTCTTTATGGCCAACACGAATTTCGTCTCGCGTTTCGCCGCCTGGAACGCCGAACCATCCAAGAGGATGCCCGGCAAAAGATGGGCCGAATTGACAATGACCGATTTCGACAAGGAAAAAGTCAACCAGATCGAACTTAAAATCAATAAGAAGACATATCGATTCGAGAAGAAAGAGGAAATCTCGGGTGATACCCTTCAAACTATAAGTTTCGTCTGGCAGCAGGTTGAACCATCCAAAGGAAAACTGGAAGAGAAGAAGATTACCGATATGCTCAATCGCATTTCATCGCTTCGCGGCAACGAGATAATCGGCAACGACACGCTCAAAGAGTACAAGCTCGACAAGCCCAGCCACGTAGCCAGCGTAACCACCGGCGATGGAGTTACGGCCAGTTTCAATTTCGGCGCTTTTACGGATACGACCGAAACCACCCGGTACGCGAGTATCGAGGGCAGGCCGCATGTATATAAGCTGGCTAAATACAATTTCGAATCGATATTCGTTAATCCGTTCAAGGAAGATTAAGTATATCACAATAATTCATCATAGGGGGCACGGCATGCCGTGCCTCTATGATGCACCTCCGTCAGGTCACGCTTCGCTACTACCTGCCGGAATATTTAATCGCTGGTTCAATAACATTTTTCTGGAATAATTAGAACTTAAGATTGTATGTTAAAGTATTAAGGGAATCATTAAAAGCTACATATAATAGCTGAGAGGAGAAAACATGGCAAAATACCTGATTACGATTCTTGTGACCATATCAATATTCAGCGTAAACTGTCAGAAAAACACCGCAAAACCCTCATATGATCCTGATCAAATAATCATCATTGACCATGAATCATTAAATCGTTGGCCTGATGATTCGTTTTATTTTTCATCCGAAGCTTTAATAGAGGATAACTCATTGAGGCTAAATATAGCTTATAGCGGCGGCTGCGCAAACCACACTTTCAGGCTTCTCGGTTTAAGAGAATTTATGGAAACGAATCCTCCCACAGTTCCTATCTTTTTGTCCCATAACGCGCATAACGATTATTGCGACGGTTTCATGACAGATACCTTAAGCTTCGATTTAAAGCCATTAGAGGAGCTTTATAAGTATTATTATGGCGAAGACAGCGATATGTTGTATCTTAGTATTGACGGTCTTGAACAACCGATTGTCTATGAAATGGGGCCCAACTGAATGAGATTATCTTGAGGTCGGGTCAGGCGACCCAACCTCACTATTGATAATTCATCGTAGGGGCACGGCATGCCTTGCCTCTATGATGCACCTCCGTCAGGTCACGCTTCACTACGACCTGCCGGAACATTAAATCGCTGGTTCAATAGCATTTTTCTGGAATAATTAGAACTTAAGATTGTATGTTAAAGTATTAAGGGAATAATTAAAAGCTACATACAATAGCTGAGAGGAGATAAACATGGCAAAATACCTGATTACAATTCTAGTGGCCATATCAGTTTTCAGCGGGAATTGTCAGAAAAACAGTACGAAGCCTCCACACCACGATAATCAAATAATCCTCATTGATAATAATACATACAATCTATGGCCCGATGACTCATTTCATATATCCCCTGAGGTTTCAATAATAGATGACTCATTGAAGTTAATTATTGGCTACAGCGGTGGCTGCGCGGACCACACTTTCCGGCTTATAGCCTTAAGAAGTTTTATGGAATCATATCCTGTGGCAGCATCCGTATTTCTATCCCACAATGCTCATGGTGACATGTGCCAGGCCTATTTTACGGAAAATCTAAGTTTCGATTTAAGGCCGTTAAAGGAGCTTTATAGAAACTATTATGGCGAAGCCGGCGATACGTTATATCTTAGTATTGATGGTCTTGAACAACCGGTTGTCTATGAAATGGGCCCCAACTGAATGGGATTCGTGTTGTTAGGCCTACTGACCGAATAGCTCTTTTATCACCAAAATACAATTGACCTCCAACCGCTAAATTGATATATATCTACTATGCGATTAGCCATGATAATTGTCCTGTTTGCATATACTGCTTCATCGGCGGCCGTTGTTTATGTCGGCGATGACAATGCCCGCCATCGCGGGGATGGGTTCGCCGGCGGCTACTTTAACGATTTGCAGACCGCTATCGATAAAGCCGAAAGCGGCGATACGATAAGGATATCACCGGGAGTTTTCCATTCCAAGCAGCATCTTTATACCGAATCGCTCTGCGGCAATTGCGAAAACCATCTCACCGATGTGGCAGCCACCCGCGGTTTTCTTATCGAGGGCAAAAGCCTGACTATTGTCGGTTCGGGCGCCGATTCGACGACGTTGGCCACTAATGCCGGCTATGGAGTGCTGTTTCTGGATTCGCCTAACTCGATTATTACCAGCCTGAAAATAACCGGCGGAAAACGTGATCTCGACGGCAACGCCACCGACGCGGCGATTGTCGCACGCGGCTCTCGAGTTACCGTAAGCGGCTGCCTGATCGCCGATAACACGGATCGGCCCGAGGAGGTAGTGGTCGGTATCGGCGGCGTGATGGGCCGTGAGGGGGCCGAGTTGTTCATTATCGGTAATGAGATATTCAATAACGGTTGGGATGGTGTCGCCCTGTATCGCGGCGCGACCGCCGTGATAGCCGATAACGTGATCAACGGCGGCCGGGGCGCCGGAATCGGGATCACCTGGGATTCAAATGCGCTGGCTTATCGCAATCAAATCACCAATTACTGGAAAGGCATCGGCGCCTTCGGGGAATCCCGCGCGATTGTCTCGAATAACCTGGCGACCGATAACCTGGGCTGGGGGATTGTCGTAACCGGCACGGCCTACATGGATGTGACAAACAACATAGTAGCCAATAACGGCAACTGCGGCATGGCTATCTGGTCGGATGAGTGCCATGGCCGGTTCGCCAACAATATCGTAGTCGATAACGGCTGGCGCGAAGAATGGGTCTGCCCGCCTGTCGGGTTTTGGAATAACGGTCAGCCGGATAATTTCAAAATTTCGTATAACAATATTTTCGGCAATAAGGAAGGTGAATACCGGGATATGCCGGCTGAGAATATCGATAGTACTAATATCTCGGCCGATCCGATGTTTTCCGGCGAGAATGACTACCATCTCCTGCCCGGTTCGCCCTGCCTGAATACAGGCGATGAGGAAATTACCGACAATGACGGCAGCCGTTCGGATATAGGGCTATACGGCGGACCGAGAGCCAGATGATCAGTTAGAAAGATGTAATTAGAAAGCGTAAGGTAAGAGCTTATGGCAAACATACATAAAACCGCCCTGGTGGCCAACCCGGAACTTCTGCCGGATAGCGTGACTGTTGGTCCTTATTCGGTTATCGAAGAGGATGTTACGATTGCCGAGAACGTCTGGATCGATTCGCATGTCTCGATCAAGTCGGGCGCGCGAATCGGGCCGGGCTGCAAGATCCATCACGGCGCCGCAATTTCCGGCCCTCCCCAGGACATGAAATTCGCGGGTGAGAAAACCGAACTGATAATCGGCGCGAATTGCACATTCCGCGAATTCACCACGATGAATCGCGGCACAATTGCTCACGGCAAAACCGAAATCGGCGATAATTGCCTGTTTATGGCTTATACTCATGTGGCTCACGATTGCCTGGTCGGTTCGAATGTGATCGTCGCAAACCTGGTTAACATGGGCGGCCATGTCGTAATCGATGATTGGGCTTTTCTCGGCGGCGGCACGGTGATCCATCAATTCTGCCATATAGGCGAACATATGATGGTAGGCGGCGGCTTCCGGATCGCCCAGGATGTTATTCCCTACAGCCTGGTGGCCGGTTTTCCGATTAGTTGCCGGGGGTTGAATATAACCGGACTCACCCGTCGCAATTTCAGCCCGGATACGATTTCGAAATTGAAATCAGCTTTTAATATCTTATTGAATAAAAAATTAAAAACAACGGACGCGCTGGTTAAAATCGAAAACGAGGTTGAGCTAATTCCGGAAGTTAAAAAAGTAGTCGATTTCATTCGTACCTCGGAAAGAGGGGTGATCAAATAGTTAAAATTGGCTTATTAGGCTGCGGCCATATGGGGAAATTTCATGCCTCTAAATTGGCCGCGATACCAGAAATCGATTTTGTCGCTTGCCACGATAAGATTACCGATAAAGCAACGGCGATCGCCGATGAACACGGCTGCCGGGTATTCGACTTGACCACCGATTTCCTCGATGAGGTCGAGGCCGTCATAATCGCGGTACCCACGCAATATCATCTTCAAGCCTCGTTGCCGTTTCTCGAGCATGGCATAGCGGTGCTTCTGGAAAAACCGATTGCCCCCGATATCGAATCCGCCAAAGAACTGGTAAAAACCGCCAACGATCACAAGGCTATCCTGCAGATCGGCCATAGCGAGAGATTCAACCCGGTATTTCGGGCGGCCCGCGACCGGATTAATACACCTCGCTTTATAGAAACTCACCGGCTGGCCCCGTTTAAGGGCCGCGGCCATGATGTGGCCGTAATTCTCGATTTGATGATTCACGATATCGACCTGCTTCTGGATTTAACCGGTTCGGAACCGACCTCGATAGAGGCGGCCGGGGTCGGAGTGATCACCGAGACAGCCGATATTGTCAACGCCCGCCTGACTTTTCCCACCGGCTGCGTGGCTAATATCACATCCAGCCGTATATCGATAAAAGAGATGCGGAAGTTGCGGGTTTTCCAGAAGTCGGGGTACACCTCAATGGATCTGGCTAAGGCCGAGTTGGAATCGTACAGCCTCGTCGATCCCGAATCAGCCCGGGCAAAGCAGGCCGGGATTTTCTCGAAATTCAGCCTTCCAGATGGCCGGGTAATCGTGCGGGAAAATATCGAGATTCCCCGCGAGGATAACCTTCAAAGCGAAATCTTATCGTTTATTGAAACCATAAAAGGCGAACATCCACCGATAGTATCGGGTGAGGCGGGACTTTCGGCATTGAAAGTCGCCAAACATATCGAAGAGCTTTGCGCTCAATATCAGAAAACACTATGACCAATATTCTAATCATAGCGGGCGAGGCATCAGGTGACACGCTTGGCGCCGGTTTTATCAATGAATATTTGAAGCTTCAGCCCGACACATCTTTTTTCGGCCTGGGCGGCGACAAGATGGCCTCCGCCGGAGTCGAGTTATCGTATCATATCAGGGACCTGGCCTTCCTGGGATTCTGGGAGGTCGTCAAAAACATCCGTTTTATTAACAAAGTCGAAAAAGATATCCTCGAGCGGGTGGATAAAATCAAACCCCGGATGGCGGTCTTGATCGACTACCCCGGATTCAACCTTCGCCTGGCTCCCAAATTAAAACAACGCGGGATCAGGGTATTTTACTATATCAGCCCTCAGGTTTGGGCCTGGGGAGCAAAGCGAGTTGGCAAGATCAAGGCCAATGTCGATTATATGGCCACGATTTTCGAGTTCGAGAAGGAGATATACGAGAAGGCCGACGTACCGGTGAAATGGGTAGGCCATCCGCTTTTGGATGAGATAAGTGTCTCATTGAATGAAAGCGAATTCCGGCGACAACTCGCGCTTAACGACAATGATATTCCAATCGGCCTCTTCCCCGGCTCGCGGATTCAGGAAGTCGGGCGAATTCTGCCGGAAATGCTTGGCGCTTTGAAGATGATGATGTCGGAACGGCCTGAGATTAAAGGCGTAATCGGTAAAGCCCCGACGTTGGACAAATCAATCTATAAGGATTTGATTGAGCAAAGCGGTTGCAAAGCAATGATTTACAACGGCCAGAATTACGATTTGATGGCCCATGCCCGGCTGAATCTGGTCTGCTCCGGGACGGCGACGCTGGAATGCGCGATTATCGGTACACCGATGATCGTCGTGTATAAAACATCTCTGGTAACCTATTTGATCGCTCGTAATCTGATCAGGATTCCACATATCGGCATGGTCAATGTGGTAGCCGGCAAAAAAATCGTACCGGAACTGATTCAGGGTGATTGTCAGGCGGAGAAAATCGCCGGCGAAAGCTTCAAATATCTCGATGACAGCCAATACAATAATGAAGTTCAAGCACAGCTTTTAAAGATTCGATCGAAGCTGGGCGAAACCGGCGCGGCAAGGCGGGCGGCGATGGCGGCGGTGGATGTTTTGGGTAGATAAATACCAAGTGAATAAGAAAAGTATTAATCACAGTGAAAAGATTTAAGAAAACATCTATCTTCACGGCGACTATTATACTTGTTTTGGGTGGGTTTCTAACCTGGGCAAATCGACCATATTCTTCCCTACCGAATAGTACTGAAGCTGATCAAGTAGTTGTATTCAAACAACAGAGAATAATGAGACTTTTATACGATGGGAAAACCCTTCGAGAATATCAGATTGCTTTAGGGGATAATCCTGAAGGGCATAAGCAATTCGAGGGCGATGAACGAACTCCAGAGGGCACTTATAGTCTGGATTATCGTAATCCCAATAGCGAGTTTCATCTTTCTTACCATATATCCTACCCTAATGCGGATGATCGCCGAACAGCAGAATTAGCCGCACGTGACTCCGGCGGCAATATAATGGTACACGGAATCCGAAATGGTTTTGGATGGATCGGTTGCTTACACAGATTCACCGACTGGACTGATGGTTGCATTGCAATTAAAAATCAGGAAATGACAGAATTTTGGCAAGTAGTACCTGTGGGAACATCTATCGAAATCAATCCTTAGTAAAAAGACAGAACTAACCGCCAAAGAAAGCGTAATTGAGTCTCACCGCTTCTCTATATGCTTTAAAATATCACCTCTCAGTCCCCACAATCAAATTGACTTTGCCCCCAATAAAACCTAATATAGTTTTCTATGACTGAAATACCTTTTACATTCTGGCAAAGAATTCAGCTATCTGTAGCCGGCTGGCTTGGGCCGTTAATGTTAAAGGCCCTCGGCATGACCTGGCGGGTATCGGTTGACGATCAATACAATGTCCGTGCCCGGCGGAAAAAGACCGCCAAACGGATATATTGTTTCTGGCATAACCGGCTTGTGGGCCTGGCCTATACCCAGAGGTTTAAAAATGTCGGAATACTGATCTCGTCTCATTTCGACGGTGAAATTATAGCCAGGATAGTCGAACGTATGGGTTATTATCCTTTGCGAGGTTCGTCTACCCGGGGAGGTTCCGCCGGGCTTTTAGCGATGCTTAAATCGGAAAAAGTCTGGCATCTGGCCTTAACCGTGGATGGCCCCCGCGGCCCTAAGGAAGTGGTCAAGCCCGGCGCCATATTCCTGGCGGCAAAATCGGCTTTGCAAATCGTGCCTATTTCTTGTGACAGCACCCGCAAATGGGTGTTCCCATCCTGGGACAATTTCGAAGTGCCCAAGCCTTTCGCGAAAGTAAAGGTAACTTTAGGCAAACCGATCACGGTGAAAAATATAACCGGGCATGAACAGATCAGAAGCCAGACCGATAACCTGGCCAGAGTTTTAAACGAGATTGGAAAATGTACCTAGCTTATCAAATACTCTTCATAGTTTTTCTAATAATCACCGGGCCTTATCTCGTGATTCGCGCGATCGCCGGGGGGCATGGCGTGAAGCAGCGATTGGGATTTTGGAATTTCACGCCCGATGACAGGAAAACGGTTTGGTTTCACGCCGCCTCGATGGGTGAATTAAAAGTCATATCGTGCATACTCCCCGAATTACTCACTTCTAATCCTGATCTGAGAATCATAATTACGACTATTACTAAAACGGGCAAAACCAAAGCCGAACAATTATTCGATCCAATAGAAGTATATTATCTTCCACTGGATCTGAAATGTTGCGTAAACAGGGTACTTCGAACAGTTAAGCCCTCGATGCTGGTACTGGTGGAAACAGAACTCTGGCCAATTTTAATCCGCCAGGCATCACGCCATAACGTGAAAATCGCCACGGTTAATGCTCGAATTTCTCATAAATCTTATCGCTTCTACAAGCTGACTAAAGCTTTATTCTCTTCGGCTCTGCGCAATATCGAATTGATAATAGCCCAAACGGATGATGACGCCTCAAGATTTAAAAAGCTGGGAGCGAAACCCGATCTGGTGGTGACCTATGGTAATATCAAATTCGATCAGGTTCTCGATAAAAATCCCCGACCGCCGGCTAAGGTAATCAAGGATTTTCTCAATCATGACGGCCGCTTCGTTTTCATTGCCGGATCGATTAGAACAGGTGAGTTTCAGAGCGTTTTAAAAGCAATCACCAAAGCGCTGAAAAGCAATGTTGAACTTAAAGTCGTAATCGCCCCCAGGCATATGAAGGATATTGGTCTTTTGGAGACCTGCTTAAAATCGTTTAGTTTGGGTTATATAAAAAGATCGGAATTGCCCGCTGCCGAAAGCAGAGCGGCTGTAATGATACTTGATACGATGGGCGAACTCGGCGGCCTGTATAGCTATGCCAATCTGGCTTTTGTCGGCGGTTCGTTGATCAAAATAGGCGGTCATGATCCACTTGAACCCGCTTCCGCCGGATGTATGGTCTGCTTTGGCCCACATATGGATAATTCATTGATGTTCGCGAACTTACTCGTGGATTCCGGCGGCGCAACTTATATAAAAAACAGCGATGAACTGTTAAGTTTAATTATGAAACTGGCCGGAGACAATAATCTATCATCGACAATGGGCAGGAAAGCGTATCAGGCGGTATTGGATCACTCCGGAGTATCCGCCAGAACCGCCCGGAAGCTTCTGGAGCTAATCTAGATGGAAGTTTTCGTTCGATTGATTCTCTGGAAATTTTCGCTTATCTATCGCCTGGGTATTTTTATATGGGACCAGTATTGGCGAAAAGGCCGTAAAGTAAAACTTGCCTGTAAGGTGATTTCAATTGGCAATATTACGGTGGGCGGCACAGGAAAAACGCCAATCGCATCACTATTAGCTAATCTGTCCGCTGAGAATGGCCATAATACCGCGATTGTCGCCAGAGGATACAAACGTCAGGCCAAGGGATTAACTGAAGTCTCAAATAATTCGAGCTGGCTCGAAGTTGGTGATGAACCATTGGAAGTTTATCAAAATACCAGGGGTGTTAGGGTTTATGTAGATGAATCGAAAACCAGGTCGGCGATTAAAGCGGCCGAAAATGGCGCCCGGGTTGTATTTGTCGACGATGGATTTCAGCATCGCAAACTACATAGAGACATTGATATCGTCTGCCTCGATTGGTCAAAACCATTCGGCCCGGGCGGTATGCTGCCGCTTGGACATCTCAGGGAACCATTGAAATCCCTGAATCGGGCGGACATTTTGGTTTGGACATCATATGATGAAAATAGTTTCCCCAACCGGGATTCGCTCATATTCAGGCCGGAGCTTGATCAGTATTACTCCTCATTCTCCATCACCGGTTTCATCGATATTAAATCTAACGAGCACAAGACCATAGAGGAATTCAACGGACGGTCGGTGATCGCTTTTTGTGGATTAGGGAATCCCGACAGGTTTCAAAGAGCCCTGGCGCGTATCGATCTGATCCCCGAAGAAATCGTAACTTTCGCGGATCACTATCGCTATAATCAAAACGATATCGATAAACTTATCGGGCAAGCCGGAACTCTCGATGCCGATTGTCTAGTCTGTACTAACAAGGACGCGGTAAAAATTCGGGGTTTTGATTTTGGCGATTATGATGTATATTCGGCGGAGTTAGAGATTAGTATCACGGATGAAGAAGGCAACGATCGCTTAGAGGATTTGAGGAGGCAATTGGGTATATGAGCAAGGAATACGATATACTGATTATCGGTTCGGGAATTGCCGGATTGATGTACGCTCTAAAAGTATCCAGGCTGGGCAAAGTCGCGATTATCACCAAGAAGAATCGAATGGACACATCAACTAACTACGCCCAGGGAGGTATCGCCTCTGTTTTCTCCAAGACCGATAGTTTTGAAAACCATATCCAGGACACACTTCGGGTTGGCTGCGGATTATCGAATCCCACGGTTGTCAAGAAAGCGGTCGAATCGGGACCCAAGTTTATCAAGGAGTTAGCCGCGTTGGGAGTTGATTTCACTCATCGCCGCGGTATATTCGATCTGGGCCGTGAAGGCGGGCACTCACACAAACGTGTCGTTCATTCCGCCGATCATACCGGACGTAATATCGAAAGCGCCCTGCTGACCGCCTTAGCCCGGCGAAAGAATATCGATCTCTATGAAAACCATACCGCTATCGATATCATAACGCAATATCACGCCGGCCGAGATATCCCGAGAAGCGGGCCGAGCTGTTTTGGAATGTATGTTTACGATAACCGTCATGATAAAGTCGAAATTTTTAGCGCCCGCCTGACTATGCTGGCTACCGGTGGCGCGGGCTACGTTTATCAGCATACGACCAACCCGGATATCGCTACCGGCGATGGAGTGGCGATGGCATATCGGGCCGGGGCGAAAATCGCCAACCTGGAATTCGTCCAATTTCATCCAACGCGGTTATACTCCAGCGAGGAGGAACCTTTCCTGATTACCGAAGCCGTTCGCGGCGAGGGCGGCCGCTTGATATCGACCGACGGCAGTCGGTTCATGGAGGGCCGCCACGAGATGAAAGAGCTGGCCCCTCGCGATGTGGTCGCCAGGGCTATCGATATGATATTGAAGCAAACCGGTGATGAGCATGTGTATCTGGATATATCTCATCGCGGCCGCGGATTCATAGAAGAAAGATTCCCGACAATTATGAATAAATGTTTGAGCATAGGTATAGACCCGGCAGTCGAACCGATTCCGGTCGTACCGGCGGCACACTATTTCTGTGGTGGAGTAATGGCTAATCTAACCGGTAATACCTCGATAAAATATCTACTGGCGGCCGGCGAAGTTTCCTGCACAGGCATGCACGGGGCAAATCGCCTGGCTTCGAATTCTCTGCTGGAGGCAGTCGTCTACGCGGATTACGCGTCGAAATGGACGATTAAAAATTTCCGGCATATCAAAAAACGGCGGATGCTATCGATTCCAAACTGGGATGAATCGGGAGTATTCGATCATAAGGAATGGGTTGTCGTGTCACACGATTTACAAACTATACGATCGCTGATGTGGAACTATGTCGGTATCGTTCGCTCCAATACCAGGCTGAAAAACGCGCTGGATAGATGCAACCTGGTGCGACGGCATATTAAGAAATTTTACAGACAAAACCCTGTCACAACCGAGGTGTTGCGGCTTCGTAATATCGCCGATGTGGCGGTGATGTTAATTAGATCGGCGCTTGAACGCCGGGAATCACGGGGCCTGCATTACAACCTCGATTACCCTAAAGCTGATAATAAAAAATTCAGGCGCAATACCGTGATTCAAAAACATTTTAATAAGGACTAACAATGTCGGATAAAATCCTGGTTCTGGATTTTGGCTCGCAGTATTCACAACTGATAACCAGACGTGTGAGAGAACATAATATTTTCTCCGAGCTGATAAGATATAATACGTCGCCGCCATCGAAACCGAACGTCAACCTGAAAGGTATAATCCTTTCCGGCGGACCATCATCCGTGCATGACGATGGCGCGCCCCGAATCGATCGGGACTGGCTGAAACTCGGTATACCGGTTCTGGGAATCTGTTACGGTCTTCAACATATCACGGATATGCTGGGCGGCACCGTGAGACGGGCTAAGAATCGCGAGTACGGACCGGCCAACCTCAAGCCGGGATTGAAAAACAAAAAATCGACCTCACCCCTGTTGAAAGGTTTGCCCGGGACCTCGAAAGTCTGGATGAGTCACGGCGATTCGGTTATTAAGCTGGCCCCGGGATTTGAAACTGTCGCCTCAACCGAAACCTTGAAGCATGCCGTTATCGAGAATCGGGCCGCTGGTCTCTACGCGGTTCAATTTCATCCCGAGGTCGCCCATACCGAATACGGCAAACAGATACTGACCAATTTCCTTTTCGATATCTGCGGCGCCAAAGCCAACTGGACCGCCGCCTCATTCGCCAAAACCGAAATTAAGCGACTCAAAGAAGAGCTGGGTTCAAATAAGGTAATCTGCGCCTTATCCGGCGGCGTTGACTCATCGGTGGTGGCGATGCTTCTTAGCAGGGCGATCGGCACTAAACTAACCTGTGTCTTTATCAATAACGGACTCTTGCGCCTCAACGAAGCCGATGAGGTCAAACATTCGTTCAAACAGCTAAAGCTTAATCTGAAATATGTCGATGCTTCCGGGCTGTTTTTAAAACGTCTCAAGGGTATCGCCGATCCCGAACGGAAGCGCAAGATTATCGGCCGCACATTTATCGAGGTTTTCACCGCCGAAGCGAAAAAGCTCGGCAAGGTCAAATATCTCGCCCAGGGTACGCTCTACCCCGACCTGATCGAATCGATTTCGTTCAGAGGGCCGTCGGCGACTATCAAATCGCATCACAATGTGGGCGGCTTGCCCAAGCGGATGGGCTTGAAACTGATCGAGCCGCTTAAGGAGTTGTTCAAAGATGAGGTTCGCGCGGTCGGCTTGAAACTGGGTTTGCCCAAAGCTCTCAATATGCGGCATCCTTTCCCCGGCCCCGGCCTGGCGGTGCGGATTATCGGTTCGATTACCAAAGAAAGGCTCGAACTTCTGCGGCAGGCCGATGATATCTTTATCAAGGAATTGTACAAGCACAAATTATACGATCAAGCCTGGCAGGCGTTTTGCGTTTTGTTACCGGTGAAAAGCGTCGGCGTTATGGGTGATGAGCGAACTTATGAGAACGTAGTCGCCCTTCGCGCGGTAACCTCAGTCGATGCCATGACCGCCGACTGGGCCCGCTTGCCCAATAATTTCCTGGCCCATGTCTCCAACCGGATAATCAACGAGGTGAAAGGAATCAACCGCGTAGTATACGATATCTCATCCAAGCCCCCGGCGACTATCGAGTGGGAGTAGGGATTAAAACACGGACGAAGGTAATACTGAGTACCGCCGGGATGTGGGGATAGAATAACTGTAAGGATAGTTCACCAGAACTGTCCGCTCTCTCGGACAGCTCAGTGAGCTGTCCCTACAGATGGGGCATTAAAAGATAATTATGCTTTTAGAGAAGTAATATGGCTAAGAAATTACCTATTAGAAAAGCAAATCGTTTACCGGATTATGATTACTCAACAGCTGGCTACTACTTTGTAACTATCAATATAAAAGACAAATCGAATCACTTCGGCGATGTAATCGACGGTAAAATGAAACTCAATGGCGTCGGCATGATTGCCGATCATTACTGGGAACAAATTCCGGATCATTATACTAATGTTAAACTGGATGAATATGTGATTATGCCTAATCATATTCATGGGATAATTATCATTAGTGGCGTAAAGCGGACAGCACAGTGTGCTGTCCCTACGGATAATCGGCAAGAAAAGAGACATAATCGATTATCTACGGTTATTAGGACCTATAAAACATTAACTGGAAGAGAAATTAGAAAGACTGGTAAATCGCCGGATTTCACCTGGCAGCGATCGTTTTATGATCATGTTATTCGAAACAATGAAGCGCTAATGATAGCCCGGCAATATATTCAAGATAATCCGTTAAAATGGCACCTTGATGAATACTTCGCTGAATAAACTAGGGACAGTTCACCAGAACTGTCCGCAATACCAGCATATGCATCAATATTATTATCCTGCATCAAATTTTTCCCTTTGCCTCCACCCTGATAATCCCCTATAGTTATTACTTATGAAAGATATTAAGATACCCGGCTATGGGCCGGTACGGCTTCGACATCTTGTGTGCGACTTTTCAGGGACATTATCGGTTGACGGCATATTGATAGACGGTGTCAGGGAGAAGCTCAACGAGATCGCCGAGACATACGAGATACACATACTCACCGCCGATACGCACGGCCGGGCCGCCAAGCAGCTCGAGGGCGTTAAGTGCGAAATTAATTTCCTCGACCGGGATTACCAGGATGTTCAGAAGGAACTTTACACTCTGATGCTGGGCGCCGATCTGGTAATCGCTTTAGGAAACGGGATCAATGATCGCAAGATGCTTAGATCCGCGCGGATCGGGATAGCGGTTTGCCTGGCGGAAGGATTGTCGATCGAAGCGATGAAGATGGCTGATATAATCGTGACCTCGCCAGTCGACGCGCTTGATTTAGTGCTGAATCCAAATCGACTCATAGCCACACTCAGGAATTGATTCGATCGCCGGGGCTCTGGTGCTCGATATAATTATACAAACTGTACATATTGATAAGTAAGAATTCTTGCTATTTTACGGTATTATTATTTATATTATCCATCAGAAACATTACTTGAAGATACTGAACGATATAGCTTAATCAGGGAGGTTATATGGCCAGACAGAATATCTCAACGGGATCGCCATATGAGGAGTCTATCGGTTTTTCAAGGGCGGTTAAAATCGGTAATATGTTGGCTGTTTCAGGCACCGCGCCGATTAAACCGGGCGGATCGACCGCCTGTGTCGGGGATGTTTACGAGCAAACCAAATATTGCCTCGGGATTATCGAAAGGGCAATTAAAGAAGCCGGCGGAACGCTTGATAATGTCATCAGAACCAGGATTATGATGAGGGATATTTCTCAATGGCAGGAAGCGGGCCGGGCGCATGGCGAATTTTTTGGCCAAATCAAACCGGCCAGCACTTTCTTTCAGGCCAGTAGTTTTATCAACGAAGAATGGCTGGTGATGATTGAAGCCGATTGCTATGTGGAAGGATGGGTTTAAATCGATTGCCGCCTGAACGAACTTGGCGTAAAATAAACTAATTTCCAGGAACCTGGATATTATTTCATCGATTTTTTAAGCTATGGATAAAAAACCGGGAGTTTTTAAACGGCTGTGGCATTACCTGAAACCGCCAATGAGTCTTAAAGAAGCCAAACAAAAAGGCTTACGTTACTTCATCTTGATAATACTATTCTATACTATTCGGGATGTGATACTCTATATTATTATACCGTTGTCGATCTGGAAATCGGTGGCTGATTAGATAAGGAGGATTAAATGAAAAATATAAGGATGCCGGTAATTTTTATATTTCTGGCAGTAGCGATTTTGGCGCTGGTCGGTTCATCATCGGCACAGAATTTCGACAATGTAACGATTAACACAATTAAAGTGGCCGAGGGCGTGTATATGCTCGAGGGCGCCGGCGGCAACCTGGGCGTATCCGTGGGTGATGACGGCGTTTTTTTAATCGATGACCAATTCGCGCCGCTCACAGTCAAGATTAAAGCGGCTATCGCTCAAATCAGCGATAAACCGATTCGGTTCGTGCTCAATACTCACTGGCATGCCGATCATACCGGCGGCAACGAAAACGTGGGCGAGTCCGGCGCGCTGATAGTCGCTCATGAGAATGTCCGGAAAAGGTTGACCACCGATCAATTCGTGGAGTATTTCAACAAAAACGTACCGCCGCTTTCCAATATTGGCCTGCCGGTAGTGACATTCACCGACGCGGTCACGTTTCATCTCAACGACGATGAAATACATGTGTTTCATGTAGCCCCGGCCCACACCGATGGCGATGCCGTGATTCATTTCAGAAAAGCCAACGTTATCCATACCGGCGATATACTATTCTCCGGCGGCTATCCGTTTATCGATATACCCAATGGCGGTAGCGTGGACGGTATGATTTCGGCGGCGGATAAGATATTGGAACTGGCCGATTCGGAGACGAAATTGATACCCGGCCACGGTTCTCTATCAAACACCAAAGAGTTCAAACGTCACCGCAACATGATGGTTACGATCAGAGATCGAGTTAAGATCCAGATCGATAGAGGCGATTCGTTCGAGAAGATTATTGCAACTAAGCCGTCGGGCATATTTGATGAAGAGTTTAAGGGCATGATCCCGGCGGACGACTTTATCAAGTTCATATATGACGATCTCACCGGGCATTAGGATATCCTAACATTAGAAATCACTATTGCCCGGCGAATTATTGGATTACTATTCTTATTTTCTAGGCACCGGGTTTCGGCTTATATATCAATGATGTGATAATGCCGATAATTATAAATTCGACAATATATATGCCTACCCAAGCCCAGGTCAGCCAGTATGGCAGGGAAAACCAGACAAACATATTAAACGCCATAACAAAGCCAATGAAAATCGCGATATAGAACCCATAACGGACGCCCTCCAGAATTCCCCTGCTTTCGTAGCCTCTGACAAAAATGAAAACGAAAAAGAAGCAAAATACGAGGGTGGTTATGATTCTCACCCAGGATAAAGCTTTCATATCGCTTTCGGGACGGAATGTACCGTCCTGCATCAGGAGGCTGTAGGTTTCGCCAAGGATACCCCGATGAAAAATCAGGCCCATAATGAACTCGGCGACAAAAATTGCCACAACAGCCAACAATAACCTCTTCCAGTTCATGTAATCCTCCTTTAAAGATATAAGCGTAATGCGTGCTTGACTGGTTTTTTATATAAAGATGTGGAATTTGTCAACTAGTAAATAAATGAATTTGGTACATATTTACTTACACTTGAAAATCAATCCTGAGATTGCATTAAGATTTTGAACCTTCTAATAACTTCAAGAATATCTCTATCTGCCGGGATTTTTTTAATTTCCTTTTTGTATTCTTCAATTAGTTTTAATCCTGCTTTACCGCCTTTTATCTCGCATATCCAAGTCATCACATCAGTAGCCATGGTAAGATGATATTTCGTATGTTTATCAAGATATTCCAATAGTAATGGTAATAAACGATAATCATTGAGATCATCAACAATTTCAATTAGCCATAATTCGGAAATATCAATTTCATTACGATCTAATATGAAATCATAAATTTCTAATCTCTGTTTTTCAGATAATAATTCTCCATAATGCCTAATAACGAACTGATAATCATTGTATTCATAGTCACCAAAGCGTAGTAAACGAGCGCAATCCCACTTTAATATTGGATTTTTCAAAGTTTTTACTAACCACTCGACTATTAGTGGATTTTCTAAATCATCATCAGATTTATTCATTATTGTCAATAAGTCGTTTATTTTTTCAATACAGCCATAATAATGTTTTCCTGTCAATCTTTTCGTCCCATATGCTTCGGCATAAGTTATATATCTATTGCCGGATGGTTCCTTAACTATAAACGTTAGTATAGTATCCCCGATTGGATAGTTAGGAGGCGGCGGACAAGAGATAAAAGGCGAATGAAAGTTTGATATCGCTTTAATTTTCGGATCACCTTTAAGAACCGAGATTACTTTCAAGATGGTTCTAACTTCCTGATAATCACGGTTAAACACACCGGTATCCGACTTGACCGGGATTGTAACCAATATTAATTCGCTATTTTCGCACAACTGAATAATCGTTACTACATCCATAAGTCCATGCGCGGATGGAGAAATTAATAATGAGATAAGTATAATTAATATAGGCAACGGATATTTTATCACATTTTTCAGTTGGCTTAACCTATCACATTTAAATATATAATTCATTCTATAAATTACTACGTCCTGATCATATAAATATTCCAGGATAAGTCGTTGATTTTCCCCTTTACACACCTGTTATTATTATATATAAGTTCTGGCATATGTACGGTTTTGTTGTTAATACTATCACCGTTCTAATCGGCTCCGGGCTAGGACTTCTAGCCGGTGCCAGGTTGGATGATAAATATAAAGATATAGTCCTCAAATCGCTGGGCCTGGTAACAATATTAATCGGCATCAAAATGGCGATTAAGACCGAGGAGATATTAATCCTGGTCGGTTCGTTGGTATTCGGCGGGCTGATCGGGCAATGGCTTGGTATCGAGGAGCGACTGGAGAATCTCGGCGAGTATCTGAAAAAAAGAGCGGGATCATCGGGTAAGGATTTCGTGTTAGGATTCGTGACCGCCTCGCTTCTATTCTGCGTCGGGCCGATGACCATTGTCGGATCGTTCGAGGATGGGCTTTACGGGCGGGGCGAGTTGATATATATTAAATCTCTGATGGACTGTTTCGCAGCTATGGCGCTTTCGGCGGCGTTGGGCGCGGGAGTGATATTTTCGGCAATGATAATATTGGTCTATCAAGGAGCCTTAACATTACTGGCGCGATATTTCCAGGATATTCTTAGCGAACCGGTTGTCACCGAGATGTCGGCGGCCGGCGGGGTGATGATGCTGGGTATCGCGATTAATTTGCTGGGATTATCGAAAATCAAAGTTGGAAATTTACTGCCCGCGCTTGTACTGGCGGCTTCAATAACATGGATTGTTAGATAGCATTAAAATAAAAATAATTAAAAGGAGGTATGCCAATGGCTTACAGTAAACTTCTCGACCGCAGATTGGAATCAACCAAAGGCAAACTAGGCTCAGGAAGCAAGGTTTGCTTGTTAAATGGTCGGGATATCTTCCATACTATCCGTGATAAAGAAATGATAATGATGGCCTGCAACGTGCGAATAAAACATGTTGTGCCGGGGATAATGAAAGCGGCCCAGGAACTGGATGCGATTGTCGGTTTCGAATTGGCTAAAAGCGAGGGCCATATCGATGGCGGCTATACAGGCCAACCGCCACAAGTTTATTACGATATGCTGGTCGATTATGCCGAAAAAACCGGTTTTGAGATGCCGTTTTTTATTCATGGCGATCATATTACCGTAAAAAACACAAGCGATAAGGAAATCGATGCCGCTAAGGCCCTGATAGACGCCGAGTTAAAGGCTGGCTACACTTGTTACGCGATAGATGCCTCATTTAACGAGCACGAGGACAATATCAGGATTACCCTGGATTTGGCCAAGGAAATTATGGCAGCCGGATGGGGTCTAGAAGTCGAAGTCGGCGAGGTTAAATCGACCGGCCAGACCGCTGAAGTAACTACGGTCGAGGAAGGGTCATCGTTCATTAACGCGTTGTTTGATAACGGGATAAGGGCGAATTTACTGGCTATTAACAATGGTTCCAAACATGGCAATTATCTGGAGGGCGAGGAAATCAATATCGATTTAACTCGTACCGGCGATATATATCAGGCTATCAAGGATAAAGATGTACGAATTGCCCAGCATGGTATAACCGGAACCCCCCTAAATATTATCGGCAAATTTGCCGAATATGGCATTCGCAAGGGTAATGTAGGTACTCAATGGCAGAATATCGCTCACGCGGGATTGCCAAAAGATTTAATGGAACAGATGAAACAATGGGCGGAGTCAGAGGGTAAAAACATTAAGATGGCAACCAAGCCTTTCAAAAAGGAGATAGATAGCGTTTCCGCGGCGGATGCCCAAAAGATTGCTGACGAAGCGTATCAAGTAGCTCATTCGTTACTAACCGCTTTCAGAGCGGATGGTTCGGCGGCTTATTTAAACGAGAATATCGGTAACTAAAGGACCTTGACAATAGTTCTGTTTTGTATATCTTATGTTGAAACGAAAGGGGAATTTATCGCATCTGGCTAAAGAGTGTATGGCATTTATGCCGAATTAACAACAGAAGATATTACTCTTTGGACCAGAGGAAGTTGCCTGACCCGGTCTGATATTTTGGGCAGGAATTTCGAGGAGGAGTGGATGAAGCTCGTCTTAAGCGCGATAATAACCGTTTTATTTCTCATATTGCCATTAAATATAGCACTTGCTGTGACTACATTCGATGGCGATGTACAGATTCTGGAATCTGACGAGACCGGAATAACTTTTACATACGTTGCCCCATCGGCGGTATTAGCTACGCCTGATGGTTATCCGGATAATTACAAGGCTCCCGAAATTCCGCGAACCGCGCGGATTGCCCAACCCGGCACGCCTTTATTACCGGTAAAGGTGATTCCAATCGGCGTCCCATTCGATTCAAAACCATCTATCAAAGTTATCAACGGGCAATATACCCCCCTGGCCAAGGCCGAAGTGCCAAACTTCATAATAGAAAAAACTCAGGCTGAATTCGAGGCCAAAGCAAGCAGTCAAGCGACGCTGAAGAGTTGGCCTTATGAAAATGTCTATATCGAGAGTGAGAATGTTATCCGAGGTTTGCGAGTACTTAAAGTTTGCCTGGCCGCGGCAAAACTGGAAGGCGGCATGCTATATCAAGCCGAATCGATTACGGTTAGAATCGATTATAATAGCTCGGGTGATCAAAATAGGTATCAAGCCCGCCCCAATGGGCAGATTTTCGAGAAAGTACTTTCGAGCATCGTGGCCAATCACGAAATAGCCAGGAACTGGCGAGTGCAGTGGCCGCCAATTCCATTTCGAACCGCCAGCGCGCAATCGTCTTTCGATTCGTCTCAGGTATGGATTAAACTGGAGATTGCCGGCTCGGGGATTTATAAAGTTAGTCGTTTTGAGTTGAACAATATCGGAGTCAATGTTTCCGAGATCGATCCGCGCGAGTTAAGGGTTTTTTATGGCGGTGGCGCTGAATTGCCGGTCGACAATGATTTACCCCGACCGGAATTTCAGGAAATACCAATCTACGTCTCGGGGGCCGACGATGGTGAATTTAACAGCGGCGATCAATTGCTGTTTTACGCCGAATCAGTGGATAGACCTATTTACAGCGAAGATGACGAAAGATATATCCAAAGAACTCATCATTATACATCCAGAAACAGCTGCTGGCTGACATATAGCGGCGATTTCGGGTCATCGCCGGAACGCTGGACCAATGTCGATGGTTCAATTCAACAACCATCGGCGATTGCCCTGAGCAGTTTTAACGATTATATCCATGAAGAACAGGAACTCGTTTTTTATATCCCTCCATCGTTCCCAGGCAATACTCATCCTGAGGATCATTTTGATTGGTATTGGGGCAACCAAACCGATTACTCTATCAGCAGACAGGTAAAAGACATCGTATCCGGCAGTCAGGCTCATATCATTACCAAAACCAAATCGACTTTCGATACACTGCTTGTAAACAACATTTTTGTCGAAAGAGATTATTACAATAGCGGCTACACGGATTATTACACAACTGATCTTCGTAGCGGGTTTAATACGCTTTTGTTGAAAGACGGTTCGAATTTCCACCTGGATTTCATAGATATTCACTACGAAAGGTGGCTGAATGTCGATGGTGGTCAACTTGAATTTTACGGACCGGAGCAGGTTTACACATATAATTATCGTCTGACAAGTGTCCCCTCGGACTACACCCTTCTGGACATATCATCGGCAAGCAATGTCTCACGAATCACCGGCGGCGAGTTGGACGGAGATGAATTAAGATTTCAAAGCTTTAGCGATGGCAGGAAGCGCTTTTATCTGTGTTCGCCGGACTATTACAAGCAGGTATTCGACTATGAATTGTATGAACCGGATGATCTTCGGTCGACTATGAACGAGGCGGATTATATAATCATTACGCCAGACCTATTCTACGATCAATCGCTGGAATTAGCCGCTCACAGAGAAAGTATCACCCCGGGTTTAAGAACCAGGGTAGTGAAAGTTGAAGATATCTATAATCAGTTCAGTTGGGGATTATTTGACGCGCTGGCGATTAGAGACTTTCTAAAATACGCTTTCGAAAACTGGGCCAACAGCCCGCCATCATATGTAGCGTTGATCGGCGACGGGCATTATGACTATCGCGACAACATGAACAATAATGTTCCCAACAGGATTCCCCCATTTGAATCGACTCAGTCATCGACCGGACGGGCGGGATCCGGTTCAGATGAAAGCTATATATATTTCGGTGAATATGGCTATCTCGATTCGGATGGAGCAGGCGGGCTGGATATGATAATCGGGCGTATTCCAGCCAATAACACCGATGAAATGGAAATCGTTCTGGATAAGATAATTAACTACGAAGTTAATCCCAATATGGGCAAATGGCGCAATAAAGTGGTCATAGTTGCCGATGACAATAATACTCCCGATAGGTCAACTGAGCGGGATCATACTCGTCAGGCGGAAGCTTTGGCCAATGACCATGTCCCGCCGGAAATGGAAATACAGAAAATTTATATGGTGGAATTCCCGCTCCGAGCCGGCCGCACCAAACCCGACGCGCGGGAGGCATTAATCAATGCCTTCAATAACGGCGGATTGATTATCAATTGGATAGGTCATGGCAACAAGGGTTTGTGGGCGCATGAGCAGCTTTTCAGACGTATTGAGGATATGCCGCGGCTTGTCAATGATGATCAATTGCCTTTGGTGTTTACAGCTTCCTGCTCGATAGCCTATTATGATCATCCGCTGGAACAAGGAATGGCGGAAGATTTCGTCCGTCACCCCGGCGGCGGCGGGATAACATCTATTGGCGCGACCAGATTAGTTTATTCCGCCGGCAACTCCGAATTGAACAAGGATGTGTTCGATCAGCTGTTATTTGATGATTCTGTCTCATTCGGCCAGGCGTTATATGTGGCTAAATACCTTCGTGAAATACCTCCGGGCGGCCCCGATACGAATCGACGCAAATTCATGTTGTTGGGCGAACCGGCTTTGATCGCCGGTAAACCATCGCTCGAAGCGGTTTTCACATACGAGCCTGACTCATTGAGAGGTTTAACTGTCGACTCGATCGCCGGTGAGATCGTTGATGACTTAGGCGAGTTACAGTCGGATTTCAACGGCACTGTCTGGACATTGGTTAAAGACGCTTCAGTTAGCCGTCATAAGGCGCTGGTCGATTATTCGGGCAATTTAACCGGCAGCTTCGTAGACTATGAGCTTCCCGGCCCGACGATATTCAATGGCCCGGCCGAGGTGGTTGACGGGCACTTTTCCACTTCCTTCTTTATTCCCAAGGATATCACATATGGCGGTTCCGGCGCGAAAATATTTGTATATTTCGAAAACGGCTATGTTGACGGATCGGGTGTAATCGACTCCCTGCCGATGGCGGGCGGCGTCTCCGATGAGCCTGATTCATCAGGACCGACTGTCGATATCTATTTCGAAGGACATAATATCTCCGATCAGGTGCAGGCGGTACCCAACCGGGCAACATTCGAAGTTCGCCTTTTCGATTTGCATGGTATCAATATAACCGGCTCCATGGGACACAGTATCGTGATTGAAGTTGATGACGGGGATACCTACTCCATGGATATTACTGACAACTTTATCTTCGATAGGGGCAACTGGCAGCAAGGCTCGGCCGTTTTCGAACTTCCGGATTTATCGGAAGGCGATCATCTACTTAGCCTGAAAGCCTGGGACAACTATAATAATTCAACTCTCATCTCAGCTTACATCCAGGTTTTCGCGGGGAACGGATTCGAAATCAGTGAGGTCATGAACTATCCTAACCCGGTGATTGCGGCCGATTCCACGGTATTTCAATATATGTTAACTAATGATGCCGAAGCGGTGTCGTTGAAGCTATTCACTCTGGCGGGCCGTAAAATAAAAAGTTTCGATTTGAGCGCGGCGGAGTATAAAACCAGCGGTTATCATCATATACCCTATTATCTCAGGGATTCCGATGGTGACAGATTGGCCAGCGGCGTATATATTTATAAAATAGTGGCTACGGGCACGGGGTTCGACGGCGAAAGGCGAAAATCGGATTTTCAATCGAAATTGGCAATTATAAGATAAGTGCAAAGATGTGTTGATTTTAAGAATAGAATTTGCAATATTTGTTTTTTGTTTCGAGGAAAAAAGTAATAGGAGTTAACTGGTTAGGGAGAAATATTAGTCGATAGCATAATATAAATGCAATGATATGGAGGAAAGTATGAAAAAGATACTGGTATATCTGCCGGTATTAATGATATTGCTGACAGCCCAGTTATTCGGGCAAGTGTCTCAAACCGCCGTGCCCTTTTTATTAATTGCCCCGGGGGCCAGACCCGGCGGAATGGGAGAAACATTTGTCGCAATAGCCGATGACGCGACCGCAACACACTGGAACCCGGCCGGTTTAGGCCGATATCCGCTATCGCCTGACTGGCTAAAACTGAAAACTGGGCAAGATCGGCAAATTGAAAAAATCGCCCTTGTAGAAAACAACATGCCAGAAACTAACTATAAAAAATATGACGTTTGGGCTATTATCGACGGCCAATTAGCCAGGTGGGATGACAGCGCCTGGGAAACCTACACGAGATTTAATCTCAAAGGTGGAAGATCAATCAAAAGCATTTTGCAACGTTACACCGGTCTCGATGAAGAGCAAATAGAACCTTATTTCCAGAGACTGGCGCAGCATAACAATTCGTTTCCGACCGAGAAAATCAACTCACTGGAGCAGCAGGTTCAAGCTCAAGTCCCGGAGGATTATCAGTACGCAGATGAAATCAATAATGGTTTCGAGCGGCTCAGAGAAGCCTGGGGAGATTTGAAATTATCCGCGAATGGCTTTATGAATTTTGAACGGATGGTCAATCAAAGCCTGGAAGACGGCCAGATGACTAAAACAGAACTCGATTCTGTGGCATTCGGCTTCAATAATATTGTGATGAAGAGAGTTTTGGACAGGATTAATATACCCTACGGAGTGGTATTAAAATCTGATGTCAATTGTCTGGAATCGCATGGTGGGATGATTTACGCCGGAACCGACGACGGCTTCTTTCGCTTTGACCCGAAAAGGAATAAGTGGAGATCATACGGTCTCGAGGATAGCCTGCCATCGCTCGAAATTACCGCCCTGGCCAAGTATCGCCGCAAGAGTATCATAATCGGCACCGGCGCCGGGATATTGTATTATGATGGCGCTAAGATTAAGACGTACTCGGAGGATAAAAACGCCCCCACGGAAAAAATCACCGCAATCGCGGCCGCCAGCGAACGTAATATCTGGGCCGCCACCGAGAATGATCTTTATCATTACGATGGTCGTACCTGGAAGAATCACAGCTCGCACGAAGTTTCATTAGGTGAAGATATCGATAAGATTGCTCAATCTTTTTATGGAGATATCGCTCTTACCGATAAAGAGGGTTTGGCCGGCGAGATTAAAAGTTTAAACGGGCTTCAGGATGATTTAACGGTTGGCGAGACTATAAAGCTGCCATATAAAGCGGCCATTCGGGGCGAAGTACTATCATTGGCTACAATGGGTGATCTCATCTGGATCGGTACCCAGAGGGGTGTTATTCTATCCAGCGGTTCCGGTTTTACTCATTACGGTTACAAGGTTTACGAAGCCGAGAACGATATTTCCGTTATGGAAATAGCCGATATGTTCGCCCCTGACAGCGATCACGATAAGATCGATCTATTAGCCCAGATGATTAAACAATACAACAACCTTGAAGCCGATATAGTCAAATCGGGTGAAAGCGTGATGGTTTATGCCAACGCGCTCGGCGCTCCGGTATATTCGATAGCGGCAGCCTCTCGAAATAAGGCTTTTATCGGTACGGCTTATGGAGTAGTTGAATACGATAATGGGATGTGGAGTCGTTTCCCAAAACTAGAGCTGGCCCAAGATCCCGCCCACACGATTAAAACCGAATCGGGCGAAGTGTGGTTTGCCACGGACGACAATGTTTATATCGAGGCCAAGGCCAAAAAGCATTTCACTTTTATGCATTCGAATTACCTCGTACAGTTGGCCGATGACTTATATTACGAATTCTTTTCCTTTGTCTATCCGACCGGTGAATGGGGTACATTCGGCCTCGGATTCACATTCCTGTCGTTCGGTTCGCAAAATCGTACCGGCGAATATGGCGAGGACCTCGGCTCGTTCAATTCATATGATATGGCGATCACTTTATCGTACGGTACCAAGATCATGGAAAATCTGTCGGCCGGTTTATCGGCACGCTACATAAATTCTCATCTGGCCGATGTTGGCGCGGGCCGTGAGAAAGGCAAAGGCGTAGGATTTTCATTCGCGATCGATGGCGGCCTTCTGTATGATATCAACAGAAGGGCTACGTTTGCCGCGACTGTCACCAATATCGGCCCGGAGATTGCTTATATCGACGCCGATCAGGCCGATCCATTACCAAGAAAACTATCGGTAGCTATGGCCTATAAAATCGTCAATTCGCCATTCAACAGGCTAACCGCGATCGGTGAAGCCAGCAAGCTTTTAGTTGATCTCAATGATGATTTGAATACCGAGATCAACGAAATCATTCCTCATGTCGGGCTGGAATATTGGTACTCGAATTATCTATCAGTTCGTACCGGTTATATTTACGATGATGTCGGTTCACAAAAATATTTCACCGTCGGCGCGTCGCTTCAATATAATATCCTGCGCTTCGATTTCTCATACGTTCCCTCATCCGATGAAAAATTCAACCGGATGGGCAATACCATGCGATTCTCGATGAATGTAAGCTTTTAACAGGGCGATTTGATGCTGATTAGAATAATCGGATTAATAATAGTCTTAACCTTATCCGCTTCGGCCGGTCAGACGACTTTATATATACCCCAGCAGAGTGACGGCGAAATAGTAACTCATTCGATTGAGATACCGCCCAAACCCGAAGCGCTGCGTTCGATGACCTCGCAAAAAAACCTGCTCGGTTTAGAACGGGATAAACCATTCGGCTTGCCCAAAAGCAAAAGCGGCTTACCTATGACCGCCGACACGCAGGCCGACACATTGAATGTCCTGGTTTTAAGAGTCGAGTTCCGGACCGAAGACCCGGATGATGGGACTACGACAGGCAACGGTAATTTCGATCTGCGAACACTGGAAGAGTTCAGGGATTCATCGAATCATGAATTCGACCCGGCGCCGCATAACAAATCATACTTCTCGGCCCACATGGAAGCGCTGAACCGTTATTGGTGGTATGTCTCCGATTTTCAGATTCGGCTTAACTGGGATATCTACCCGGAAGGCGAATCCGATGCTTATCGTCTGGACAGCCTGATGTCTTATTACGGCAGCGACGGCCCCTGGGAACAACCAGTAGAACGGCTTCTGAATTTTTTCAAAGATGCCACGGCGTTAGCCGACACGACCTCTCCGGAAATCGACTTTTCACGGTATCAGTCGATTATCATTTTCCATGCCGGCTCGGATCAGCAGAATAATATCGCTTTCATAAATGATACTCCCAATGATTTCTGGACGGGCTTTCTCTGGACGGAAGACACAGTTTTCGTCGATGACGGCGCGGTGGCTGTCAATGAGGTAATAATTATGCCGGAAACGGCATCGCAGGACAACCGGACAACCACTTTAAACGGCGTCATGGCTCACGAATTCGGTCATCAACTTGGCCTGGTTGATCTTTACAATACCTCGAATTTCCTTACCCAGGTGGGTAATTTTTCTTTGATGGACAATAACTGCATGAATATAGCCCTTGAACTTGACGAAAGCGGTACCCTGGTCAATGGCGCTTTGCCTTGTTACCCGGATGCCTGGTCGAGGGCGTATCTGGGCTTATCGGGTGTAAGGGAGCTAACCAGCGGCGCGGATGTTGTTATAACGGCGGCCGAGCAGAGATATACATCAACCGAGGTAATTAAAGTCCCGATTTCGGAGATGGAGTATTTCCTGATAGAAAATCGTCAAACAGAATCCGATTTTGATTATCTTAATCCGACCGTACCGGTTATCCCCTACGCGATAATCGCGGATTCGGCTACCGGCGTCATAATGGGACCGGGCTGGGGTTATTACGGCAACAATGAACTGGTCAAGGTGGCCAGCGGTGAATACGACCGTCTTTTACCCGGCAATGGAGTCCTGATCTGGCATGTCAACGAGGTAGTGGCATATCTCGACTACACTTTATCGGGTTTCAATAATTTTCATCTTAACGCGCTGCAATGGGATCGCAATCGCCGTTTCCTTTCGTTGGTCGAGGCGGACGGCATAATTGATTTTGGCGGTAATTATTTCGTCGGCTATGGTACCGACGATGAGTATTTCAACATGAGAGGTAAACGAGAGTTTACCCCCTCCACTAATCCCGCCACAGAGTCAAGCCTGGGAGCGAACACGCACATTTCGATTACCGATATCGCCAATATCGAACGCGATGATCACACCAGAAACTCCGAATTGGATTGCGATACGATAATGACCTGTGATATCGCGACCGAGTGGTCAATGGCCGGTTTCCCCACGTTCGGTTTCCCAGACGTTGGCTATAATGGTGGCGGACTTCTGGCTTTGGATATCGACGCCGATGGTTTCAGCGAAATCCTGACTGCGCGCAGCATGTTTCTTTTGGCTGTCAACCACGATGGATCCCCAGCTACCGATACAAGTTCGGGCTTAATAATTCCCAGCTTCGATGGCGATACGCTTCTGTACATATTACCGAAATTTGCCGAACTCGATACTATCGATGGTTATGACTATATAGATAGCGACGTAATTGCGGGAGACTTCGATGGCGACAGCAACCCTGAAATCGCCTGTTTCGACACAACCGGAAGGTTGTATTTATTCGAAGGCGTCGATCAAAATCCGGTTGATTCCTTAGCGGATTTGATGGAGACACTAACTTTATCCTCAACCCTGGTTTTCGGACCGGTGACCTATGATTTTGAAAATGACGGCAGAGATGAATTGATTGCCGGCTTTGCCGATTCAACATTGAAATTGATAAGCTATGCCGGCGCCGGGGATATTACCGTTGACAACCTGGGCGCATTCCCTGGACTTATCTTCGGAATCGCAATCGCCAACGATACTCTTTTTGTTATGAGCGGCGGTTCTGGCGGAAATTATCTTCATTTAGGCGAAATAGAGGCAGGCTCTTTATCGGAAATATCAGAAATTCAATTACCGGAGGGTGGGCTTATAGGCCTGGCTTGCGGCGATATAGATCGTGACAGTACGTGCGACGCCGTTATCACGGTAGGCGACTATTTGTGTATTTACGACGGCGGTACCCAGGCTATGAAATATGTACCTATTGAAGCGCCCGGGCAACCGGCTTTGGGCGATATAGACGCCGATGGCTATCCGGATATCGTTTTGGCGGCCGGTTACGACTATTTTAAAGCCTATGCTTTCAACCATTTAGGTGTAATTTTTAACCATTATCCGGTGACGTTAAGTCGCAAGTATCCGTCGGCAAACGGGGCCGGCCAACCGCTTCTAGGCGATATCGATGGCGATGAGATGCCTGATATCATCATGGCTCTGCCGAATGGCACTCTGGATTGGACTATTGCTATTATAGGAGAGGACGACCAGATTATAGACACCACATACGGTTTAACTACCGGTGGCCTGACCTGTATCAATTTCAGGGGCGATATACTTGGTGGTTTTCCATTACCGACCTCAAGTGAAATCAATGTAGAACCGGTAATTGGTGATTTCGATAACGACGGTGATATAGACATAGCGGCGATCGACTCGGCCGGATTTATTTACGCCTGGGACCTGGAATCATCAGCGAATCCAATCGATCTGCCCTGGCCCACGGCCGGTGGTGATTACAGGCGGCAAGGTTTTCTATCGCCGGATTTCCAGAAACCCGTTAATGTTGCTGATGGATTTCTGGCGGCGGGAAGTGTCTATAATTATCCCAATCCGGCCTCGAATTCAACAACATTCAGATATTATGTTGACCGGCCCGCCGATATTAATATAAAGATATTCGATATGACGGGCGAAATGGTCGATGAATTAACGGGATCGACCCTGGGGCAAGTAGACGATGAAGTCCCCTGGGATTGCTCAGAATTCGCGTCCGGTGTTTACTTCGCCAGATTCGAAGCGAGTTCACAGAATGCCAATAAAAACCAATTGATAAAAGTAGCTTTAATAAAATAGAGGAGGAGTTATGCGCCGGGCAATGGCAATAATCACTATATGTTTTCTAAGCGCGGGTTTAGCCTGGTCGGGCCAGCTTGATGGTGACCTATCGATTACGGAATATTTTGCCTCAAACCAAATTGTGGCCAAGGAATTCTTTAACGCCGAAAATGTGGTGGATGATATAAAGGAACCGCCTCTGTCCGGTGATATCTACGAGTTCGATGCCAAGTCTACCAAGAAAGCGTTTTTCTATTCGATGCTTGTGCCGGGCGCCGGCCAGTATTACGCCGGATCGCGTATCAAGCCGTTTGTTTACCTGGCGGCTGAAGCCATTATCTGGTCAGGGTATTTTTCTTTTAAAAACAAGGGCAATGATCAAAGAACCAGGTACCAGGATTACGCCGATCAGCACTATGTCTGGGAAGATTTCATGGGATGGTGGGATGGTTTAAGCCAGGCTCAGCAAGACTCCTTTTCGCATCGCCTGCCCTGGGATGATTATAATAACCAGGTAATCAAAGATCATGAATATTACGAAAACATCGGTAAATACGATCAATTTCAAATCGGCTGGTTTGACATACCAATTGAAGCATATCCGCCGCCCTATGGAGATAGCGTCTATTTCGAGGGTACAAGCAGGGAAATTTATGTTCAGATGAGGAAGAAGGCGAATGACTATTTCCAGAACGCGAATACTATGATAATGCTGTCACTGGGCAATCGAATTATATCAGCATTCGAAGCGGCTTTGACGGCGAAGAAATTCAACAAAGGGAAAAAGCGATTCGCATTCAGGATAAAGACCAAGAAATTCGGCGAAGCGGAAGTGCCGATGTTAACCTGGAATTACACGTTTTAAAATGAAAAAAGCTTTAATAACAAGCCTGGTCCTTTTCGGTTTGTGTCATCTTGTTTGGGCCGGAGCGTCGATCGATCAACTGATGCGGCTGGAACTTGCCTCTTCCGAATATAGCGCGGATGAGGAGGATGACAATTTCAGTTACCCGGTGTCCGGTAATCTCGACGACAAAAGTTACAAATCCTCCGGTCGAGCGGCATTATATTCGCTTATTCTTCCTGGCAGCGGCCAGTATTACATTGAGAAAGGTTTCAAATCCAAATTATTTTTCTCAATCGAATCCGGTTTGTGGCTGTCTTATCTTGGTTTCCGCAAATATGGCGGCTTCAAGGAAAACAGCGCTAAGGGCTGGGCGGTCATGAAAGCCGGAGCGTGCGCCGACAATACCGATGAAAATTACTGGGTCAAGATGACCTATTATGACAATCGCGATAGAAATATCGGCAGCGAACAGGGCTACAATCAGATGGCGGCAGTATATGATCGCGAAAACGCCGTGCTATTTCCCGAAACCCCGGAATATTTCTGGGACTGGGACAACCCTGAAGATCGTCAAAAATACCGTAACCTGCGAAATCAAAGCAAAACAGCGTTCGAGCGAGCCGATATCACTGTTGGCGTTATAATAGCCAATCACCTCGTTTCCGCTATTGAAGCTTTCTTTTCGGCCGGTAAACATAATCGTCATCTCGAATTCGCGGATACCGGTTTTAAATTTAAATATAATGTCAAACCAAGTTTAGCTAACCCATCCATTTCTATAAGTTTGACAAAAAACTTTTATTAATGGCCAAATATCTGGTATTATCAGCATTAATCCTGGGCCTTGGATGTGCCCCGCAAACGCCCAGACCCGAACTCGGCGCGGAGGCTATACTCAATCTTCAAGTTCTAGAAATCCTGGGACCGTCAATCGATAACGATCGCCCCCTTTATTTACCTCACTCCCTGGCGATTAATCGTCTAAAAGAGTTTTATATCGCGGACTACGGTAATGATCGCGTAGTTAAGCTGGATTCCAATTTCAGTTTCGTTAAGGAGGTTGGTGGATTCGGAACAGGCGAGTACGCTCTCAACGGGCCGTCCGATTTGGCTTTGGATAAAATATCCAATGTTTATGTGATTGATTCGGGTAATCGCCGGGTGACGCGTTACGATCGCCATCTCAATTTTATTTCCAGCGATGATAGTTTTTCAAAAGACGAGGAAATAAAGTTTATCAGGCCGACCGGCATCGATATTTCCGACCGGGGAGATATTTTCTTAGGCGATGAGGGCCTGGGGGCATGCTATAAGCTCGATCAATTCTTTTTTTACATTTATGAATTTGGCAGCAAGAGCGATATTCAGCCGGTATATACGCCTGCCGATATCGCTTATGGCAGTGATAACAAAATATATGTTGCCGACTCTGAATACAGCCGCGTTTTCGTATACGATGACTTCGGTCTCTTAATCCAAACCATCGGCGAGGATATTCTGCAAAAACCTTCGGCGGTAGCAGTTTCAAAAACATCCGGTATTTGGGTTACCGATGAGGAAACCGGGGTATTGCATTGTTTTAGTTACCGCGGCGACGAGATATTCAGATGGAGCGGACATGGCAGTCAACGTCTTTTGGCGCCAACCGGTCTTTTTGTCGATAGCGATGATGTAATCTACATCGTCGATTCCACGGCCTCCCGAATCTTTGTCACCCGTCCAATAATAAGGAAATAAAGCATGCGGCGGGCGGTTGCCGTAATCCTGGTACTGCTGGTTGCCGGGATAGCTTATGCCGGCGGTGATATCAGTTTGGCTATTCCCGGAATGGGCACGACAGGCCCTTATCGTTTGAATCATACCCATATAATCGTCGACTCCGAATCTATCACGCTTAAAGGCGGATCATTATCGAAAATCGATGATTACCGGATCGAGTATAATGACGGTTTTATAGTACTTACCGAACCTCTGGCCCTAACCGACACTTTGCAGGTCAGATTCTCGATTGTACCACTGTTGCTCAAGCGATCCTACCATTGGCTTAGACCGGTGGCTGCCACCGATATCGACACGGCTATAAATCAGCCCGCAAGCCGGCCATATCACCGGGGCAGCCGGCTCGATATTATCGGCAGCAAAGGCTTCGCGATCAACATCGGAAATATCGGAGAACCCTCGCTGACTCAGAGCCTCGATCTGGATATCAGCGGAGAGATCAGCCGGGGTGTGCGTGTTAAAGGCAGTATATCGGATCGCAATTTCGGCACTTCATCCAGCGGGGGCACGAGTTCTCTCGATGAACTCGATAAAATATTCTTAAGTCTGGAAGCCAAAGGTTTTCGCGGTGATTTCGGCGACCTCGAATTGAAAGGCATCGATAACTCTCTGCTGGATTTCAGGCGAAAACTGACCGGCCTGAATCTTTCGGGGACAACAGATGGCTTTCATGGCTCGTCGGCCCTAGCCTTTTCGCCGGGTAAGCAAATTGAATTATTCTTCTATGGCATAGATGGTAAGCAGGGACCTTACATTTTAAACAGCCCTGAGATATCATCCTCGTTGATTTTGGGAAACACATTCCTTCCCGGTACCGAGGAAGTATATCTCGATGGCAATAAACTCAAACGCGGAAACGAAAATGATTATGAAATCGATTACTACGAACGATTCATAGAATTCACGCCGAAAAATATCATCAGTTCAAAAAGCCGCGTCACTATCAAGATTCAGTTCGCTCCCGAGGGTTATCGTAAGAGTTTCTATCATGGTAATACGTTCAGGGATGGTGGAATCAGTGTCGGTATTCAATATGTCGGCGAGAAAGATGATAAATCTAATCCCAGGAATTTCGAGCTGGGCGAACCGGAGAGACTGGCGATTGGCAATGCCGGCGCTTTCCAGGATTCATCCTATTCCTCCGGCGCGAAACTCGTCGGAGCGGGAAACGGAGATTATATTCTAAGCAGTGATACGGCGGGGGTAAGCTTCTATGAATATATCGGCTTAAACCAGGGCGATTACCAGGTTGTTTTTAGCCGTGTCGGCCAGGGGCGCGGTGATTATGAATATATAGGCGAGGGCAGATATTTATATGTCGGCGAGCTTGAGGGAGTTTACCTGCCCATTATTTATTATCCTCTGCCGGAGAGCAGGGACCATGGCTCGATAATGATCAACAGATCCGGTGATTTTTATTTCGATGGCGAACTGGCGGTTTCACGATATGATCGCAATACGCTGTCGGGTAAGGATGAGTTATTCGACGGTCTGGGTCTGCTGGGAACTCTGGGCTATAAAACAGAAATTAACCGATTTATTGGTAAAACCTGGAAAGCGGACATCCTAAATCTGAGAGTTCGTTCCCTCGATGAACAATTTTCCGCGCCCGGAATTATCGATCCGCCGGAGTTTTTCCGTCGGTATAACATACCTCGAATCCGATCGATAACCGGCGAAAAATTAATCGAATTTCAATCCGGCGTCACTTCAGAATCGGGAGAAAATATCAAAGCCGGCGGAGGGTTTTTCAATAGCGGCGAGTTCGAGGCCAGTCGCGGATTCGGCCTAGTTAACCTGATGGCGCCGAATAAAATCAGGATATCGGCCAAAGCCGAGTTAACCCGATCCGAAGATAAGGACTCCTCCCGGGTTTCCGATTGGAATAAATACGATGCCGGCTTCGAGTTTACAGGTGGCGTCTTTCGCCCTGGCGGCGTTTATCGCCACGAGCTCAATGATGGCTTGCTTTCCTTTGGTGATAGTTTTAAGTCTGATGAGTATGAGGCATTCCTGACACTGTTTCCCGCAACGGTTTTATCGACGAAAAGCAAGCTTCTCTATCGCAAGCAGCATAATAGAATTCAAGATGATACCGACGCCGAAATCTGGAGGAACCAATATAATCAATATCAATTCGAACAAGGCGTTTCATATGGTAATCCGGGGTTCGGGCTCAACGGTGAACTCAGGCTTTCCAGGCTTTTTCAAAATCATTCCTATCCGACCGAGGAAAAAATAATCCGCAATATGGGTGATATGAAAATCAATTATGGCGCTTCGAATTACGGACTCACTTTTTATGAAAGCGTCAACGGCACCGGCCAGGTGTCACGGGCGCGTGAATACATATTCGTAGGTGATGGTAAAGGCGATTTCCGCAAGGACGGCGAGGATTACGTACCCGAACCGGACGGCGATTATATCGAAGTAATCAGGCAGCTTGGTGAATTGGAAACCGATACCGGACTTCAAACCGGTTATGAGATATCCGGCGGCTTCAGGATCAGGTTGGATAGAAAAGCGCTGGCCAGGGAAGGCATATTGGCCCGGATCAGTTATGATAACGATTTTACACACAGAACCAATCTGGCATCCGGAGCGCGAATACGGGCAAAACATTTTTCACCACTGAGCAAATTCGATCAAAATGAAATGACATTGAGATTATATAATTACCGTCAACGCGCAACATTCAAATTTAATCAGGCCGGCGATTATCTCCGCCACACCCTGAAATCATCCCAAAGCGACGGTACGGATTTCCAGTTTGAGAGCTTAAACAATAAAACATTAGCTAATAGCGCGGATTTAAAGATATTTACCAGGCAAACAGTGAGCCTGCTTGTTTCCACGGAATTAGCCTCTGAAACCAGATGGCTCTACTCGGGCAATGTCGATCTGGAACGGATCAAGACCAGGCTGGTTCCCGAGATTCATCCGGCCGCGGGTGTGAAAATCGAGATACCGTTTGAATATGCCGATGAAGATGAGAAAGTAAACGATGTTAGAATACTGACTTATTCAATCGGTCTGCGCTCCGTGTTCAATTTCCGGAGCATTGGCAGGCTGGAATTCGATGGCGCCTACACGAATGTCGATACCGATCGTGAAAATGTTTTTATTCCCTATGTCACGGCCGGCGGCCGAAAAAAAGGCGATAATTACAATGGCCTGATATCGGCGCGATTCAAAGTGAATTCTTACAGCCGAATTGAACTCAGATACAGTTATCGAAAACTCGGTGACGGCTACTCGAACAACAACCTCAGGTTGGAAGCGAAGGCGGAGTTTTGAGAAGCAGGGTTATTACATTATTAGTAATTTTTTCAACGGCATTGTCTTTACAAGCTGAAGAGATAATCAGGAAAGTCGATTTCACCGGCGAGCGATCATTGGCCGGGATTGTATTGTACAATCGTGCCGGAAGGATTTTCCAGCCCGATAGCCTGAGTTCGGATTCGTTGAAAATAGTTCAGGTTTACCAACAGAGCGGATGGTTCGATTGTCGGGTTTCGTTTAATACCCGTAAGCGGGCCGAAGGGATCGAATTAGTATTTGATATCGTTAAAGGCAAAAGATACGTACTGGTTATCGATAGCAATCTCCCCGCCTTACCCACTGACTTGAGCAATAAATTATCATCGATCATTTCGCTCTACGAAAACGGCCCGGCCTCGGCGGAACATCCGGACATGCTCGCTAACGAGATAATTAAAACCAGTTCTGATAATGGATACCCTTATTGCGAGGTGCGTTTCGCTGAGTTAAAACTTCGGAGTGGTTCTAACAGTCTGATAGTAATGCTAAATATCAATCCCGGACCATTGGTCACAATCGAGAGAATCGATTATCCCGGCCGCGAAAACCTCGATAACGGTTTTCTGCAAACATATACCGGCGCGATTGTGCCGGTCGTTTATTCGGCCGAAAAATTCAAGCAGATCCAAAGACGGTTGTCACGGGCCGGCTTTATCAGAGAGGTCGACGAATTCGAATTGAGATATTCAGGCTCTCCCGAAAAAGGCGTCGTGATAATGCCTATCAAAGAGATATCGTCTCTTCTATTGGACGGCGCCCTGGGATATTCATCCAATGACAATGAGTTTTACGGCCGTTTCAACGCCGCCATTTCCAATATCCTCGGTAAAGGGCGGCAGTTAAAGCTGGAATGGGCAAAGAAAGATAGAAGCTCGCGCCGGCTAAAGTTGGGATTTACCGAGCCTTACCCGTGGGGCATACCGTTTCAAATCGCCTTTGATGGATACCAGGATGACCGGGACAGCCTGTTTATCGAAACCGGCGGCGATATCGGACTGCATTATCTTTCCTCGGATATATACTCGTATGGGGCGGCGATTGGCGCCTCGCAATCGAATCCCGAATCATACGGCAGAACATTTTTACCTCATAAAAGCAGGCTGAAACTATCGGTCAGTTTCACCGCCGATACCAGGGATTATCCGGTCAATCCCAAGGCCGGTGATTATCTCTTTTTAAAAGGCGATTTCATTTCCGAGACAATCAAAGAAGATAGTATGTTTGCCGCCGCTAATATAAATTATCGCACGGCCGAGTTGAAACTGGAAAAATACTTGCCGCTTTCCGGAACATCCGTACTATTTGGTGGATTGGCGGCGCGGGGTGATTTTTCGGACAATGTTCCAATCGACAGGTTGTTTCCGCTGGGCGGATTCGGCTCTCTGCGAGGTTTTATGCAGGATATCTTCTTCGTGTCGCGCAAAGCTATTTCAACAATCGAATACAGGCTGTTGACATCACGAGCCGGACGGGCCTATATATTCTCTGATCTGGCCGTGTTTCAAGTTCCAAATGCCGGGGGCGACGGATCGGAGACCGAATATAAGGCCGGTTTCGGTATCGGGCTGGCGGCCGCGGTCAAGATGGGAACGACAACAATCGAAATCGCGGCGCCCGGCGATGAGGGCTTATCATCGATTAAGCTTCATTTCGGGATAAAAGCCGGTTTCTAATGGATCGGGACTATGTTTAAAGCGATAATTACGATAATCAGGCCAATCAATGTAGTCATATCGATGGCCTCGGTTTATCTGGGCGGATTAATATCATTCGATTCGTATTACTCAAGCGATCTGCTCTGGGCGGCGCTATCGGCCGGTTTGATCGCCGGATTCGGTAATACGGCCAATGATATTTTCGATATCGAAATAGATAGGCGCAATAAATCATACCGTCCTCTCCCCTCTTCGATGATTTCGATCAAAACCGCCATTGCCCTGGCCACAGTACTGGCAATATCGGGACTTCTGATAGCCGCGACTATTAATCTACAATGTCTGTTTATCGCCTCAGCGGTAATCGTAGCGCTGTTGATTTATACGCCCTATTATAAGGGCAATGGCTATTGGGGAAATTTATTGATTTCATTAATCTCGGCACTGGCGTTTTTCTTCGGGGCGGCCGCGATTGGCAATATCATGGGTGGACTTATCCCCGCTGTATTAGCGTTTCTGTTTCATTTCATCCGGGAGATAATCAAGGATATGGAGGATTATGAGGCGGACAAGGCCGAGGATGTTCAAACCGGCGCGGTTAAATTCGGATTCGAAATATCCAGAACGGTTGCTATTATTAATATCATTACCTTAATCGCCGCGACACTGTCTCCCTATATACAAGGTATATACGGATTCGCTTACCTGATAGTCGTAATATTAGGCATTCATATTTTCCTGCTGTATTTTATTGCTCGTTTAATCACCTCGCCGGGTCACAAGACTTATCATTTTATAGCCGTTTTCATGAAAGCCCTGATGCCGATAGGAATACTGGCGGTGTTTATCGGCAGCCGAGGGTATTAACACTGGGGCAGACGGGGACGTCTGCCGCCCACAATCAAACGGTAAAAAAAACCGCCGGATGAGATCACCCGGCGGCTGGAGATTATTTTGAAATTCCATTATCGCGCTAT
>JAAEQD010000382.1 GCA_024231855.1 Candidatus Zixiibacteriota bacterium
ATAAACCGTCAATCGTATCTTGTCATCACACAACTCATCATCCTTATCAGATTTCAGAACAGCGCGCAATACCGCCTCGCCACTTTGCATTCCCTCGATATACAATATAGACGGTATTGTATGCTGGCCAACTATTAGAGGCGTTTCCAATGCCACTTCCGAACCTTTTGTGGCTGAATCCCATACTTTAATATTCCCCGCGCCCTCGGTTGCCTGCAAAACGATTTTATATCCATTCGGCAAATGGTTTTGCTGAAATGTCAGGCTCATTATAGCCAAATCATCCTCTCCGACAACCGATGTCGCCTCATTCGCGTCCACGGTCTTATTGTTATTATCATCATCACCATTATAGCCGATTATCTTTCCGGGCGAAATTTCTTCAATAAAATCTTCATTATCACTGATAATTCCATCATTACTGGAATCGACATCAATATCAGGATTCATCACGATGATTTCAATTTTGCGGGAGACCTCTTTCGGTATAGCAAGGATTCCATCATTATCGATGTCGATTCCTGCATATACAATATAGTCACGTTTTCCCTCTGGTTTTAGATCGACGACATGTTCATACTCTACAAAATTTCCACTGTTTGCACCGTCTACATTTCCGCCCGACACTTTCCACAGGGCATAGCGCCGGAGGTTTGAATCATCCGGATCTATTTTCGATGCGCGAATTCTAATCGTGGCCACCCCATCGGGTTGGTCATCGATGGTGGTTTCCGGGATATAGAGCGTGGTTTTTTTAGAAAGATGCTTGCTTGTCGCGGTTCGATCTGAATTGTCCGCGTCGGAAACGGTCAACTCAACGTTCACCAGTG
>JAAEQD010000383.1 GCA_024231855.1 Candidatus Zixiibacteriota bacterium
AATTTCTTGAAATCAAATTCGGAATCATCAACGCCATGTTCAAAAGTTATATTTTGGAGTTCACACTCGCCACCCTTATCACAAGTAGGACAATCGAGCGGATGATTAGCCAGAATAAATTCAAGGACAGCTTTCCGTCCCTGCAAGACCTTTTCAGATGCTGTATGAACAATCATATCGGGGGCGACTTCGGTAGCGCATGACACCATCAAGGTTCGGGCCTTCTCTATCTCGACATAACAAATTCGGCAGGAACCGGCCGGTTTGAGTTTTGGGTGCCAACAGAAGGTAGGTATTTCAATACCAATAGACCGCGCCGCATCGACCACCATCGTGCCTCTTGGAACGGTTACCTGCTGATCATCAATGGTCAAAGTCACCATGTTTTTATCATCTGCCATTACTAAAAATCAAACTCCGATTTAACCAAACACTTTTTATTCTGAATATGATATTCCCACTCATCACGGAATAATTTTATCGATGATATAATCGGCATTAC
>JAAEQD010000384.1 GCA_024231855.1 Candidatus Zixiibacteriota bacterium
CCTCGAATACTTCTACAATCCAGGCATCTTCCGGATGGGCGGAATAAGCGATACCGTATTGCATCGGATCAAGAAGCTGCAATCTTGATGTCAACGGTTTTAGATTGGAGTGATTACCGCTTTCAGGATATGCTTCCGGGCCGATAGGCCCTTCGATGTAATTTGAATTGGCAAGTGTCAGCATATGAGCAGTGTTATCGTTTGTCCCGTCATCACCTCCGGTTGTCGCGTCGTTTTTAACCGTTACTTCTTCACCTCGTATAATCCGGAAATCGCTTGTTCTGTATGCTTGACAGCTGTCCCATAACGCATTCCATTCGTGGTCTTCAAGGTCATTGGCAAAATCACCGACCGGCCACTGGTTTCCGGAGTTGTTCGAGGCATGGTCGGTTATCATCGTCCAATGCAGACCTATCGCCGGGCCGCATCGTCCTATCATGGCAAACGAACCGCCCCTTTCGTTGAAATTATCTGTAAATGCAGAATGATAATGCGTATCGCCGTAATACCATCCGGCAATCCGCGGGAAATTTCGGTCGGCAACTTTCACCCGCAGATACTGGTAAAAATCGTAAGGTACTATTATTAGCTCCCTATAATGCATCTGTACAACCATTTCGATGTAGCCGTCAACAATTACGAAATCGCTTGCGATTAAGTTGTCAAACAGGTATGACCAGCGGTGATCATCTATCGACTCTCCTCCCCCATCATAATACGCAACCTCTGCTCCTCCGTTATTGACATCGGATATATCAATCCAATCAAGATTGCATTCCCATTGGTCGCCGTCAAAAATCGAAGCTTCAACCGGAATTGCGGCATCTTCCCCGACAACTCTCCAGGGAGCATCAGCGCAGAAATCCTTATTCGCGCTGTTGGGGTAGAGGATTTCGTATCTTTGATCCTCAAAAGACATTACCGCTTTTAGCTCCAGATCTCTGGATAGGAACCTGTTATCAGCGGTGAATTTCAAACTAACTGTTGGCGCAAGAGACACCGGACTTTCGGCGATCTCCCGGTTGTCAATCACCTTTTCATCATTGATATAGATGCCTACCACCGGGTTACCCCTTGTAAAATCCCCGGTTACCAAAACATTCACCGTAACTTCAGTACCCGGTTTTATTACCTTAGGGTGTACCCGTATGGTTTTTATACCGTAATCACTTTCATTCGCCTGCGTATCGAAAGATACCAGGACAACGAAACACAAAAAGAGAAATGCTATTTTCTTCATTAAATCCTCCAAAAGTTTACTTCAATAATATAATAAACAAACTCCGATTTTAAAAGCTTAATATTGGTTGTAAAGACTGCAGGTTACACATGTGACGGTTTTCTCATCGCTTGCGGTAAATCTGAGCCCGTTCTATAATCTCCCAAAAATCAAAAAACCGGCCTGCATTTCTACAGACCGGCCTATCTATGTGAAAAGCTCCGTAATGGAGTTCTACTTAAGTAATGTCATCCTCTTTGTCGATGTGAAGTCATCGGTGGTTAGTTTATAGAAATAAACGCCGGAAGAATACTTCGAAGCATCCCAGCTAACCGAATGAGCGCCGACGGGAAGTATACTGTTGAGAAGTATCTCCACTTTCTGTCCCTTAAGATTATAAACTTCTACAGATGTCATCGTTTCGTTTGGCAGGGTGAACTCGATATTAGTCGTTGCATTGAACGGATTCGGGTAATTGTCCATCAACGAATAATCCGATGGCATATTTTCGGGAGCATCGCCCTCGAACCCGAAAGCTCCGGATGAATACCAGTCACCGCTTTCACCGCCAAGTGCAAGTGAGATTACCCTGAAATTGAAATAGGAACTATCAACGCAGTTCGAAGGATAATCGCCTACTTTTCCCCAGAAGAGGTAATATCCGGTCATTGCATATCC
>JAAEQD010000385.1 GCA_024231855.1 Candidatus Zixiibacteriota bacterium
CTCGGGAAGGGGCGAGCCGTCATGGTCGAACCACTGGCTGGCCACCCGCACGTATTTGTCGCTGGTCAGGCCCGAGCCCTCGAAGCCGATGGTGTTTTCGCGGTCCTTGTGATCCTTGTCCGCGGTCATCCCCTTCTTCACTTCCCAGGCGCGTTCGGCCATGATTTTCAGGTTGGGCGGACGCGGGTGGATGGGCGGGATCAACACGGGAATCTGGTCAACCTGGACCTCCTTGTCGCCACGTCAAAAAACTTGGGCAGTAGGCGGCGCACCCCAAGGCTTGAACTATTTTAGTCGGAACGTTCTAAAAATATTTCGGCTCTTGGAGGCGCCAACCTACATGCCATCATTTATTTCATTATGTAATAAATGATAGGTAATTCCTGTTTTTCAAAGAACGTTGATCATTTGAACGCACCGCCATTATTATCATATTCGTGAATGATCGTAAAGGGTTGTTGAAAAAAATTGTTGAATGTAAAAGGCGTAATTCGTAAAGGGAAGGATACTATTTGAATCCGGGAGGTGAAAGCCCGGATGTACAGGATACACGAAACTAAATGGACGTTAAAATATTGCGTGTATTGTCACACCAGAGACAATATTGAAATGGTTTCGGGAGCTGATCGCGAAAAAGTTTGATGACCCCCAAATGAAGGACGATAATTCGTTAATAGGTAAATCGTTAAAGCATAAACCATCAATTCATCAATCGTAAAAATTCAGAGCGATTTCCCTTTTTAGCCAAAATCAGAAGGACTATTTCTCGTTAAATAGCTGAATCGTTAATCGTGAATAAAGAAGACGACTCCTTTTTCTCTTTACTCCATCTTGACGCGCCGTAGCTCTTGACGCGCCGTAGTTCACGAAGGCGGTGGCGAAGGCGGTTAATCCGGTCTATTTCTGGCGCCAGCTATTCTGAAACCAAATCGGATGATTTTTAAACAAGAATTCAATTTTATGATGTTACTCCGGCCGAGAAAATTCCAGGAGTCAAGGTTCTATACACAATCTATAGGCGGCGAATCCCCTATAGTCCAGCATCCCAGGTCCTCGCCGCGTGCGATTTCTTTACAGCA
>JAAEQD010000386.1 GCA_024231855.1 Candidatus Zixiibacteriota bacterium
CTTAAGCAGTGGTGGTGAATTAAAGCTAAGAATCTATAAGATGTTTCTGCGATATATGGGGAATCTGGCCTAAACTATGGTTTACCGAAGCGCGTTTCTATTTCTATTCGTCCTGATGACCATCGGTCTCAGCGCCTGCTACAAACCAAGCGACCAAGAAACCGATGACAACGACGCATCTACGGGGACAGACGGGGACAGCGATGGGGACAGCGATGGAGACGCCGACGGGGATACAGATGCGTGTCCCAACGGTGAATATGAGGGTGACTATTACCTTGAAGGCGGGGATTCCCTGGAAGGCCTGTTCGGATACACATCCATGACCGGATCATTGGAATTAGAAGAATACTGGCTGGGTAACTTCGAAGGATTGGAGGGTCTCTCGAAAATTGGGGGAGATCTCATCATCCCGTACAGCTACGTTTTGTTAAACCTCAGGGGACTCGATGGATTGAGAGAGGTTGGTGGTGATCTCAAAATCGGGTATGGTGGTGTACAAGAGGAAAACCCAATAAACAGCCTGGCGGGACTGGACAATTTGGAGCGGGTCGGCGGCGACTTGATTATCTTGGGTTGTCCTAATATAGAGAGCTTTCAAAACCTGGGTAGGCTTAAACATATTGGGGGAGAACTCCAACTCAATGGCCTGAACGCCACCGACTTATGTGGTTTTGAGCAGGTAGAGTTTATCGGTGAAGACGTCTATATTCATCTCGACGAAATAGTAGATTTAAGATGTTTTCCAAATATCAGTCGAATAAACGGCGCTCTACATTTGATAAGAAATTCCAGCCTAGAGAACCTGGACGGATTGAAAAATATCACAGAAATAGAAGAAGACCTCATGGTTAGATGGAATGAAAATCTCACCAGTATTGACGGCCTTCAAAATCTTGTAAAAGTCAGTGGCGAAGTCATAATCTCGGGGAGCAGCGCGTTGAATAACCTCGACGGGCTGAGCGGTATTCAATCGATCGGCACGGATCTAACTATTTTCCAAAACAAAATAGTAGATCTAAATGGTCTTGGAAAACTGACGGCAATAGGAGGTGAATTACATCTCGAAGCAAATAATGAACTCACGGATATGTCCGGGCTAAGCGGGTTAACATCAATAGGGGGAAATATCATTTTTTGTGGAAATAGATTGATAACAAACCTCGATGATCTGAAAAACCTCACGTATATCGGTGGTTCGTTACAAATCCCAGGTAGCAGACTTGAAAGAATTAATCTGGAAAACCTCGGAGAAATCGGCAAATCTATATGGGTCTCGGAAAATCATGTCCTCACGGAAATCGCTTTTAAGAATCTGAAAACGTTTAATGGGAGACTAGATATTTCCTACAATATAACCCTCCCCAACTGCAAAGCAAAAGCCATCGAGCAACAGCTCATAGAAGCCGGCTGGTCCGGTGAATCAAAGATAGTAGGCAACCTCGACA
>JAAEQD010000387.1 GCA_024231855.1 Candidatus Zixiibacteriota bacterium
AACAACATATACCGCTTTTACGAAGCAGGAACTCTTGCAGTAGGGATATTTTTTGTTTTAATTTCCGTAAGATATTAACCTTAGATAAAGAACGAGTATGTTTAAGAAAATTTTAATCGCTAATCGAGGTGAAATCGCCATAAGGGTAGCAGCGGCATGCCGGCAGTTAGGAATACTATCGGTTGCCGTCTATTCCGAACCCGACCGCACCGCAAAACATGTCCGGTATACCGACGAAGCCTACTTGATAGGCCCCGCTGCTCCGTTGGAAAGCTACTTGAATATCAATAGGATAATCGAAGTCGCTAAAAGTTCCGGATGTGATGCTGTTCATCCCGGCTACGGATTCCTTGCTGAAAATGCTGGATTCGCAGAAAGATGTGAAAAGGAAGGTTTGACATTTATCGGTCCCCGTGCTGAAACGATAAATCTTCTCGGTTCAAAAATCGAAGCCCGTAAACTGGTTAAGGATGCCGGAGCTCCGATTATCCCCGGTATTGAACTGGAAAGCGACGATTTCAACGAATATAAAAAGGCCGCCAAGAAAATAGGTTATCCGATATTAATAAAAGCTTCGGCAGGGGGCGGCGGTAAGGGGATGCGCAGTGTGGAAGTCGAAACTGATCTGCAGGAGGCTCTC
>JAAEQD010000388.1 GCA_024231855.1 Candidatus Zixiibacteriota bacterium
AAGATACTCATAGTATTTTTCCTGATAGGGCTCATGCGAAAGCAATCGGTCGACAAGCGGCCGATCGGCAACAGGGCCAATCGTAGGCTCATCGATATAGCAATTGATAATATCATCGCGGCTCATACCCATACTAAAAGCGCCAAAGGCGCCATTCAGATCCCATGGAATTATGAAGAATTTACCATCAACCTCATAGAGATAGTAGTTGTGACCCACCCCGAGGTAGCTATCGAAGTAGCCAATTGTACCAGCCACCGCAATAAATCGAAGCGCACTATCAATATCCAGCACCTTTTCGATTTCCTCGGCAAAGGTCTCGTCAGGTTCATTATTCAAAACATCGAGGAAATGTAACAATGCCGAATGATCAGGATATTCCTCATTTGTTTTGAGGCCCATTTTCTCAGTAAAGTCCGCAGATGCTTTCTCGGAAGGATTGGCCCGCCTGTTATCCGGTTCCTCGGCCATTCCCTCTTCCTCATCTTCAAGCGCCTTCATGATATCTACGAGCTTCGCTCCACCCATATTGATCTGTTGAACGACCTCTTCGTCTTCCGGTTCCGCGATGCCCAATTCAGACCGCTGCGCCTCAAGATTCTCTTCAGTCCAGCTAAGATAGCCGGACGGCGGCTCGGGTTTGTACAAATTACCGCTCAGATCGAAGAAATAGCGGTTCAAAAACATTTTATCAACCTGCTCCACCTGCGTATATACACCCATATGAGTATCGTTTATCCAGAGATCGACGAACGAAGTGCGGGGAGTGGGTAAGCCCATTTGATCAAATACTTCATAAGACAGATGTTCCCGCATAAGTGTGGGGTCATTGAAACCGTTGTTGAAATTGAGCTTCTTCAGGCCTCGGAATGTTCGGGCAGAATTAAAGA
>JAAEQD010000389.1 GCA_024231855.1 Candidatus Zixiibacteriota bacterium
TTACGTGAACTTCCAAGGGGGTTCCCCTTTCTAATATCATTCCTATACTATTATGTAGTTTATCATTCATGTGTGAAAATAAGTAACTCCCAAAATACCTGGCAATATTATCAGTTTTCTCATTGCAGGCAACTATTTTCTCATATATCGTTACCTCTGTGCACCTAGGACATTCATCTAATTTCGACCTCCTCTTATCCGTGTTTCATTTGCATAGATTTTGGCCCGGTGGTGATATTTTCAAGATTCTCTCATCTCGATTCGTCTCTGTTGTTGCGTCGGTGTCATTGGTACTAGTTCGTAGTCGTTGGTAGGTTTCCACCGGGTAAACGCATCCGTAAGATCCTTCACCCAATAAATTTACGTAGCTTGCCGATGCTCGTGTAATTCTTCTCTTTTCTAGAGATTTTGAAATCTTGCAACTCGTAAAATGAATTAGTTTTCTCCTCGTGTCCATCTGGATAGCTACAATTTGCATTCCCACTTCCCATTTATTCAATTTGATTCGTTCTTTTTCTGAGGCTCTCTCATTGTAATTTTTTAGTATGATGGTAATTTCCGATCCGTCTTCCGCCGGGGCTAGTCTTAAATTCACATCTTTTTCCTCCATCAGGATCCAATAGTCGCGTCGTCGATTGAAATTTCTTACCGAAGTTCTTTGACAATATAGGTTATGTAGTACGCGATGGATAATTTTATTTCTGCAGGTTTTACATGGCGGCGGCGGGTATCTTATTTCGGTAATTAGTTCGGCGGTCATTTCTCGCTTTGAATATCGACGTTTCCGTTCTTCGTAGGGTCGAATTTTTTCTACGTCGTGCGTTGCTTCCTTAGTATAAAGCGTGCGAAGATCGACGGTCGATAAGAGAAGCGTGCGAGCTGTCGACTGGTTGGCTGACGTCCAACCCGCACATCGTCGTTGCATCATAATGATGATGTTATCTCACCGTCGCCGCCGCCGTAATTTACGGATCGACGACGATGACGATCAAATTTATTGCGAGACCCATCGTAGAGCTCACTCTTTCGACGAATTAATTGATAGAAAAGGATTTCGAGGAGAGGTTCAGTGTTGTTTGTGTTCTTGTCAAACATTGATGGAAGAAAATTGGCATCTGGCTTGTTGTTGTTTACATAGCGACCCCACGGATTTCGCTTCTGGAGGAGATTGTTTCGGCTACAGGATGATATCAAGAAAA
>JAAEQD010000390.1 GCA_024231855.1 Candidatus Zixiibacteriota bacterium
AGTGAATAATCTATCCATCAGCATATCATTTTAAAAACCTTCATGCCTGAAATACGTTCTAGCAGGTTCTTCAATGTACCAATTTACGGAACAAGCATTCATTGGAAATGGACATGTGCGCGTCACAGTAAATTCCATCCTAATTGAATGCTAACTGACAATTTCGATAACCTTTCAATCAATATCGATCAACTGATCCACAATCAAATAAGATTTCATCATATTCATAATCGGCGTTATCAAAAACTCACCTTTACCGATTTTCAGCTCGATCTGACAGTGACGAGATAACAAAATCGATAGTTGATCACTAAATTGATCATTGGTTGATCGATCTGTCGAATACAAGGTCATGATAATGGTAGATTCATAATCAGCATCATCGAGAACCCTTATGTGCCGATTTTCAGAAGTGACAAAATCGATAATTTATTCCTTGACTTTCGATCAATCGATCGATTATCTCTGCAAAATCATTACTGGGATCGTGATCAGCATCATCGAATACCCCTCTTTGCCAATTCTCCACTCCCTTGCCTGCTGCAGTCGAGAGAAACAAATGAAACAATTATTCGTTATACCGTATGCCGTAAACTCACTAATAGACCGGCCCCAAGTTGGCTGCTTCCTGTCGGTCTATTAGATCATTTACGGTATGATCAAAATTCGCTGTGTGTCGAACACTGATTCGGTTCCAGGCAGATAAGTGCGGATCCACAACACGCACAACAATCTCCTTTCATGCAGACAATATAATCACAGATAACAAATTCATAGCCTGGCGTATTAGTCATTCACAGTTTCTTTTCCTGAGACTACGTATTTCCGGTGAAGCTTTCGTAGCAACCATACCAATCTAACCATGTCAGTAGCCGAGAACCTGTAACTGATGACTGATGCATCGATACTGCAGCTCACTCTTGGCCTTCAATGTGTTACATCGTACAAATTCTTTAAGAAT
>JAAEQD010000391.1 GCA_024231855.1 Candidatus Zixiibacteriota bacterium
GATTGATTTTGCTATTGAAGATAAAACGTTACGGGAGCGGCTCAAATCGACATTAGAAAAGAAGGAAACCGGTTATCAGTATGATTTTGAATTACCGGGCGACGTTTCGGGCCGTCCACGGATCATGCGGGCCCGGACATCGTTAATATTAGACAGAAGTGGCAAAGAGTCTGGCATTATTACAATTATTCTCGATGTCACCCATGAGCGGGAAATCGATCGAATGAAATCCGAGTTTATTTCCACAGCCGCCCATGAGTTGCGGACGCCGTTAACCTCAATCCAGGGATTCTCGGAAATTCTGCTCTGTCGCCAAAACCTGGGATCTAAAGAGAAGAAAAAGTTCTTGAATTATATCAATCGGCAGTCCATCTGTTTAGCTAAAATCATAAGCGATTTGTTAGACATCTCTCGTATTGAATCCGGGCGGGGATTTACGCTCGAGAGGGCTGATATTGATTTCGGTCGGCTTATCGAACAGATCATATCTAAATTTAGGGAGCAATCTGAACTGCATCGATTCCAGTTAAATCTTCAACCATCACATAATTTATTGATAGATGAAGAAAAAATGGGGCAAGTTCTAGAAAATCTGTTGAGCAATGCGATCAAATATTCGCCGGAAGGCGGATTAATCAGGATCAAGTCGGAAGTTATAGATA
>JAAEQD010000392.1 GCA_024231855.1 Candidatus Zixiibacteriota bacterium
CACGCTTATCAGAGCTTAGGCTAATTTACCGAATCGAAAACCCGTTTAAGTTTAGTTTCAACTTCGCCAGCAACCTCAGCCAGAGCCGAGTTTTCAACCATGTTCATAGCTGTTGACGGTTTCATTACCGATAACACAGTTACGCCATCCATCTCGTAGATAACTACGTTGCACGGCAGCAACGCTCCAATATCCATCTCTGCCGACAACGCTTTATAAGCAAACGGAGGATTGCAGGCACCCAGGATTTTATACTTATTGAAATCGATATCCAGTTTCTTTTTTAGCGTACTTTTAACATCGATTTCAGTCAACACACCGAATCCTTCCTTTTTCAGTTCATCAGTTACCGTCACGAGCGCTTGTTCATAATTGAGGCCGATATTTTTAGTAAAACTATAATCCGGCATCTCGATTCTCCCTATGTTTTGAGGTTCATGTTTAGCCCATCAAAATAAACAGTTCTATTTTCCTAAAAGTTCCTGTCTAAATCAAATGGAAATAATCCAGCATGACGGTTAGAGTATTTCGCAATGATTTAAAATAGTAATTTAGTTATACAAAAAGGCGACCATCGATGGCCGCCCAGTCATTTAATTAATTATCCGAACTTTGGCAAGATCGATCAATCAAAATCTATTCGCAATTAGGCCAACCATCCGGCGCGTCAACCGGAAGATCATCCGTGGAGAGCCAAAGCGGCTCGTAATCCAGGCAATATGTTATTGACGTAGTACCCCTGAAATAGTTCACCATTTTGGTAACATCGCTGCCGATCACCATACAATCCCCGTTGGCATCCGCGGAGCACCAGAAACCATCAACCAAACATGCCTGGCTGGTTTCCTGACCCCTGAAATAATTAACCAGGAAGGTCACATCACCGCCAATAACAGTCGGGGGCCAGGCTCCGTTGAACATATTAACGTCCCCCGGCAGGTACGCAAGACCTTCGACAACATTCACTGTAACCGGAATCTTTAAAAAGGTCGTTTGGGGATGGGTTGTCTGAATATAAATAGTATCAATATATACGCCTCCGATTAATCCCAGTGATGAGATATTGACAGTAACACTATCGGTCTCCATTGTATCCAGAAGTCCGGTATCTTCAGGGAAACTTATTATACTCCCTGAATCGCTTAACGTGTAGGATAGCGATAGATAGGAATTATTGAAGATAGAGAATTCCGCCTGGGTAGAATCATCGGCATATATTTCGACCACGATAATTTCAGATGGAGTAACCTCCACCTCGCCCTCATCGATAGTAAACACGAAGACATCATCGCTATAGCTTTCGGGAGCATGATCATTGGACGCTCGTACTCGCCAATAATACGTCGAATCGTTATACAGGCAAACCGGGATTTGCCAAGAAGTATCGCTTACCGGCCCCGATAGGAAAGGAGTCGTGAAGATCGGACTGGAACTTATTTCAACTTCGTAGCTGATAGCATAGCCCGAATCGGGATCATCGCTGGGATGCCAGTTAAATACAGGGATACAATCGGCCAAAGTGGTATCATCGTAGGGACTTATTAGTGCAAACGGGTTCAGGAAATAACTATCAAAATCATTTACCGCCAGCTTGGCGCCCTGAAGAATCCTTCTGCCGTTATCAGATTGAACAAAAGCCACAAAATCGCAATTGTCCACGTCCAATGGCGATGGGCAACTAAATGATTGCGTATAATAGGCGGTATCACCCTCGCTTATATTGACTAACGTACCTGATGTATGAGGCACCATATCGCGGAAAGTTTGATCATGCCAGTTTGTACCATTAGGAAAGGCATAATATAAATTTGATTCCGTGATAGCCATTCTCAATTTTAGGCTCGAGTAGGTAATCGCTTCAGTGGCAATTATTCTTATATGGGCTTCGCCTTGCAACGTATACGGATTGAAATCCCCCGTAATTTCGATGTCTAATGGTGAAGGATCGGACATCTCTCCGACAATAAGCGAACTCCAGTTGCCGGTGGTATAGCCACCTCGAACTGTCCCATTGACCCACAAATACGGAGTGTAATAACTGCCATTAGTGTGCGGCGGGTAATAATATATACGGTTAGTGTTCTCTGTAGTATTATACTGATAGTAAGGATCACCCGAACCAGGCCATGAGGCATGATAACGGATGACTACCAGCGAATCTTCATGAAGGTCCGCTATCTGATCCAAGACCGGATCAGCAGAGGCGCAACCGCCTCAGTAAGCGTTTGTTTGCATTTCAGCTACAACAATTCGCTGTGTAGCCAGGCAATGTCCGCCTGTAAGTAATAAGACACACAATAGCGCTAGTGATAACAGACACCTCATTAATCCTCCTCAGCAATTGATGGTTTCCATAATGTATACGGCCCATAGTAGATGACCGTGAAGAATAGAACCTCTGTTATAATAAATACCATATAAGTATCACAAAGTCAATGAGAAAATAGATTTATGCTCAAGGTCAGACCCAACTTTATTACCGTCAAAAAGGTTTTTTAACATCTCGCAACTTATTACATATAATGTATTTATATGTATTTTATAAAGTTACACTTGATAATAAGTAATATCTGATTGTTGCTGATATAGCTCATTACTTCGCGAACTCTGAGATGATGTTGGTCTTTTATAGATTGAAAAGTATTTTTTATTTCGTATCCAATATATATTCGGTTGATCAATTCACCGGGATCAGTAGTTTATAGATTTTATCGCGTTAATCAAGTTGAGATTTTTCCTTGCCTTTTCAGCGATATTGCCTATCTTAAAGACAGAAACAGGGTCGCGGTAATAACGCGCTTATTTGGCGGAATTAATCTTCCCGATTAATCGGAGGCAAACAAATGAATAGACTTATATTGTTATTGAGTTGTGGCTTGTGCATAGCTAATTTCTCATTTGCGTCTATAATTCGCGTTCCAACCGATTCATCATCTATTCAGGAAGCGATTAATGGAGCTTCGGAAGGCGATACTGTGCTGGTTGCTCCGGGTACTTACGAAGAACATATCAATTTTCTAGGCAAAGCGATAAGAGTTGCCAGCGAAGCGGGGGCCGCCTCAACGATAATCGATAGAGCGATTTATGGAGTTCCCATTGTTAAATTCGAAAATGATGAAGACAGCACCTCGATTTTAGATGGCTTTACGATCAAAAACGCGACTGCTACAGGCATAAGAATAGATTCCAGTTCTCCGATCGTAAGAAACTGTACTATAAAAAATAACAATGCCAGCAGTATTACAGAGCTTCAGGGCGGTGGAATTACTATTCGAAATGGTTCCGAATTCCCCAAAATAGTGAAGAACACGATTTTCTCAAACATGAGCAAAAACGGCGGCGGCGTATTCGTGCACAACTCGGACGCGATGGTCGATTCGAACATCATTTACTCAAACTCTACGAGTTTGCATTATGGCGGCGGAATTAGCAGCAGCGGTGGGTCGTTAATACTAAGATGCAATACGATATTCGATAACAGTTCGAATAGTCGAGGCGGAGCCATAGAGTTATACTACATATCGAATAGCGATATCAGGAATAATATTGCTTACGGCAATACGGCCTCCGAATTCGGAGGGGCTATTTATATGCAAGGCGTATCGAATACATCTATAATCAATAATTCATTCGTCAACAATCAAGCCACTTCACAAGCGGGTGGAATAACGATTCATGATTGTTCCAATATAGAAATTAAGAACAATATTATCGCGCATAACAATTACTACGGTATATTCGGATCCGTGTTTAATACCGGTATCACCATAAGATATAATTGCCTGTTTAACAACGAGCTGGGACCATTTTCGGGCGTGACTCCGCAGATAGGAAATATCTATAACGATCCCTTATTTTTGGATCTGGAAAATGATGATTATTTTTTGACTCTTTACTCGCCATGTATCGATATGGGCGATCCATCGAGTCCATACGATCCGGATGGCACGAGAGCCGATATCGGCGCGCTTTATTTCGATCAATCGTATGGTATTAACGATTTCCATCTCATTGAGCCTTTGAATACATCTATCACCACCAATACGCCGGAACAATTCGTCTGGCAATTTACCGCCGATAATGATTCGGGTTTCACGGTTTATTATACACATTACCTGGATACCGAGCTAACTTTCGATTCGCCTGATTCAAGCGAGGAGTTAACCGATACTACTTATTCCCCGGCCGATACGTTGAACCGGTCAACCCAATATTTTTGGCGAGTGCAGGCCAATAATTACCACGCCACGCCTATATATAGTGATGAAACCTGGAGCTTTTATGTGGATGGTTACCCATCGATGCCGATGGTCATTAATCCCGAAAACGGCGCGTTTATCGATACGAATACCTACCTGACCTGGCTTATCAGCTCCGATCCGGACAGTTTCGATATCGTGTCTTATACGGTTCAAATCGATGAAGATTCGTTATTCGGCTCGCCGGAAATCGATCACTCCAACCTTTCCCCGGGCCTGCTTCTGGATGACGCTTTCGCCGTTAAACTGGGAGAGCTTGCTGATGTTGATAATCTCATAGCAGACACTGAATATTTCTGGCGTGTTCGCTCGGATGATAATTACGGACTGGCCTCCCCCTGGCCGGATAGTCTGCAATGGTTCATCTTCAGACATCAGAACCATCCTCCGGAACCACCCGGCGCGGGCTTTTTCCCATCGGGTGGCGAAGAGACTATATCGCTTTTCCCGACTATCATCTGGGATAACGCAATCGATGAGGATCCTGATGATCACGCCGGCAATCTGGCGTATGGCTTTTATCTATACGAGGATACATCCACAGGCGGCTATGAGTTTAACGATACGACCGGACAGAGCATCAATCAGATTACACTGCCGGATACGATTACCGATAACGCCCATTTCTATTACATGGTACAAACCATTGATGATGAAGGGCTGGTATCGAACTGGAGCACGCTTCAGGATTTCTGGACCAATCATCACAACTATCCGCCCGAACCGTTTCCGCTCTACACGCCACCATCTGATCTGCGATGGGTTAACTATTACGCCTATTTCAATTGGGGCCACACGGTCGATTACGATCCGCAGTCTAGCTTCGATTACGCCTTGCAGCTTTCACCGGATAGCACGTTTTCATGGTTCGTGTCACTCATTTACGATATCGAGGACACATCCATCACAATGGCCACCGATACGCTGGCCTTAGCCGGTCAGGATTTGTACTGGCGCATACTGGCTATCGATGACGACAGCCTGATCGCGGTCGGCGGCTTGCCCGATCCGGAAGTTCGCCGGCTCACTATTGTGCCGCCGGGTGACGCCAATGGTGACGGCCTGGTGATCGGTTCGGATATCACTTACCTGGTTGGTTATTTCAGAAATATCAATCCGCCGCCTTCTCCCCTTCTGTCGGGTGATGCCAACAGCGACTGTTTGCTTATCGGTTCGGATGTGACATTCATGGTGCAATACTTCAGAGGCAGTGATAATATTCCGGCGCGAGGCGACTGCGAAGGGGCGGAGTAAGCCGCTGACGGTTCGGACCAGCTAATTTTCTTGACAATTCAGCCATCACTATCTATCTTATCAGTAGAGTTCATATAGGGCTTACATCTCTGCGCTGGCAGCAATAATACTTCATATTGTAGTTGGAGGTTCAAAATGAGAAAGTCAGTTACTATCATCTGCGTTATCGCGATTGCCGTATTCAATATTGCTCACAGCCAGGATTCATTATTTGCACCTGCCGTTAATTATAGTACTGGGAGTAATCCGCAAGCTGTATGCATTCAGGATTATAATAATGATGGTTATAAAGACTTGGCAATATCAAATCATTTTTCAAATGATATCTCTGTCCTGTTAAACAGAGGAAGAGGTATTTTTCAGACACAATCTACCTTTTCAGTAGGAAATTACCCTCGTCGTTTATGCTCAGCCGATTTCGATGCAGATAATAACATTGATATTGCTGTGGTGAATTCTGGTTCGAATAATGTTTCTGTTCTTCTTAATGATGGAAACGGTAATTTTCAACCACCAATGAACTATACTGTCGGCTCTTATCCATGGGATATATGCGCTATTGATTTAGATAATGATAATAATATAGATATCTTTACTGCTAATGGTAGCTCAAATAACATATCTATACTTATGAACAACAGCGATGGGACCTTTCAAAATGATATTGTCTACAGTTCAGGTATAGAGCCAAAATCTATTTCAGCAGGCGATTTAGATAATGATCTGGATAATGATATCGTTGTGGCAAACAACGTTTCGAATAATATTTCAGTTCACATAAATAACGGAGACGGTACATTTCAGCCAGTATCATTTTATGATGCAAATTTAAATCCAAATTCAATTACCACGATAGATTTAGACAATGACAATGACATGGATATTGCCGTTGCTAACGCCACTTCTAATGATGTGTCAATATTAGTAAACAATGGAGATGGTACCTTTCTGGCGGCGGTAAATTACTTTGTAGGAGATATCCCAGCTCATATTTTTGCATCAGATATAAACAGTGATAATTTTGAGGATCTACTATTTGCCAATCCGGGCTCGTTTGTTGGGGGCATTGATAACGCCGCAATACTTATCAACAATGGCGATGCGACTTTTCAACTACCTATTAGTTTAGATGCGGGGACCGCTCCAATTGGCATCTATGCCGCAGATATTGATCTGGATAATGATTTTGATATAGTAACAGCAAATGCTAATTCTAATGATGTTTCGGTATTTAAAAACCTTACAATAAATACAAATTTGATTTGGCACATTGCAACCGATGGCAGCGACGAAACCGGCGACGGCTCTGAAGAAAAACCATTTGCTTCAATACAAAATGGGATTAATATATCCAGCGATGGTGATACGGTGTTGGTAGCGGCGGGCGTTTATTATGAACATCTCGATTTTTTAGGTAAATCTATATTAGTTACCAGTGAAGCGGGGGCCGATTCAACAATTGTTGAGCGATCGTTAGAAGGCGTTTCCCTTGTTACTTTTGAGAGCGGAGAAGATAGTACTTCGATTCTATCAGGATTCACTTTCAGAGAGTCTATAAATGCTCCAGCAATATATATTTCCTCCTCGGGTCCAATTATTTACGATAATTTACTTATAGATAACATTAATGATGGCTTGGGCGGTTCGATACAAGTAGTGAATGTATTATTCCCGATAATTAATAGTAATACTTTTATAAACAATTCGTCTTATAGAGGTGGTGCCATAGAAATCGAGGTAGGCGATATTATTATTGCGTACAATAAATTTATTTCTAATACATCTGATACTCATGGCGGCGCTGTCTTTATTAAGTCGTCCAATGAATCAACAGTTCATCATAATGCATTCTATTACAATAGTTGTTTGGCATTAGGGGGTGCTTTATGCTTATCTGAATGCAATGACATTGAAATCTTCAACAATACTATTGCCTTTAATAGTAATCTTGAACCACCTCATGGAGCAGGTATTTCGGTTTGGTATTCAAATACATGCAATATTTATAATAATATAATATCAAACAACTCCGGCATAGGATTGTATCAAAACCCATATCAAACCAGTGATGCAACATATAATGATGTTTGGTCAAATACCGTTAATTATAACGGTATTACGCCTGGTATAGGGTCTATTTCAATAAACCCTGAATTTATGGATACCCTAAACTCTGATTATTCCTTGACATCGTCGTCTCCAAGCATTGATACTGGCGATCCTTCGTCACCATTAGACGAAGATGGTTCAATTGCTGACATGGGGGCATATCCTTATCTTCATGGAGTACCTGATATGACAACGATCATTTCGCCTGAAAATGGTTCAGTTATTAGTCCCTTAAGTTATTTAACCTGGCTGAAGGTATCAAATCCGTACGGAAGAGATACAGTTTATTACGCTATTCAAATTGACGATGATTCATTATTTAATAATATCGATGTCGATGCAGACAGTATTTCAGGCTACGGCTCAACTCTTGATGAAGCCGTTGCAGTAACGATCTCATATTTGGATACTTCCGGCAATCTGGCAGATAATCTAAAATACTATTGGCGTGTCAATTCAAAAAATAGGTTTGGCGATGAATCAGGCTTTACCGACGGCTCCAAATATTTTTTATACAACTCCGAAAACTCTCCCCCTTATCCCCCAACCTCCGGCTTCTCGCCCACCGGGGATGAGGAGATTATTTCGCTGACGCCGACAATCACATGGGATGACGCGACCGATCCTGATCCTGATGATATCGCCGAAACGCTGATATATTATTTCCATCTCTACGAGGATACATCAACCGGCGGCTATGTTTACTACGATACTACGGGGCCAGGTATTAACCAGGTTACCATAGCTGAGGAGATACCGGATAACACATATTTCATGTATTATGTATTCACTGAGGATGATGAAGGGCTGCAATCCGAGGGCAGCCAGCTTCAATGGTTCTGGACCAACCATCATAATTTCCCGCCGGAGCCGTTTCCAATTCACACGCCGGCGCCTGATCTCAGATGGGTTGATTACTACACCTATTTCAACTGGGGCGGCACCGTTGACTACGATCCTAGGGCCAGTTTCGATTACACGATTCAGATATCGCCGGATAGCTTATTCAATTACTACGTGTATGAAATCGATGAGCTGGCTGATACATCAATGAGAGCGGTCACCGACACAATCGCGTTGGCCGGCCAAAATCTGTATTGGCGGGTGCTGGCTATCGATGATGACAGCCTGGTCCAGACAGGCGGCCTGCCGGAGCCTGAGATTCGCCGGCTCACTATCGTCCCCCCCGGTGATGCCAATGGTGACGGCCTGGTGATCGGTTCGGATATCACTTACCTGGTCGGCTATTTCAGAAATATCAATCCGCCGCCCTCTCCCCTTCTGTCGGGTGATGCCAACGGCGACTGTTTGCTTATCGGCTCGGATGTGACATTCATGGTGCAATACTTCAGGGGCAGCGAGAACATCCCGGCGCGAGGCGACTGTGGGGGGGCGGAATAGCCTGCAATTGGCCGAACAGGACAAAATCCTTGACAAACCAGATATATACCACTATGTTTAAATCTGGTAAAGCAATAGTTTTTTCCTAGCTTTGATTATGGAAGTATTTCATTTTTAAATCAGAGGATTAAAAATGATTAAAACGGCCACAACCTTTAAAGAAACATTACCGGGAGGTGGAACATGAGAATAAGAAATCTGCTTTTTCAGAGTATTATATTTATAGTTACTTGCTTAAATGTAATTTATTCCCAGGAATTAAATTTAATTACTGAATTTGAAACGCCGGGGCAACCCGGGGGTATTTTCATTAATAATAGCCATGCTTATATTGCGGATCGAAGCAGTCTCCAGATATTAGACATTTCCGATCCTATTAATCCATTGTTTATTGGAGAATATCTTACGGCTAATGAAACCTGGGACGTTAAAGTACAGGATTCAATAGCTTACCTGGCAAATCATAGTGGTGGTTTGCAAATAGTTGATATATCGAATCCATCCAGCCCTGTGCTATTGGGAACCTATGATGATTTATCATTTACCTATAGCGTTTATGTTAGGGACAGTCTTGCATACGTACCTAACTATAACGATGGATTAACAATACTGAATGTATCAGACCCTACAAACCCGGTTTTTATAGGTAGGTATCAGTCGTCTGGGGCAATGGACGTTGTAGTGCTTGGTGATTATGCATATGTAGCGGATAGACAAGGTGGATTCAAAATCGTGGATATTTCAGATCCAGTCAATCCCGTTCTCGCCGGACACCATATTACGCGGGATTTTGCCTGGGGAATCAGTTATTCAGTTGAATATCCTAATTACATGTTCGTTTCGTCAGGGGAAATAACTCTGGATAGAGGGCGGTTTCAGATTTTCGATGTATCAGATCCGGCTAATCCTTTATTAATTGGCTTTTATGACACCCCTGATCCCAATTGGGGTAATTATATTATAGATAACTATGCGTTTCTGGCTTGTGAAAGGGATGGGCTTCTATTAATTAATATTTCAGATTTAGCTAACCCAATTTTTGTGGATGAATATGATACACCTGGAAATTCCTTCGATGTGTCGTTTTTTGATAACTATTGCTATGTTGCCGATAATATTTCTTTATTGGTTTTTGGAACAGGAATTAATTATGTTGAATTAATTAGCCCACAAGATAGCATTTTAATTAATGATGCTTTTCCTACATATTTTTGGCGTAGATCCGAGTTGTATCATAGTAATTATAAGGTGTATTGGGATGATAATATTACCTTTTCCTCGCCGGATAGTTCGGGTGATTTAACAGATACCAGTTTTACAGATCCCGATAGTTTGAATCGGTCAGCGCATTATTATTGGCGTGTTTTAGCATTTAATGATTCAGGGGATTCTATATCCAGTTATATATGGAGGTTTTATATCAATGGCTATCCAACAATGCCGGCAATTCTAGATCCGGATAACGGAGACAATGTCGATTTGAGTACTTACTTGTCCTGGCTTGTGAGCGAAGATCCCGACAGCTTCGATATAGCTAGCTACACAATTCAAATCGATGAAGACTCATTGTTTGGGTCGCCGGAAGTGGATCAGTCAGGATTATCATCCGGATTGTCATTAGATGATGCCTTCGCAATAATGCTCGGCGATCTTGATGATATCGGCAACCTGCTTGTCGATACCAGGTACTTCTGGCGTATCAAAGCTGATGACAACTACGGCTTATCATCCCCCTGGCCGGATAGCTTGCACTGGTTTAATTATCTACCTCAGAACCATCCCCCTGCTCCCCCAACCTCCGGATTCTCCCCTACCGCTGATGAGGAGATTATATCGCTCACGCCAACAATCACGTGGGATGATGCTATCGATCCTGACCCTGACGATAATGGTGATAATCTGATATACTATTTCCACCTTATTGAAGACACATCAACCGGCGGCTACGAATATTACGATATTACGGACCCCGGTATCAACCAGGTTACCATAGCTGAGGAGATACCGGATAATTCTCATTTCCTCTACCTGGTGAAAACCGTGGATGACGAGGGCTTGGAAAGTCAGTGGAGCACGCTTCAATGGTTCTGGACTAACCATCATAATTTCCCGCCGGAGCCGTTTCCGATTCACACGCCGACGCCTGATCTCAGATGGGTTGATTACTACACCTATTTCAACTGGGGCGGCACCGTTGACTATGACCCGCTGGCAAGTTTCGACTACACGATTCAGGTATCACCGGACAGCCTGTTTGATTATTACGTTTACGAAATCGATGAGCTGGCTGACACATCACTGAGGGCCGTTACCGACACGATCGCGTTGGCCGGCCAAAATCTGTATTGGCGGGTACTGGCTATTGATGATGACAGCCTGGTCCAGACCGGCGGCCTGCCGGAGCCGGAAATCCGTCTGCTTACTATCGTCCCCCCCGGTGATGCCAACGGCGACGGATTAGTTATCGGCTCGGACGTAACGTATCTCGTGGCATATTTCCGGGGCATCAATGCCCCGCCCGATCCATTTCTGGCCGGAGACGCTAACGCGGATTGCATGGTGATTGGCAGTGATGTCACCAGGCTCGTTAACTATTTCAGGGGTATAGGCGGCCCGCTTCAACGAGGCGATTGCGAAGGGGCGAGTTTGCGATTGGGCAAAGTATTAACAGATTGATCGCTGATTAACAATCTTTTTTAGGTATGCCCTCCGAAAATAGCTTGAAATTCCGGGCGATTTAGCCTAATATTCTAGCGGTTAATGATTAGTTAAAATAAACATCGATTGATTTTAACAAAAAGAGAGGTTTTCTATGTGTTTTTTTATGAGTCTTTTACCGGCCACCGCCTGGGTAGTAATAGGATATTTCGTTCTTTTCTCTTCAAGTA
>JAAEQD010000393.1 GCA_024231855.1 Candidatus Zixiibacteriota bacterium
ATGGCCGTAATTAATTGATCGGTCGAATCCACGCCGGATGTAGTCGACCGATAGAGCCGATATTCGGCAAAATCGAGGTCGGTATTTTCCAGCCAGGTTAATGTCATTCCGCTTTCGTTGATTGCTGAAGGCGGGTTCAGGACAACACTCGTCGGAAATCCATTTGCCGTTGTAGCCCAAACTTCATTGCTGCCGTTGAATGCGCCCTGCTGATCGACAACATAGACCCGGTAAAAATAGGTCGTGTTTTCGATTAAAGGTTGATCGATATATATGGTCTGTAAATGATTATCTATTAAAGCGACCTGGGTGGATTGCTCGTTTACACCTGGATTGAAATCACGATATAAAGCGTAATAATCGAAATCCGGGTCATTATTGATTGTCCAATTCAAAGTTATAGATTGATCTGTGATCTCAAACGGATCGGAAAGGACAACGGACTCCGGGGGAGGATTGATGCCGGTCGTTTGGCCTAAGACATTTCCAGGGGTGGAATTACCGCCGGTATCATAAACATCTATTCGATAGTAATATGTTGTGTTTTCATCTAAATCAGTATCTAAGTAATCGGTTTCGTTCTGATTGTCGATAGATACCGCGGTAGTCAGGTTTTCAGTCATATCCTCATTGGTTGCTCGCAATATATGATAGGTTTCAAAATCCGCATCTTGATTACCGAGCCAATAAAGCTGGAGCCGATCGCTTGTCTCATCGGGACTGGAGACCGATAATAGGGTTACCGCTGTCGGAAAACCGTCGGTCGTCACCATCGACACAATGTTACTGCCGCTCGATGCTCCTTGCAAATCGACAACATATACACGGTAATAATAGGTTGAATTCTCCGTTAAGGATTCATCGATATAAGTTGTTTGCAATTGATTGCTAATGAGTTGGATTTGAAGTGAATTTTCGGTTACATTGCCTGTCGTGTCACGATACAAGGCATAAAATGAAAAATCCTGATCAAAGTTAGTTGTCCAATTCAGTGTGGCAGAGTTGGCAGTTATGTCGAATGGCTCGGATAGAGTTACGGCCTCCGGAGCCTGGTTAATACCGGTTGTGCCGTCTAAAACATTCCCACTTGTTTTTTGTTCGGCCGTATCGTAGACATCGATCCGGTAATAGTAGGTTGTATTTTCTTCCAACTCCGAATCGAGATACTGATCTGTGTTTTGACTGCTCAAGACAGCGATACTGACCAAATCGGTCATTGTCGGTTCGTCTGAACGAAGGATTTCATAGGCGGCGAAATCGAAATCGGTGTTTGCCAGCCACGACAATTGCAATCGGTCGCTGCTTTCTACCGGAGCGGTAATCGATATTAAATTAACTGCTGTCGGCGGAGCGTTGGCATTAGTCGCGCCGGAAACTATCTGGCTATAACCGACTGCGCCATCCGTATCGACGACGTTAACTCGGTAATAATAGATTGCATTAGGGTCTAAATTCTCATCGGTGTAAGTAACAATTATGTTATTGCCGATTCCGGTTACATAGACCGAATCGGCAAAATTTTCATTAGCAGCTCGATAAATTTCGTAGTGATCG
>JAAEQD010000394.1 GCA_024231855.1 Candidatus Zixiibacteriota bacterium
TGAGATTAAATGAAACATCATCGAGATTGTTGATTGTTTTTTCAACCTCAAATGTATCACGAAATTCATTCTGATGAATCTGGGCTTCACCCAAAAATGATTTGGTGGCCGATTTAATTAGATTCTCATTCATTCCGATCATAAAAGCATCGGATAATATCATCGCCGCTAAGCCGATTCCGATTGCCGTCCCGGCGATAAATGTCCGGCGTTTATTCCGAAACATATTACGCCAGGCCAGTTTTATATATGTTAACATAATTTAATCTCCATTAGTGCATCCTCATCGCTCTGGCCGGAGCAATCCGAGCCGCTTTCAGAGCCGGAAAGATTGAGACAAATATGGCCGAAACAAATATTGTTATCGATGGTATATAAAAACTGCGGGCATTTATCTCGCTACGCATCGTTTTAAATTCGACTCCACCATAGGTAAGGTTGCCCAGTGACTCCGGTAGATCCAGATAGAAAGAAGAATTGGTTATAAGGCTAATAACAGATCCTATTAGAATACTTATGATTGCCATTATAGCCACTTCTGAGAGCAACAATCTGATAATCTGTCCCGGTTGCGTTCCCAGAGCCCGCAATACTCCATACTCACGACGCCGTTCAAGAACTGTCATCAGCACTGTATTTAAAACGCCGATGGCCGCTATCAGTATTATAATAAAAAGGAGTATCCAGCTGCCCTGTTGATCGGCTTTCATCGCCTCGTAA
>JAAEQD010000395.1 GCA_024231855.1 Candidatus Zixiibacteriota bacterium
ACCAATCATCAAAAAACTCAGCTTTCTCGATAGATATCTGACACTCTGGATATTCTCAGCCATGGCGGTAGGAGTTGCATCGGGGCATTTTTATCCTTCAATCGCCAATTTTTGGGATAAGTTCTCGGTCGGTACTACAAATATTCCGATAGCTGCCGGGCTGATTCTTATGATGTACCCGCCATTAGCAAAAGTCCGGTACGAGGAGATGGGGAGGGTATTCAGGAATTTTAAGATTCTTGGTCTAAGTTTGGTGCAGAACTGGGTGATCGGTCCCATCCTGATGTTCGTATTAGCGGTAACGTTTTTATCCGATTATCCTGAATACATGGTCGGCTTGATTATGATAGGGTTGGCGCGGTGTATTGCAATGGTTATCGTCTGGAATGATTTGGCGGAAGGCGATCCTGAATACGCCGCCGGACTGGTCGCATTCAATTCCATATTTCAGGTTGTATTCTATTCGGTATTCGCATGGGTTTTCATAACCAAACTTCCTCCGTTGTTGGGGCTCGAAGGAGCGGTGGTAGATGTGACAATCGGACAGATTGCCGAAAGCGTCTTTATATATCTTGGTATTCCGTTTATAGCGGGTATGTTAACGCGCTTAGTGTTAGTGAAAGCTAAAGGAAAAGAATGGTATCATCGCGAATTCGTACCGAGGATCAGCCCAATAACACTTGTTGCCCTGCTTTTCACGATATTCGTTATGTTTTCTCTCAAGGGCGAGCTTATAGTCAAGATACCTATGGATGTAGTACGCATAGCCATTCCGCTGTTAATTTACTTTGTCGTTATGTTTTTAGTAAGCTTCTTTTTAAGCATAAAAGCCAAGGCGGATTATGCGAAAGCGACGACATTGAGTTTCACCGCCGCATCCAATAATTTCGAATTAGCGATTGCCGTTGCGGTAGCTGTATTTGGAATTAATTCAGGCGTTGCGTTCGCCGCGGTAATCGGGCCTTTGGTGGAAGTACCCGTACTGATTGCATTAGTCAATGTCGCCCTGTATTTCCGTAAGAAATATTTTTCCGATTAGAACCTCAAAGTAAACTCAGTCCTTCCCATTGGCTGGGAGGTGACTGTTATATCACCTTTGTGAAGATGCATTATCTGGCGGGAAAGACTCAGGCCGATGCCTGTTCCTTCGGATTTTGTGGTGTAGAAGGGGATAAAAACCTTTTCCAGAGCTTCTTCATTCAAGCCGGGACCGTTGTCCGCAACCTGTATCAATGCCCGGCTTCGATAATCGATTTTGCCGATTAATTCTATTATCGGATTATCTATCTTCTCCAGAGCCTGAACAGCATTTGTTACCAGATTAAGCAGCACCTGTTCGATTAAGTCGGGATCAGCATTGATTTCAAGCTCTTCCGGCTCTATGGATCGTTGAAATTTGATATTTGCCGCATCATCGCGAGCGCTGATAAGTTGTTCAATGCGTTCAAACAATTCAATTACTTTGATGATTTGGAAATTTGGAGTAGGAATTCGTGTTAAATTGCGGTAAGCATCAACAAAGTTCAAAAGCCCGCCGCTTCGTTTTACGATTGTATCAACAGCGCTGTGCATATCGCTCAATGTTTCGGAATCAATAGGTTTTTCCTGATCGCCGGATGGAAGCATATCTTTGATTGTGGATGCCAACGACGAAATCGGGGTGATGGAATTCATTAT
>JAAEQD010000396.1 GCA_024231855.1 Candidatus Zixiibacteriota bacterium
AAGAATCGCATTAGAGGTTACTTATCCGGATACCTATATTGACATTATTTCGAACCTGGCTGTGAATGCTATGCTTCTTCATACAGGCGATATGATTACGCCGGATGTTACAATTGACTATCTGACCTTAGATGATGACAACGGTGATATCTATGACGGTACTCCGCATTATCCTGAAATCTGTGAAGGATTCAATGCTCATAGCATGGAATGCCCCCAGCTTCGCCTTATAGAATTCATTTACCCGGACGGACATCCTGATCTGATAAATCCGGAGGGAACAACAATTCGAGTCGAGGTTCAAGGATTCCTTCAAGAACCTGTTCCCGGAACCGGTATGCTTTATTACAGCACTGGCGATGAATGGACTTCGGTCGCTATGGTTGAAGTTTCCAATAATGTTTACGATGCCGTTTTCCCGGTAATCGAATGCGGCTATGAAGTAAGCTTTTATTTCAGCGCTGATACGGATCAGGGAACCACAGTCTATGATCCCTGGAATGCACCGAGTGCCTCTTATGCGGCATTCAGCGCTTTCGGTTTAGAAACATTATTCTATGATGACTTCGAATATGATGAAGGTTGGGAAGTCGTCAACGACTGTCTCGATGGACAATGGGATCGTGGCGAACCGGTTGGCGGCGGTGACCGTGGAGATCCCCCTTCTGATTATGATGAATCAGGAAGCTGTTTCTTAACGGATAATCAGTACGGCAACTCAGATGTTGACGACGGTTATACCTATTTAATCTCACCGACATTTGACTTAACTGATAAGGAAACAATGATTCAATATGCACTCTGGTATACAAACTTTGCCGGAGATAATCCGCAATCTGATGTATTCATAACATACATTTCCGATGATAACGGTGAATCATGGATTGAAGCAGAAGAAATTGGACCTCAATCTGAGACCGGATGGCATATTCATTCCTTCGCGGTAAATAATTTAATTACTCCTAATGATCAAGTGAGGATTCGTTTTGAAGCTTCGGATCTTGGCGGCGGCTCAGTTGTCGAAGCCGGGATTGATGCGTTTGAAATTATTGAAATGGATTGCGGGCCGACATCCGTACAACCGGGTGTAAATGAAAACCAAATCCCTCTGCAGTATGCACTAAGAGGTTGTTACCCGAATCCATTCAACGCTACAACCAATATTTCTTATGAATTACCGGCTACTGGTCAGGTAACTCTGGAAATCTTTAATGTCATGGGTCAGAAAGTTACTACCCTGATTAACGGTTCAGTTGAAGCAGGAAGACATAACATTTCATGGGATGCTTCCTCATTCACAAGCGGAATCTACTTCTACAAACTTGAAGCAGGAGACAGAACGTTCACCAAACGGATGACACTGCTGAAATAAATATAAGTAATTCTAAATCTAACAGGCTGGGAATTTAATCCCAGCCTGTTTTATTTTAAGTTTCGCTATCTCACCGCACTTTTCTGTGCTTTTTTTGTGTCGCAGGGTCACCGCACCCTGCGACATATTGATTTGTAAGCTAAGAAGCAAGGACTACTTCAACAACTCCATCCTCTTGGTCGTAGTGTAGTCATTGACTATCAGTTTGTAGAAATAAACTCCGCTGGAGACAGTGGAGGCATTCCAAGTGACAGTGTGATTACCAGCTGACATTTCGCCATCATGAAGGACGTCAACTAATTGACCGGCGATGTTATAAACACTGATGTTTACATAACTGGTTTCAGCTACGTCAAACGGAATAGCGGTAGTAGCATTGAACGGATTCGGATAGTTCTGTCCGAGAGCAGAGGTGTTCGGTAGGATTCCATCCTCCAATTCACCCCATTCACCATTTTCACCCCAACTTGAAGCATCGCCACCGCGTCCCCATTCAGAAGTGAAGATGAGTTCAAAACAGCAGTTGCCCAAATAGTTATTTAAAGCGGAACCAATATAAATCCATATTGCAACATTTGTAAAAAAAGGAGCTACTACTCCCGGATTATAATAATAGTGTTGCGTAATTGACTGTCCCGGATTTAAAGCGGATGTAATATTACTTATAATATCAAAATCGTATTGAGGTCCGTTACAATCAATATTTGTAGGAACCAACTCACCGACGACCGGCTCAACAGGATTATATCCGCAGTTGGTGATCGTCAAATCCCATATTATTAAACCTCCATTTTGTGGTACCAGGGGAGTATAATTCACCGTTTCACATATTAAGCATTCCGGAGAAATCCAGCCATCAAGGCAAAAAGCCTGCTGGTATTCGGAATAGCCACCGTCGTACCATGAATTGTAGCCATAGGCCTGGTCGGAATTCAGCCAGAGGAAAACACAATTATTGTTATCACCAACTCCCTGAATACTAATCCACCCATTCAATTGTGTACAAAATGGATTGAGAATAATCTCCCATCTCCAAGCCTGAAATTGACCGGAAAGTTCACATACCATTGAAGGATCATGTTCGCCTGTCACCAGATAAGTTGCCGAAGGATTGCCTTCATCCGGCGCGCCGGCACCATTATCAGGATAGAAAACGATATTAAACGTCATAGGCTGTTCATTGCATTCATGCCAGCCGCCATTATTGTCAAGGTCACATCCCCAGAAAGTAATACTGCTGATTTGACCGGAAACATCATAATCATCGAATGTACAATAATCTAAATCGGTATCGCTGATTAATAATCCCCAGCCGCCATAACAGTCCATTGGGGGCTGCGAGAATAGAGAATTTGAACTGCATGTATCGGATGAAAGCAAATCATAAGTATTAGCAGGATATGTCTTTGAATTAGAAATAATAGGGGAAGCGCAGAGTGAGAAGGATTTAAAGAGTATTGTGGATATTAGAAGGATACCTGATAAGAATATTTTCATAACCATAAAGATATTAGAATTGTTGATTTTATATCATATTCCGGATGATGTCAAGAAATTATGAAGTGTGAGGAGTCTGAAATACAATTAATCGTAATGACTATAATAAAAAACGGGTTGGGAAAATTCCCAACCCGTAAAATAGCAGAATGTTAACTTGATTTACTTGATCATAGTCATTCGTTTTGTGAAGGCATTGTCTCCTGCAATAAGTTTGTAGAAGTAAACACCCGAAGAATATCCGGATGCATCCCAACGCACAGTTTTGTATCCGGCTTGTTCATGTTGATCTACTATTGTTTCGACTCTCTGACCAAGTAGATTATAAACTTCAAGCTTCACATCTGCATCTTGGGCTAATGAGTATTTAATAATTGTTTCGGCATTAAACGGATTTGGGAAATTCCCGGTGAGTTCGGTAACCTGAGGCAAGATCTCTGGATCATCAAACCAATTTACTAGGTTCCAATCTCCGGCACCTTTAGCCAATCCCGGGAAAATAAGAAAATCAAACATCGCTGAATCCATCTTAGCTGATGGATAATCACCGCAGAACGCCCAGTATTCATATTCTCCGGTCATCGCATACCACGGAATATACTGGTTGGCATTAGGATCGACCAGGCTGTCGTTCGGAGCTAACGGTATATTATTCCACTGCCGGATTGGACCATACCAGTTGCTGTTCGGTAGAACCAGCATTATCCAGACATCGGTGTATTGCTGTTGATCGGTATTGTTATACAATTTGCCAGTGAAATCGAAAGTACCGCCCTGTGTCGTGTATACCGGAGTAGAATCCGGTATCATGTTGATTGATACATCCGGAAGAGGACCGCCGCAGTCTATCGAACTCACAGTGAATCCATCTATTCCTGCTTCAACAATACTTTGAGGATCGTCATCGTTAGCTGTGAACCTGATACGCATGTTGGATGTCAGACTTAAACCTGCCGAAATGATATCATCTTCGGTAATATCATTATGTCTCCAGCTCAGCGATCCGTTAGTATCATGACGAGTTATCTCATACCATGTCCCCGCACCGCTGTTGTCGTTCATCTCGACTAATAGACGATCGATTCCGCCGCTTTCATCTGTTAAGTAGAGGTAATACTCATAACCGATTGTCCCGCCAAGCGACATATCAAAATCAGGCGATGTTAACCGGACAGCTCCACCATCAACATCCGTATTTCCGGTTTCATTCTGAGTGAGGTAACAGCTTCCGCTTCCGTCACCATCTGAACTTGGATCGTAATCCCAGCCGGAATCGTTGACAGGGACGCCTCTCTGCCAGTCTCCGCTTGAAGCGCCGAGGTTCTCTGCATTCCATCCCAGATCGGTTTGAAAATTGTCTTCGAATGTTGTTATAAATCCGAGGACACTGACTGCAGAATAGTTATTAGAAGGCGCGCCTATAGGATTATAGACCGTTCCTCCTCCTACTTGTTCAACCGAGAAATAATAGTATACGGTGTCAGGGCAGGGAATAGCTGGGAATACGGCATCGTATATGTTCGGGCCTATTACATTCATTGAACCGCTCTGCCAGCCTTGGCCATAATTGTAATAGAACATTCCTGTTCCGGATTGACCTTCTGAGTTTACCATGACTCTTATTGTAGTTCCTCCATCAGGATCAACATATTCCGGACGGCCGTTAGGGAAGGAAAATGCTACGTAACCGCCGACGACCGGTGGCTTGAGCAACATAGCCGGATCACCGAAAAGAAGGCATGATTCGATAATTCCGCGCCATGTATCATCGGCTTCGCTCCAGGTCAATCCGGGAGCCATTAAATCTTTCGCCCAAGCCTGAGCTCTACCCATCTGCCAGTTGCCGGTACCGCCGGAATTATTTGTCATATCGAATAAATAATCCCAGAAACTCTTTTGCTGAATGGCGCTTGACGAACCAGTCGAATAAAAACTTCCCCATCCATAGCCGGTATTGTAAACCGTCGCAAAAGCAAGTTCTGTGTCATCATGGAATAACATCGAATGAAGAACACCGTCATCAGCCGCATCCATATCGCCGCAGTGACAGCCATAGTCATGCAGGAAGAATGGTTTGGTATTATGATAATCAGCTTCCCATTCGTAATCATAAACATCCATGGACATGCCTTCATATGCATGAGCAATTGCGCTTAACAATGTAACCTCATCGTTATTAATAGCATTTCTCAATCCAGTAATAGCTGCGCTTTCCGAGCCACCCGACCAACCGGGATTAGTCGGTTCTGCTGTCCATTTCACGGAGAGGTCATATTGAGCGCCGGAGTTTTCATCATTCCAGGTTTCAAAACCGTATTGGAAATCCATCCAATATGGATAAGGCCAATCGTAATGCGGATCCGGTCCGAGGAAATCATCCAATCCCTTAATAGCGCTGTAGTCTATGAAATCATCACCTTGAGAATCCCAACCGGTATCGCCACCATAAAAAGCGGCATTTTCGAGATAATCCTGATCGCTGTTATCCATGTAGTAGAAACATTTGTTCATCCAATTCGATAAATCGGTTCCGGTATCACATGGAATACTTCCGATAAAAAGTTCCGAATATTCATCAAAACCGCTGTCGCCATCTTCTCCCCAATAACTATCGCCATCAGCGTTAAACGTATTATCGAGATTACTCCAGTAAAGATCCGACTCGACATCCGGTTCTTCCGAATAATACATAAGTCTTCTTAGAACGTTGTTGGTACCATCCTGATCACCTGCGATAAGCACATACTCAGTACCCCAATCTTCATATGCATCTTTCATAAACTCGCGAATTCTTGCAGGAGTATCATTAAACGTAGGATCTACATTTTCATAATCAGTTTCAGCAAGAATATCTTCAACTGTTACTCTTGTAATATAGTACCCTTCGGATTGTTTTCTGGCAATGAAGTCATTCCAGGTGTTAGTCCCCGAATAGTCATATAATGCTGATTTTAGAACTACCACATAATCATAGCCATTCCCGTTATTATCACCCGGATCACATAAACCGCCAACATATTCGGCAATATCGCCGCCTGATGAGCCGTAAGTATACGCAACTTCAGGATTATTTACAAGTCTGCTTACCCAATCCCTGTCGGATTGATTACCGGGGCGGTAAAGATTGTTGATATACCCGGTATCTTTCAACGTGATCTTGATATGCATGTTAGAATGATAAGACAGTTTGCCCTCTGAAGGAATATATTCCGTCGGAAAAACATTTAAGTTAAGGATTGCATATCCGCGGCAATATCCAACACCGCCGTTTTTGTAAACCATGCTGGGATACGTTTCGCTTGAACGGTACGCTTGGGCATCTTTAGCAATTGTGCTGGGAGCGGATTGGCCTATCGGTATCGGTTGTTGAAAAGGAAATATTGGCTGAGCTTCAGCAAGGTCAATTCCTTGAGCAAACGCGTCGACCTCCCTTGTTCCCTCTACAATGACTTCGATCCTTTCAACCTCGGTGCCCTGTGGCAGCAATAATCTCACCGGAATAACCTGTGAAACCGGAGCACCAAAGTTATCTGCGATCGGAAACGAGTTGGGAATGTTTACTTTTGTAAATGGTTGGCCGTATAAAACCATTGTTTCCAATTCGGGCTCTTCAAAATTAAGTGAATAATTGATTTCATCAGCCGCTATCGCACCTGCGCTAACAACAAAGTTTGTCATCAGAACGACTAAAGCCAATGATACAAATAGCTTTTTGGTCATTACGACCTCCTTGTGAAAAAAAGTTAGTGAAATGGAATACTTTGCATGTGTGAATGGCGCCAAGAGAAGGAATATTTATAATATTTAATTTAAATATCATTTCAAATTTTGTCAAGGAAAATCATTAACAATATACGGATATAACACGACTATTATTGTCGGATTTTTATTTTATAAAGAAACTGACCGTATAATTAAGTTATAGTTATATTGTTAACTTGCTTCTAACGTTATGCGGGAATTGGCGGATTAAGTGAGTTACAATTAACAGTTTATAATGGAGTTGAGGGTACCGATAATAGACTTTTGAATTCAATATATCGACCACTGAATAATATAATTGAAAAGAGCCGGGAAATTCCCGGCTCTTGAAGTTAATAACCAAGGTGAATGCTACTTCAACAATACCATTCTCTTGCTGATAATATTCTCACCTGCAGTTAGTTTATAGAAATAGACACCTGATGACAGATCCGTTGCGTTCCAGCTAACCGAATAAAATCCGGCATTCTGGTTCTTGTCCACTAATGTGGCAACATTCTGACCAAGAAGGTTGAATACTTCTAATTTAACAAGTGTTCTGCTCCTTAGCGAGTAACCGATTGTTGTCTGTGCGTTGAAAGGATTGGGATAGTTCTGTTTCAATGAATATTCTGAAGGAACTACCTCGCCATCATCCTCAACTCCAACAATATCGTAATCAACAATCGCCCTGATGTGATAATCGACGTCCGAAGCCGGATCACCCCATGAAGAACCGTTATGATGTCTGGAGCGTCCCGAAACACCGGGAGAATCTCCAAGTATTACAGGCCATCCGGAACGGTAGGTGAAACCAAAGAAGAAATCGTCATCTACCGTTACATTCATACCGCGGAAATCGGCATAAGTGAAAGCTTCCGGGTCCCCTAAAGTTGATGTTGGCCAAACCGCAAACGGTTCAATAAGTGATTCACCGGGATTATTTCCACTTCTTTCCCAAGCTTCTACGTCGACGGTATCCAACTCATTGCTTGGATCAGTATAAAGGCGAATCAATCCTGATACCAATATTGCAGGCTCGCTGGGAGTGAATCTTACTGCTAACTTATTACCAGGGGCGTATGAATAGATATATTCGGCTTCTCCGTCATCATAGTATAGGACAGTACCGGCGACATAATTATATTCGGGGCTATCTCCAGTATTACCTTCACCATCTTCTGCTGTGAAGAAATACATTATCGGAGTACCACCGTCTTGCTCGGGGATGGTGAAATAATAATCATCTCCGACAGTACTGTCAGGTTCGGCAATTTCCAGATCACTGCCTTCTATCGAGTAGCTAAGAGAAGCGGACTGGACATCTGAAGGATCAGAAATTGTCGCTACCGCTATATAATCGTACTGGGCGCTTGTAGCTTCATCCGGGGCATCATGTAAAATCAGTGGCGGGCTGTTATCAACGTCAGTTCCATACACCGCAAAATCGTCAACATACATACCATCGGTGTTATATCCTGCATCTGATTCAAGGGTAAGCTTAAACCTGACAGATCCACCTGCATAACCACCAATATCAGCGTTATAAAGCGTCCAATCAACGCCTTCGCCATTGAATGTCTCTAATGGATTCCAGTTCATACCACCATCTGCAGAAATTTCCAGATAGATATAATCAAAACCAAGTTCGATATCATATTTCGTCCAGAACTCTAAACGTGCTCCGACAAAATTCGTCAGATCGATATCGGTCATCATCTCGACAACTACTGTATCATAGTCTGCATAGTTGCCTGTTGGGGAATCAGCCAATGAATTCGGCGGGGAATGGTAGTTACTGGTCGCTAAACCCCATTCGCCGCTCCAGTCACCCATTCCGGAATCGAAATTTTCCATGTAAACGAGCTCTTCGCCGCCGCCACCGGTTTCAGCTACTTCATAACCGGAGAGATAATCAAAACCTGAACCCTGTCCCTGAATTAAACCGATTAGAATTCCTAATGTCGGATCATATTCGTCGCTGAATGCTAATCCGCCGGCAATATCATTCGTGACCTCGGTCATGTCAATACTGACGCCGGTATATTCTCCGGCAACCGGATCGAACTGCCAGGCGATGCTGCTAACATTGTTAGTTTGATCAAAAACCCAGAGCCATGGGCCATCAGAAGAAAC
>JAAEQD010000397.1 GCA_024231855.1 Candidatus Zixiibacteriota bacterium
ATAAACAAAAAAAACAATTCCCTTTTATAATCGATCATACGCACTGCTTTACCAAGATGGAATTGTACTATTTGACAATAATTCCATAGGCGAGTAACGACTTGGGTTCTAAAATATCTAAAGCTTATCTACGAAATCACTTAGTTTTTCCAAAGCCCTTAATATATTCTCAGTTGAGTTGGCGTAAGAGAACCTGATATAACCTTCCCCATAAGCTCCAAATGATGTCCCCGATAAAGCCGCGATTCCAGCTTCGCGCATCAGCCTTTCTTCCAGCATCGATGATTCCAAGCCCAAATCTGTGATTTTCGGAAACAGATAAAACGCTCCGTGCGGTTTATGGCACTTGAAACCGCTAATTTTGCATAAACCATCATAAAAGATATCACGGCGTTTTTTAAATTCACTGACCATCCCGCCCACAGCCGATTGATCGCCCGTTAAAGCTTCAATTCCGGCAATCTGCGCGAACGTGGTAGTGCAAGAGTTGCAATTAGTTGCGAGCTTCGCCACCTGCTCGGCCAGATCTTCCGGCATTACTCCATAGCCCAGCCGCCAGCCGGTCATAGCATAAGTTTTAGAATATCCATCCAGGATAATCGTTCTGTCTAACATACCGGGAACCGAGGCGATTGAAAGATGCTTGCTTTCGTATAGTATGCGGCTGTAAATCTCATCGGTCAGGACATAAATATCATTCTTGATCGCTATTTCCGCAATAGCCTTCAATTCCTCTCCAGTCAATACTGAACCTGTAGGATTCTGCGGCGAGTTTATTATAATTAGCCTTGTTTTAGGCGTTATCAGCGATTCCAACTCTTCAATATCAAGATGGAATCGATTCTCTTCGCGTAGTTTAATCGGTACTGCTTTGCCCTCAACGAAATTTATCACCGATTCATAGATTGGAAAACCCGGATTAGGGTAGATCACCTCTTCACCAGGATTAACAAGGGCCAAAAGACTGAAAAATATAATCGGTTTGCCGCCAGGTGTAACCACAACATTCCCCGGGCCGATATTAATGCCTCTGGATTTGTTAATATCACTGGCAATCACTTGGCGAAGTTGAGGTAAGCCGGCCGATGGATTATAATGGGTCCAGCCGTCATTCAAGGCTTGAACTGCCGCGTTGATAATATTTTTAGGTGTTTCAAAATTCGGTTCACCGATTTCCAGATGGATAATTTTCTTGCCTTGAGCTTCAAGCTCCTTAGCTTTGGCAAGAACCAAAAAAGCGGTTTCGGTCCCCAATAATGACAGTCTATCCGCCAGCTTCATTACATCTTCTCCTATGACAATCCGGGCGGCTTCTAAACTGTATCATTCACTTGATATTCAGCCACTAGCCTACGATTTCCTCAATCGCCCGGATCAGATTCAACACATTCAATTTTGAAAAAAAATCAACCACACTGGTGCAGATGATAATTGTCGTTATAGGTAATGTCAATATCAAAAAGACGAATAAAGCCCAAATCCGAGGATTTTATTTTCTCATTTTAAAATGGGCTAGTGCACCGCCGGCCAAAAGCAGAGATAAAACTATATGGGTCCAAGCCAACGCCAGCAAATTATCGGAAATGTAGCCGAATATAATCCCGCCGAGGTAAAATAAGATACCGGCGCCGGCGATACTAAAAAGCGCCGCTAGTTTCCACATCGCACTCCTGGAAAGGTAGATAAACATATAAACCAAATAGCCCAGCGCGATTAAAAATGGTATGCTTGAGTCGACCTCGACCCCGACAGTTCCGATATTGACAGCCAGGAAAAGCAGTACAAATCCGTTAAATCCCATCCAGAATTTGTGCGTCATAAAAGATGATTTTGCCATAGTTCATTCTCTCACATTTTTTGCATTAACGCAAATTTATTAATTCAATTCAAATAGCTTCAGCTTGTATTTATGTAACTTCCTCAATCGCCCTAATAAATCCCTTCACTTTGCTTTTCAGAGTCGATCTGGTCGAATTATTCTCGATAATAAAATCGGCCAGAGCTATTTTATCTCGTTGGGGGATTTGCGATGCAATTCGCTTGCCGGCCTGATATCGACTTAAACCTGTATCACACATTCGCTTAAGTCGTATTTCCCGGGTCGCGGTAATAACTAAAAGCAGATCAAACCACTCGGCTACTCCCCATTCGAAAATCAATGCCGCGTCAACTGCCACCATTCGATTTGAACCCGTCCTAATCTTATCCGCTAATTCCTTCTTCAAAATTTTCAACAGCGGTGGATGAATAATTTGGTTGAAAGAATATAGAGTTTCAGAATCACCGAATACCAATCGGCCGATTTCGCGACGGTTCGGTTTGTCTTCGGCGATAATATTGTCACCCAAAAGCTTAACCAGTTTCCGTTTCACCGGCTTGTTTTCATCCAGCAAATGATGGCCGATTTTATCGGCGCAGATAATCGCGGCCCCGTTTGCGGCCAGGATTTTCGCCACCTCCGATTTGCCGACTCCAGGACCGCCGGTTAAGCCAATAGCCAGACTATCCCTTTTCTTAACTACCATCAATGAGCCTCCAGCCAGTTTTCGCCCTCGCCAAAATCTACCTTTATTGGAACTTTCAATTTCAGGGCGCCCTCCATTTGGTCGATTACCATCTTCTTCATAAAGCTTCGTTCGGACAATTTCTGTTCGAAAACCAACTCATCATGAACCTGAAGGATCATAAGTGATTTTTTGTTTTTCAGCTTATTCCCAATCCCGATCATCGCCAGCTTAATCATATCCGCGGCCGTACCCTGAATCGGCGTATTAATAGCGATCCTCTCGGCGAATTCCCTGGATTGCCTGGAGTTGGCCTTGATATCCGGAAGATAGCGGCGTCTTTTTAAAAGCGTTTCCACATAGCCCTTTTCCCGGGCGAATTCCTTGATTTCATCCATATATTTTTTAACCCCGGGGTAACGATCGAAGTAGGCTTTAATATAATCTTGCGCCTCGGCCATCGTCAGTTCCGCCTGCTGGGACAAGCCGTAAGCCGATACACCGTAGATAATCGCGAAATTAGCGGTCTTGGCCGCCCGGCGCTGATCGGTGGTGACATCATCAAGTTTAGCGCCAAAAACCTCAGCCGCCGTTCGGCTATGAATATCCTCGCCCCGCCCGAACGCGTCAAGCAACGTTTTATCGCCGGCGAAATGCGCCATAAGTCTCAACTCTATCTGTGAATAATCCGCGGATAAGATATTAAATCCCTTCCGGGCGATAAAAGCCTTACGTATCTCGCGACCCAATTCGGTCCTGATTGGAATATTCTGAAGGTTGGGATCGGATGAGGACAGCCTGCCGGTGGCGGCAACGGTTTGATTGAAGCTGGTATGCACTCGACCGGTCTCTGAAAGGATTAATCCCGGTATGGCATCGATATAAGTCGATCTCAATTTCGTCAACTGACGATAATCGAGGATCAGCTTTGGCAAGGGATGTATTTTAGCCAGCTTCTCCAGGACACTGACATCCGTTGATTTTTCGCCGCCTTTGGCTGTCTTTTTCGAGGATGGCAACTGTAATTTATCGAATAGGATTCCTCGAAGTTGGACAGGAGAATTGATATTGAATTCCTGGCCGGCTTCAGAATAAATATCTCCTTTCAGAACTTCCATCTTATCACCATACTCGGTGGATAAGTTTCTCAGGAAATCGAAATCTATGGCAACGCCATTTTTCTCAATATCACCCAGGACCGACAGCAAAGGCATTTCCAGATTATAAAATAGCTCGGTGAGCCTATGTTCCTCCAAAAGCCGGGATAATTTATGCTTCAGTTTTAACGTGAAATCGGCATCCTCCGCGGCATAAAATGATGCCTTATTAACCGGAACCGCCGAAAATAGAAGTTGCTTCTTGCCCTTCCCGATAAGCTCGGATATCGGTTGCATCTTATACTGATAATACTCATCCGCCAGGGCTTCAAGTTTATTGGACCGCCGACCGGGATTAATCAGGTATGCGGCGATCATTGTATCGAAATAGGTATTCTTGAGTTTCAAGCTGCAATTGTCGAATATCTGACGATCGTATTTTAGATTATGTCCGATTAATTTCGTTTCCGAATTGAAAAATTTACCGAATCGCCCCAGAGTTTTATCAAACGGCAGATTTTTATCTTGCTCATCATGAGCCAGTGGAATATAGAAGGCTTCATTCTCTTTAAAAGCTATAGATATCCCGACAATTTTGGCTCCAAGCGCTTTGGTGGATGTGGTTTCGGTATCGATTGCCGCTTCTCCGGCCCGTTCGGCGGCCGATAATATCGAATCGAGTTTATCGAGCGATCCAACTGTTTCATAAGTCATATCGTTAGTTAGAGTTAGGGTTTGCTGCCAGCTCTCCTGATTGTCGACGGTGTATTTTTTATATAATGCTCCAAATTCAAGCTTCTTGAACAGCTCGGCCAGTTTTGTGCTGTCAGGTTGTTCCAGACGGAGTGATTTTTTATCGAATTTGACCGGCGTTTGGCAATCGATAGTAACGAGCTTATAAGAGAGTCGGGCTGTATCTTGATTATCCTGAAGAGATTTCGAAATCTTTTTCCGGGCGATCTTCCCGGCTGATTTTAAAACGGTCTCAAAATCGCCGAACTCGTTAAGCAATTTAAGGGCCGTTTTCTCCCCCACACCGCGGACTCCCGGGACATTGTCTGATGAGTCACCCATAAGCGCCAGCAAATCGATTATTCGGTCCGGCGTTACGCCCATCTTTTTTATTACTTCGTCATGGCCAAACCATTCGAACGTCTTGGGATGCAACAGTTTAACTTTATCATCGACCAACTGATAAAAATCCTTGTCACCGGTAAACATCCCCACCTCCATACCGGCTCCGGATGCTTTTTTCGCCAGAGTACCGATTATATCATCCGCCTCAAAACCCTCTTTTTCAATCACAGGTATTTTAAATCCATCAAGTACCTCCCTGATCTGAGGCAAAGATTCAGCCAACTCATCCGGCATTTTCGCCCGGGTTGACTTGTACTCGGTATATAACTTATGGCGAAAAGTCGGCGCCGGCGTATCGAATACGCAGGCCAGATAATCGGGTTTGATCTGCTCCATAAGCCTTATAAGGGAATTCGTAAAACCGTAAACCGCCCCGGTATTTACGCCACGGGAGTTAATGAGCGGATTTCTTATAAAAGCAAAATAAGCACGATAGGCTATAGCTGAACCATCTATTAATATCAGTAGTTTAGACATTTATCGATACAATCCGTTTGCCGAAATATAGTTTTCAACTCGCTCGGGGACCAGGTATTTTATCGATTTTCCGTCTTTTACGTTTTTTCTAATCAATGTCGATGAAATATCAACCTGGGGCATATCGATGATTTTTATTTTGTTCATATAAGTTCCGATCGACTTAAATTCCGGTCTTAGCGCGGCCGCCACGTTGGCTTTGGTAAAAATGTCTTCGGGTTTTTTCCAGGTTTCGATTTCGGAAATATTATCGCCGCCAATGATAAGGTAAAGCGCGGCCTTGGGATACATATCCTTTAATTCGTCAACCGTATCGCAAGTATATGATAAACCATCGCGGCTAATTTCGATTTCGGAAATTTCAAATTGTTCCTCATTACCCAGAGCCAGCTTAAGCATCTTAAGACGAATAGCCACCGATGAAACTTGCTGTAGCTGTTTTTGAGGTTGATTGGCAGCGGGTATAAAAATAATTTTGTCCAGCTTGAGGTTTTCCAGGGCGGCTTGAGCAAGAATAAGATGCCCTATATGAGGCGGATCGAAAGTTCCACCGAGAATTCCGAGCTTTGACATTTTAATCTTCGCTGGTTGATGCTTGTTCGTTCAATTTTTCTAACTTGCTTCTCGCTTTCGATGCTAGTTCATGATCCGAAAATCCAACCAAGAAGCTATCTAATGTCTGCATTGCCTCATCGAACATGCCAGAATTCATCTGGGCCTCTCCGGTATAATAAAACGCCTGGATAGCCCAATCGGTTGCCGGGAAATTATCGCGCACGAAACTGAAATATGTCAGGGCCGATTTATTATCCTTCATTTTAAGATATAACTTGCCCGACATGAACGACTTTTTAGCCAATTTATAATTAAGCTCCATAACCTTTTCCTTAGCTTCGGGAATAAAAGAGCTAGTCGGAAAATTGGAGAAAAGCTGGTTAAATTCGTCAATAGCAATATACGTTTCGGCCTGATCAAGAGAGTATTTAGGCGACATATTGAAATGGCACATGCCTACCTGGAATTGCGAATCATCGGCAAAATCCGACTGTGGATAAGCCGATAACAAGCGCTTAAATTCGCCCGCGCCCAAGCCGTAGTCCTTCCGCTTGAAATAGCACATTCCCAGATAGAATTGAGCGGCATCGATAACCGTATTACCCGGATATGTATATATTAAATTCTCGAATTCCATTTGCGCGTCATAATATTTACCTTTGTCGAAGAGTTCCTTGGCATAGCTAAACTGTTCCTGAGCGGGTAGCACTTGCCTTTGCTTTTTGGCGCAGCCAATAATTACAAGTAAAGCCATCAAAGCAACAAAATATCTCACTATTATTCTCCTAACTATTTACCGATTGATAAAGAACAAATAAATCAGACCACCAACTGTAGCCGTTACGGCCAGCGGCTCCAGATATTTCATGGCTCCGCCGCCCGGCGCTTCCGGTGATAATTGATTATACCTGATACTGGCCACATAGTTCGCCTCTGATGGCGCAACTTCATCGGTACCCGAAAATTCCTTATAACCGATATAATTATAATTATCACCAGTAAATTTAACAATTATTTGCCCCGAGAATTCTCGCCTTATGAATCGTTTTTTTAAAAAACCGCGCGATTTGCCTTTAGTATATTTAAAGTCAAACGCGCTTAAGGATATATCAGCGACAAGTGCGTTGTTTTCATCAGAATTATCGATTTTATAGCCTGATACCAGCAAAGCACGCTTAAATCCATCGGCGGCCAACTCGCTAATACCCGATACCGGCTCGATTTTGGCATGACTAGATTTAATTTTCAAGCTATCAATCAACTCATTGGCGGCCTTGGTGATAGATTGCATCACAAATTGTTCATTGGTCGATGGTTGATCTGCCAGAACAATATTTATCGGACAACACAAGAAAATCCACAACATTATTAAAGTAATGTAGTTTTTCATAATATTCCGGTCCTTTTAGGCTTCATACCTCATATTCGGCTTGATCCACGTCCTTTATCAAGGCTTCGATAAATTGTCCAATCTTCATCCCGCGCTTTTCAGGGATTCGGTAAAAACCGTCAATCTCGGGAGCCTGACGGTATGAGCGGGCTTCCATATAACCGCCACCTTCCAATGACTCTCGCTCAATTAACAATTTCTGTCTGATGCCTTTTTGCGCCTCGGCTTTTTGGCTGGAAATATCCTCGGCCACATCATAGAGCATCTCGTATCTTTCCCCGGCCAATTCCGGTTCAACCCGGTTATCCAAATCCTCCGCGGCGGTATTCGCCTCGGGGCTATATGTAAACGCGCCGAGATGATCGAATTTCGTTTCCTCGATAAAATCAAGCAGCGCTTTGAAATCGTCATCGGCTTCGCCGGGAAAGCCGACCATTAAAGTCGTCCGTAAAGATATATCATTATCGATTTTCCGCAAATGATTTATTAACTGTTTGATTTTCGCCGGTCCACATTGACGTTTCATCCGGCTAAGCATATTTGGCGAAATATGCTGAATCGGCATATCCAAATAGCGGCAAACCTTATCGATCGCGAACAACTTATCCAATAAATCTTCGCTGAGATGGGCCGGATGAGCATACATGATCCTGAGCCACTCGATGCCGCCTACACCGGCCAACATCCTGCACAAGCAGGCGAGATCGGGCTTGCCCTGAATGTCATTGCCGTATATCGCGGTATCCTGGGCCACCAGGACAAGTTCCTTGATGCCGTTTTTGGCCAGGTACTCGGCTTCCTTAAGGATCGACATGACGGGCCGGCTTCGATAACCGCCCCGGATCATGGGGATACTGCAATAACTGCATCTATTATCGCAGCCATCGGAAATAACCAGGTAAGCATACGGCAGATCTTCGACAACCCGGTTGATTTGATCGGGAGAATGACAGCCGATTTTATCGCCGCTAACATAACTTAGCAGTTCTTCTACCTGATTGAATCTGAAAGCGGCATCGACGGCCGGGATATCTTTCCTGATATCCGAAAGCGCCGGGTAGCAGCCAACCGCGATTAGCCGGGCGCCGTTTTTCTTATACTCTTCAAGTTCTCTGATTTCACCCTGAGTCTCCAACCGGGCGTCTTCTATAAAGGCGCACGTATTCACGATTATGTAATCGACGATTTCGGGGGATTCGGCTTCGGTTAATCCCAGGCCGTTCAATGCCCCGCGAATATTATCGCCATCGGTCTGGTTTTTCGGGCAGCCGAGATTGAGAAAATAGTAGCTTTTATTTGCCATCACTCAACTTTATATCGATTTTCGACATGATATTTATCGGTACCGTGCCGAGGCCCGATGGCAGTCCAAAAGCAGCCAGGCTAATTTCGGCATCGATTACGAAATCGCCGGAATTTTCGAGCAATTGACCTATTCGGTTGTCGAAAATAATTATCCCCTCGCCTGAGAGTTGGACATTTCTACTATCGTTTGTCGAGCCAGTAGCTTCAAAATCGAAATGGTGATTGCCGCCGGCTTTTTTTCCGGCATACATGTATGTCATTTGCGCGATAATCTCAGATGGCTGTTCGCCTGGAAATTCAAGCTCGAAGCCTATCGAATCGCTCCAGCTATAATTGGAATCTATCGGTTCATTCGGGAATACCGGAAAAAACCGCTCGATCATCTGAGTTGCCTGGCGGGCGGCCACCGAGTCGGGACCGAAAAAATCGATTATTTTGCCCCGCGGCGAGACAATATAATTATATTCGGAGCCGGGTTTGATCGCGCCCCAACTGGAGCCATCATCCACATAAGCTGAATCGCCGGCAACCGTTATCATACTAATCCTGCGAAAGATCGCCCGAATAGTCGCCTCACCATCAGAGCTAACCGACTCGATCAACAGATCGACTTCGATTTCAACATTGTGTTTTATTCTATCGAGACTTAAAAGCTGGGCCAAACTGCCTAATTCGCGGATTTCCAAATCGCTGTCTATAGTGATAGCATATGCTAAAACTTCATCCGGTTCGAATTTATATTTAAAGCTTTCCCCCGCCGAAGCTATCGAAAAAGCTACTAAAATCATTAATATATGTGTCACTCCGTAAATAAATTTGCGCATAATCTATTTATCCTCTTAATCGCTGATATTAATTATCTCAACGCCCTCGGGCTTAGCGTTAATAAAGATATCAACAGGTATCGATTTCTCGAAAGATTCATCAATTAACTCAAATTTAACCTTATTTTCGTTTACATCCAGGTATTCCACACTCGTTATCGCGCCCGTCTCATTAAAATAGATTTCCAGGCCTTCAGGTTCCATGGTTTGATCCATACTTTTAAGGGCGACATTATTATCGCCCGCCGATATCACCTCGTAATATGTCTGCGAGCTATCCAGAAAATCGAATGGGTTAAACACCTGTCCGCCAACGACTAACTGAATTTGTTTGTGATTGACCAAATAGGTCCAGATCGTGTCATTGGCGGTATAAATCTGTTTCTCCGGAGACAGGATAAACAACCGATCCGGTTTCTGGAAATACAGTTCTACGCGTGATGTTTCAGGCTCATCGAAAATCGGCGAGATCGATATTTGACGGATATCCCAAAATATCGAATTCTGATCACGATAATGATCTTTCAGGGATTCGGGATATTCGACGGTCTGTGATAAAACCGCCGGTAATAACACCATAGCCACGATAAGAATCGTAATCAGCATAATCGCTTTTTTTAAGCTAAAATGATAATTGTTGTGGTTATTGAGTCGACTGGGCATATGTTATTTTCGCGGTCTAAATTTCCTCATTGAAAACTTCCTGCAGGTATTGTTCATCCACCAACACCTCCCGGGCTTTCGAGCCGTCATAAGGTCCGACAATACCCGACTCCTCAAGCTGATCGATCAGCCGGGCGGCGCGCTGATAGCCGATTCCAAGTCGTCTCTGCAAGAGGGAAACAGAACCCTGCTTGTGTCTTATAACCATCTTAACCGCCTCTTTATAGATAGCATCGGCCGCCGGATCATACTGGGACACGCTCTTATCATTTGATTCGAAATTCTTTATCCGCTTGGGTTCGTATTCTTGCTTGCCCATCGAATTGCATACCGCCTTGGTTTCGGGACTTGAAATAAAAGCGCCATGTACCCGTTTAGGCTCGGGGAAGGCCGGGTTCATATAGAGCATATCGCCGCGCCCGAGAAGTTTCTCCGCGCCGTTTATATCGAGTATAGTCCGCGAATCAACCTTGGTAGCCACCTGGAAAGCGATTCGGGTTGAGAAATTGGCTTTGATTAAACCGGTGATCACATCCACCGACGGCCTTTGCGTGGCCAATATCAGATGAATACCAACGGCCCGCGCCATCTGGGCTAGACGGGTGATTAAGGTCTCGACCCGATTCGAGCCGATCATCATCAGGTCGGCTAATTCATCCACTATGATCACCACGTACGGAATCGGCTCGTCGGCAGACTCATTGTAGTCGGCAATATTGCGGACGCCGACTTTAGCCAATCGACGGTAGCGCTCTTCCATTTCGACCACGGCTTCGGCCAAAACCTTCTCGGCGTATTTCATCTCGGTCACCACTGGTTTTTCCAAATGTAATAAGTCGTTATATACCGAAAGTTCGAGCATTTTGGGATCAATCAGGATAAGCCGTAAAATATCGGGGGATTTTTTATAGAGCATACTGGTAATAATACAATTTAAGCACACCGATTTGCCGGTACCGGTCGCCCCGGCGATCAGCAGATGCGGCATACTCGCCAGATCGACCACATGAGGTTGACCCGATATGGTCTTGCCCAATGCCAACGGCAGCATATAATTGGAATTTTGGAAGACGTCACTAGTTATGATTTCCCTGAGGTATACGATTCGGCCCAAACGATTAGGTATCTCGACCCCAACAGCGGATTTGCCCGGTATAGGCGCGACTATCCGAATTCGCTTGGCTTTCATTGCCAGGGCCAGATCATCGGCCAGGTTCACGATTTGTGAAATTTTTACTCCCGGCGCCGGCTTGAATTCATACCGGGTAATTATCGGTCCGGGATATATCTCGACCTCGCCATTAGCCAGTCGAACCCCGAAAGTCGCCAGCGTATCCTTTAGGATTTCAGCGGTGGATTCTAACTCCTGCTTGCTCACTGTTGAGTCATCATCGGGCGGGGCTTTCAGAAGTTCCTCGGATGGGTATAGATAGCCATTACCTCCGGCAATAGAGTCATCACCGGCAACGGCAGTTTCTGCCGGTGGCTGCGGCTGCGGCTGTTGATTATTTTCAGCGCCGGCCGCAAATAAATCCTCTTCGGCGAATTGCCCTTCAAACTCCTCATCAGCAGGATACAGCTCATCCTGTTCGCTGGCAGCGACCTTGATAGATTTTTTCTTAGGTTTTTTAATCCTGATAATACGTTGGAACAGTCCGGGTTCGTCGGCAACCTCCGGCTCGGGTTTGATTTTCGGTTTACGCCGCTTGTCCTTCTTTTGCTTCAGTGATGATCCTAAGCCGTATATTTTTTCCTTTAGCGAAACGAACAAATTCAAAATAGCCTGACCCCGTTTGCCAAAACCGGTTGGCAGAACCAAAATCATACAGCCCAAGATTAAGGAGATGACAATAGTATATGATATGAGTGTTCCGGTAAGTATCTGAAGTACCTTGGCGCTGTAATGACCAATCATACCGCCCAGACCGGGATCGATTGACACAAACGCCCGGTCCGCCGAATTAAGCGAAAAAAACAGGCCTACGAAATATAAAAACATAGCCGTATAGCCGATTTTCTTCAAAGTCGGTAACAAGCTTCTGCTGAAGAAACTACAATAAGCTATCGACCAGATCCCCAGGGGGATGAATAGCCCCAGATAACCGAAAACGCTTAAAATGCCGTAGGCGATAATAACCCCAATTATGCCGCCTCTGTTTTCCAGATGGCTGCCTAGAAGATTTCCATACTCCGATTTTGCCACCGTATCCATCAGTAACGTGGAGTCATTAGTCTGATTGTGTGTCGCAAGGCTGACAGCGATGAGCATCCCGCAGATGAATAAAAGCAACGCGAGGAGGCGGCTCTTTCTGATCGCTTTCATTTTCTTTTTTGAAGCCATGGCCAAATAGTAGCATTCACAAGGCGTTGTGTCAATTTATTTAACGCCTCAAAGTTAAAATATTGAAATTATAAAAGGCGCATTTGACTTATCACCAACAGCTTCATGATGAGCTTGCTTGACACTTAAGCCCTGAAACAGTCGGCGACAGAATCTTTTTATGTACAGCGCGATTTCCTCGTCGGATTGTCTTCCCGATAAAAGCAGCCCCATTTTGCCGCCATTAAGAGTTGTCAGGAAAATATTCCGACGAGCCTGATATGAATCCATAGTAGTTATATATGGGAATATCACTAATTCTGTTCCAGAAATATTCGGATTATTTGAAAAATCCTCACCGGCGATACTCAAATCGTGGCTTTCAGTATTTTCTTCAAGAAGCGACATCTTAACTGCCTGATCCACAAGATAGCCGCGAATATCATTATCGCCTCCGGCCGGCTTCGATTCACGGTATCCAAATTCAGTTAAATCCAAAGGCGAAACATCGGGGATCATTAAAAACGGAAGATATATTAAATCGTATCCTGATGTCATCATTGAAGTTAATTTATCCGCGTCCTCGAAATTATCCATACAGATGTAAACAGTCTCGATATTTGCTTCAGCCAACTTATCTAATATGATATCCAAATAATTAAACTCGATAATTCTTTCGTTTATATTGATAGAATCGGTATCGATAATCGATCTGTTATATATAATTACCGCCTGAACGATCTCACTGTCATATTTATAGATAGAAAGAAATGCTGATGATTTATCTCCCCACGTGATATAATCATCCAAACTGAAACGATAATTGTAAACAAGATCAGTGTAGACGCCATTTGCATCGATGTCATAATAGTCCAGCTTACTTTCTGAACAAAAAATGGAATCCAGCGAGTTCAAGGTTATTTGATAATCAGGTTGATTGATATTTTCGATAAGCATTTGGCCCGCGAAATGTCTTCGACGTCCAAGCTCTGCCCAGGTTAATGCCTTCTCCTCATTGCCATTGCCAATTGAATTTGTAACCAGTTCGGAAATGATTTCATCTTCTGTTATGTCGAAACCATACCAGCCGGCCAACTCGGGGCTTTCCGGGGGGCTATAGCGTATCGATTCGAGTAATTGCTCATCATTGTAGCCGTCAATATCGGTCTGGAAAAGCTGATACCGGGCCCGATTCCTCAGCACGTAGAAATTTGATTGCCCGGCGAGAGAGTCGGCGGCTTTAAAATGAAGAACGGCGGCGTCGGGATAATCAAGAGCCATCAAACCCAGCTTATACCGGCACAACCCGGCCAGCCTCCTATCGCCTGAATTATTTGCTATTTCGAGAGATACCTCCAGCAGGGAATCCGCCTGAAACAGACGTCCGGTCTTGAAATAGTAATCGCCCAGAGAGTAAACGGCCCACTGATCGTTTTCAGAATACTCAACGGCAAGCTTGAAATTGTCCTCGGCTTGCATATACAACTCTTGCTCCAAATAAAGCGCCGCTATCTCCGAATGAAGCCTTTGAAGAGTACGCCTGTCATTTTCGGCCGAATTAATTCCCGTTTTAAAATCCTCAATCGCTCCCTCGTGATCGCCGGCCATCTTTTTAATTAAACCATCGATAATTTGATTGTCCGCGTTGATACCAAAACCTTTGGACGCCTTTTCCAAACATGCTTTCGCCGAATCGAGCCTCTGGGTTAGCAGATAACCGATCGCCAGATCGCGATAGCAATCCCTGACATCGGTTGGCTTATTCAACTCGTCGTATATCGCTTTAGCTAAGTAAAGCGTCGATCTCGCGTTATAGAAGTAGCCGGCCAGGTTATAGGCGACTCCTAAATGTTTAAGGCATTCGGCATAAATCTCTCCCTGATTGGATTTTTCCAATACATTCGCCGCCAATCTCAATTGTACCAGGGCATCGTTAATCCGGTTTTGATCGAGATATAACCGGCCGCTCAAAACCGAAATGCGAGCCGCCGCTGATAAGTTATTCATCTCATAGTTGATTGTCCGGGCCGAATCCAGAGCGGCTAAAGCGTTTTCAACATCCCCGTCGTGAATATAGTAATCCGCCGAAATTTCATAAGATTCAACGAGCTGAGATCGTGATTGTCCTGACATCATATTCTTCCTGACTCCCGCCGCCTCCTTATAGTTGCCCGCCGATATATGAATACTCTCAAGTCGCGAATTAGCCGCGGCAATCATTAATTCATCGCCCGACAGCTCCGCCGATTTCAAATTTTCGTTCTGATATTCCAAAGCGATATCATATATATCTCCCTCGAGCGCGTTAGCTATAATTTGCTCTTTAATCGCCAGGGAATCGCTAAAGCCGGTTTCTCTGGCAAGTTCCATCGCCGAGATATAATAATCGACCGCTGACGGCCAATCCTGTTTCATTGAATATCGCCGGCCCTTAAGCATTCGGCTAAAAAATATCTTTTCGGAGAGCATTCGACGCCCCCGCGAATCATATCCCGGCAAACCAAAGTATTTGAAATATGAAAGCACCGAATCAGGAAAGCCGTTAGCCCGTAGCTCAATCAAAGCGTTGATATATGCTTGCCCCGACGATAAGCTATCCAGATTGGCGTAAAACGCTTTTGCAAACTCGATCCGGGCCGCTTCACCGGCTTGAATATCCGCTGTACAGATTGCCTGAATACCGGCCACCGACCAAAAGCCCATTAGAATTCTCGATTTCAAATCGGCGGATAAGCCGCTTAAATCGATACCATCGAGATAGACCAGCCCGGCCTCCATGTCCATATCGTATAACCGGTGAAGATCTAAATCTCGGCTGACCGAGGTAAACCGCGAAGCCGGAGGACAAAGCAAATTGAAATCGAAATCGGCACAAAGATGAATAAACCCGTAACCGCGCACATGGTCGCCGAAATTAGCATCGAGGGAATCAATACCGATGCAGTGGTCAAATCCAACAGTCTGCCCAAGTTGGACTGAAAATGCCGAATGTGAGTGTGAATAAAGCAGCAGCTTATTATCCAACTGGGGATGATATATTTCCTTTAAATCGACCAGTTCGGCGGCTTCGACCAAAAATGAGATCGTTATACCCAGGCTGTCAGCCAGATTCAGCCAGAATGGGACATCATCATCGCCCGAGATATATAGATGTTCGATGTCTTTCGATAACGTATCTTGGACGAATCGAATATCGGCTTTATTCTCGATCCATTCGGATTGCAGGTTATGCTTATCGAAAAGCCAGTAATAATAACGTCCCTCAATGGCCCGAATCTCAATAAGAACTTCGCCTTCAATCATAGCTTCTTGAATCCTTGGAAGGTATGGCGTAGCGATAAATAGAAACCGCTCCAGGTCCGGAAATTCAGTGACGATTTGTCGCCGGAGATCTGAGTAGTTCGATCTGGCTAGCGCTAAATCTGTCCGGACTTTGTTAAGCCAAACCGACATCGCCGCCCTCTTCCTGCTGTAGAATCTGACTTGACTTTCTAACAGAGCGATTGTTTCGGCCCGCCTATGCAACTCCAGAAGATATTGATTAACCCTGGCATGATCCTTTCCGCCCAAAGGATAACAGGCGGCGGCTGAGACAAGTTTATATGATTTCCGTTGTTGACAAATATTCCAGAGCTTTTCAATTTCGCCCGAAGCGATGCATGTCTCATAATATCTGTCGAAGAATCTATCCATAGCCAGAGCGCTTATAGCGATTCCCCCGGGATATTGACCGATAGCGCGTATGACTGATTCATATTCATCCGGGGCGCCGCCGAACTCGGCCAGCCCGGTAACCGCTATCCTGGTTCGAAGCAAATCCGAACCGGTAATATCCGCCAGGCTCCGGGCTTTACGTAAATAGTTTTCGGCGACCGAACGTTCGCCCCTATAAAGGCTAATCATCCCTTTATGAGCCATTACGGCCGCTTGAATATCTACGAAACCATTAGTTTTGGCTATCGCCAGGGAACTGTCGAAAAATAACTCAGCGCTCTCCAGTTTTAATATGAAGGCATCCAATGACGCATATGTTAGATCATGGTACTCCACCAGATCGGACGCGTCGGTATTAAACGATTTCTTGCTATAATCTCCCAACGCCTCATAAAACTCGGCAAAGCCCCAAAAGATAAATACATTTGCCCGAGCCAAATAATATTCTGCCGGAAGCAGTTTATTGATATCACGGCAAAAGCCGCCATATTTATTACGGAAACTCGATATTCGGTTATTAACGGGCACAGTATTCGTTAAGCTGGATAATTCATATAGAGCGTAACCCAGATTAGTCAACACGTTATAAGCACCGATGATATTTTCTGATTTGATTGCCTTATTAATGGCTAGATAAAAATAAACCGCCGCCGAGTCGCGATATCCCAAATTCATATATTCGAGGCCGATCGAATTGTAAATAGTCCCCAGCTTATCGGCTTCATCCTGATCTTTTAAAATGCGGGCTTTGCTTTTGGAATCCGCCAGCAACTTGAAAACATCGTTTTCGCCTTTGGCCACATCCCCTGCTACGGCTTTAATAAAAGCCTGCTCGGCCCCAATGGTAAATCCCTCTGGATACTCGGTTTCACCGAATTTCATCGGCTCCATTTTAAAAGTAGGGATGTGAAGATTTAAAATACTGAATATAACACGATCCTGAGATTTAAACCTCTTCTCATTGCCGCTTTCGGCAATATAACCGGCGGCAATCTCGGCTTCCCGTTTCGCCTTTTCCAATTCGCCCAAACCAAGATAGCTTAACGCTATCGCTTTATGTACATCTGCCAGCGATGAGTAATCTTTCCCGGCCTGGAAAAAAGGTAAGGCTTGATTGAAATAATCATGCGCCAGATCGTGATAATCGAGCAATTGACAGATTAAACCGAGCTTCCCGGATATCTCCGCCGATAACCGGGCATCGCCGGCTGATAATTCCAGAAGATGCAAATACAGATCAAATGCTTCCGAGGTGCTGTCGGATTGATAGGCCGATTCGGCGTACTTATAAAGAAACGCTTTCCTGAACTGCTCCGATTTAAAACCCTCCGTCAAACTCAAACGTCTCTTAAAATATTCGAACGCCCTGGTATAATTGCCGATCAGATAAAATGCTTCGGCGGTATTGCCATATAAAGCCGCCTGAATGTAAGGAGCGGTAGCACTATCTATTAGCGCCAGGCCCATCAAGCCCAAATCAACGGCTTTTTCGGCGTACTCCTTCCTCGCTTCTGATGATTCAAGCAGACAATAAACATACGCCAGGCTGATATAAGCTCCTATATTGTTATAATTCAACGATAAGGATTCCTCGATATAACCGGCGGCTTTCTTCAACGATGATTTGCTTATCATACCTATTGGCGCATCATCATCGAAAGGATGTTTATTGCTAAAAGTTAATTCGATCAATCCCCGGGCCAGTAATCTCTGCGATCTTGCCAGGTCTTGATTTATCTCGATGAACCTCTCGGCTTCCTTTCTAGAGCCATACTCTCGATTGGCTTCTATAAAACCGTATAAAGCCTGAAGATTACCCGGATCGATTTCCAAAGTTTTCCGATAGAATTCAATCGATGTCTTCTCCGCTGTTTTTTGAGCAATATCTAATAGAAGGCTTGCTTGCCGTAATTTCTCATCGCGAATTAAAACCGGCGCGATTCCATATTCAGCAAGAATTAGAGCGCTATCCGAATAAGCCAAGGCTAAATCGTAATCCGCTTGAAATTGGGCGTACCCGGAAAGCTCCCGTAACGTTTTGAATTTCAGGCTTGGAGATAAGGACATATTTCCTGCAAGGAATTGCAGTAAAGCCAATGCTTCGGTATCCTGCCCCGAATATCGAAGGTGACGGGCGAGATTTATTTGAGCCAATCCAATTAAATCGGAATTTTCGGGATAGTTAAGTATCAATGTCCGAAGATAACCTTCGGGATTATTGGACTGTTTCAACATATGTACAATACTGCTGTCGATTTGCTCCACAAATCCGGTAACTTCGGAATACTTGTCCGAGATTTCAAGATAGAGCGGAACGAGCTCTAATGGGTCGCCCGGAAAATTGTCCTTCACTATTGTGAGATACGTTAGTTCAGCTTTAGCAGCCACCGATGGCGCCGAACTGTACCGTCCGGGCAGGGCGGCGAACATTTTCAGACTTCTATTTAAAGCGCCTTGCTGATATGACAATTTCGCCAATTCGAGTTGGGCGCCGCCTCGTACCGCCTCGGGATATGTGCCATCTTTAACGATCTTGAGCAAAACCTTTTTGTAAACAGCGGCGGCATCGATTGATTCATCTGACTCCGATTTTTGATGACTCAATCGGGCCAGCTCGATTTTCGCCAGTCCCGAATGTAATCCGGGCGGTTTATCGGCCAAATTGGAGAAAAACCGTTCGGCTTCTATCAAGTAACCGCATCTATGAAAAATATTGGCGGCTTTAAAATAATATATATCGTCTTGGCTCCGGCCGCCGAGGTTTAAATAAGCCTGCGCGATTATAATTGAGTCTTCTACAGTGAAGCTGTTCTTGAGAAGCGAATCAGCCTTGGTTTCGGTAATACTTGAATCTATCGGACCGGCTTTGTCCATCCGCATAATATCATATCCGCGTTCGTTTCTAATAGTGAAATACAGATGTGTTCGGCTGCCGCCGATAACAGGTGTTTCAATATTATCCCTCGTGTAAAACAGATTAGTTTGCATGGCCTGGCTAATATCGTATTTTATTAACTCGCCGCGATCATGCCGGTTAATTGTGCCATCATGGTTTGAGTCTTCCTTATAGGCGGTGAAGACAATGGATTGATCATCATACGTGAAACCGGGATGATAAACCGGCCCCGGCCCACTATCGAGGTAGATAGATGAATCGGACCTCAAATCATAAATACTAAATTCCTCATTCCGCCCAGTACCGGATGATGGCAACGAATAAATCAATTTATGACCGTTATGGGAAAACGAGGGTGAAAAACCCGTCAGGCCGGGTGAGATTATCTTCTTCTTAAAATCATATATTCTAATTTGAATTATATCATCACCGGATGAGACACAATAAGCCAGATATCTACCATCAGCGCTAATCGCCGGATAATCGATATAGCCGGCTCCGGCAATTACCTTTTTGATTTCACCGCTGCCGATATCCAATAAGAATATATCACCCAGGGCGTTTTCCCTAAGTGAAACAAACGCCAGTTGATCGTTTGATTTGAAAGCCGGTTTATAATCAGCGGTCGAATGATCGGTCAATTGCCGAAGTTGGCGCTTCTTTAAATCCAGCAGCCAGATATCCTCGTTGCCCGACCTCAGCGAGGTAAAAGCTAACCAGCGTCCATCCGGCGATACTGCCGGATCGTAGTCTTCAGCGGGGTGGCTGGTTAGACGTTCAGGTTCATTAATCTGAGCTACCGATGGCGAAACGATTATTATGACCAGAAAAATATATGATAGAAGCCTAATCACCCTGTTTGACCTCCCAGCTACCATCGGGTTGTTGTACAGGTGTTCCATCAGGTGATCGCCTTGCCATCACCCCGGCGAAAGATATCACCAACTGCGTTTTGATATTTTCAGCCACGATTTCCTTATCTTTAAAAAACCGATTCAGTATTACCTGCCGGTCGTCGTTCTCGGCTTGTATCATCAATAGAGCCAGGTTCCGATAAACCGAATCGCTTCGGCTGCTGTCGGTCTCATGGAAATGAATCAGGCCATCGATACCCTCGCCCAATGTTCCCCGGCTTTTCAAGCTATCGATATCTTCGCTATTGAGCCGTCGCCGTGCCTGTGCCTTGAGGATTTCGGGATCGACCGCCCTGGCGACGGTAATCGTGCCCTGGTCAGCCAGACTATCAGGTTGGGCGATCCAGACGGCCGCTGTGGTGAACGGATCGTTTTGGCCTCTGGCAAAAGAACCGAGAAGCTGCTTTTCCAGCGAAGTCTTTTCTGAAGTGATAGTCACTCCGGGTGGTTTAATGGTGCATGAGGCTAATACGACCGTCATCATCACGATAAATAGAAAAATAGTCTTCATACCTAATACCCCTGTTCTAAAATATTTTTTAATGCCGCGCTTAGCGGGATTCTACTATACCGAATCGGCATGTTTATTCTCATCAGTGGCAGAAAATCCGCGTAAAAAGGCTGATCCATGTATAAGCTGGGATAAAGATTACCGTGTCTGATCGCGAATGAAAACCATCTGGGTTTATAGCTCGTATCAAAAAATAGGAATTTACGGCTCATCAATTTTCTAGTGTCGGCAATACCCGGATTCTCCTCGAGTGGATCTATGAATTTTAATAGTCTTTCAGCGGTTCGGGGACCGATTTCGGTTACATCCAGGGTACCTTCCAGAAAATAATTCGTTCCGGGAAGCGGTAAACCGGTACCCTCGAACGCCAGATTGCCGCCGATCATCGCTTCGCTGGATTTTTTCCTCCCGCGGCCTTTCACGTTAGATACTAAAACGTCAAAATTAATATCCGAGAACGTGCTATTTATTTTATATTCAAGCGCCGAGAAATCCAGTTTTTTTTCAAACAGATTCATCCCGGACAGATCAAATCGGCACGATCCCGTTATAGCGCCCTCCAGCCAGTTGCCCTCGAAATAATCTACAGCCAATAATCCATCGGTGAAAGCCGCGTCGGCTTCGATATTATCGATTTCAAATTGACCGATTTTCGCGCTACCTATAATCAAATTCGAAACCGGCTGGGATTGACCCAATTTGGAATATCGTGATCGCCGATAAAGCGAGAACGGATCGGGCTTGTCGTTTCGCTCATTAACAAAAAGCGAATCTCCCATGAACACCATCCCCTTAACCGGTAAACTTCCCTGAATCTGATTTAGCTCCAGACCATCTGTTCCTCTTAAGGCAATATCTACGAAATCGATTCCGCCTTCGAAAGACAGCGTATCGTTTTCCTCCCTAAGACGCAAACGGGCTCTCATGTCCCCGAAGCCGTCATACTCGGAGGTTAAGCTTACGGCCGATGGCGCGTGAAAATCGAAATCTATAGCCAAATCATAGCCATAATTCATTCCCAAAGACATTTTTCCATGGCATTTTAATAATGATTTTTGATTGGGAAACTCGATTTTAAAATTCTCGATTTGCCACAGATCGGTCGATCGCTGAATTAAATCGCCGCTAATTATAACATTTTCGTAGGCGGATGATGATAAATTTTCGGCGTACAACTCGCCGATATCGCCCTCTAAACCGATAACTATGCCTTGCGGATCGGACAACAAGTCGATAGCCGCCCCCAGCGAAACTACCAGGCTCTCGTAATCCTCCAGAAGTATATCCGTCGGCTCGATATTGACTCCCAACTGCATTTCAAGCGAGGTGTCGGCCGATAACGCTCCATTGATAACTATATCGCCATCCATATCAATCGGTCCCACCAGGCTTATAAAACCGGCCGGCAGAAATTCGGGAATCGAGGAAGCTTCCATGCCGGCCTGCAGAAAAAATACAGGCACGTCGTCAATAATCCTGCCGGTGATTTCCCCCTCAATAAAATCCCCCAGGGCGAATTCCATATTGGCGATATTAAACCCGAATGGCTCCGTCGCGAAGGTATTACAATTGCCCTTTAAAGTCAGCGAATCCAAGAGCAGCGAATCATTCTCAAAACTAATATTCAAATCCAGGATATCGATCGAATATCGGCCTTTCAATTCTTTCGGAGAACCCGCGAAATCAATAGTGGCGTTGGCAAAGCCTTTGATTTCATCACCGGTCAAAACAGAAATATCCATCCCGGCCAGTTTAATATCTCCTTTTAGCCCGGATCCGGAATAATCTAATGACGACTGTATTTCACCTCTATACACGTTTGGCGCGCTTAGCTGGACCTCCGTACCGGTTGGTGATAATTTCCTGTCATATGAACTGGTCGCGTTAAGGCTAATATTACTAAATAACAATGTATCATACTCAAGCCGGCCAATATTAAAATCAAGATTGAGATAGTTGAGTTCGGTATCGGCTGATAATACGATATCACCGGTAAATTCAGTTACTCCCATCACACTGTCGCGCAACGATAAATCCCTCAGGGTTAGAGCGCCGCAGGGCAACATGATATCATCGCCTGTAAATTTCATTTCGATAACCGATTTAAGATCGATCTTGCCTGCCAGAACATATCCCGTTAAAAATTTCCCGATCTCATCCTGATAATCATTCAGATCAATTGATAAAGATTGAACAGCCAACGCGCCGCTTAAGGTGTCGGCATAAATATCGTTGATGTTCCCGGACAGTTTTAACAATTCATGGTCTGCCGATCTAAAAGCGAATCTATTAATTTCAGCCTGACTGTCGGATAACTCGATTCGCCAATCCGCGATAAATTCATATTGATCCGCGAACGAAAATCCGTCATAAACAACATTTCTAATGCCGGCCGATATACTGCCTTCCGTTTTTATCGAGGCGATGCCGTCTAATTCGATTTTCAAATCGGCATCCACGACCGCGTTCAGTTCCACCATCCGGGTCTCATTTTGATATTCAATTCTAAACTCAGCCGGAGTTATCGCGATTTGAGCGG
>JAAEQD010000398.1 GCA_024231855.1 Candidatus Zixiibacteriota bacterium
CGGATCGACTACCCAGGTTAAATCCGAATCGCCGATGTTGGATGTACCCTCCTCGGCCAGGAATTGATCATCGGGGAACGCCTTATTGATGATCTCGAAAATCATCTTCTCGGCGTGACGGTCTGCCTCGGTGACAATATCGACGATACCTTTTTTTTCGATGCTTCGCTTTTGCGGCAGTACTTCCATCAAGTAGCTGCCGGCTTCACGGGCGGCAACAACAGCGAGTTTTAATCTATCATCATACTTACCCATTATTCACCAATACCTCCTGATCCTTATACTGAAGCTGATAAAGCCTGAAGTAAATCCCCTTATTCCGCAACAGTTCCTCATGTGTACCGATTTCTCTGATCCGGCCCTTATGCATCACCACGATTCTATCAACCCCTTTGATAGTCGACAGACGATGAGCGATAACTATCGAGGTGCGATTGGCCAGAAGCTTTCTCAGCGCCTTCTGAATCAGTATCTCGGTCTCGGTATCAACCGATGAGGTGGCCTCATCGAGGATGAGGATGGCCGGATCGTATGCCAGAGCCCTGGCAAAGGCGATCAACTGACGCTGCCCAACCGATAAGTTGGCGCCTCGTTCGGTCAGCTTATAATCATAGCCACCGTCCAGGCGTGAGATAAATTTATCGGCGCCGATTTCAATCGAGGCGCGTTTGACCTCATCGTCGGAAATCTTATTGGAAAACAACCGGATATTCCTGGCGATATCGCCGGAAAACAAGAATACATCCTGCAGCACAAGAGCGATATTTTTACGTAGATCCCGCTCATTCATATCTCTCAACGACACGCCATCAATAAGTATATCACCGCGTTCATATTCATAGAAACGGCAGAGAAGGCTAATCAAGGTGGTCTTGCCCGAACCGGTCGCTCCGACAACGGCTATTTTCTCGCCCGGTTCGATTTTTAATTTGATTTCTTTGAGCACCGGATTATCTTTTTCATATTCAAAACTGAAATCCCTAAATTCGATTTTACCCTGAATGCCATCCACGGATATCGGTGACTTTGGTTCAACAATTTCGCTATCGGTATCAAGCAATTTAAAAATCCGTTCCGATGACGCCATCGCCGACTGGAGGATATTATATTTCTCGGATAGATCACGAATTGGACGAAAGAAACGGTCGGCATACTGGATAAATGCCACCAGGGCGCCTAACGTAAGGACGCCGTCCAGCACTCGTCCGCCGCCATAGGCAATGATTAAAGCCAACGATATCGCGCCAATAAGTTCCACTACCGGAAAAAATACGGCATAATAGAACACCGTTCGTATGTGCGCGCCTTTCAGTTCCGCGTTGATATCATCATAAGCGTTATAAGTTCGCCTTTCGGCATTGAAACTTTGTACTTCGGTTATACCGGTGATATGCTCCTGGGCGAATGAATTTATCCTGGCGGTAGCCGCCCTGACATCACGATACGACTGACGCACTTTCTTTCTGAATACCGATGTGGCAATAATCAAAAGCGGCAAAACCGAAAATACGACTAACGCTAATTTCCAATTGATCGCCAACATCACAATAATTACCCCGATGAGGGTAAAGATATCACCGAACATAGCGACCACGCCCGAAGTGAACATCTCGTGAAGTGTTTCCACATCCGAGGTAATCCGGGTGAGTATTCGGCCGACAGGATTTTTATCGAAAAACTTCAGATCCATACTCTGAACTTTCGTGAATATCTGCATCCGCAAATCGTACATCGTTTTTTGACCGACATATTCCATTAGGTAGACCTGGAAATACTGAAGGCTGAAGCCAACCGCGATCGTTCCCAGAAACAGCATGATAATCCTGAATAAACCTTCCGAATCCCCTTGAGTGATATATTTATCGATGGCGATTTTGGTTAAATATGGTCCGGCCAATTGAGCCGCCGAAGAGACGAGAAGGATCATAACACTCACAGCAACCAACCAACGATAAGGTTTCAAATAAGTGAGAAGCCTTTTCATCAGGCGGCTGTCGTATGCTTTGCCAAGTACTTCTTCTACGTGATAATTCTCGGCCATCTTATCCTAACTCTTTTGAGATTCGATCTCATTAGCTTCAAGTATATCCCTTTGAAGTAGTTTCATCGTTTTCTCCGTCAAGAATACACGATATTGAAAACCTCCGATACCCACTTTCAGCATGATCTCATTGAACCGGGGAATCTCATCAAAACCCACAAACCGGGCTTCCCGGATTTCCCGGGTGTCTTTGGGATAGACATCGCCGGCAATATATCGAGCCTTAAATACATGCGAGGTCCAATCGATAGACTCTCTGGTGTCATGGCTGTTGATAAATTTAACCCGGATTCGGGCTAAATATCTTTCCAGTTCTATGTCAACTCCGGTTTCCTCGTATGCTTCCCGTCTGGCCCCATCAATTATACTCTCGCCGGGATTGGCCGCCCCGGATGGAGCCCGGAACAGATCGGGCGGATAAAAATGCTTGGCAATAAATAGAAATTGATTGCCTTTGAATATGAACATCGTGAGATCGTGCGCCCGACCGTTTTTCTGGCTTCGGCGCACAACATCCAACTCGTTCGGGGTCATCTCGATCTCGGTTTCGAATTCAGCCGGGCGGCCGTATTTATCCTCCATCGACGCTATGTCATCGGCACGAAGGTAGCTCAAAGCGCCTCCAGTTCCTGCGATAACAATTGACGTTCATACAGCCTGGCATAGATCCCTCCGGCAGTCAGAAGCTCGTCATGGTTGCCGGTTTCGGCAATCTGGCCATCCTTGAGTACGATTATAAGATCGGAGTTCTTCACCGTGGAAACGCGATGTGAAATTATTAATGTTGTGCTTTTCGAGAGAATTTGTTTAAGATTTCGCAAAATCTGTTCTTCGGTTGATGTATCAACCGAGGAGAACACATCATCCAAAACCAGTATCTTCGGCCTGATAGCCAAAGCCCGAGCCAGCGCGGTTCGCTGCTTCTGGCCGCCCGATAAGGTGATACCTCGCTCGCCGAGTATAGTCTCATAGCCGGATGGAAAACCGTCGATATCCTTGGCGATACCGGCGATTTCGGCGGATTCCTTGACGCTTGGTTCAGGCATTTCGTCGCCGAATGAGATATTGCTTTGAATCGTTTGTGAAAAAAGAATCGTCTCCTGCGCCACGAAACCGATCTGGGAGCGCAAAGAATCAAGCGCGAAATCATTCACGTCGATATCATCGATAAACAACATGCCCCTGGGAATCGGATAGATTCGCGGAATCAATGATACCAGACTTGATTTGCCGCTTCCGGTATGACCCAGAATCGCTATTGTCTGGCCGGGATCAACGCGCAGATTGATATCACTGATTACAGGCTTGCCGTTATAGGCGAAACTGAGGTTTTTAAATTCGATTTTACCCTGAATCTCCCGGCTGATTGTTGTATTGGAAGATACATTAATAATCGGCGCCGAATTGTAAATTTTGGCGATACGCGCCATGGAAGCCATGCCTCTTTGATACAATCCGATCACCCATCCCAATGCCGCCATCGGCCACATCAGAAGCATCAGATAAGCGGTGAAAGCTACCAGATCACCTAATGTGATCACGCCGTTTATAACCTGATTTCCGCCTAACCATAAAACAAGAGCTACAGCCGCGCCGGCGAAACCGAAAACAACCGGAAAAAACAAGCCCCAGATACGAATCATATGAAGGTTTTTGTTGATATAGTCACGATTAAAGCGGCCAAATCGTTTTACCGCGTTTTCCTCCTGGACATAGGCTTTTATGACTCGTATACCGGACAGATTCTCCTGAACCTCAGCGGTGATCTTCGAGTACTGTTCCTGGATTTTAGCGTAACGTTTGTGCACCTCTTTGCCGACAAAATAGGTTAAGCCGCTTATAATAGGCATTGGCGCAACCGCCATCAAAGTGAGTTTGATGTTAATTATCGACATCAAGGTTAAGGCTATCACGAATGTAAAAATCGTCGTCATGAAATACATAATTCCGGGACCGACCATTGCCCGGACAGCCAGAAGGTCGTTGGTCATTCGAGCCATTATATCGCCGGTTGGCATTTTATCGAAATAGGGGCGGTCGAGTGTCAGGATATGATTGAAAAGGTCGCCTCGAATTTCATATTCGATATTGCGGGATGTAACTATCATCGTCTGTCGCATTAAAAAGCGGAATATACCTTGAATAATGGTCGCCCCGATAATAGCTCCGGCATATAATAGTAGCTTTTCGGTGGTAACTTCATCTCGCAGCGCGTCTATCGCGTGACGGAGAATCCAGGGGGCGGCCATGGTGAACGTCGTGGTCATGGCTATTGTCAATACGCCCCATCGCCACATGCGGTTATGGCGGAAGATATAGGATTTGATTATTTCAGACGCTGATTTTTCCATAAACCGATATAATATGCTCCGTCGTCAGGTATTCTTTCCTGACGACTTTATTGCTACACCTTTTAAGGCAGGATAGGATTTCTGCCTTCGCTGGTATAAACCAATAAAATATAAATAATTAAAATGGTCCTATTGTTCCCTCAAGTCAAGCAAATAAGTAGTTAGAATAACCCGTATTCTATAAAACAAGTAAAATCCCTAAAATAGAATCATCTTTAAAGGTGGTTCAAGGTTCATCGATCTAAAAACAGGCAAAACTTTCGATGACTGGACAGATAATATTTTATTCAATTCTCAAAAACTATCTCATGCTTTAGCTCGGCCGATTTACCGATAATCGCCGATACGGAGCAATATTTCTCTTTAGAAAGTCCTACCGCTTTCCTGGCCTTTGCCTGATTCTCACAGCCATAGAATTTGTATACGATTTTCACCCACTTGTAAATCTTGGGATAAGTTTCGACCGGCTCAGCCTCTATTTCCACCTGTAAATCGCGAAACGGCACCCTCATCTTGTTAAGCATACTGATAGTGTCAATTGATGTGCAACCGCCCAATCCGATCAACAGGAGCTCTCCCGGGGTAACAGCGCTACCATCGCCGCCGGCCGCTTCAGGAGCATCCATGATCAGAGATCGTCCGCCATGGCCGGTACCGACAAACTTCAATTTCTCGACCCATTTTATCTGTGCTTTTTTTATCTCCGTCGCCACTTTATTTAAGTCCTTTCATCCGCATTTCAAGATTTCTGAAAAATTTAATTACGTTTGCAAATAATATAATAAATAACGAATCCCAAATGCTTATTTATATTTTCAATTGTAGACCATCGAAGGCGATTATTGGTTGTTTGAAACCGGCTTTCTCGGCGATTTTTAAAATCCTCCGCGGCTTTTTTAAAGTCTCGTCGGGCAGATGCGTCAACACCAGGCGCTTGACTTTCCGAGTCATACATGCCCTAAAAAGCGATTGCAAATCCACATGAAGCCCCTCGACGATGGCAGTATGAATTCCTTTCAGCAAACCGCCTATATCGTCTTGCTCCGTCAAATCGCCTGAATACAGTACATTTTTCCCTTCACATCTGATAATATAGCTAAACGACTGCATCTTATTGGATTTTCTACATTTCTTGATCACCGGCTTATTACCGGCTAAATGAAGATTAGGATAGGCATTAACCGTGATTTCCTTACCTCGAAACACAGGGTTGGATCCAATCGGTAGGAAATCGAACTTAAATGGGAATTTTCCCCTGAATAAATAGAACAGATCAACGGTTTTCTCTAATCCTTTAGTGGCTTCCCGAGGTATGTAAATGTTGAGAGGCTTTTTACGGTTATCCAGATACATCATTTGCAGTTCTAAAAACAGACCGGTTATATGATCAGGATGGAGATGTGATATGAAAATCCTATCGATTTCATTGGCATCGAGTTTGCACCGCTGAATCGAGCCGGAAACTCCTTCGCCGGCATCGAATTGATAAAGTTTAGCAACTGATTTAATAACAAATGAAGAGCAAGCGCGAGTCTTCGATGGATAGCCCGAGCTTGTACCGGTAAATATGATCTTGTTCATGATAGTATTTTGGCTCGGAAAAACTCCGCCGTTTTCGCCAGCCCCGATTGCAGATCGTGCTGAGGCCGCCATTCCATAGACGATCTTATTTTAGAACTATCCAGCACGCTCCGCATCGTTTCACCTTCCCGGGGCGGCTGATAAATCTTCTCCTGGTTCGAGCCGGTCAAATCTTTCATAATATCAAACAGTGAGTTGATAGTCGTTTCCTGGCCCGTGCTGACATTAAAAGCCTCGCACCGGTCACAATCCATAGCCATCAGATTGGCGTTAACAACATCGCCGACATATGTCAGGTCGCGAGTTTGATTACCATCGCCATATATAAAAGCCTTCTTGCCGGCTAATAGCCTCTCGAAAAAGATGGCCACTACGCCGCCTTCACCATCACTGCGCTGACGCGGTCCATAAATATTGGCATAGCGTAGAATCACGAATTTTAAGCCAAACTCTTTGAGATAGAAATATAAGTACTTTTCGAATGCAAGCTTTGTGATTCCATATGGCGAGGCGGGATTCTGGGGATGGCTCTCCGGCGCCGGGAAGCTAATCTGTTCTCCGTAACTGGCGCATGTGGATGAGAACACGACTTTCTTGATCTTATATTTCTTGCACATCTGAAGCAGGTTTATTCCACCTATGATATTTGCTTCGGCATCGAAAGCGGGATCAGCCACGCTCTTGCGTATATCCATCTGGGCCGCCAAATGATACACTATATCGAATTTGCCTTCCTGGAAAATTTCGTCCATTGCCGCGTCACGAATATCCATCTCGTGAAATACGGCCTTACCGGGCACATTTTTTTTCAGGCCGGTGTAGAGGTTATCAACTATTTCTACATAAAATCCTTTATCAAGAAGGGCATCCGCCACATGTGAGCCGATAAATCCTGCTCCCCCGGTTATTAAAGCTCTTTTCATTAAAAATCCCTCGAACTTAAACTTTTTAACCCGATTTTAATGGGAATTATCGTCGTTGTCAAATTCAAAACTAAAATCAATATCCCGGCGATAAGAAATTCGCGTTTCGGGAATTGAGCCAGGCCATCGATAATATAGGCGCTGTAATGATAAGTCGGTAAAGCCAGGATTATAACCATCAGGCCAACATAGACCAGGCTGAGAACCGTCGTTATCATCCCGCCCATCGAGGACGCAATACGTCCCGGATTGGACTCCTCGAATCGCGGAAACAGGGCGCCCATGCCGACCGACAGGCTGGTCAATGATACCGACATCAACATAATAGACAAAAAACTGAGAATCATCATGTAGCCCTTTAATCCCAACATCATATTCGAAATGAAACCCAGTATCTCGGCTATAATGACGAAAATGAAGAATGCCAGCCAGAATTTCTCCCAGAACAACCGCCTTATGGACATCGGCGATGAAGTGATCGCCCAGAATGCTTTGCCTTCAAGGCTGATATTCGGGAAAACAAAACGAACAGACAAGGTTGCCAGGATAAAACCGGTAAACGCGAAATTAGCAAAACTTATTACGGTTCGCCAGAATTTCTCGTTTACGTTGGTTGGGAAATGTTTAAGATTGACCAGATAAATAATCAGAAGCACCAGTAATACGGCGAACTGCCCCCATTGCGCGGGTTCGCGAATAAACAGCTTAAGATCTTTAGCCAGCACACTGCGGAAATCATTCGGCAACCAGTGCGGAAGGTGAAAGAATCGAGGCAAATTCCAGCTTTTCGATATCTTTGATGGTGCCGTAGCGCTCAAACCTACAGATGCTTGCCAGCTTTGATAATAGAAATTCCTGGCCAGTACGAATACGAAACGCAGCATAACGGTGGTTGTAGAAATCAGCGCCAACATATAAATTCCAAAATTCCGGTTCATTTCTCCAGCCAGGCTTTTAAGCGTTTCGGATATCCAGAAACTTGGCGAGAAAGGAAAAGATGTAGCTGCCAGGGAGCCCAGGAACCTGTTTAGTATTCTCCAGTCGGCGAATACGTTGTGGGCGAGAGTCGAGGGTTGACCGAGTTTCAAATATAAAATCGCGGCAAATACCGCTATTATTATAAGCGTCAGAAAAATCACGCGCGGTCGGATTCGTTGCGAAAGCAAGTTCATGACGATCGTCAGGCCAACACCGATACAGGCGGGAATTATGGTAAAAGGTACTAATATGAAAACGATCTCGAATAAATAATCCCACCATCTGAAATCACGGGTCAGACCATAGGCGATTATAATTGGTATCCCTAAAAGCAACACGCCCCAGGTTGAATAAATAATATTATCGACAAACCTTATGGCGAAGACTTTAAGATGAGATAGCGGGGTTGAAAAATAGAAAGCGGTTTCCTCGGAGCGAAAAAGAGTCGAGATCGAGGTGATGATATTCGAGATGACAAGCATGATGAAAATCGCCAGAAAGCCGATCGACATTATCTTATCGATCAGCAGATAACCTATATCCTGCAGGCTGGACAGATAATCGAATATATAATGAAAGAAATACAAACTGCCCGAGAAAAAAAGGATCATCACGAAAGCGCCGGTATATATCCTCAACTTGTGTTCGAGATCGGACTCGCGCAGATACGATGTTATATTGAGCAGTTTATAATTGAATACGTGCTTTATCAAATTCATGGATCAACTTTTAGTCTCTGTCAGTTCCAGAAACAGGGTTTCGAGATTAACATCACCTTTGGCGGCCTCGGCTTTGAGTTCCGCGATAGTTCCAATCGCTATCAGCTCGCTATTATTTATAATTCCGATTCGATCACAGAGCTCTTCGGCGACCGACAGAACATGGGTAGATACAAAAACCGTATTGCCTTTCAAAGCGTATTGCTTCATCAAATCTTTAACCAGACGGCTCGATTGGGGATCGAGTCCAACCATCGGCTCATCAACAACCAGTACTTTCGGTTGATGTAGAAACGCCGAGCAAAAAACCAGCTTCTGGCGCATTCCATGAGAAAACTCTTCGCATCTTTTATCGACCCAGCCATTCATATTGAAAATATTAAAAAGCTCAGCCGAGCGAGCTAATATTTCCTCGTTGCTCAAATTATACAGACCGCCGATAAACCCCAGATGCTCCCGGGCGGTCAGACGGTCGTAGAGGTAAGGATCATCCGGTACATAGCCAACCCGTTTCTTAGCCTCTTGCGGTTGTTTTTGCATATCCAGGTTATCAACGATGACTTCGCCTGATGTCGGTTTGAGAATACCGGTTATCATTTTGATAGTCGTAGTCTTGCCGGCGCCGTTGGGGCCTAAAAATCCGAAAAGCTCGCCCGGCTGGATATTGAGATTTAAATTATTAACGGCCAGTTGTTCGCCATATTTTTTCGTTAATCCGATAATATTTATCATTGGTATTCCACTTGATTCTTAAAGGTTCGATAATCGATAACTCTAACTCGCAATTTTCCGACGATTCGCATTAAACTCGCCTGCGCGTCGAAACTTCCCTGTAATAATTTGATATGCGTGGCATCCGCCAGATGTTGCCCGATTGTGGGATCGACCGGCCACCAGCAATCATCGATATAGACCGCCGGCCAGGCGTGATAATAAAATAATCCCTCGTTATAGACAATACCGAGACAAATTTTCGTCGGGATACCGGAAGCCCTGGCCAAGGCGGTAAATAAAGATGAATGTTCGTTGCAGTCGCCCCGTTTAACACGAAGCACTTCCACCGCCGAAGGTAATGATACCGCGTAATCTTTTTCGATATTCTCATACACCCAATCCGCCAGCGCGATCACTTTAAGGCTGTCATCGGAGATATCCCCGATTATCGATCCGGCTTGACGAATTATACGCGGATCATCGCTTTGAACAAAGGATTCGGATTCCAAATATTTCGCCATATCATCTTCTTTGGCTTCGGCCAAATCCCCGTAGCAAAGGTCAGGAATAATCTCGACTATCGGTGGATCAAGCGATTTTACTATCTGGAAATGATCGCCAAGACTGAAGCCGGCCGGCTCAAGCCCAACCAGTTCGACTTTCATATAGGAAGTTTCTCGGGGTTTTTCGATTTCTATATCTACACCCACAGCCAGGCTTTTAAGAATATCCCAATCAGGATCGATATCCGGAATATTCAGAGCCTTTCGTTTAGTCGTCAACTCAAGCGCCATACCGGCAGCTTCTTCTTCCTTAACAACGGTACCGTTGTCGGTAGCCCACATTATTGAAGTGACCCCGGAAGCGGTAATATCGAGCCGATAAGCTTCATAATCCTGACCATCACTTTCGACAGACTCTTTAGCTCCGACTTCGACTATCATATCCGAAACAGCTAGAGCGAAAGGATCGAAGCTGGTCAAATTAAACCTGCCCTGGGGAAATCCTTTAGATGCCATTAGAAGCGGAACCATACCGGGTAAGTAAAGTCCCTCACTTGCCGGTAAAACCAATTTGGTCGGTTTACCGCCGGTTTGAACCTCGATATCGAGAAAACCATTTTTGACGCCACCGTAAATATCGGTGGAGTAGTCGCCCGATGTCAGACCGAAAGTAAAGGTTTTAATGGAAAAATCAGGATTAACAACGGCATAGAAATCCAGAAGAACTTCTCGCAAGACGCCGGCCATGGGCATCCGAAGTAATGAGTAATCTTTAAAAACATCGCCCAAAACCGAATGCGAGTAAGAACTCATCGCGTAGCCGATTTTATTGCCATTGAGCGTTACATTGAACCACTTCTGAAGGTCATTGCCAATATCGGTGACAGTCTGATATTCGGTCAAATTTGTATGAGATGAGCCGGCATAATTTTGATTGTACACTAAAACCATACTCACAAACCAAAAAAAGAGAAATAGGGCGTTTATTAAAAGCGATTTTATTTTAATTCCCCTTACCTAAAAGTCAATATCTTCTTTGATTATCGGCGATTAAGGAAATTAATTCAGTTGCCCGAAACCACTTCGGATATTATATCAATCGCCCGGGGGATATCATCATCATCTGTACAAAGATTGGGTACGGCTCTAACACGATTATTTCCAAATGGCACCACCAAAAGACCTTTTTCGGCGGCTTTTTCAAGAAATCTATCCACGGGCATGCTAATTTCAAAGACAACAATATTAGTTTGGACATTATTGAGATCGATTGAAATGTCATCGATTGATTGAAGACCATCAGCTAATCTTTTAGCATTGGCATGGTCTTTATCAAGACGGCCGTAATTATTCTCCAGCGCGTATAATGCAGCCGCGGCTATAATACCGACTTGCCGCATACCACCGCCCAGCATTTTACGAATCCTCCTCGCTTTGATAACGGATTCCGCGCTACCCGATATAGCCGATCCGACCGGCGCCCCCAAACCTTTTGAGAAGCACACGGATACCATGTCGAAATGGTCGGCTATTGCCTTCGGCGTAACATTCAATGCCACCGCCGCATTCCACAGCCTGGCGCCATCGAGATAAAAAGACAAGGAATGCGACCGGGCTATATTTTCAACCTCACCAATATATTCCAAATCAAGAACCAGGCCGCCGGCACGATTATGAGTATTTTCCAGGGCAACCAATTTAGTTATGGGATGATGGATATTAGGCGGCCGGATCGCGTTTTCGATTTGCCGAACATCGATTTTGCCCATCTGCCCATCATATGGCGACAACATAATCCCTGATAAAGCGGCGGCTCCGGCGACCTCATAGTTGACAATATGCGACCCGCGTTCGCAGATTACCTCATCACCGGGCTGACAGAGCGTTCTTAGCGATATCTGGTTGGCCATTGTGCCTGATGGGACGAACAGCGCTTTTTCCTTACCCAGGATTTCGGCCGTCTTCTGTTCAAGCCGTTGTACAGTAGGATCATCTTCGAAAACATCATCACCGACTATAGCCTCCGCTATCGCCCGACGCATTTCCGGGCTTGGCGTAGTTACCGTATCAGATCTTAAATCGATAATCCTGGCCATGCTTACTCCAATATTAAAATAAATGGGCCGCCTAATAAAAAGACGGCCTCATTTAGGTTTCAGCTTTAATTGAGTTTTTTCACTAAATTACGTACGTGTATTTTTACATTTTTGTAACGTTAGTGGCTTTGACACCGACGGGTGATTTCTCCACATCAAATATGACATTATCCCCCTTCTTTAGTGTCCGGTAGCCAGGAGCGCAAATATCCGAAAATCGTACATATACAACCTCAGGCAGGTCGTTCGAGGAGATAAATCCGTATCCCTTTAAGTCGTTAAACCACTTAACCTTACCTTTGAGCATATGGCCTCCCGCTTCAATAGAATTTAAATCATCATTGTGTAGACAAATATAAACATATAGATACTTGATAGCAAGCTTAAAAATCAAATAGATTACCAATCGTTTCGTAGTATTACAGGATATCTTATTCAACCTGATATATAATATAATAATTTCATCATGAAAGTTCCACTAAAATTTAATTAAATCATAACACTATGGTTAATTAAAAGTTGCATCAGCGCGCCCGCAGCCAAAGGGACAGTAATATTATCATCAATCGGTAGTGGTAATGCTTCAACTACGGCACCAATAAAAACTCCTGCAAAGGCCACTTTAAATAATAAATCGGGGATTAATAATATGCCAAAGCCGGAGAATAGCATAAAAGCAAGGCTTCCTTCAAGCGACTTATTCATGTACTTGAGCCGCCCAAATCGACGGCCGATCAGGGCGGCCGCTGTATCGCCGACAACGATTATGACCATCGAAGCGGCCGCAACATCAAGATCGTAAATTAAATGAACAAGCAAGGCAGCCAGGAGTATTGTAGTGGACCCGGAAAGAGTTCTCTTCTCCTTGGGTCGCATAATAAATCCAAATAAACGGGCCAGCCAGTTTTTCACCGAATCATTGCCAAATATCCGTAATAGATCAAAAATCGTCGACAGCAATACAGCTGTAACCAGGCATATTCTCACTATGGAAGGACTTAACAAAAAAAAGCAAACAGGTATGGAAAGGGATGTTAGATGAATCCCTTTCCGGAAGAGTTCGCCTTTCCAGCTAATATATGAATCATTTGTGGCAGTCTGGTCATCGACCATTTAATCACCCTTTAGGAGTGATTTCTACTGAATGCAATGACTCGGGAAATTCGTAATCTTTCAACGATCCTTCTTCGATCGTGATAACAACCTCCGAACGACGCTGGTCGATATACTGTTTCCTGATCTTGGCATCGGCGGCTTCCATAAGAGCCTTCTTGATTCCCGGCCGAACCAGGTCCAGTCTTTTATCTTCACGCTTATCAACCAGTTTCACCACGTGATAGCCCCATTCGGTCCTAAAAGGCATAGAAATACTTTTAACTTCAAGGGTCATTATGTAATCGAAAAATTCCTTGCCCAGCTCTTTTTCAGAGATAAAGCCCAAATCGTAGGCAACCTCACGTATCTCAGGCTCGCCCGGATAATATTTTAGGGCCGTTTCCTTGAAATTGGCTCCAGCCGCGAGTGAATCCCGGATGGCCAGGGCCAGGACGGAATCCTCAAAAATAATATGCTGGATATGAAGGGGCTTTTTCTCTTTGTAGAGTTCGTCGAACTTATCCTGATAATACTGCTTCATTTCTTCCTCGGATGGCTTATACTCGAGGTTGCGCAATAAATTCTTGGTTCGAGTCCGCGCCTCGCGCCGGTTGAACTCCTCCTTGATTTCTATTGCCTTGGGCTTTTCGAAATAACCGAGAATCCTGGCGGCCGATCGCAAAAGAAATGTCACCGAAATATCTTTCAGCATATCCTTTTTAGTTTCAGCGGTCCAGGCGGTATCGGCGATTCTGTAGTGACGGAGATATTTCGGAAAATCTCTTTTAACTCTATTTTCATAGACCGTATCAACATCGTTAACAACTAAAACCCACAAATCATCCTCCAGCAGGCTATCGGGTTGGCCCAACGCCTCCTCATTGTAGGTGTATTTAGCTTCAGCTTTCAATGAATCAAGGTAGGAATCGGCTCTTTCTTTCTCTTTGGTTCGTTTCAATTCCTTTTCGATATCGGAATATAATTCCTCATCAAGTTCTCTTACTTGCTCGGTTTTATGATCAACGATTTTTATAATATGATAACCGAACCTGGTCTTAATCGGCCCGATTATATCGTTGATCTCGGAAGCGAAAGCTGCCGAATCGAATGCCGGAACCATCTTGCCGCGTCTGAAATATCCCAGATCGCCGCCCTTCTTATTATTGGTCGCGTCTTGAGAATATTTAACCGCTAGGCTATCCCAGTTCTCGCCCTGTTTGGCTTTAACCAGAATCGCTTCGGCTCGGACCATTGTCTCTTTATCGTTTTGGTCCATAATCTCCGCGACCTTTTCTCTGGATACAACTTCATTCGTATCCGGTGGCGGCGGCGGGATTAGAATATGTGAGGCTTTTACTTCTTCCGGGCTTTTATACCTATCGGTATTTTGCTGATAATGAAGCGTGATTTCGGCTGAATCCACCGTCGTTTTATTGGTAATCTCACCTTCAAACATCATCCGGAAAACCGCGTTGGATAGCTCATTTGTGCGTTTTTCCACGAAATCGATTTCATTTTCGAGTGAGGCCGAAACCGAATCCTGACGAATTTCGATTACCCTTAAATCGATCAGGGAATCCAATAACTCCATTTTGAGCGCTTCGACATTGGTGGTATCTTTGATGATAATGCCTTTATCGGCGGCGATCGAATCAAGTTGGGCCGCGGAGATTGTTTTACTATCTACATGAGCTAAGATCAGTTCGCTTCTATCGGCTCCCGGTCCAAAAATGCAGCCAGCCAGAAATAATCCTAAAAACAATGTACCACACAAAATCCTCTTCATTTTCATTCTCCCGAAGTTAAATTTAATTTTCGCAAACCATAGCTTCTGAATTTAAAGCAACGGCATGTAATGTGTCAAGTTTAATCCTTCTATCGAAATTTTCACTAACGGCAATAATCAGCCACGAACTTCCTTTTGACACATATAATAAAAGGTGATATGATTAAATCCAGTTATGGTTCCTGAGAATATCAATAAACGCGCGGCTGAACTACGGCGGCAGATTGATTATCATAATCACCGCTATTACGTACTTGACCAGCCGGAAATATCGGACGCCGATTATGACCGGCTGTTCGATGAACTTCTCGGTCTGGAATCTCGCTTCCCTGAGTTGATCACATCGGATTCCCCGACACAGCGGGTAGGGGCCGCGCCCTTGGATAAATTCGAAAGCGTACGGCACTCATCGCCGATGTTATCGCTAAATAAAGTCACCGCCGCGGAGGAATTCGAAGACTTCGACCGACGCGTGAGGGAGTTGCTGGCCGGCGAGGGCGGGCAATTAGAATATGTGGTCGATCTGAAATTCGACGGGCTGGCTGTTGAACTTATTTATAAAAATGGTCTTCTGGTCACCGGCTCAACTCGTGGCGATGGTACTACGGGCGAAAATATCACCGCGAACCTGAAAACGGTAAAAACGATCCCGTTGAGACTATCCGGGCCCGATATACCGGAATTAATAGAAATCAGAGGCGAAGTTATCATATTCAAATCGATGTTCGAGATTCTTAACAATAAGCAAGTCGAGGCCAATGAGAAAATCTTCGCCAATCCCCGCAATGCCGCCGCCGGCAGTTTGCGCCAACTTGATTCGAAGATAACCGCCTCCCGACCGCTATATTTTTTCGCCTATTCCATTGGTAAGATTGAGGGTAAGAGTTTTTCAAATCATTTTGAAACAATGAAGTATTTCAAAAGCCTCGGATTCAAGGTATGTGAATACCTTAAATCTTTCACTAAGCCCGAAAAGGTTGAAAAATACTACGATAAAATCGCCGGGAAACGCGATAGCCTCGATTATGATATCGATGGTATCGTCATTAAGGTAAATGATTACAATCAGCAGGAAATACTGGGGCAGATCGCTCGTTCACCACGCTGGGCGATCGCCTGGAAATTCCCGCCCCAGCAGGTGACGACTATTTTGGAGGATATCCAGGTCCAGGTCGGTCGGACCGGCATTCTTACGCCAGTGGCCCATCTCAAACCGGTTAAAGTCGCCGGGGTAACGATATCAAGGGCTTCATTACATAACGAGGATGAACTCAAAGCGAAAGATGTTAAAATCGGCGATACCGTATTGATCCAGAGGGCCGGGGATGTTATTCCCGAGGTCGTTATGGTCATCACCTCGAAAAGAACCGGCAAGGAAAAAACTTTCAAGATGCCGAAAAAGTGCCCGGTTTGCCGGGCCGCTACTATCAGAATCGAAGGCGAGGCGGCCAATCGATGCGTTAATCCTTACTGCCGGGCTCAGCTAGTTGAACGTATCGCTCATTTCGCCTCGAAAGGCGGGATGGATATAGATGGTCTGGGTTATAAAACCGTCGAAATGCTCGCCGATAAAGAGCTCATCCATGACATCGCCGACCTTTACGATATCCCTCGGCATAAAGACGAAATTTTAAAACTAGAGCGTACCGGCAAAAAATGGTTTTCCAATCTTGAAAAAGCTCTCGAAAAATCAAAAAATCGGCCCCTGGAAAACCTGATCTATGCCCTGGGAATAAGAAATATCGGTGAACATCTGGCCTCGGTAATCGCCCAAAGATTTGGCTCAATAGAGAATTTGATGGAGCAATCCAATGAACAGCTAGTACAAGTCGAGGATATAGGACCGATAGTGGCAGATTCGATAATCGCGTTTTTCAATGATAAGCGAAATATCGAAATATTGAATAAAATGAAGAGTTATGGTGTATTGTTTCCGAAGGAGGTATTATCCAAAAGCGAGGGAAAACTAACCGATAAAACTTTCATCTTAACCGGCACGCTTGAAAAATTCACTAGATCCGAGGCGAAAAAGCAAATCGAAAAGCGTGGCGGCCGGGTTACATCCTCGGTTTCTAAAAAGACCGATTATGTGATAGTTGGAACATCTCCCGGAAGCAAACATGAAAAAGCTATGAAACTGGGCATTCCCATTCTTGATGAGGCCGGTTTCAAGGAATTATTGGTGGAAAATGAATAATGCCGAGGCTTCAAAGTTGTTTTTGGAGTTGGCCGATCTGCTGGATCTGGCCGGCGAGCTTCCTTTTAAATCGGCATCCTATCGCAAGGTAGCGTTCAGCCTTCAGAATCTTGATAGATGCTATGATAAATTGGTTAAAGCCGGCGAATTCGAGAAAATCCCGGGTGCCGGGAAGGCTATCAAAGAAAAACTAATTGCTATGGTTGAAACAGGCCAATTGCCGGCGCTTGAGAAATGGCGGAATCATGAAATCGCCATCTTCTACCCCTGGCTTTACGATCTAAAACTTAAACCCCGGCCGCTGGGGATACTTATTAAAAAGCTGGAAGCCACGGATTTTAAAGATTTGATAACTAAACTGAAGAATCACGATATAGGTAAACTGACCGGTCAAAGCCGGGAAACAGCGAAAATTATTATCAATAAAAATTGAAATAGCCCCCGGAGGGTATATGAATACAGGAAAAGCATCATCAATTACGTTAAGCTCGGTGGCTTTGCCGGTTCTGGCGATCTCCGCCGCCGCGGCGTTTTTCTTCTACGCCGCGCCGATCCTTATCCCGATGACGATAGCCGCCGCCACAGCCTATACCCTGGTGCCGGTGGTAGTCTTTCTTAAAAAATTCAAGATTCCACATTTCCTGGCGGTAATGATTGTCATGCTGATAATGCTCGGCATAGGAGTGGTTCTGGCGTTTGTTCTGATCTCGGAATTGGCCGACCTGGCCGGTGATATACCCAAATATCAGCAAGCGGCGCTGGAATTTTTCGATAGTGCCAAGGATTTCATCGGCTCTCAATTGGAGCAAATCCCGGGATTATTTCCGCAGATCAAAGATTTTAAATTCGACCCATCATATTTCTCCGGCGCCGGCAAAGTATTTTTCAAAAGTCTTGGCTCGGTAACCGCGATCGGCTTCCAAGGCTTCCTTTTATTTTTCCTGACCTATTTCATCCTCTCCGATTATGAGATGTTTGTCGATAAATTCAAACTGCTTTTCGGTACCGATAAAAAAGTTACGACTTCCTCTATCCTGGATCAAATAAACAAGCAACTTCGGGGATTCATCAGCGTGAAAGTCGGGGTAACTATCGGGATGTCGGTCGTATTTACGGTCGGACTTTTGATTATGAAAGTCCCTTACGCTTATATATGGGGACCGTTGGCCGGAATTCTCAATCTTATCCCTTATGTCGGCGCGATAATCGGCGCGATTCCGCCGATAGCCATTGCCGGAATCACCAAGGGATCTATGGGGGCGATGATACCGGTGGCGTTGCTGTTTCTGATAGTGCAGATTTTCGAATCGAATTTAATTACGCCCAAGCTAACATCCGACTCGGTCGATTTAAATCCTTTGGCGGTGCTGGTGGCATCGATAATTTGGGGCTACCTATGGGGCGCGATAGGCGTGATATTGGCGGTGCCGATCACAGCGGCGGTGAAAGTAGTCTGCGATAACGTTGAGAGCCTGGAACCGATTGGAGTGCTATTGGGGGGACGAGGGCGGTAGTGTAATATCAAACCTGGTTGATTAAAATAGAGATTAAATTTACTGGCGTATAAACGGGCGTTGAGGTCATTTTAAATTCAACGCCTTATCGATTGTCTTATCTTAATGATCAAAATAAAGCGGCTATCTTGGTGATGATTTGCTTAAATACATACCCAAAGCAATATTAACTACCCGATTATCTTTGTTAATTAATATGCTAGGATTAACAAATATTCTCTTTTCAGTACGCCCTGGGGCAACATAGATGAACCCAATAAGAAAACTCGTTATGTTTTCTAAATCTGAATTTTTCACCATGGGGTCAGTATAGACAATCCCCACCTCCGGTATAAATTGCCCTCCTTCAGATAAGTGAAAACTTCTATATAAAGCGATCCCATAATTAAGAGATTTAATATCGCTCGTATTATAACCTTCCGATCGATTCGCGCTGATTATTTCATAGCTTATACTGGCGGCCATCGATATCGGTATCAACTTAGTTTGTTTTAATGCATACACTGTTAATTGGGGCGCAACGGTAAGAAATTTAGCATCAAAATCAATGACTTTAAGCCTGCTTATGGCTAAATTAAGATCAATGAGTGCCGCCAGAGAAATGCCAAAAGACCCGCCAATCACGTATAGTCCCTGACCGTGTGAAAAAGTTCCGCTGATTCTTATTCCATTGCGGCCTCGATCCAGGAACAGCCCCTGGGCGTTAGTACTAGCCGCTGATACTAACAATATGAAGATAATTAGCAATGACAGTACGCTTATTATTCTATTCATCAAACCTCCCTTCTCAATATAAAGACAGTATCATCAATAATAATATCTATGCCCTGTAAAATCAACATGTGATGTTGTTGTTTCAAATTAGATTAAAAAAAAGCGCCGGCTGAGAAGCCGGCGCTGGATTATTATTAAATCAAGAATATCTATCAAGCCTATTGGCTATCCAATTTGGTACTAACTTTAGCTTTTGCTTCTTTGGAAACGGCTGTTGTCTTGGCTGCTTTTTTCACCGGTGGTTTTTTGGTGGAGGCTTTAGCTTTGGTTTTATCTTTGGTTTCAGGCTTATCTTTCTTTTCAGACAGTTTCTCCACTACTTTACCGGTAATTGGGATCGTAATCCTGGTGTCGGGTCGATCTTCCATCTGAAGAGTAAGAGCCGTTCTGAAGACTCCCGGCGGCAGATTCTTTTGCAATTCGAATTCAATCTGAGTACCTTGATCGGGTTTCAATTTGTCTTTTTTGATCTTGTATTTTTTAACATATTCATTCGTCGGTTCGCTAACGACGATTAAATGTGCGTCACTTGAGTCTTTATTCGTGAGTTCGAGTTTGAATTTAGCTTTTTTCCCGATCAGAATTTCATCGAATTCCGCTTTATCGGGCAGCCATTCGAATTTCTTGCCCGGGGTGTTCGCCTGCGCTTTAATTTTAATTTCCATCATCGAATTAGATGAATCGTTGGAATGAACCTTAATCCGCTTGGTAATTTTACCTTTGTACTTACTTGATTTAGATGAGCTGTAAGTGATATCCACGAATGCTTTTTCTCCTGGCGGAATAACTATTCCGCTTTTCCTTGACGTCGTGCAGCCTCACCCAGCTTTTATTTTGGAAATCACCAGAGTATCCGGCCCCGTATTGCTAACCGGAAAATGGTGTGTGACTTTCGCGCCGGGGGGGACCGAGCCGAAATCGAACTCGGCATGATCGAATGTAATTCGGGCATTGGTCAATGGAATATCGGGGACATCGTTCTTTCTTCGAGCGGCAGCTTTTGATTTTTGATTCTTATTAGTACGTGTTTGGTTCAAGTTTTTCGTTTTCTTTGGAATAGGTTTTTGAACCTTGGGTTTGACCGCCGTCGCAGGTTGTTTCGTATCGGTAGTTTGACTATAAGCATTTGCAAAAAGCAATATACTACTTACACAAACAGCCACAAGTAGCCTAACAGATTTCATATTTCGTCTCCTTCTCTATAGTCAAGAATAAATATAATACCCGAAAAGTCAAGGATTTTATCACCTTCGTCAATCGATTAGTTCATATATCGTCATTATAGATTATATAATTAAACACATATTGAAGTTCCGAAATATATATGCATCAAAATGCACTATTATAGCCATCAATACAGTAATATAGATGTTTGATAGCCTCTTTTGTCTAATTGCAAACATAGCAACAAATTTTTTAAAAATCCTGTGAAAAATTTCGCAAAGTTGTTGTCATGCGGAGATGATTTTAATATATTCAGCCTATTAAAAATACGGAACAAGCGGCGAAGATTACCGGCAAACCGTAATCAATGGGCTTCTTGTTTGAAGGAGATTTGCTTTGACATTTAATCTTTTAACAATAATGAACTACAACTTTAGAGGTGGCGATGGCATTAAAAATTTCTAGACGCACGATTAATGACCGACTGCGACGGAAAGTGATGGAGATCAGCGGCGAGAATGTCCAGCAGTGTTTCCAATGCGGAACATGCTCCGGGTCCTGTCCGATGAACGAACAAACCAGCTTACTTCCGCGCCAGGTTATGATTATGCTGCAGTATGGGCAAGCCGAGGCTCTGGATCACGCCAATACGCCCTGGATTTGCGCGTCATGTCATTCCTGCATGGTACGCTGTCCCCGGGGATTGGATATCCCCAAAGTGATGGAAGCCCTTCGCTTGATTAAACTGCGTCAGAATGTCAATCATGTGGAACTATCCAGCCTGGAGCCTGAAAAAATCGATGATCTACCCCAGATAGCTATGGTTTCCGGCTTTCGCAAAATGACATCATGAGGTGAACAATGAAGATAAGTTACTATCCCGGATGTACACTTAAAACCAAGGCTAAAAACCTTGAAAAATCAGCCCTGGCCGCCCTGGACATACTCGGCGTCGAATATGAGGAACTCCCCCGGTGGAACTGCTGCGGCGCGGTTTATTCGTTGGCCGATGATGACCTAATCCATATTGTCGCCCCGGTCAGAGATTTAATCAGGGTTAAAGAGCAAGGCAACGATACGGTTATCACTTTATGTTCGATGTGCTATAACACCCTGGCAAGGGCCAACGAACTGATGAAAAATGACGAGGAAAAGCGCGACACGATCAATTCGTTTATGGATGAGGAGCCGGACTATTTCGGCGATGTCAAAGTTATCCATTTCCTCGATTTTATTCGCGATGAATATGGACTGGACAAATTAAAAGAGAAAGTCGCCAACGCGCTTAATGGCGTTAAGGTAGCCCCCTATTACGGCTGCACTCTACTGCGGCCAAAAGATGTTGCGCTAGACCGCCCCGATAACCCGGAACTGTTCCATCAATTCATGGCGGCCCTGGGCGCGGAAGCGGTCGATTTCTCGATGGCAACGGAGTGTTGCGGCAGTTATCAGGTACTGGGCAATCCCGATGCCGCTTTACAGGTATCGCACGATATCCTCTCGGACGCCACGGCTAACGGAGCAGATGCTTTGGTCCTTACCTGTCCGCTTTGCGATTATAATCTGTCGCGCCGGCAGGATATGATGATCGAGAAATTCGAGGGCTCTAAGGATGTACCGGTATTCTATTTCTCGCAACTTTTGGCGCTGGCTTTGGGAGCATCCCCCGAAACTTGCCATTTTGAACTAAACCGTGATAGCGCGTTGGAACTTCTAAAGAATAAAAATATCCTTCAAGAAGTGCCCGCGTAGAGTTGAAAATAATTATTTACAGGATAAATTAGTGAGGTAAAAATGAGCGTTTCTGAACAGGCAAAGACTGCTATAGAAGCAAAGCTTATTCCCATCTATATAATGGGCAAGAAGTATGAAGTGCCGGAAACGTTGACAATCATGAAAGCCATGGAATACGCCGGATACCAATATATCCGGGGATGTGGCTGTCGTGGAGGTGTCTGCGGTGCCTGCAGTACAGTATATCGTAAACCCGGTGATTACAAAATCTATACCGGCCTGGCCTGCCAGACCGTTGTCGAACCGGAGATGTATCTAACCCAATTGCCGTTTTATCCGGCTATTCGTTCGAGTTACAATTTCGCCGAATTATCCGGCAAACCGGAGGAGATATTCGAACTCTATCCGGAGATATTCAGATGTGTGGCGTGCAATGCCTGCAGCAAAGTTTGCCCTATGGATGTTGAAGTGATGGATTATATCTCGGAATTGAAGCGCGGAGATATCGCCGCGGCCGCCCACACATCGTTTGACTGTATCCAATGCGGTCTATGTGCCAGCCGCTGCTATGGCGAGATGCCCCAGTATCATATCGCCCAGTTGGCCAGACGAATTTACGGCGCTTATCTAACACCGCCCTCGGAGCATCTCAAGACTATGGTCGCCAATATTCAGGCAGGCCGCTTTAAAGACGGTTTGACCGAGTTAAAGGCGATGGGCGAAAATGACTTGAAATCGACGTACCAGGAACGGGAGATGGAACCGGCCGTTGCCGGCGAGGACTGGACTCCCAAAGAGACCAAATACCTTTAAGCGAGATTAGAAAAAGAGGATTGATATGCCATATCCAGAGGAATTAAAACGGCTGATCAAAGTCGTTGAAAGCACACGCGCCGAGCGTGTCGAACGCAAAAAGCGCAATGAGGAAGTCCCGTTTCTGTCCCTCGATGAACGCAAAACGATGCTTGACAATCATCCCGATTTCAAAGATGAAGGTCGGCGTGAACTTCAGGTTGGCCCCAGCCAGGGGTACCGTATCGCGCACGAGATGGCGGATCTGCTTGAGGCCAGAAGCCGGGTCAATCCGGAAGATATAGATATAAGTAAAGTCGATTATGAAACGGATGTTTTGATTATAGGCGGCGGCGGAGCCGGAACCTCGGCAGCGCTGTTGGCTCAGGAGCAAGGCGCCAAAGTCATAATAGCCACCAAACTTCGTCATGGCGATGCCAATACGATGATGGCCGAGGGCGGTATTCAGGCCGCCACCAAGGGCCACAAAGATTCGCCATATTTCCACTACCTCGATGTCATGGGCGGCGGCCATTTCGTCAACATTCCCGAGCTGGTCGAAACGCTGGTCAACGAGGCGCCGGATGTGATTAAGTGGCTGGAAGGCCTTGGCTGCAACTTCTCCAAAATGCCAGACGGCACATTATACACGATTCACGGCGGCGGCACATCCCGCAAGCGTATGCATTACGCGGCCGATATCACCGGCGCTGAAATGATGCGGACCGTTCGCGATGAATCCAGAAATCGTTCGGCTGATATCAATGTAATAGAATTCTCCCCGGCTGTAGAACTGATTCTTAACGAGCACGGCCATTGCGCCGGCGCTGTGCTGTTCAACATGGAAACCGAAGAATACACGATCGTTAAAGCTAAATCGGTTGTTATGGCCACAGGCGGATCGGGTCGCCTTCATATTCAGGGATTTATGACCACCAATCACTACGGCGCGACCGCCGACGGTATCGTGATGGGTTACCGCGCCGGAGTCAAAGTCTGCTTCCTGCATACCGTTCAATACCATCCCACAGGAATCGTTTTTCCCGAGCAGGCCGAAGGTATCCTGATTACAGAGAAGTTCCGGGGATCGGGCGCCAACCTGGTCAATATCGAAGGCAATCAATTTGTCAACGAACGCGAGCCCCGCGATGTTGAAGCCGCCGCGATCATTCAGGAATGCGTAGGCAAAGGCAAAGGCGTTCCCACGCCGACAGGCAAGCGTGGAATCTGGCTGGATTCGCCGATGATCGATATGCTTTCAGGTGAAGGCACTGTCGAACGCGAATTCCCCGGCAAACATATCCTTTATGAGCGTTTCGGTATCGATATCGCCAAAGAACCGATGTTGATCTTTCCGACTCTTCATTACCAGAACGGCGGGCTGGAATTCGTTAAGACCGGCGAAACCGCGGTACCGGGTCTTTTTGTGGCCGGTGAAGTCGGCGGCGGTACTCATGGCGAGAACCGTCTTATGGGTAATTCGCTTCTGGATATAATGGTGTATGGCCGAATTGCCGGTAAAAGCGCCGCGGTCTATGCCAAGGATAAAGCCAACGGCTCGAAGATGTCGCTTGATCACGTTGTGAAGTACAACAAGGAAATCAAGGACGCCGGTTTCGAGGATGACCGTGTCGCGCCGATGCTTCTGCCTGATTACACCGACCCGCGCATCCGCGAGAAACAGCTCACCTCGCATTATATCGGAACGATGAGATAGTATTTCGCAATATAAATGACAGAGCCGCCGTATCAATCGATACGGCGGTTTTTTTATCTAGTTGACAATTTCACCTAACTGCAGATAATATATCATCAACCGATCTAAACGGAGGTAAAAATGACACAAAAAGATTCCGGCTGGTGGACAGATTTTTTTGATCCTTTCAGGCCCGCGTTTGATTTGATATCGCGCAAAGTAACAAACGCTCATGTAAATTATTTCATTAAAAAGCTCAATCTGAAACCAGGCAGTAAATTCCTGGACTGTCCCTGCGGTATCGGCCGGATATCGATTCCCCTGGCTAAAAAAGGTATCAAGGTTAGCGGAGCTGACATCACGAAACCGTATCTTGAAGAGTTGGCTGTAAAATCTAAAAAGGCGAAACTGAAAATTGAGTTGAAGCATTGCGATATGCGGCGAATTAATTACGATTCGAAATTCGACGCCGGCGGCAATCTCTGGACATCGTTCGGCTATTTCGAAAAGGAATCCGATAATCTGCTGGTGATAAAAAAGATGTACAAAGCTCTCAAGCCGGGCGGTAAGTTTTTACTTCATGTGATAAACCGCGATTGGATCATGGTCAATTATAATCCCCGGGGCTGGCAGAGAATTAATGATATGAAAATTGTTGAGGAGCGGAGTTTCGATTACAGCAAGTCGATTAATACCGGTATCTGGTACTTCATCGAGGATGGCAATGAACGGGCTTGTGAGACCAAAATTCGCATGTACTCATTCCATGAATTGAACGCTATGTTCAAAAAAGTAGGCTTCATCAATATCGAGGGCTACGGTTCTATTAAAGATGAGCCGATTGACCGCCATAAGATGATGATGTTTGTTTTCGGGACAAAACCGAAACGGTAGATATCGTCTTTTAAAATGTAGGTTTGGAGCTTGCTCCAAAATAGTCCGCAGAATGGAAAGCCTTTGCTAAGAGCCACACCCCAGGCCGGCAAGCCGACCACCTACGCCCCTCACCGAGGCAGGCCTTATATAATTTTAACTGAAGAAGTCATTGCTGTCGGGCTTATCAACCGACTTATCCAGATCTTCGGGCTTTTCACTGCCGAATAGCTTGCGGAAGAATTTCTGACGTTTAGTTTTACCTTTGGCTCTCAGCGCTTTTTTTTCAGCCTTGCGCTTGGCCCTGATTTCATCTTCTTTGATCTTGTGTTCAGCGTCGAACTTTTCAATCGCTATTATCAAGTATTCCATACTTTCGCGTTTTTCAAAAAAGCGCTGTGCTGTTAAATAGTCTTTATGATTAAAACCAAAAAAAGCTTTAAGGAAAGGTTCTATAGCCCAGGCCGCCGGTTCGCCGACAAGCATCATCTGTGAACCGATCCAGTTGAGGGGTTTGGTAGATTCAATCCCCATAATCAAGGGAATTGAGAGACCACGCCTTACCACCCATTTGGCAAACCGGTTAATCAACTCCTGTTCTTCTTGAGTTGGTTTTTTATCCTCCGGCTCTTTCGGGTCGGGGGTACGGAACATATCACTGATCCCCACTGGTACGCTCCTCGAATATCTTCTTTACAAACGTATCAACCTCATCTTTGTTGCGATGGTATCGTACGTAGAGACCCCGAAAATTCTCCAGCCTGGAAGGCCTTGTAAACGGAGAAAGCAAAATACCATTCTTATCCGGATAAAACGTACGGTACATGCTCATCTCTTTTTCGATCCTGGTGAACAGGTATTTGACTTTAACTTTATCTTTGGTGATCTCATATCTGGTGGGAAAGAAGAATGTCGACAGCGCCCCCATGAAAATCGCGCCGGCCAAAGTCACCATCCAGAACGATTGCGATATCATGTAGACTACTACGAAAACAGCGTGCATGAAGATTAAGGTCAGCAGGGATGCCGTTCTTCGAGCACGGGCGGGATGTGATACCCAGGATAATGTTTCCATACTCTATTAATTACTGCTCGGTTTCTGACCCGGCATCTGGTAACGTTCCTGGCGAACCTTGTCCATGGTTTTCTGCAAATCGTTCACATCTATGATTTTCTGATCGACCAGAAGCTTAACTAACGCTTCGATGGCGAAATTATTCGACAACGTCAATTCCTTGAAAGTTATACCGCGATGCTGCTCGCCAACGGCCACAGTCAGGGCGACATCCTCATTAAAAGTAACCCGATGAGCCTTGCCATCCACAGCGACAGTCAGGGCCGCCTCCTGCGGAAATTTATCATCAGGGTGCGGTTCTCTTTCATTTATGGAAATTTCGCGCTCCTCGTCACCGATTGAGCCGATTATTGTCATCTTTTTTGATGGATCAGCCATTAAATTTCCTTCCTTTTATATCAATGTTTAAATTTCCCGATTTAAATCCCCCCAGATCGAGTGCCACGTAAGTGAAACCGATCTCTTTCAATTTTCGGTCAATTCGTTCTCTTAAACCGTTCTTTAGGAACAATTCCAAATCCTCAACTTCGATACGGGCGATTTTATCGTGATGACGCACGCGGAATTGCCTGAATCCCAGGCTCCTCAAATATCTTTCCGCCCGGGCAACCTGATCGAGTTTTTCCGGCGTTACTTGCGAATGATACGGAATGCGCGATGATAGACAAGGCATGGCCGGTTTATCCCAGTTGGGCAAGCCAAGCTTTTTGGCCAGTGATCGGATATCCTCCTTGGTAAAACCCGCCTCGGCCAATGGCGCCCGAACTTTCAACTCCCGGCCGGCTTGCATACCGGGCCGATAGTCGGTCAGGTCGGTAGCATTGGAGCCATCGATAACATGCTTAGCCCCAATCTTTTCGGCAAACTCAGTCAACTTGCCAAACAATTCATGCTTGCAATAATAACATCTGTTTTCCGGATTAGCCGTATAGTTGGGATCATCGAGTTCATCGGTATTGATAATCACAAAATGATCCACTGGAAGTTCAAGCCATGATGCCAGCTCTTTACAGTATTCCAACTCCTCAGACATGATCGATTTCGAATCGCCGGTGACCACCCAAACCTTTTCGGCATTGAGATAGTCGACGCATAGTTTAGCGGTCAAAGTCGAATCGACGCCGCCGGAAAGACCAATTACCACCGAATCGAGCTTCTTGATTATATCGATTAATATGGACTCTTTATCGTTCATCATTTAAGCCTGGATACTGATTCTTGACCGATTTCAAATATACTAACCGCGTTATTGGCATGGCTGGTGGTTTTAAAATTGACCGTACAACTGGCGCCCTGGTAATCCTCGATAGAGTTGAGAAAGGCGCTGATGTTTTCAGCCGTGTAGGCGCCGTTTTCAAGGGCGACCTTTATCAGGTTGGCCGCGTCATAAGATAAGGCGGCGACTCTACCGGGTTCCGAGCCATATGTTTCATAATATTGTATATAGAAGTCATCCCAGGCCCTGCTTTCGATGCCGGGATGATAATCCGTGGCGAATATCGAGCCGTCGATATAGCGCTCGATTTCATCGCGAAGATCCGATGAATCCCAACCATCCAGGCCCAGATATCGGGTACTGACCACATGATACCTGATCTGCGGAATCAGAAGCGAAAGTTCGCTGGGATAACCGGGTAGGAAGAGGCCACCTAAATATACTCGCCAGTCTTCCTGATCGAGCCACTTTTCATTTTCCTCGTTATAATACTCGGTCGAGTCGATAAGCTCCAGCGCCATTTGCTCCTCAGTTTTCATCAGGAGTTGCTCGCGAAGTGGTCTAATCTGATGTGAAAAGTCTGTTTCACCCGGTTCATAGAACGTATTCGATAAAACTTCACCGCCGAGTTGATATACTTTTTGACGGAAAGCTCGCGCTACCTGGCGGCCGGCGAAATCACCCGGGGCAATAATACCGAATTCCTTTATTTCAAGTTCGGTAACGGCGTATTCGGCCAGGGCGGTCGCTATTATTTCAGCCGGCGGCGACATCTGAAATACATTCTCGCCCAGCTCGGCTATGCCATGTTCGGATGCGGTCGGCGTGATCAGCGGTATATCATTAAAATTAGCCACTATAGCGGCGCCTACGGCCGATTCGGAACGAAGTGGCCCCATCACTACGGCGGGCTCTTCCAGGGCCAGCGCTTTAATAGCCTGAGTGGCTATAACCGGCGAACCCTGGGTGTCTTTAACCACCAGTTCTATCTCTTTGCCGTCCAGTTTAGGCATATTGGCAAACGCTAACTTGATTCCATCGATCATTGCGGATCCGTAATCGCTATAGGAACCGGTAATAGGCGCTAGAACACCGACAACGATTTTCTTGAACGCTTTATCCCTGGCCAGCGAATGCAATTTCTTGACTTCAGCCGTATGATTGCCCGGTGTATAATTTTCGAGATATTTGCCGAATAATTTCACGGCTCGCTTATATCTTTGATTTTCGTAATGTCTCTTGCCCAGGCTATAGACGATTTCCCCGGCATACTCCGAACGCGGATAATTGTCTATGATATAGGATAAATCATCGACAGAGAGTTCACTGGCCAGCATGCCGGCCAAATTACTCGCGGCCACTCTGCCGGTTTTAGATTTGTAATTGTAGTCTATGGCTTTAAGATAAAATATCCCACCATCCAAAAATCTGCTTTCCTGATAAGCAATATGCCCAAGATATAAATTAGCGACGCCAATATAGCCGGAACTGGGATAATCCCTTATAAATCGCTCGAAACCATCCCTGGCCCGGTTAAAATCACCGGCTTTATACAAAGATTTAGCAGCCATATACTTGAAAATGGTATGATGGCCTTCCAGTGAGTATAATTCGGAGAGATATTTGAATTTTTCATGGGCTTCATCATAGCGACCCAGGCTGTAGATATCCAAAGCTTGATATAAAGCCTCGCGAGGCGAACCGGCAGGTCGTTGTGAAAATGAGACTCCGGTCATGATAAGCAATAACAATAAAGTTAATTTCTTCACGGCTTATATCCCTTTATATAATTCGAATAGTTAAGCGCGGACTGTTTGATAGCCCGCCTTTCCCGGTCACTTAATTTCCGTTTAATCGAGGCCGGATTGCCGGCAACGAGTACACCCGACGGTATATTTTCATGTTCCTTTACCACTGAGCCGGCCGCCACGATAGTTTCCTCGCCGATAACCGAATCATCCAGGATTAACGCGCCCATGCCAATTATGCACTTATCCTTTACCGTGCAGCCATGAAGAATCGCGCCATGCCCGCCGGTTACATAATTACCGACGAAAGTTGGATATTTATCATGAGTTACATGAATAACCATATTGTCCTGAATATTCGTGAAACGGCCTATCCTGATCGAATGAATATCTCCTCTAATCACGGCGCCAAACCAAACCGAGGAATCAGCCTCGATTTTAACATCGCCGACGATAACGGTATTTTCGGCAATAAAACAACTCTGGTCGATTTGGGGACGTTTTTCCGCGTATGGAATAATCATAATTTATATTTGCCGAAATCTTCGGGATTTATCCGGCGTAATCTATCGCGAAGGGATTCCTGGTCGGGAATACCTGTGGTCTTCTCATCTTTTAGTTGAAACAGCTCTTCGTTAACGAAAATCGGAGCTTTGGCTTTCAAGGCGATTGCGATTGAATCGGACGGCCGAGCATCGACTTCCAAAATACTACCATTATATTTAATCGAAATCTTGGCGAAAAATGTTTGATCCTTCAGATCTGTCACGATAATTTTATCGATCTCACCGCCCATACTTTTGACGATTCCATATAGGAGATCATGAGTAAGCGGCCTTTTTGACACAACCCCGGACATTTCCATGCCGATAGCCCAGGCTTCATAATGGCCGATCCAAATGGGAAGGATTTTTTTTGAGTTCTTTGGGCTAAGCGTAACCACCGGTGAATTTGTAGTTACATCGAGCGCCAATCCACCAATTTGTGCCTCTACTAGACCCATTTAACACCATTCTGTTTAAAATTCTAATTTCCGCGTTCAAGCCTTCGACCACCAAACGGATAAGCCATTGGGAGGTTGGCCACGCCAAACTCAATCCAATCAAGGCAAGCAGGCTATTTATCAGGCAGTCAAGCCATATCCGCCAAATAAGGGTTAGCTTGCGTACTATTAATAACCAATCTTGCGGGCCGTCGTTTCCGCGATATTTAAGAATTCCCCAAATACTGCCGGTCCGGTGTATATATTTATACCATAAACAGAGATTGGGGTTCAAGTAATCTTTAACCTGATCAGTTAATTATTACTCGACCGATTCTTCCTTTTTCACTACCCACAGTTTCACATTAGCCAGTACATCCTTATCGAGCTTGATAGAAATAGTGTAAACGCCCAGCGCCTTAATCGGTTCATCGAGCTGAATCAATCGGCGATCGATTTCGAAACCCTGTTGGTGAATAAGGTTTGCAATATTCGAGGCGGTCACCGATCCGAAAACCTTATCCTCTTCGCCGACTTGAACTTCGGCTGTAAGAGATAGCTTCTCAAGCTTATCTTTTATCCGTTCGGAATCACGTTTTCTTTTATTATCCCGGAAATTTTTCTGTACCTTGATCTCTTCGATAGATTTCACGTTACCTTTTGTGGCAGGTATCGCCAGGTTTCTTGGGATCAGATAATTGCGAGCGTAGCCGCCTTTAACATCGACCACCTCGCCGCAAGCACCAAGTTCTTTTATGTCATCTTTCAGTATTACTTTCACTATTCTACTCCTTATCTTTGACTTCAGTATTTTCAATTGAACGTGCGATTTTTCTGAAATCGAAACGGCTATCCGTTATACCAACGATAGCCAGGATCGGGATAGCTACCACGACCGCGATCAGGATAAAAAGATATATTAATAATCTCACCGGCGCCGGAATATTGATTCGCTTGAAATAAAAATCGACAAGACAAATTCCAAAAAAAGCGAACAAATGAACCATGAATACGAGTAAATTTTCGCCGACTATCTTCAACCCCGGGTTATCGAGCAACACAAATAATAGCGCCACGCCCAATGGGATTAACCATATCTCACTGACCTTCCACAAATAAAGCGGCTTCATTCGAGGTATAACTGCTCCAAAATAGGTACTGACCGTAACGGCACTAAGATAGGCAAAAAACACCATCGAGACAATCATGGTAAGCAGTATCCCCGGGGCCAGCCTGATCGTCCATTCCATGATATTCTGCATCGATTCGAATATCATTTGAAGTTCTCCGGCCGCCAAACCCAGGCTACCGGCATTTTCTTCGAACATCACCTGCATTTCCGCGATCATCAATGGTGTTTGTTCGACGATTTGAGGGTAATAGACGATAAGCAGAGCAATCGGCAGAAGATACGGAACAATCCCCCAACCGATAATCGCGTAAGGAGAATTGAACGTCCTGATCTTATAACCCATAACGACTCCAGGCAATAATACCATTAGCCCAAAATAGATGGCGGTCCAATTGCCATAGATCACATAGCACACTAATAATGACCCCAAACAAGCCATAACCGCGAATGAATAACGATATCGAACGGTTAATAGTATCAGTGCCGTCAGGGCGAATAAAAACATCAGGGCATTGATCATTATCACACCCACGAAAAAGCCCGCCAGAAGCACTACCAGGTTTAGAAGCCATAATTTTGACTGATCTGAATTCAGCAAATCACACTATCTTGTTAAATGTTTTACCTGTGGCCAAATTCCCTTGACGTGAATGGGAGTAGCCCCATGACACGGCCCCTTTTTATAGCACGGGAAAGCCAGCGTTGATGTTTGGCGCAGACTCCGGTTACACGGCCTGGCACGATTTTACCTCTATCCGAAATATATCTATTCAGGATCCTATCATCGCGATAATCTATCCTTTTTACCTGCTTTTCACAAAATCGGCAGATTTTCTTTCTTTTCTTGATCACTTATGATTCCTCCTCAATATTCGAAATCTTTTATTGTCTGTTTTAATTGACAACCTGGACGACTACAAAACAAATGTGTCTCGATTTGCCTTTATTTATCGTCCTCTTCCTTGGTTTCATCGTCCTCTTTTACCTCAATTTTCTCGGCCTCGGCCGCCGGTTTTTCAACCAATTCCGGCTCAGGGGCTTTTTTCTCCTCTTTAACCGGTGACACATATTCCGAGGGCTTTAAGACAATCGTTAAAAACCTCAGAATAGCCTCATTCAATTTCATCTTCGGTTCTAATTGTTTGAGGACTTCGGGATCGGCCTGGTAATAGATTGTATAGTAATTACCTTGCCTTGACCCCTGGATCTCAAAGGTCATTTTTTTCATACCCAGATGCTGAACTTCGAGAATTTTGCCATTGCCGGCTTCTATATGAGAAGTGATCTTCTCAATTTCGGCGTTAACTAATTCTTTGTCTAAGTTGGGATTGAGAATAAATGTAAGTTCGTAAGTCTTCATCAAACCTCCCTGTGGACTTACTGACCCCACTACCGGAGTAGGGAGAGTCGTTTAATTTAACTTAATTATTGGCGGTTACCGTAAAGGTAGCCGATTTTTTATTTGTCGCGTTAGCCGCCAGGTCTTCTATAAAACCAATGGCAGCGGTAATTACCTGATCGATGCTTTCGAATTCATCCCTGTCAAAATCCTCGAGAACATAATCCTCGAGCGGCACACCCGGGGGATTCAAGTTTACCCCCAGTCGCAGCCGGCGAAATTCCCGACTGTGCAGAATCCGGATAATCGATGCCAGGCCGTTATGGCCGCCATCGGAACCCGATGACCTGTACCGGATTTTCCCCAACGGAAGATTGCAGTCATCTGATACGACCAACATGTTTTCCGGGCCAATACCGAAATACTTGCCCAAACAAATCGCCGCTTTGCCGGAATTATTCATGTAAGTAGTTGGCTTGCATAAATACAGACTACGATCACCAACTACCGCCCGGCAATAAACAAACGGGCCATCCCCGCGGATGAATTCTTCTTTTTTCAAAAAAGCCAGCCGGTCGAGAACCATGTAGCCGAGATTATGACGATTCTCGGCATATCGTCGACCGGGGTTGCCCAGCCCCAAAACCGCTTCTATCTTCACCAGTGGGGCTTCGTCAACCATAACAAGTCCCTAAAATCATAAATCTTTCCTGATCTGTCAAGTTAAATCGGCTCTCATTGAAATATCTTCAATTGACTAATAGACCTATAATCGACACCATGGTCCGTTAGTGGCCGTTTCGTTCGATACCCAACGCTTTCATCTTCTTGTAGAGATGACTGCGTTCGAGGCCTAAAACCCTGGCTGCTCGGGCCATATTATCGCCCGCCCCTTCAATCGCCTTTTCGATAAAAGCCTTCTCGAAGTCCTCAACCGCCTGTTTCAATGTAGATAAGCTGTTAAAACCGGTTTCGTCGATCGATGACAGGACTTTTTTGATATCATCGACATCAATAACATCGTTATCCGAAACGATAAGTATGCGCTCGATATAGTTTTTCAATTCCCGGACATTGCCGGGATATTTCAAATTTTCCAGAAAGGCAATCCCTTTAGCTGAAATGGTCCTTAGCTTCTTATTAGATTTTTTCGCGTATTGGCCGCAGAAGTATTCGGCCAAAATTTTAATATCGCCGATTCGTTCCCGTAGCGGCGGTACATCCACCGGCAGGACGTTAAGTCGGAAATACAAATCCTGGCGGAAACTGCCGTTTTCAGATTCGGCTTTTAGATTGCGGTTGGATGCCGCCACAATCCTGACATCGATCTCGAAAGTATTCCTGCTGCCCAGCGGAGTAACCTCCTTCTCCTCGATCACCCTTAATAGCTTGGCTTGCAGTCGAAGCGACATTTCGCTGATTTCATCTAAAAATATTACGCCGCTTGATGCTCGTCGAAAATGCCCCTCATGCGACCGCATCGCGCCGGTAAAAGCGCCTTTCTCGAAACCGAATAATTCCGCCTCGGATAACTCATCGGGCAAAGCGGCACAATTGATTGCGACAAATGGCGCGTTCTTTCGAGGTGAGTTGCCGTGGAGTTGCCGAGCCACTAACTCCTTGCCTGTTCCGCTTTCGCCGGTAACTAATACGGGCGCCTGCTCCGGGGCGAATCTTAAAATCGTTTGGCGTAACCGCTCGATCGCCGATGATTGGCCGATTAGATTGTACTCGCCCTCTAACAGGCTGAGAAGTTCATCCCGTTGTTTCTTGAGTGATAAAAAACCATCGATATTTTGAAGCAACACTTCAAGTCGATCAAGAGACAATGGTTTTTCGAGAAAATCGTAAGCGCCATGTTTGATCGCTTCGACCGCGGTGGCAATAGTCGAGTGGCCGGAGATCATAACTGCTACCAGCTCGGGGAATTTATCTTTGAATTTTTTCAATAGCTCAACGCCATCGCCCTCTGATAACCAGACATCCAGAAGCGCTACTTCGATTGTTTTATCGCACTTCTCCATGGCCTTTTCATATCCGGAGGCACAGATTACCTCATAACCGCAGCGTTCTAACGCGCCGCCGACGGAATCGAGTATGTTCGGTTCATCATCGACTAAGAGTATTTTCATGATTTTGTAGTCTCAATTTCAATTTGACAGATGTACCATAACCGATTTGATCATCGATTTCGATAAATCCGTCATGTTCACTTATAATTTTTTTAACGATAACCAATCCCAGGCCGCTGCCGTCGGGCTTTGTAGTGAAATATGGCGAATACAAGTTCTTTCTGGCCTGGGCCGAAAAACCCTCGCCGCTATCGGTTACTTCGATAACCGCCAGGTTGTTTTCCCGATATGTTTTCAACTCGACCTTACCTGTTGCTCCTGAGGCTTCAAGGGCGTTTTTTAAAACGTTATATACCGCTCGTTTCATATGATCTCGGTCGACATTAATCGCTAATTTCTCATCGGAGAAATCTAAAATCAGACGATTGGCCTCTACATCCGCGGCGTATAGATCGGCGAATTTAACAATCAAATCATTGAGGTTTTCAGTTGCCATTTGGGGTGACGGAAACCGCGCGAACTCCGAGAATTCTCTGACTATCCGGGCCAGCGATGAGACTTCCTCGAGAATAGTATTGCATGATTTTTCTAAAATCTTCGGAAAATCATCATTGTTTTCATCGAAAGAGCGCTTTAAATCCTGAATCGAAACCTGGATCGGGGTGAGCGGATTTTTTATTTCATGGGCGACTTTTTGAGCCATCTGAGTAAAAGCCGCCATCCGCTCGGAGTTAACCAGCTTTTCCCGATAATCTTTCAAATCTTCAGCCATAGAGTCGAAACTGTTTACGAGCATACCGATTTCATCCTTGCGGGATGATTTAACTCCCACATCGAAATCGCCCGTGGCCAGCCGGGACGCCAGTTCGGCGAGCTCGGCTATTGGATTAGTAATTTTATAGGCAAATCCCCAGGCCAAGGCCATAGCCAGTATAAATCCGGCGCCGGCAAATATAGAAAAAACCAATGAAAGTTTATCGAACGCGGTCTTTAAATCGTAAGTACTGATGCCGATTAACAGATCGGCAATCTTCTCACCCGAAAAATCATCCAGGGCAAACGCGCCGAATTTGTAGGGTATACCGCCCAGCTCAGCCGAATTGAATTTATTGCCGGTAGTCTCGATAGGCACTTCATCCAGGTTGCCCGGAATAGTGCTGCTCTCAACCAGACCATCCCGAACGAGAATCAATTCAGCTCCGGATAGCGCCCGTAGATCATCCAGATAACTCTTATCGATTATCGCGCCGCCCATCACTACCCCGATCACCCGGTTCTTAAACCACACCGGCGACGCGGCCAGGGTCATCAGCCTGGATTCACCTTTGATATCACGAACACCCAACGAATGCACTTGTTGGCCGGATAGCGCTTCAACTACCACCTGGTCTTCAGACAACGAGAACCCAAAGATCGATTGATCATGCCCTTGCGCCAATACTTCACCGTGCGGATCGATTATCGTCAGATAATCGAGGTTTAGAAGGTTCAGCCTGGTTGCTGTTGATTTGATCAATGCCGATTGGTCGATAAAGCCGATCTCATCGGTCAGAAGGAGAGTCCGCTTGAGATCATCGTTATTGGTTAAGGTTTGAATCTGGGTTAATATACCGGCGCCGGTCCGATCGTAAAAACCGACAACGCCTGAAACGACGGATGCCAGCCTTCGCTGGGCCAATCCCTGCTGCTGGTTTAAGGTTTGATACCGAAGGAATATAAGAATACCGATAATCGGCAATACCGAGGCGATCAATAGAAGGGAGAATATCTTCTTACGCATATCTATTTGCCCGCCTGAAAAAATATCTCGCGAAGGTTCACGTAGGCGCGAAGGTCCGGTTTGAATCCGCCCAGGTCTCGTCTGAAGGCGGCTGTCATATATGCATTGTAAAGACTGACCGCCGGCGGCGATTCCATCAACAGCTTCTCGGTTTCGCGGTAGATATCGGTTCTGACATAGTCATCATCCAAACGACGAGCCCCATCGAGAAAACGCTCCAATTGAGGATTATCATAATTAAGATAATTAGTCCTGCCGTTTAGTTTCCCGGAAAATGTCGGGTAGAAAAACGCGTCGGCATCGGGCACTATTAAATCAGTTCGAAAGAGATAAAAATCCATGGAACTCAAGGCTGTCGACTTTTCCAGATGTCGGCTGTTGGCCTGCTGGATTTTTATTTTAAAATCGGCGTGACGAAGCTGACCTGAAATGTAATTCGCCACCGATTCCAGCATCGGGTCGGTATTATCATAAACCAGATTCAGTTGTTTCGGCAAATTCTCGATTTCCGCGATTCGCGTTTTCGCCTCGGAGGGCATGAAATAATAATCGGTCGTAGTCTCCGGTTCTATTCCCAACGAGGGCGGAGTAAGCCCGTCGCTTTTCCGGGCGGAGTTCCCCAATAAAACCCTGACAATGCTTTCCTTATCGAACAGGTATTGCAAAGCCTTGGCCAGCTTATAATCCTTCTGGTATTCATGCCCGCATTGAAAACCAAGCAACACCATGGAAGAAGTATAATACCTGCGGCTGGAATAATCGCCGCCGGTCAATAAATCTCTATCCTCTTGAGAATCGAAATATATCAGGTCAAGCCGACCGAGTTCAAAATCAAGCGCCGCCTCTTTACGGTTCTCATAACGACTGAATATTACGCTATCGACTACGGGACGGGTCTCGAAAAAATCGGTGTTGGCAGCCAGGGTAATCCTGTTGTCGTTAATCCTGGCTACTTTGAACGGCCCGGTCCCGACAGGTACCGGTGATCGCTCCAGCGAAGGTATAATATATCCACCCGGTCCGGCCATATATTTCAGAAAGGGAATGAAAGTATCTTTGGTGGTAATCGCTATAGAATATTTATTGGGAATAAAGACCCCTCGCAATTCGTTTTTGCGGCCGGAATGAACCTCATCATAACCGTCAACTTCAAGAATAAATGAGGAAGCCGGCGTTACGGTTGGCGCCCTGGCCAGTTGTACCAAAGAATAAGCGACATCAAGCGCGTCCAGGTATTTGCCGGTGTGAAATTTCACCTCGGAATTCAAATGAAACGTATAGGTATTGCCATGCACTTCCCAGGTATGAGCCAGTCCGGGAATTATATTGCCTTGATCATTCATGCGAACCAGACCATCATAAAGCAAACAGGCGACTGCCTGTTCATCGGGCATCATTATTTCAGATGGTGTAAGGTAAAGGCGCCTGTAGAATGGCACATTAACCGTGCCACCTTCATATTTGGATGGTCGAACGAGATAGATTTTCGCCTCCAGCGGCTCGATATAATAATAGCGATAAAAGGTCGCGGAATCTACCCTGGCATAAGATATATCCTCGCCGACCCAGGATATAATCGCGCTACCGAAATTTCGGCCGTCATAGAGGATATCAAGTTTATGACCGATTTCAACCCCATCGATTCGCCCTTTATCGATAAATAGACGCTTGTTCTTTTTAAGGACTATTTCAGCCAGGATATCGATGTTCGTATCGGCGGTGGCGATTTGTGATAGTGAGAATGTAATTAATAATAAAACCAATAGCTTTTTCAGCATACTTACTCCTTCATAACCAGTATATGTCAATATCGTAGTTCTCGTCAAGATACTTCAACCCTGCATATGCTTTTACAGCATCTAACAGGTTGTTGTTTCATCAGATTATAAAAAACGACCCCGCATTTATTTTTTATCCTTATTTATGCTAATAATAGTTAGCAATTCGGGTTTGTCATAAAAAACCGTATCTATCATGACACACTCATGCTTGTTTTGACACGATAAAGGCCGAGCCAAATCCGCTTATCCTGTTGTATCACATCACCTTATCGTTGTGGCACGGACTTTGTTTTAATATTTGACGGAAGCAACAACAAACCTTAACAGAGGAGGAAAGATGAAAAAGTCAGAGAAACTATCACATCGGGCACAATTGGTCTCCATCGTCACGATCTCAATGATTGCCATTGTAATTATCGTCGGGGCCGCGCTCAAGAAAAGGCCGAAATTGGTAGTAGTAGAGGCAACCGCCGATCAGATAATCCCGGCCGATACCATCCCGGAAGCAATCCCCGAGGTTGAAGAGGTTCTGCCTCAGATCGAAAAAGTATTCCACGATTCGGGGCGGCTGGAAATTTTGTCCGGCGAAAAGCTCTACACTATCACCAAAGACTCAAGCGGCTGGACCGAACCGCTGGCGTCGGAATTCGGAGCATTCGCAAGCCAGATGGACTGCATGGTTTACGAGGAAGAGCAAGTTGTTATCGGCGGCGAAAAACTGATAATCAGCGGCTATGATTACCTGGAACTGTACGATGAATACGATCTCGGTCAGCCGGTGAATGTCGTTTTGGATTTCGGTGAGGGTTACCTGGTGGGGGCTAATGACGGCTTGCACTATTTCGACGCCGATCGGAAAGATACACTGCTCAAGCAGGATATACTGGTAACCTCGTTAACCGAGGACGCGGCCGGGCTATGGGTCGGCACTTTCGGCGATGGCTTATGGAAGTATGATGGCGAAAAATGGCAGCGACGCTACCTGACCCGTGATACCTCGATCTTCGATTTCGTTAATACGCTGGAATACAACTACCCCCACGTCTGGGTCGGCACTCCCTCGGGGATATTCAAATTCAACGGCGGATCATGGAATCAACTCTTTGTCAGCGATTCAAGCGAGGTCTACGAGGTCAACTGTTTCCTGCCGAGAGTGCTGAACACCTATGTCGGCACCAACCAGGGCCTGTTCGTCTATGCCAATGATTCGCTTCAAGCCGTGCCCGATTTCCAGGACACGCGGATCGTGGGACTTTTCAAGGATGGTAAAGATATCCTGGTGGCTACCCGTGAGAGTGGAATTTTCACCTTAAAGGGAAAGGAGGAAATCCTGCGACCGGAACAACTGCCAACAAGTCAACCTGTCTGGGCTGACGCCGAATAAAATATCCGGGTACCACTTAAAAAGCCGCCTCCTGATGGGGGCGGCTTTTTTGCGTATATCTAGTTAATCCGTTTAGAAATTATATCTTAAGCTCACACTGAAGCTTCTCTGGGGCCAATAGGCGTATTCGGCGTCGGTCTCATCGGTGACATTGAATACTTTAACAAGCGCGCTTAGATTCTCATAAACCTTCTTGTCCACGCCGGCATTCAAAACAAACCGTGATGGGGCGTAACTATCCGCCGAACCGGGGCCGCCGGTGGCAGCCTCCCAGAGCTTCTGATCCTGCCAGTTGCCCCAAAGGTTCAATCGGGTATCAAAAGCGTTTATAGCGTATGTCGCGTAAAACTTGAATATATGTTCGGGGCGATTGACCAAATCCGTTTCCTCATCGGTGGGATCATCGCCCAGATCTTTGGCAGTCATGAAAGTATACGAGAATGATAAATCGATATCATCGTATAAATTGATTTCGGTTTCCCACTCGATTCCCTGGGTTTTGGCTTTCAGGACATTATCATAGCGATATATACCGCGGAAGTAGATCAATGTGTCAGACGGATTATTTAGCTCCGATGGATCAATTCTGGCGTAATCAATCAGGTTATCCAGGTCATTTCTGAAATAGGTAAGGCGATGGACAGCTTTTTTACGATAATTGATTTCACCGGTTAGCGAGTAATTCCAGCTCTTCTCAGGTTCGAGATCATCTCCCCCGCCGCTGACTTTCACGCCGGCGGCGCTGTGGTCGAATTCGAAATACAGTTCTTTTATCGATGGCGCCCGGAAACCGCGGCTAACCGATCCCCGAAGATTGAAATAGCTGCAAGCATCCCACATAACGTTCATACTCGGGTTAAAATGATCGCCGTAGGTTTCGTGATGTTCCCAGCGGATGCCGGGCAAGAACATATATTTATCCAACAGCCGCCACTCGTATTGGGCGTACAGGTCGCTGTAAACGACCTCTTCTTTGCCCGATGCCAGTTGGTCCGAATCGAGGCTTTGCCTGACCGCGTCGCCGCCGAATGTGAGTATATGCTTATCGGCCAGCATACGATTATACTGCATGGACACCGCGAACAGATCATCCACCGAATGCGATTGATCGATCAATGCGCGTGGCCGGCCGAATTTCTCCCAGGTATGATCGTAAAACGTTCCATGAATATTGATACTGAAATCAGCCTTTTCCTTGAGGCTCCAGCGTGATTTTACGGCCGCGTCAATTCGGAAATTCTCTTCGTCATCGTCAAAATTGGTAATCCCGCCCATCGTCTCAGTTTCAATCCAATTTTTATTCTCCATCATAAAACCGGAAGTGACATCAATATTCCAACCGGGTTTAATATTGAATGATGTCTTACCATTGACATTGAATCTGTCGATCTCCTCGATACCGTTGGTATGCTCGGTCGATTCATCGAGATCGAAACCGTCGGTATGTTCGTATTTGGCGATCAGATTCAATCCGCTGCCGATAATCCCTGAATTAACGCCTGCCTGAAAATCATAACTATTGTAACTGCCATAACTGCTGTAGAAATTATAACCGATTTCAGGGGTCGCGTTACGGGTGATAATATTAACCACCCCGCCGATAGCGTCAGAGCCATAAAGCGTAGATCCAGATCCCTTAACGATCTCGATCTGCTTGATATTGCCAAGCGAAAACTGGCCCAGATCCAGCGAACCGGCAATCCGGCCGACTGCCCGGTTGCCATCGATCAAGACCAGCACCCTTTTGGGATCGACTCCCCGGAGTGATAGCCCTTTGCCCGAAAGATCATCGAAAACCTCGATCCCGATTTGCGAATCAAGAGCCTCATCGACGGATAATGAGCCGGTCTTTTTGAATTCCTCTGAAGTAATCAGCTCGGTTGTGACCGGAACATCCTTGAGAATATAGTCTCGACGGGTACCGGTGACAACTACGTTATCCATTTTCCAGGGGGATGGCGCCAAAAATATTTCGACTACGCTCTGTACGTCCGACTGGGTAAATTCAACAAACTGGTCTTTATAACCGATTAAATGGACATGTAGCTTGATCATTATATAATCATCCGGAACGTCGTGCATCACAAATCGTCCCTGATCATCCGATGTCCAGCCGGTTGTAGCTAAATGCGTATAGATTATTGCGCCCGCAAGGCTTTCCCCGGTATCAGCATCTTTGATAATTCCATTGATCGTAAAGGCAAAAGCCGAATACGATGGAAATGCTATCAACATTAAAATAACAATACTCAGTACATTTTTCGTGACACTTCTAACCATTTTAAACCTCAAGCCTGTAAATGTTTGATTCAACGGGGCAATCCCTTTTTCCAGTTTGTTGAAACTTTTTTAAATAACATAATCCTACCCGAAATCACCTCAAAGAACTTAAACTTTGAGCAATTATTATAATATTAACGAAAGAAACATAAATATCGTTGCCTACGGTTTCCCCTTAATTAAAAAATTTCACTTCAATGAGATATTAATAATTAATACAAAATGATAGGCTATGTTTTACCAATCCTAATATCTATTAATTTCCGATTTGAAATCAGCGATTGAATCCTCAAGACCATACATTAAAGCCTTGGCCATAAGTTCTGGGCCAATGAAGAAATCCTCAATCGGCTCTATCTCGGCGAGTTTGGCCAAATCGGTCAATGTCATGGGTCCAACAGCAATGGCTCCGATTGACAATCGCTCCGCCAGAGCCGCCGCCTTGGAAATTTTGTTGAAAGCGTCCACCCTGGTCGTCAGGCTTTTTTCCGCGCAGAACGAGGAGACATCAATAGCCACATAATCGGCTTTCATCTTGGCTGCCGCTTTGACCTGGTCCAACTCGGAGGAAACCTGAATAGCAACGATAATATTAGATACCTGCAGTCTGGAAACGAAGTCGCCATCCCCGGAAACGATATCATCCAGAACTACAATGCCCGGCGCCAGATCGATTGCCTTATCGACCGCCCTGTCATCGGCGGGTATCATAAGAGCCAAAGGTATGCCAAGAACCTCTTTAATACCCCTTATAATCCGCTCATAATTGGGTGTAATATTGCCATCTTTTATATTGATTGCCACGCCGCCGGCGCCGGCCATGTCGCACAAAGCCGCTACTTTTGCCGGTTTGGGTTCGCCGGTTGGGCTGCTTGTCGACAGATTGATAACATCATCAATAACAACAGTGATTCGAGCCATGAATCCTCCCTCTTTGTCTGGGGTATATATTTTATTTAAGAACCGAATGTCAAGGAATTAATAATCTCATGAAAGAATACAATTATCGTTGAATAAAGTCGCTTGAAGCGCCTTAAAATCGGCGAATATCTTATCCGCCCGGTCAAGGTATTTCGGTTCGAGAGTCGTGCAGAGAGCCCAACAGGTTAAACCGGCGCCTTTGGCCGATTCTATTCCGGTTGGCGCGTTTTCCACGACCAGGATATTTTCATTCGGCAAGCCGGTTAGTTTGGCGCCATGCAAAAAGGGATCGGGATCGGGCTTGCCTTTCTCTGTGCTGTCGTTATCGACTATAAAATCGAAAATGCCCTCAAATAATTGACTAATCACGCGTTCAATTACCGGCCTCAAACCAGCCGTGACAACACCCAACTTTACTTTGCCTTTAAGCAAGTTTAGAAGCTCAATAGCACCATCGGTTGGTTTGATATCGACGATTTCATCGAATATAGCGCGTTTGCGGGTGTAGATTTGTTTGACCAATTCCTCATCAGGGTTTTCCACACCAAGTTTTCTCAAGCGATCCCTGACCGTAATTGGATGTTTAACCCCCTCATTTAGATAGAACACCAACTCACCGGGATAATATCCATGCTCCTTAAAAGCGCTGGTCCAGGCGATCACATGATATTTCATTGAATCGATCAATGTTCCATCCATATCGAACAGGATGGCTTTAAATTGTTTTTTCATAATTGGGAATTAGTTAAAGTCCGAGGTCGGACGCGGATTTTTTCATGGCTTCAATCACGTTTTCGATTACTTCCTCAAGCGGCATACCCAAACCTTCGGCGCCCCCTCTAATATCGTCGCGTGAAACCTGACGGGCAAACGCCTTGTCTTTCATCTTCTTCTTAACCGATTTCACTTTGACATCGGCTACTTTTTTGGAGGGTCTCACCAGGGCTACCGCGGTTACGAAGCCACACAACTCATCGACCGCGAATAGGGTTTTCTCAAGTTTCGTATCGCGGGGAATACCGGTTGTATCCACATGGGATAGGACAGAATTGATAAAACTCTGATCATAGCCGTTTTCGTTAAGTATAACCACCCCGGATAAAGGATGTTCATCCGGGTATTTTTCATAATCGAAATCGTGCAGAAGGCCGACGGCGCCCCAATAATTAACATCCTCGCCCAGTTTTTCGGCGAAATACCGCATGGCCGCCTCGACCGCCAGAGCATGTTTGCGTAATGATTCGGATTCGGTATACTTACAAAGGAGGTTCCAGGCTTTGTCCCTGTTACCCATCAGTTCGGAATTCCGCATACTCTTTCAAAGCCTGAATAATGGATTTTTTCAGGCAATCCTTGATAATCACTTCGTTGGGACCGATAGCCATATCCGACCAGATTTGGTTGTAGAGTCTGTCGGCCAGCTTCTTAATAAAACTATCCAGTTCAGGTCCGGAAATTTCGAGTGATTTGTATTTATCATCTTTTGTCATGGGATTGATGATAACGCAGATATGATGTGGCGTCAACCGATTTATTAAGATAATCTTGGCTTTAGTATCAGAATAGATAATGTTTGATGATTTCACTGATTATCTGTTATTTTTACTGATTCTGTTGGAAGTATGTCGGAAAGAGACAACCATAAGCGGAATTAATTATGTCAATATTCCCTTGTCAAAGATGCTGATACGCGGGAAAACTAATTACTGCTAATATTCCTGTTGACATCGATTATCCGGTATGCTAAATTAACGTGAGAATTCGTTGAATAATATTATATTCTTGCTGAAGATGTTTTATCATTTATACGAATTTTGAACAAGGGGCTATAATGAAAGAAAAAAAATATAATTCGATTACTACTCCTGAAAATGAGTTCCCTATAAAAGAACAAGAACTCTTTAATTTATACCTCAAAATGCCGGTTCAATTCAAAGCAGACTGGAAATTGTTCAGAGTACGCTGCAAAGAACAAGGCTTTGAATTTGAAGATGTACTGGGTAGCCTGATTATTCAATTCAATGAGAAGCAGGTTTTTTTTCAGAAAGATTGATCTCCGATGAAAAGGAATAATAAGCTTCAAATAAGCAGCCAGTTCCTTCAGTGCCCGTTACTACTTTCCATCGATACTTATGAAGGATGCTCAAATAGATGCCGTTACTGCTTTGCATATCCTCAATATAATAGACAAAACAGGGGCAATCACCGACGGCAGCGCATTAGACCTGCTCTTATTACTGATTGGGAAAGGATATTAAATGGAGAAAGCATCGGGAATCCGATGATAGAATATCTCGTAAGCAAAAAACACCCCATTCAATTAGGCACAAAAGCGGACCCCTTTCCAAAGGAAGTTGAACAAGAACTACAAAATACTCGAAAATTCTTAGAACTGTGTAATAAAGCAGACTATCCTGTTTTTATCAGTACTAAGAATACGGCGAATATGCCTGTTGATCTTTTAGCAAAGGGAAATTATGTTTTAGGAATTTCCCTTTCATCTCACAAAACTGCCGACATACAAATGCTGGAAGAAAACACCAGCAATCCCATGAAGAGACTCAATCAAATCCCTTCGGGTGTATTTAAAAAGATAATTGTAAGGTGGCAACCGTTTATCCCACAGTTATTCAAACCACGCATAAGGATCAAAGAACTTGTCAACTGGTCGGCTATCGACAGATACCTGGACAAGATTGCCGTCATTGCCGATGCTGTGTCAATTTCGTTTCTTAATCGGGCTTCTTGCAAGGATCAGGCATTGCTTAAAGAGATTGGCCCTGATGATTTGAGCGAACTGGAAGAGGTTGCGATATTAACCAACATCTGGGAACGGGCGCATAAATTAGGGCTTGAGTTTTATACAGCTAATTACAGGGCGTTGAGTGATTCTCCCATATGTTGCGGTCTTAGGGAAGACGAGTTTAAGACGTCCACCCCGTGGGTCTGGAGTTTTTTGATAAGAAAGCTCTTCAGCGGCGAGAAGAAATATCTGACGATAAGCGACTTGATCGATGCGGTTCCCGATGCCTTGAAGGATGTGATGTTCGCCACTATGGATGTAGCTCTTTACTCCCGATGGGCTCGTTACTCGGCAAAAAAAACCACGATCATAGAAGAGTACATAAAAAATTTCACATTCGACCGCAAAATGAATCCGGTGAACTTTTTCGCCGGGTTATATTCAAAGATGGTTGATGGTGAGTATCGGATATATTTCAAGGATTACAGGGAGATGGTATGATTGATGCGGCATACGCTACAGTGTGCGGAAATTAAATAAACCTATGAGGTGCAATCATGGCGAATAAAGAGAAAAGTAAAGAGAAAAACGATCCGACAATAGAGAAGTCAAAAAAGAAAACAACGCCAGAGCCGCGAAGAATCAAACCAAAAATGAGGAAAACAACGCCAGGGCCGCGAAGAATTCCACCAAAAATGATGAAAAGAGCAGCGAAAATCAGTCCCACAATTAAGAAAAGAGGAGGATGTCAAGCAGCGGGATCAAAGGTGAAAGCGGCATAGGTGAAGCCGCCGCCAAAACCAAGATAAAATCTTATTAGTAAAAAGATAATTTAATTATAAATAAAGCTTGATGCAGCAAATGCATCGACAAAAGGAATTAACCATGGTATCCGATGAGTCAATTATAATCCATTAGAACACCGGTGTCATGTTCTGTTCTAAGTTAAAGAGGTGATATTGGTTAAAAAGAATTTCAAATGATTAATCACTTGGATAGGCTCGTTTTCTATACGGCGGTATAAAGTTTTTCACTTCAGTTATAATCCGATTTGGTTCTGCTTAATTATTTTTTTATGCCTAACGATGTTGATGTTGTTATCTGCTCGACCGCACTTTTCTCAAGCTCAATCGCGCCAACTTTTAGCCGCAGAAGCCGCGGCAGCGAAAGACCGGCAATAATAAGAATGAGCGCCCCAAAGGTTATAGAAATATATGATGTGATGCTAAGATTGTTTTTTGACAGATCAGGTATATTCCAAAAGAAATTCGTTTGAGCGATAGCAAAGACAAATGTAGAAAAAATAGATATTAACCATGGAGCTATCTTTTCTGTTAGGCTCTGTGGAGAGAATATACGAAGTCTTTTATGCAATTTTTCACTTGCCCTTCGGGCTTTATGATGGCTAGGATCAATCTTGCAGCAGTCCTTAAAATGTCTATATGCTTTCCACAGAAGGTTTTCATCCCTGAAAGTATCAGATACCTCGAACAATTTCACCCTGGCATAGCCCAGCGAATACAATACTGCCGCTCGCTCTTTATTTCTAAGCCTTTTAGATCCCTTGTTTCCGTTTAAAGCTATGCTAAGCGCTTCTTTAAACCTCCTGATAGCCTCTTCAAACATATCTTCATCTCCGGCTTCGGCCATCGCAATATACACTTCACCAAGTCCAATAAGGGCTTCCAAGTTATATGGTGCAATATCCAGGACTTCATCGATATAGATTTTCTCCGCTGTATCATATCTCTTCAACTTATAGCAAGTTTCAGCTAAACTGTTGCGGGTTGTCAGGTTATATGGATTTAATTTTAGCGCGGTTTTAAAATATATCACCGCTTGTCTGAGATTTTCTTCATTTTCTATTACTTTTTTATGTTTATTTTTTTTAGTATAAAGAATTCCCATATTAACATTCGCATCTTCTGACTCATTGTCCAAAATAAGAGCTTTCTTCAATAATTCTTCCGCGTTGGAATACTCTTCCATAAGGATGTGTACTGTAGCCAACTGAACTAAATCACTGACATCTACTTTTTGTTTCGATTTATCTTTTAACAGGGATACCACATTTCCATAATGTTCGCGAGCTTTCCAGAATGCATCGTTAATAGCTTCCCTGCTCTCATCTTTGGTTTCAAGATACAGTTCAACGAGACGTATGTGTATTCTGATGTGGTTTGGATCTAATTTCAATCCGTCTATGAAGGTCTTTTCTGCGTCATTAATTTTACCGAAAATATCATACTGTACATAGCCATAATACAAAAAATGATCGGCGTCATTTTTTTTAATCGCTGTTTCTTGCGTATCTCTATATGCATTTGACGCATGTTCCCATTCCTGCCTAGCTAATTCATAATTTCCCTGAAAATCTAAGTAATAGGCTTTATTATGATATATATAAGCATCGTTCGGATTGAGCGCGGCAGCTTTATTTAACTTCTCATATGCCTCGCTAAATTTTCTGAGTTCTGCAAGCGTAATTCCCCAGTTGTAGTAAGCAACCGCATCATTGCATTTTATATTTGTCGCCTTCTCGAAACTCTTTATCGCTTTTTCATACTCCTTGAGATTGAAATGGGCAATTCCGCAGTTAGCATAAGCACCAGCACAATTGGGATCTATTTCTACAGCCCTGTTGAATTTCTCAATCGCCTCATTATATTCCTTTAGCTCAAAATGAGCATTTCCCCAACTGTCATAAGTATAGGCACATTTGTTATTTATATATGCTGCTGTTTTAAATTCATCGCATGCTTCTCTATATTTTCCCTCATTAAATAAATTAATACCACTCTGGTAATGCTTATCCGCGAGTTCGTTATTCTTCATTTCGCGCCTCGTGATAATTTAAAACGATTAAATACATATCCGCCCCATTGTTCAAAAATAATGTACTTGTCAGCGCCGGTTGATAACGTTTATCTTTGTTTGTAAAGATATAATAAGCAGCGTGATTATAAAAAGCAAGGTTAAAGAACAAATATGGTTTTTGGATTCTATGGGTAATAAATACTAGTTAGTGTTAAGGATTTTAGGTTTCATCAGGTCTTGCCTGCAAGGGTGTGACCTGACGCAGTTTTGCAGGCAGGTCACGCTTCGCTAAGACCTGTCAGAACGCCTAAATCGTTACATAAAAAAAGCCGGGTAGAAACCCGGCTTTAATATTCATCTGATTTCTAAAATCAGATATATTTATGTTCTTTGCCAAATTTTTCCAACTCATCCCGGAACTGCGGGGCCGAGATACTGATCAGTAATTTAGTTCTTTCTCTTACCGACTTGCCGTACAGATCCACGGCGCCAAATTCGGTTACAATCCAATGGACATCTCCACGAGTAGTAGTAATACCCGTCCCTTGAGGCGGGAACGGCGCGATTCTCGATAGCGTACCGCCTTTGGCCGTGGCCGGGAACGCGATAAACGGCATACCGCCTTTTGACCTGGAGGCGCCTCTAACGAAATCGACCTGGCCGCCGAAACCCGAATAAAAATTGAAACCCAGCGAATCGGCGAAAACCTGGCCGGTTAAATCCACTCCGAGAGCAGAATTAATCGACACCATCTTCTCATTTTGAGCTATGATAAACGGGTCATTCGTATAATAGCAAGGATGGAATTCGCAAATCGGATTGTCATCGCAGAAATCAAAAATCTGTTTAGTACCCAAAGTAAATGCCGAAACGATTTTACCGGGGTGAAGCGTTTTCTGGGAATTGTTAATTACGCCTGAATCGACCAATGGGATAATACCATCGGAGAACATCTCGGTGTGGATTCCCATATCGTGACGGCCATCCAGCGCGGCCAGGAAGGCATCGGGAATCGATCCGATACCCATCTGCAGCGTTGAACCATCATCAACTTGATCCGCAATCAGTCTGCCGATTTTCATGGAAGTCTCATCGGGAGTCCCTTGAGGCATCTCCAAAAGCGGCGTGGTATGTTCAACTACATAAGTTAACTTATTGACATGGATGAAACAATCACCATGAACTCGCGGCATTTTCTGATTGACCATGGCTATCACAACCTTGGCCTTATGAGCCGCCGTCATGGTAGTGTCGACACCGACGCCGAACGAACAGAATCCGTGTTCATCGGGTGGACTGACTTGAATCAGCGCCACATCGATTGTCATACGGCCGGTCCTCCACAATCGCTCGATCTCGCCCAGAAACATATGAGTCTGATCGGCTCGGCCATCGTTAACGGCTTTGCGCACGTTAGCGCCTGAAAATAATGAGCGATGACGGAAATGCGGCTCCATACCCGGCTGGACGTAAGCGGCTTTACCCTCGGTGAGAATATGCGTCACCGTCACGTTTTCCAATTCTTTTTTGCGCGCAACCATGGCATTAACCAGGTATTCCGGTGTACAACATCCCGGATGGACATACACGGTATCGCCCGATTTGATTACCTTTACGGCCTCTTCAGCGGATGTTTGCTTGCTGTGGTAGAGATCTATCCACCTCATTGGCTGCCTCCGGATTTTATGACATCTTTAAGAGGTTTAGCCTTCAGTCCGAGCCGGCCCGCTACTACATTTCTAAGCGGGTCACCTTGATAAGTATAGATACCTCTGGCCAGGCCATAATCCTGCTTAATCGACTCATCGAAACCAACCTCGGCTATTCTATAGGCATAAGGCAGAATCGCGTTGGATAAAGCGTAAGTCGCGGTTCGACTGATATTCGAAGGCATATTGGGAACGCAGAAATGAGTGATGTCATCGGTTACGTATGTGGCGTCGGCCCAATTCGTCGGATGAGATGTCTCGAAACAACCACCCGAATCGATCGCCGCGTCGACCATAATCGAGCGCGGCTTCATGGATCTAACCATCTCTTTAGTAATCAGCTTCGGCGCCATTTCGCCATGAATTGAAACCGCCCCGATTATGACATCGGCGATTGGTACGGCTCGTTCCAGGTTGTATTCAAACGGCAAATATGTCACCAACTGTTTTTTGAACAAATCATTGGCATAACGAAGCCGAGTGATATCGCTATCGAACAGGATAACATTAGCGCCTATGCCGATAGCGGTCTTGGCGGCGTTCAGGCCAAGCGTACCGGCGCCCAGGATTACCACTGTTGCCGGAGGTATACCGGCCGCGCCGCCTAAAAGTATGCCTCGGCCGCCACCTCGATTAGAAAGATAATAGCCGGCAATACTCAGGCTCATCTGACCAGCCAGTTCCGACATCGGTACGACAACTGGAAGATTACCCTCGTCGTCCTCGATTATCTCGTAACCGACGGCCGTAATTTTCTTTTGCAGAAGCAGCTTGAGGCTTTCTTCAGGGGCTACCGCCAGATGGAAAGCGGCCAAGACTATTTGCTCATCCGGCATCATTTCACACTCGTCGATTTTTGGGGGAGCTACTTTAAGAAGTAGTTTCGAACGCAGGAAAATTTCCTCGTGGGAGTAAACAAGCGTAACGCCCACATCGAGATAATCTTCATCGACGAAGCCTGATATTTCGCCGGCCCCCTGCTCCAAATAGACTGTATGACCGGCACTCACGAGCGTCTTGGCCCCGGCCGGAGTGAGGGCGACTCTGTTTTCCAGATGATGCCCTTCTTTAGCGATTCCTATATTCATCACAAGTCTCCTCTAACGAAACGTTGTTAATATTTTCGGGCAAATAAAAGAAAGGTAAAGCGCAAAATCAAGTAATAAGTGAAAATTATCACAAAGTTTTTTCATTATTGGATACTCCGGGGGTGACGTTTAATTTGTCCGCCGAAGCTTAAAATATTAAGAGTATCCGTTTCTGGCCGCTCACCCATTTCCGAGAAATCCCTATTGATATCCCTATCTGTTGCGAGGTTTTATCCGAACCGATAAAAGCATCGCTGAAAACTATCGTATACTTTGCATCGACCGATAAACGGAAATCATAAGATTGGAAGGCGTAAAGGCCTGTCGCAAAATGCAATGCCATAGCCTGATCACCATCGACAATGGGCTCATCATCTATCTTGGCCGCGAAAATGAAATGGAATCCCAGACCGGCGCCTACATAAGGGCTGATATCTGATTCGGGCACTAGCAGGTATCGAAGGCCGATATCCCAGGGGATGATAAAGACGCCCTTGTTTTCGGTTTCGCCATTGACATCCACTTTGGCGGTTCCCCAGTTGGCGGCCAACGAATTGTCCACCACGAATTTACCGGCTTCAAAACGCATATTCCAGGCGAATGCTTTTAGATTATCCACGCCCGAATAAGAATCGCCAAGAGGAAATCCGAAACCGAAAGACATCCCCGAAGTAATGTAAGATTTGCGGCGACGAGACTCCCCGGTCTCCTCTTGAGTCAGGGCAAATCGATTAACATCCGACTCAACTTTATCCTTACCGGCCACGGCTTTGGCCAGACGGCGAAGGACGACATCCAGGTCGGATTCCGATTCAGCCGAAAAACGATCGCTAAATTCGGCCGTACTCGAAGCAACATCAATAAGCTGAACCTCGGCGGTTATTTTGCCTCCAAGCTGGGTCAGGGTGCCGATAATTGCCTTGTCAGCGCCGATTATCTTGCCTTTGGAGGCTGCTCCGGAGACATCATAAGCATTAAAATTGTAGGTGCCCGCTTTTTCCAGGCCGGATTCGAGATCACCTTTTGTCAAGACGGTAAATTCCCCGGTAGAGCCAAGTTCGTTTCTGAATATCTGGGTAGCCGCCCGACTGGTTCCCATATCAACGCCGATAGCATCGAACTCGAATACGGCGACCGTCGGTTTGGCATGGATCAGACCAATCGAACAGAAAATTGTCAATATCGCGACACAGAAATAATTCCGAATATTCATCCATCCTCCTTACTTTTTTATTACATAAGCTAGTGGGTCTAAATAAGCAAAAGCGACGAGTCTGTCAATTACTTTTTGTATCAGGATATATTAAAAGTAAATATCAGGAAAAAAAAGTAGGGGCGTCTAATTCAACGCCCCTTCAGGGTAATCTATTCATCATGAGAATATACTATTTAAATCTTCTCGGGCTTCTCTTCTCCCACTCAACGATAATCGGGCTGGCGACAAACACAGACGAGTAAGTGCCAACCAGAACGCCTAACAATAGCGCGATCGAAAATTCGCGAAGTACCTCGCCGCCGAAAATCAATAGCGACAAAACCGCCAGCAAAGTTGTAGAACTCGTGACTATGGTTCGGGAAAGCACTTCGTTGATCGAGTTGTTTATCGTACCGGCGAAATCTCCGCGTTTGCGGAATTGTTTCAGGTTTTCGCGAATCCTGTCATAAACCACTACGGTATCTGTCAGTGAATAACCTGCTAAAGTCAGAAGCGCGGTAACCAGAAGAAGTGAAATCTCCTGGCCCATGAAACTGTAAATTCCAAGCACAACGATAACATCATGGAAAGTGGCGATAGTAGCGGCCACGCCAAACCGGAAATCGAAACGAATCCAGATATACGACAGGATACCCATCAGGGCGAACAGGACAGCCCATCGCGCCTGCTGTTGAAGCGTTTTACCTACGGCTCCGCCTATATCATCGATACTGTCGATATGGAATGGATTGTCGGGGAATCTGCCTTTAATCCGTGACACGATAACATCAGTAAGGAGCGAATCGCCTAATGATTCCGATTCGCCGATAGTTTTAATGATGAATGAATTCGGCTTAATCGCCTCGCCCAGAACACTCTGGATATCGATCCGCCCGAATCCTTCCTCGGAAAAGGCCGTCCTGAGTTCATTAATCTTAATTTGATTATCGAAATTGCCCATAATCATGGCTCCGCCAACGAAATCTATTCCCATGTTAGCATTACCGGTAAATATCATTACAAATGCGGCCACACCCAGAGCGAGAAGCAAACCGGAAAATAAAAAGGAGAATTTCCTTTTGCCGATAAAGTCGATGTTGGTCTTTTTTATTATCTGAATCATTGTAATTTACCGCCTATATGCTAAGAGTCTTGTATTTTTTACGCATGTTAAATATCACCTTGGTGACGAAAAGTGCCGTGAACAACGACAGCGCGACACCCACCGAAAGCGTAACCGCGAATCCTTTAATCGGGCCGGTGCCGAACATAAACAGGAATAATGCCGTGATCAAAGTGGTTACATGCGAGTCGATAATCGTCAGCAACGCCCTGGCGTAACCGGCGTCTATCGACGCCCGAACCGTTTTGCCGGTTCTCAACTCCTCCCTGATTCGCTCGAATATCAATACATTCGAATCCACCGATATACCCATGGTCAGGATAATTCCCGCGATACCGGGTAGAGTCAATGTGGCATTGATGCCCGGAGTAATCATGAAACCGAAGATGAACAGGAAGTTGAGAAAGAGGGCGAAATCGGCGATTAAACCGGAAATCCTGTAATAGAAGAACATGAACACGATAACGGCCAGCAAACCGATAATAACGGCTGTTTTGCCTTTGTTGATAGAATCCTGTCCCAGCGATGGGCCAACTACCGAGTTTTGAATGATATTGACCTTGGCCGGCAAAGCGCCCGCCTTAAGAACCACTGCCAGCAATTGGGCATCTTCCCAGGTTGCGGTTCCGGAAAGCTCGATCTGGCCTCTATCGCGAATACGGCTTTGAATAGTCGGCGCCGATTCCACTCTATCATCTAAAACGATTGCCAGAGATTTCTGTATATTGGCGCCGGTTAGGGCAGAAAATCTTTTCGCCCCCTGGCTGTCAAGTTCAAAACTGACTATCGGGCGACGGAACTGATCGAAACCGGGATTGGCGTCAATCAGATGTTCACCGCTTAACTCGCTTCTGGCTTTAAGGAAGTATAATCCCTGGTAAGCACGCTCGCCTATATAAAACTTCCTGGTCGACCAGGCCACTTGAATATCGGGAGGAATGATCGCCAGTACTTCGGGGATATTGAGCATTCTCTCGGCTTCATAATAATCCGACATCGGAATGGCAAACCTGGAGCCGTCGGCTTGATCCATTAAAGTCGTAAATGGATGCTCGGCGAAGAAATCATCCTCACCCTCGATAGGAGTTCCCTGTTCCGGGGCTTGCTCGCTGAGGATATCGACAATCGCTTCCATCGTGGTATCGTCGGCGGCCTTCGTTTCGGCCTCTTCAGTTTCCCCAGCTTCCGTAGAAGATGGTTCGATCGCGGCCAGAACCGAATCGATGTTGTTTAATATGGTCTGCGTTTCTTCGGGGGTCGGTAATAGCTTAAATTGAAGCTGGGCGGTTTCGCCGATCAACTTTTTAGCCTGTTCGATATCGGTAAATCCCGGAAGATCGACCACGATACGATTGGCGCCCGAGGTCTGGATTTGGGGTTCAGTCACGCCGATTTTATCGACTCGATTTCTGATTATCTCTAATACCCTATCCTGAACATCGCCAATTTCGCCCTCCGCGGGGTGTTCAACCTCCAGGACGATATGCATGCCGCCCTTGAGATCAAGTCCCAGCCTTAAGGCCTGGTTTTTTAACTCATAATACTCGGTAGGATCATTGGCTTTCAACTCTTCCTGCTCGGCGAGGCTCATAGAATGGAACACAAGCGAGGGGTAAAGCCCGTACAGCGCTAGCAGTATCAGGACAGCCACAACAATCAAGCTAACTTTTTGAGATTGCCTCATTCAATCACTCCAGAAAATCTAGTTTGATTCAACTAATTCAATTATTTACACATATTTCAACTGCCGGATCGGACTCTCCGGTCCAACAGATACAGACGGTTAATATAATTCTTATCGTCCGAATGTCAATAAAATAAATCGTTAATATTCAATGAGTTTAATATTATGTTTTGCTTTGTCTAAGAAAGGGTTACGCCGATTTCGCCAAAATATTTGGCCGCGCTTCATTTAATCAGAGAGAGTTTTCTCATCGATTCATTGCCGCCGGCGATTAGTCGGGTAAAATATACACCGGAAGGTAAATTATCGGCTTGCCAGACCAGGCTATGCGATCCGGCCGGAAGTTGACCATCGCAGAGAACCTCCACCAGTCGACCGGTGATGTCGTAGATTGATATCTCTACCGGCGATTGCACAACCAGCGAGAAATTGATCCTTGTTCGGGCATTGAACGGATTTGGATAAGCGGAAAGTTCTAAGTTTTGAGGAATTGACTCCGGGTCATCGATATCGACGGTAGTTAGGTGGGAGATTTTAATTACGGCTTCCGGGCATTCAAGTATAGTCCAACAAGTCAATAGAAGAGAGGTCGAACTACTATCAATAGATACAGATAAAACATTGCAATAATAATTCGAATCCAACTGATTCCATTCAAGATAGTTGATATTTTCATTCAATGCCTCCGGCTCAGCCCAGGTATCGCCATTCCTCTCCGAGACAAAACAATAATAAGAGCTATCGTATTCCGGTCGAACGCCTGTATAATACAATTTTGACCCATCAGAAGTTATCGATGGTTCCCAGGCTCTGTCATTTATCGTAATTGGTTCAGGCAGCGCTTCAGCTACACTCCATTCGCCTTCAAGATTATCACTTTTATAAATTACGCCGGATGTAAATGGGACGAAACCGGCTTCCCCGGCGATTCTGGAGAAAAACAACTCGCTTCCATCAACGGGCAACGATGGGCCAAATTCGTTTTCCACGGTATTGATATTGGGTCCCAGGTTTTCAGGTTCTCCCCAGACATCAACCTCCCACCGAGATACCCAGATATCCAGTCCGCCGTAGCCGCCTTCCCTATCCGATGAGAAATACAGTTTCGTGCCATCATATGTAACAAACGGGGAGAGATGATGGGCGTTAGCGACATCTGATGGATCCATCGGAATCGGGCTCGGGTCTTGATTATGTTCTATGGGTTTGATATATAAATAATAGTCGATATCACCTCCGGGCATCACTTCGGCGCAAATATGCTCAGAAGGATAAAAACAGGGATTGGCATTGTTAAGCCATCCACCTCCATATTGCCAAACTACCTCAGCCGGCCCCCAGTCATCTTGGGCGGATGCCATTGAAAGCGACATTATGATAATCAGCAACGCAACAATTAATCTATAAAAAGTAATCATAACAACTCCATCGAATCTATTATTTAATTAAAGCCAATTTCTTTATAGACGAATTATCCTCCGCGGATAATCTGGCAAAATACACTCCGGATGGCAGATTAGCGGCGTTCCAAGTCAGGCAATGCGGACCTGCTCGTAATTCACCCCGGTGAAGCGTCTCGACCAATCGACCGGCGATGTCATAGATCGATAACTCCATCGGCGATTGCTTGGCCAGCGAGAAATTGATCGTTGTGCGAGCGTTAAACGGATTGGGGTAGGCGGATAATTCGATAGCTTTGGGCATAGGAGATGGATCATCGATATCGACGGTGAGATGGGAGATTCTGATATGGCCTTCAAGAAATCCCTCATATACGGCATAATGAGTAATAATCAGGGATGAACAGTCAAGATCGATAGAGATAGATAACACATCGCCATCATCATATGACCACGGGGGCCAATCAATCAGGAAATTAATATTATGGTTAAGCAATTCTGGTTCTGCCCAATTGTTTTCTTCAAAATATGATACATACGCAAATATATGCTCAGCGATTTCGGGGCGATAGCTACAAAAATAGAGCTTATCGCCGGATGGAGAGATTGAAGGTTCGCCCGAACCAAACTCTGAATTGACCTGAGAGGGCAACTCAACAACATTACCCCAATTTCCATCTATATAATCGCTTTTATAAACAATACCTAAGACAAATGATTCACTGAAGGGGGCCCAATTGTCATTATTTCTGAAGAAGTACAACTCTGATTCATTTAACGGCAAAGATGCCCCGAATTCATTGCTCTCTGTGTTTACTGGTTGTCCCAAGTTTGAAGGTATTCCCCATTGCTGTCCATCCCATACTGACACATAAATATCAAAGCCACCATAACCACCAGACATATCCGATGAAAAATACAACTTATTACCGGCATAGGCGACAAATGGTGATAAGTAATTAACGCCTTCAATATCAAAATACTCTCCCTCAAGTAATTCGGATTCACCATATCCATCTAAGGACGATATCATTATTCGATAATGTTCTTCGCCAAAAGGGATGTTTTCGTGATAACAGAATAAGCTATCTCGAAAACATGGATTAGAAGTATTGTAGGAGCAAGCACCAACGATTTGTACATATTGTGTAGGCCCCCACTCCTCTTGAGCGATAACCATCGGTGGCAGTATTACAACAAAAAGAAACGCCGCTAATAATCGATATAAAGTATTCATAACGCCTCCTAATTGATGGCTTTAATAATATAATGGATTTCCATGTCCCGTCAAGTCAAATCGCATTTTGCCTCCACTAAAGGAAAATAATTAACAATCCTTGACAGGATTTTAAAGTTATGCTACAATTCGATTTTAAGTATGAAGTCTTATCTGGAATTGGCAACCGGTGATATTTTTACGGGCACGGTGTGTGGCGGCGATGATGAAACCTCCGGCGAAGTGGTTTTATACCATTCTCAAAACTTCCATTATCAAATCCTGACAGATCCAGTCAACTATAATCGAATCATCGTCTCCGATTCTGACTTCATAGATAATCGAGCGCCACTTTTTGCCGAAATCGAATCTTACTCGCCGCATCTCAAAGCGCTGGTAATCCTGGGCGAACTGCGTCAATCGCCACTAGCGGAGATTTACTCAAGCCTCGAAAATTACCTAACCGAAAACGACATTGCCTTATTCATTCCTGATGAATCCGATCGGCTAAAACAAATCCTTGGAAGTATCGGCACGGTTAAAGGCGAGATAACTTCGAATACTGAAAGGCAAAGCGCTATATCATTGGATAATTTATCATCACCCCCGGAAAACGATCCTGTCCGGAAACTATCGACCTCGCTGGAGTTCTTTTGGGATTTAACCGATGAAACATATTTCGATGATGGCCACAAAGAATATGTCATCGTGGCGTACGATTTCGGCTTGACCTATTCGACATTGCGTAATCTGAAACGGCTGGGCTGCGATATCAGGGTAGTCCCGGCCGATTATTCACCGGAGCAGGTTATCGCCCTCAAGCCGGAGGGCATATTACTGGCCGGCGGGCCTGGCCGACCCGGGCAGATGGAGTATGCTATCAGCAATATCTCGCGATTGATTGGTTTGCGCCCGATACTGGCCACCGGTCTGGGGCATGTCTTATTGGCATTATCGGTGGGGGCCGAAATCGAGATATTGAAATCGCCACATTTTGGCAATGAATTCGTCGTTGACAATATCGGCAAAACCGGAATGAATCGACGCTATCGAAAAATCAGAACCTCTCAGTCTCATTCGATAAGCATAAATCGTGAATCGCTTGAGAAAGAGGGCTTTAAGGTCACTCTGACAAACCGTCAAGATCACAGCGTTGAGGCTTTTATTAGTGAGGAAAACTTAATCCATTCATACGCTTTCTCGCTTGGTGGTCGTGACCAATTCACAACTACCTGCCTGAAAAGTTTCGTTGCCTGTATGACGGCACATCGTGCCGGCGCTAAATCTAAATAGTAACTACATCTCATGAATAAAAAAGGCCGCCTCGTTTCCAAAGCGGCCCGTGAAAGTCTGATTAAATTCTTATTTCATGGTGTATTCGGTGGCGCCAAGCACCGCGTGGGCGGCGGCCAGACGGGCTATCGGAACCCTGTATGGCGAGCAGCTTACGTAATCGAGTCCGAGTTGATGGCAGAATTCGATAGAATTCGGATCGCCGCCATGTTCGCCGCAGATACCCAGCTTGATATCTTTCTTGACTGAACGTCCTTTCTCGACAGCGATTTTCATCAGCTGGCCAACGCCGGGCCGATCGATGCTCACAAACGGATCATTCGGCAGGATTCCTTTATCCATATAAATCTTTATGAATCTCGTGGCATCATCGCGCGAATAACCATATGCCATTTGGGTGAGGTCGTTCGTGCCGAATGAGAAGAATTCTGCGAATTCCGCTATTTCATCGGCGGTCAACGCGCCTCGTGGGATCTCGATCATTGTGCCGACCAGATAATCGATTTGAGTTTTTGTCTGGCGCATGACTTCCTCGGCCACCTGGATGACGATATTACGTTGATGTTTAAATTCCTCGACCGTACCTACTAATGGAATCATTATTTCAGGAATCGGCGCCGTTTTGCTTGGTTTCTTGGCGATCGCGCAAGCGGCCATGAAAATCGCCCGAGTTTGCATCTCGGTTATTTCGGGATAAGTAATACCCAGCCTGCAGCCGCGATGACCCATCATAGGATTGAACTCCGTCAATTCTTCGATTCGGGCCAGGACTCTTTGCTTTTCTTTGATATCATCTTCCCAGGCGCCGGCGGCTTTTAAACTCTCTATTTCCTTGAGAACCTCTTCCTTATCGGGCAGGAATTCATGCAAGGGCGGATCGATGGTCCTGATCGTAACTGGTAAACCCTGCATAGCCTCGAAAATTCCTTTGAAATCTTTCTTCTGATAAGGCAAAAGCTTGTCGAGAGCATCGCGACGATCCAGTTCGTTATGCGCCAAAATCATCTGCTGGACAATCGGAATCCGTTCAGGAGCGAAAAACATATGTTCAGTTCGACACAATCCGATTCCCTCGGCGCCAAATGATCTGGCCACTCTTGAATCGCCGGGAGTATCGGCATTGGTCCGAATCTTCAGTTTCCGAACTTCATCGGCCCAACCCATAAATATTCCGAATTCACCTGAAAGTTCAGGCTCGATAGTAGCCACTTCACCGGTCATCACCTCACCCTTGGTACCATTCAATGTGATAACATCGCCTTCCGAAATAACGGTCTTGCCGGCGATAAATTTTCTATCGACTTCATAAACCTTGATCTCCTCGGCGCCGGCCACACAGCATTTACCCATACCCCGCGCGACAACCGCCGCGTGCGAGGTCATTCCGCCGCGCGCTGTCAGGATTCCCTCGGCCACATTCATACCATGAATATCGTCGGGATTCGTCTCCTGGCGAATCAAGATAACTTTCTTACCGGCGTCAGCATACCGAACCGCGTCATCGGAAGAAAAAACCGCCATACCCGAGGAGGCTCCGGGGGAGGCTGCCAAACCATGAGCGATTATACTGGGTTTGGCGTTAGGATCTATCCGGGGATGAAGAAGTTGCTCAAGGGATTCCGGTTCAACACGAAGAAGAGCTTCCTTTTTGGTGATCAGTTTTTCTTTGACCATATCAACCGCGATTTTCACAGCCGAAGCGGTAGTGCGTTTGCCCGTGCGGGTTTGAAGCATATACAGGATGCCTTCCTGGATAGTAAACTCGAAATCCTGAATATCCCTGTAGTGCTTCTCCAGTTTCGTCGTGATCTCTCTGAGTTGCTTATATACTTTCGGCATCTCTTTGGCTAAATCGGTGATATTCTTGGGAGTCCTGATACCGGCTACGACATCTTCACCCTGGGCATTGGTCAGGTATTCGCCATAGAATTCCTTCTGACCCGTGGATGGGTCGCGCGTGAATCCAACACCGGTGGCTGAATCCTCACCCATATTACCGAAAACCATCGCCTGAATATTAATAGCTGTACCCAGATTGCCCGGGATATTGTTCAATTTGCGATAAGTAATCGCCCTGGGGTTGTTCCACGAACGAAAAACGGCGTCCCGGGACATCTCCAGTTGGAGATTTACATCCTGAGGAAAATCTTCGCCGGTTTTATCCTTCACTATTCGCTTGAATTTTTTGATAATATATTTCAAATCATCGACAGTCATCTCGGTGTCGAGTTTGATTTTCTGTCTCTTTTTGCGAAGTTCCATTACATGTTCGAACTCGCTTTTATCTATAGCCAGCACCACGTTACCGAACATCTGAACGAAACGACGGTAGCTATCGTAGACAAATCTATCATTTTCGGTTTTAGATATTAGGCCCTCAATCGTCTCATCATTGAGACCGAGGTTTAGAACCGTATCCATCATACCCGGCATCGAGAATTTAGCGCCGGAACGAACCGACAGTAAAAGCGGTTCTTTAGGATCGCCGAATTTCTTTTTGGTCAGTTTCTCGACATGTTTGATGCCAACGGCAACCTGAGGAGCAAGCTCTTCCGGAGGAATCATCTCGTTCTGATAGAACAGGTTACAAGTTTCGGTTGTGATTGTGAAGCCGGGCGGAACCGGGATTCCGATGTTCGTCATTTCGGCCAGGCCGGCGCCTTTACCGCCGAGCAGGTCCTTCATATCGCCTTTGCCCTCGGCCTTTTTACCTCCAAACAGATAGACTATTTTGCCAACTTTGACCTTTGGTTCGGCTTTTACCACAGGGGCTTTAGTCTTTGTCTTCTTTGTGGTTACCTTCTTATTTGGGGCCTTTTTAACAACTTTCTTGGCGGCTGCTTTCGGTTTAGCCGCAGCCTTCTTCTTGACTGCTTTCTTGGCCGCTTTTTTCGTTGTTTTTGCTTTCGTTTTCGTAGCTACCATTGACACTCCTTTATATCAATCAACATATTTCAAAAAAAGTTGACCCACATTATACAAATCTTATCGGCTAAAGGCAAGCGGAATAAAGCAATTAGAAGGGCAAATGTTAAATTGCGTCAAATTCTTGCTTGATAATATCATATTGGTTATTATATTAGCGATAGGGATATCTAATATCTCTTTATGGTTTAATTGGAGTGTGCGATTTAAGAGCCCATAGAATATTATTCTCAATTGCCTTAATATTGTTTTTTAGCATTCTTATGCCCGCTTTTGCCGGCTGGAGCGAACCTGTTCGTATTTCCGAGCCGGGAGGGTGTTGGTATCCTCAGATTGCTACCCAGGGCGATACTATACACGTGGTTTATACTAATACTTATGGTGGGGATAAAATAAGTTATATTAGAAGTATTGATGAAGGTGAAACCTGGAGCGAGCATATAGTATTATCTGATACCACTAATACTGATGTTACATCATATCCGCGAATTATTAACCACGGCTCTAATATTATAATATTATGGAAAAATATATTTATCGATGGCGTATTAAATGTTAATATAGGCTACTCAGTTTCACAAGATGGTGGTTTTACCTGGGATGGACCGGATTATGTCTTTAGCTATAATGTTGAACATATTTATCATCAAGCCGCAGCAAACAGCGGGCAGACTATAAATGTTGTTTATAGCGATTATTCAGTTGAAGATCCAATATTCAGACATGTTCGCAGTACAAACTTTGGTCAAAGCTGGTCAGATCCCGAGACGCTTTTTATTGCGGCCGAGACCGGTCAAATTGATATGGTTGCGTATGAAGATAATATCCATTGTGTTTGGTATGGTAATTTTAATGATGGTGATATATGGGAAACTTATTACACAAAAAGCCTCAATGGTGGTTTGAATTGGTCCGAGAATATAGCCTTGGTTGATGTGGATGATTATGGTTCGATCTGGCCCTCGCTTTCAGTAAACGACTCGGGTGATATTATTTTCTGCTGGACCGATTTCAAATACACACCCAATTGGTGGACTGCTGATCTCTTTGTTAAATACGGCAATGACAGCGGAGAAGAGTGGAGTGAAGAAGAACAAATATCATTTTCACATTTGGATGCCTGTCCCGATGTATATTGGCTAAACGATACGATGCATGTAGTTTGGGAACGGGGCAATGTAACATCCCGTAATATTTATTACATGCGCAGTGTAGATAACGGTCTGACTTGGGAAGAGGAACAATGCCTTGAAAACGATCCGGATGATTCCAAAAGGCCTTCAGTAGCGGCTTCAAATGAGAAAGTTCATGTTATTTGGGCTGATGATCGCGATGATCCCGATACAACGATAGGTGGAGGGATATATTATTCTCGTTGGGAATCTGATGTTTCAATCGAAGATGATTATTTAATTCCCAGTAATACTGAAATATTAACCTCTTATCCAAATCCATTTAATTCATCAACAGTAATAAGTTATTCAAACATCGAAGGAGGTGATATTGAGATATACGATTTGTGCGGCAGACATCTTAGGACACTCAATGGCGGGTGCCAGCAGGACCAGGGAAGAATAGCCTGGGACGCTACCGATGCTTCCGGCGAAAAGGTTTGTTCCGGAGTCTATTTCGTAAAGATGAGCACATCCGATAATACCTACGTAACCAAATTAATCTATTTGAGATAAATTTCATATGGCGATGCATAGATTCCCGCCTCCGCGGGAATGACAGCGTTTTTTAACGCTGTCTAGGCCTAATACAACGCCAAAGGCGTTGTCATCCCCGACCTGATCGGGGATCCAGGGGAATGGGTGGGGATGTGTCTTCGTTCCTCGCAATGACACTTCAACCTACTATCCTAGTTTAGAAACAATCTCTTCAACCAGCTTATCCCGATTGCCACGATCAACAGTTATTAATTCAACATCATCACAGCTCTTCAGTTTATCGCAGAACGGATGCGGCTTGACGAGAATCGTCGCGAGTAATGCCGTATCGCTTTCGAAGAGATTTGCCAGCATATCTTTAAACCGCGATGAGAACAGCTCCATTTTGCCGATCTCATCGATGACAATCAGGCTATTCATCTGCATTCCAATTCGCACCTCAGGCAGAACGATATCCTCGAATGTCTCGATATCGACACCATACTTGCCGACCCGGTGCCTTGATTTGATATCGATACGCGACAGTATGCCTCGCCTGGATGGTTGGCTGAATGTTTCCACCTCGAAACCGACGCGTGTGCCTTTCTTTCTGATCTCGCTGGTGAAAAAGCCGCGGACCGGTCGATTGAGTTTCTTAACCACCCGGTTAATCAACGTGGTCTTACCGCAACCCGGCGTTCCGGTCAGAAGTATCTTAGGCTTTGATCGCGCTGACATAGTAGAACTGCATCTCCTCGGGTACTACGCCATCGGGATATTCATCGCTGAGAATAGCCCCGCCTTCGATAAAATATCGCGCCAATACTTCCGGCGACATAGCATCCCCGACATACGATTTGGAGCGTTGAAGTTTGAGGTAATCTGCTATTGAATACTTAATCACGCACTCGGCCGCGAATTTATCTATATCGGCGAAGCCGCTATGCGATATCAGGATTTCCGGCCAGTCGTAATCCATAAAACTGGGTTTGTAATCGGGATTGAGTCTTTTCACGAGTTCGCTCATTTTCAACCGATGTCCCGCCAGCGGCTTTTTCCGGCGATACCAGATTATCGCCAGCCCGCCGCCGGATTTCAGGCAGCGATTGATTTCATCCAAAGCGGCCTTAAAGTCGAACCAGTGGAAGGCCTGGCCGACTACTACGGCATCCAGCAGGCCCGATTTCACAGGCAGCCTTTCCGCTTTCGAGCAAGCGGACAAAATTTTCTGGCAATGAGCGAGCATTATAAGCGAGCGGTCGAGCCCAAGTACGTTGCCATCGGAAGTGTTTTGGAGTTGCCGTCTCAGGTTGCCGGTGCCGCAGGCTAAATCCAGAATCAGGCTATTCGATTTGAGTTTAAATCTCGCTATCAATGATCCGATAAGATCATCGGGATAGACCGGCCGCAAGCGGGCGTAATCATCGGCATATTTTTCAAACAGCATGGCATTATTATAATGGGAGAATGGCTTTATGTAAATCCCTTTATGGCACTGAATAAGCTGTGAAATCGTTAACGAAAACGCTATTATAGAGGGACAGGAGAAACATATGAGACTATTTCTAATAATATTAAGCCTCTTGCTATTAACCGCCGCCGCTATTGCCCAGCCGTTGGGTGAAGTGATTGGATCGACATATTACTTGAATCAGAGCAACGGCCCATCCGGCAGCCGTATAAAAGTTTGCGATGATGGCAGTATCTATGTCTGCTGGATGAATTTGTTTGGCCTCTATCCACCTGCTATACGGCATATTTACTATAACTGGCGGAGCCCCGAAGGCCAGTGGTTTGATGATGGCTGTCAGGTGAGTGAAAATACCGGAGCAGGGTACTGCAATCTTGATATTTACGAAGGTGATCGTGGTTGCATCACTTATCATTGTGGTGAAAACGTAATAGTCGCGATCGAATGGGATCCGCCGGGTATAGGATTTTTCAATTATTTTAACGCCCCAAATGAACTATTTCCTCAAACTCCGGAATATCCGGGTTTTTGTATGTGGCCGCAAATTTCTATTGATAGCAATGAGAAAATTCATCTGTTTATGACTGAAAACGCTGACATGGGACCGAGGAGGTTTGGCTATACCAGATCCGAGGATGGCGGTAGTAACTGGACTGATCTCGCATTGCTTGATACCGTGATGGTTATATCCGGTATAGTCGTATCATCCCCTGTATCCGATAGAGTCGCGATCTGCTATCTTCACCCGGATGATACCACGAGCCAGATGTTCAACTGGCCTTACTATATAATTTCTGAGGATGGGCAAACCTGGGATTTTGATGATATCATTGATGTTCCGTACCCTTTCCAGCCGAATTTCGATCTCTGGGCATACGCCAATCTTGAGGCGATTTTCGATTACAATGACCAGTTACATCTTGCCTGGCCGGTGTATGGCGAAGGCTATGATTGGCTGTTGCATTACTCGGATGATTCGGATACGATCGAAGTGATCACGCAGATTCCCGATACAACAGATAATCATCCGATATGGGAATTATTAATCGGCAAGGCATCTTTAAGTCGGGATGCCAGCTCAAACGCGCTAGTGGCTTCGTGGGGCCAATATGCTGTGGGCGACACTAATATCAACGGTATATACAACGGCGATATTTATTTGAGTCGTTCCAATGATTTGGGTTTGACATGGCAGGAGCCGCTGAATATCACCAACACACCATCGCCTGATTGCCTGCCGGGTGATTGTATGAGCGAGTTATACCCCTGCGCCGCCGAGGAAGCCGATTCCATGCCGCATATCACCTATATTTTCGATCCCTTTATCCAGCCGGAACCATCGCCGACAAGTCCGGCTTTAGTGATGTATATCGGCCCGGATCACCTGGTCGATATAGAGCCCCCGATTGAAAATATTCCGCGAAACTATTCCCTTGCACAGAACTATCCCAATCCGTTTAACGCCTCGACAACGATAAAATATGATTTGCCTAAACGATCGAATGTCACAATTGATGTTTTCGATATCTTGGGGCGGAAGGTGGAGACATTTAATTCAAGTGTTCAGACTCCGGGTTCCCATTCTGTGGTCTGGAATGCTTTAGGTCTTGGCTCAGGTATTTATTTCTACAAAATCCAGGCCGGTAATTACGTTCAGACCAGAAGATGCATGTTGATCAAATGATATCTATCGAAAGCTGTTGATATAATTCCGATATCATAGTATTCTCCCTCAGTTCTGGAGGATATAATGCTTGAAAATCTCGATTTGACAATTCTCTATTTTTTCAATCACGATCTGACCAATCCGGTCCTCGACTGGCTGTTTCTGATCATCTCCGAATCGCGGATATTTCAGGCTATTGTTTTCCTTATTTTTACCATACTGATCTGGAAAGGACCAATACGGCTGAGACTGGCTTTGATTCTGATTGTTATATGCGTTGCTATAGTCGATCCCTCTACGCATTACATATTAAAAAACTTGTTCGCCCGTCTCCGGCCTTGCCACAACCTCGATAATATTCGTTTACTGGTCGGCTGCGGGGGACAATACGGATTCCCTTCTAATCACACCGTAAATATTTTTGCATTGGCCACTATATTGACATTGTTTTATCGGCGTTATCTAGCGGTTTTCGCGTCGGTAGCTTTACTTATGGGTCTGTCCCGAATCTATCTCGGCAAGCATTACCCATCCGATGTTCTGGCGGGCGCGATATTCGGTTTAGCAGCGGCAATTATTTTTATATACATAGCAGGATATTTATTAAAACGTCTGCCCATAACACAGAGATGGAGCAAATTTATGCCTGATATCCAGGGAGCTTTGATATGGAACAAGACACGACTAAAATAACATTTGATGACAAAACTGTCTATTGCCGGCAGGGCGATATCACCGAATCGGAAGCCGAGGCCGTTGTCAACGCCGCTAATAATCATCTCTGGATGGGGGCCGGTGTGGCGGGAGCGATCAAGCGCAAAGGCGGGCAATCAATCGAAGATGAGGCTGTTGAACTTGGACCGATTGCTATTGGTGAGGCGATTGCCACCAAAGCCGGCGCCCTTAAAGCAAAATATGTTATCCATGCCGCGGTGATGGGTCAGGATTTGGTAACCGATAAAGCTCTGATAAAAAAGACAACCCGAAGCGCTCTCGAGCAAGCCGGGAAGCTGAGCATTTCATCGATTGATTTCCCGGCGCTGGGAACCGGTGTAGGCGGCTTCCCGATTGTCAGATGTGCCGAAATTATGATTGCCGAAGCTATGGGATTTCTGAAAAGCTCATCAAATCTGAAAGCCGTGGGCTTTATTCTATTCGGTTTCGATAGTTTTCAAGCCTTCGCGGCGGTATTGAAAAAGGTAGAAAAAAGCCGCAGGTAAGCGGGCATAACCATATTGGATTATCAATAGAGCGTTCAGTCAGGTCGTAGCAAAGCGTGACTTGACTAAATTAAAATTAAGTTATTCAGTATCCCTTAGCTTAGCCTCTTGCCTTAGCTTCTGAACACCATCCTCGAGTTCGGACATATTTTCGACATCGGAATAAAACAGCGGCGAAGCATCGATATCATTAGCCTGGTTATGACGGAGCACCTCGCCGAACACGCCCGGCAAAGTATATCCCGAACTGAAGAACCCGAAGACAGCAGTCAGAATAAGCAACCCGACGCCGAGACGCAGCCATTTAATCAGGAGACTTTTTTCAGTATATTTATCGTTTGACTTCATTTCTATTTATTGTCATTCCTTTAAAATTCTAACCTAGATCGCATTGGGAAACAGCACGAGGAACGCGAAATATGCCACCAGCAGAGTTAAAACTAAATTGAACGACTGGCCAACCGCGTATAACACCATCGGCTTACCGCGCTCCATACGGCTGACCAAATCCTTGAAATTCGATTCCAGGCCAATAGCTACAAACGCCAAACAGAAAAACCATCCCCGCAGAACCTTGGTAACAGGTTTGATATAAGTGGTTTCCACCAACCTGAAATCACCGTTCATCGCCGGCACCATGATAAAGGAGAATACTATCGAGGCGGCTACGAAACCGATAACGAATTTTGGGAATCTGTACCAAATCTCCATCAAGTTGGGTTTGTGATCAGGTGCTCGATCGACCACAGTCACCCAGTAAAGCGCGATAACAAAAGCAACAACCCCAATCAGAACGTTTTGAACCATTTTTACGACCGCCGCCACTTTTTCCGCGTCCGGGCCAAGCATCGACCCGGCGGCTACTACAGCGCCGGTCGAATCGATAGTGCCCCCCATCCAGGCGGCCCCGAGTATATCATTCATACCCATGAATTTAATACCCAACGGCATGAAAAACATCATAATGACGGTAAAGATCAAAGTCATACCCACCGCCAGAGTCAAATCCTCTTTCTTGGCCATACAGGCCGCCGCCGCGGCAATCGCGGCTGAAACACCGCAAACCGAGGTGGCGCAGGCAATTATAATTACCAGATGAAGGTTTTTCATTTTCAGAAAATCCCGGCCGAATTTGTACATGAATATAATAACAACCGGAGTTACAATCCAGGCCACCATCAGTCCCGGCGGACCTAACGACAATATCTTTTTAAACAGTATTTCGGCGCCCAGAAGTACCAGCCCGATCTTAATAAACAATTCGGTTTTTGCCCCCGCTTTCAGCCAATTCGGCGTACCGATCGTGTTGGAAACCAACAATCCCAAAATAAGCGCCCACATAGCGTAGCTGAGGCCCCAATACTTAACGTTGGTTTGATTGGCAATCCAGTAAGCCAGGCAAGCCATCATAAAAATGAAAATAAATCCCCCCAGATATGTGGCCACATTGTCTGTTTTCATAAAAGCGATAGCTAAAGCGGTTAAAACTCCGAGACCAAGCATAAGGATCATCAACGGGAGAAATATATTGCCGGTTACGGCGCCATCCTTGATAATCAGGAAAACATCGAGTGGGCTATCGGTCCATTTGCCGATTTTAGGAATACCAGGTATCCATTTCAAGATACTGCCGATAATAATAATGAAACCAATCCAGACCGCCCACCAATCTTCGTTTTTCCATAACGAACTTATCCCATCACGCATCATAGCCTGCTTCCTGTTTAAAAATGTTACACACTAATTTGCCTTAAACTGCTTATCACGCAAGAAATTATATCTCAGTAATAATACCAAATCAACCCTAAAAATATACCGGATTAACTGATTATTGCGGCAAAACTTAGGTTCTGGCAAGGATTTCCAGAGAATAAGGCACATTAAGAGATTTTAATGATTTTCAAGATTCTGCGGTTTTGTAATGGGTAGCGTATTAAATCCTGTAAAATCATGAACCAACATAAGATAACTTATATATCAAAAGATAATTAAATATTAAACATTTTAGCAAATTTAGCTAAACATACAGATAAATTAATCGATAATACAATATCAGGAGAGTTAATAACGCGTTGTACTTTACCATGTACATTTTGAGGAGGTGATCCAGCATAACAATCTTATGCTCAAGCATAGAACGAATTAATTAGAGCAATAATCACACTTTTAAACATATTAATCTGGAGGGAAAAATGAAAGTTCTCTTAACAATCCTAATCGGTGCCTTACTTGTCGGTACAGCTATGGCTGAATACGTGGATTTCGATAATGTCCCATATTCACCCGGCTTCTATTTGCAGGGTTACCCGGCTTACTCGACAGCCAGCAAAGCTTATGACAGTAACGGCGACGCGCAGGAATACTCAGGTGATTCATGGTCCGCCATGGGATTCGGTCTGAGACCGGCCTATTACGGCATGATGGGTGAGAATCGTTGGATGGTCAGCGCCTGGGTTCCGTTTAATTCGGTTAGCCCGTCTGTTGGTGATTCCGAAGCGGGTATCGGCGACATTCAAATGTCGGCCGCCTACTGGCTTATTGATGATCACAAACAGGGCACCTATTTCTCATTCTGGTTCTGGGCCGATCTGCCGGTTGGCGATGACACCAAAGGCCTCGGTACCGGTCAGGCTAACCTTCGTCCCGGTGTTGCCTGGGCGATGGATAAACCTCAGTACAGAGTACAGGCTTCGGTTTACTACAACCTTCGCATGAAATACACCGAATCTATCATGAGCACTGATGTCGATGTGAAGTATGGCAACGAACTCTGGGCCAATTTTAACTGGGGTTATTACGCCAGCCCGACTTTCACTCCCGGTGTTGAAGTTCAAACCGGCTGGGGACAGGATGGGAAGATCATGAACGTATCCATTCCGGACAGCAAGTCTCAGTGGTTCCGGACCGGTCCTTACTTCGAATATCAGGTTCAGCCGAATTTCGGCCTGAAAGTGGCTGGCCTTTATAATGTGATGGGCAAGAATAGCAATCAATCGTTTGATATTCAAGCTCGCGCAACCTGGGGCTTCTAGAGAAGCATAATATATAGCACCTTTAACTCCCGGCCTATAATGGGTCGGGAGTTTTTTTTATTTAATAATCCGGCAAGAAAGTTAAACCAGCCCGATAGCCAGGCCAACGAAAGCTACTACCCAGAAAATCACGCCCATGCCCATTGTCTTATCCAAAAGCCAGAAATAAAGCGAGGCTAAAGCGCCGACGATAATAGAATTCAGGAATATATAGCCAATTGAATGGCCCGTAAGAAGAGCAAAAAACGCGATAGCCGCGGTATAAATACCGGCGCACCAAAACGGCTGTTCGGTTTCCCATAAAAATTTAATCAAGCCCACCAATAACAAAGGTTTGACAATTAACAGTATACCGATTGCTATTTCTCCTTTCTACAATTAATTCAACATCTAAACTATATACCCCCTGGCATAACATTTATTCAAAGCCTCGCACCCAAACCCAGAAACCACAAATCGAAAAGAATATCGCCGGGATAGGTGACTCGGCCCTGAAAGATCAGATAGGCTTTACCGGCAAATCGGAATTCCATCCCGTAAAACATATGAGCTTTAGTCGTGATCGTCCACATAGGCAAATCGTTTAAAGGGCTTTTCTTGTTGGCCCATGATCGAATTATATGAAGGCCCGCCCCGGGGGATATAAACGGCTTCAAATTATCAAAATAGTTTTCTACCTCGTATCGTCCTAAAATATACGATGAGGCCAAGGCAGTAAACAATTGCCCATTATTGCCATCACCTTTAGCGGCAAATGATCCGGCTAATTTGATTTCTATGTCACCCTTATTGAAAAGCGGAATTCGCTCGTAGCCAAAAGCATCATATGAAATATCCATATATCCGGAGGGAAAACCCAAACCTGACTCAAAACCGATCTCTGCCAGGGAATCAGTCGTTTGGAAAGTTAGTATAAATAGCAGTAATGCTGAAATAATTGCCTTTTTCATGGTTAATTATCCTCCGGTTCATCATAATCAAAGCAATTCATTACTATATCGTCACATGCTCTAACGAAGAAACAGTAAACTCCATCAGGATATATATTGCCGTTATCATCGCGCCAATCAAAATCAATTGTATAATCCCCGGGATTCAATAATTCATTTTCATAGAATACCTCTATGACTTCCCCGGCACTGCCTAATAAGTAACAATCAACCTCGCAGACATAAGAAAGATCAAAGCCTATCCTGTCGCCATCTATTAAACGTACCCGATCCTTTACATCGGCTGACTCATAAAACCGGGGTTCGACGATATTGTAATCATCACAGCCAAGCATTATAACAACAGGGAACATCAGAATAAAAGCGAAATGAAGCAGCTTATAACGACTCATTATACCTCCATTCGAATTATTACTAAAAAAACCGCCCGAATTATCCGGGCGGCTTGTCGTTTTCAGTTATCCCCTGTCGGCGATATATTTCTGTACCTGATCCCATTGGGCGGGGCCGTTTAGGCCGACCTCTTTCATCACGATATCGGCCTTGCCGCTGCCGGGATAGAAACCTTTTGAAAACGAGAACAAAGAGTGGTCTCGACCGAACTTTGAAGTTATCCAGCGATACATCGTCGGCATCGTGAAACCGGTGATACCCATCGCCTCATAGCGTCTTTCATCGGGAAGGATCTCCTGCCGCCTGGCCTCGGGCAGCATCGAAAACAACTCGGCTGAGGATGTGTAGTAGACATTCATATTATAGCCGGCCTCATCGATACGCGGCAGCACATGAGTGATAAAATCGTTGGTCACGGCGCTTCCCTGAAGGATAATGGTACCGTGATACGGCTTCTTGGCGGGATCACCTTTGCGGAATTGATAGACACCCTCCACAGATGCGGTGGCGGGCGGAAGATTGTATTTGGCTCTATCTACCACGTTTTCGTTCGGCCTGGTTACGAACGGCGCCA
>JAAEQD010000399.1 GCA_024231855.1 Candidatus Zixiibacteriota bacterium
AATTGATAGGCGCCGACTACCGAACTGGTCAATTTTAACTCAAATACGAGTATATTCCCCGGATCGATAAGGTTTTGGGGGTCACCATCGGGATCATCGATCACCCAATCGCAAGTGTTATATCCAATAACTATCGAGGGTGATATGTTGTTACTAAACAATGGCGTTATATCATTGCTGTTCACCTTGATAACGAATTCAGTTAAAGTAAATTCTGAAGGTATATTTTCAGAAAAATACAGGCCGTCAAGCGCAAATGACTCGTTATTCTGAACGGTTCGGGTAATAACCAGAGTATCGCCGGTTGATATATCTGAACCTGATAGTTGGCACTGACTCACTATATTATAACCCGATGGGTATAAGGTCTCCGCAGAAAACGCGAGATTGACAGGCATTATCAGCGATAAGACTACAATTATTATCGTAATTTTACTCATAGTATATATATCGGCAATATTCCCCTCATAAATTACTCTCGATGATAAAAACTATACAATATAACACAACGGACATATAACATAATTTGATGAAAAAAGCCATAACTTTATAGAAGACTTCACGATAATATTATCTTTAGAGTCAATAAAACGATTACTCCGGCTGGACAAGCGAATTTATCGATACTAGCCTCTTCCCGGCCGTTAATGCCGGCGTGGGATATGGATTGGAAACATCTCGATCCAGATACTCACAACAAGGGCTATTGGAGTTACTGTTTTTCACTAATTATTTTCACAATTCCTTAGATAATTAAACTTTCCAATGCGAATTTGTGTATAATATACAAGCGATTAATCGTATCCCGAGGAGAAGGCGGGGTAAATGAAACTTGAGTAAACCTGGTAGCTTTTGAGTATTAATAGTATAAGATTTTCCACAATAAGTGCGGAGAAAAAAGTCCTTTTAATAGCGATAATCTTATCTTTGCTATTTCACATTCTATTATTCTTAATTTATAAATATGATCTACTCAAATTCCTGGACAATACCGGTGTTTACATGGAATCTTTGCCGGAAGTTACATTTTTATTTCCGGAAAATCAGCCCAAACAAGTTGTGGAGAACATGAATGAAAATAACGAGGTCCCAACCGCCACCGATTTGCTCTCCGAACAAAACTCCCGCGCTCAAAACAATACGCTTCTAGCCGATCGGCGAAATCAGCCATTTAGTGAAGGGAATACGTTTATCGAAAATCTGGCGGCGCGCAATCAGAGCCGGGATGAACAAAGTTTTCGGAAAAATTACATAGAGAGTAAGCCATTTAGCCGTAATGCTCTTCTAGATAATGGTAGTGGGAGCACGGCCTCTCAATCGGCAAGGGAAAATAATTTTAAACAGCCGGCCCAGTCTACTGTCAGGAAAAAGGACGGTACCGACAATAGATATGATCAGACCGAGTTTTCGGCAGATGTACAAGGTGATATAACCTTAAGCACCTATGCCTGGGATTGGGCTTACTATATGAATATGTTTAAAAAGAAGCTTTACGAGGTTTGGCGAACACCGCCGGCTTATCACGTTCTGGGAATGATTGACGGCAACACACTGATGGATGTTACGATTGATCGCGATGGAAAGTTGATAAAAAGCATAACACTTGATCACAACGGTCATCAATCATTGCGGATGTCCAGCGAAAACGCGATCAAAAACACTTTTCCGTTCGCACCGTTGCCGGTGGATTTCCCCGATAATACGCTGACTATTAAAGTGAACTTGATTTATCCCGGTTCAAAGAAAGGGAATTGAAAATATGTTGGAGTTTTTCTCAAAGGGCGGTTTCATGATGTATCCGCTGGCGCTATCATCGCTGGTAGCTGTCACTATAATCGTCGAACGCCTGATTATGCTCAGACGGAGTAAGATAATTATCGCGGAGATCATCGATGTAGTAGAACAGTTTATTTCGTATAAGGATCTTGGACTAGCGAAAAAAATCTGTTCGAGATACGAGGGACCTTTGCCGAATATCATAAAACTCCAGCTTGATAATATTGAACTGGATAAGGATGACGCCAAGGAACTGATCGAGGACCAGGGCCGACAAGAGGTGAACCGCCTGGGTAAAGGACTGGGGATTTTAGAGACCGTTGCTTCAATCGCGCCGCTTTTGGGACTGGCAGGAACCGTATTAGGCATGATAAAAGTATTCGGAGTAATCAAGGAACAGGGCGTCGGCCAGGCATCGGCGCTTTCCGGCGGTATATCCGAAGCGCTTCTGACTACGGTGACAGGTTTATTCATCGGGATTCCGGCGCTGGTTTTCTATAACTATTTCTCCCACAAAACCGAGAAATATTCGCTTGAGATCGAAAAATATACATCGGCGTTGTATCGCAAGATTAATCGGTTAAAATCATCAGAGGATTTGAGCGATGAAGCGGTTAATCAATATGACATTAAAACTCAGGGACATGAGAACTAGCATATTATGAAACTGGCAGCTAAAACCAGACGCCAGGCCGGCTTGAACTTGACGCCATTAATCGATGTTCTATTCATCCTGATCATATTCTTCGCCGTCTCATCGACATTTTTAGAGCAGCCGGCTATAGAACTGAAATTGCCCGAGGCCGAAAGCGGTCAGGATATGCCGGTGGAGAAAATAATCGTTCACGTTGATGAAGATGGAATTGTATATTTGATGGATAAACCTATCGCAATCGATTCACTGGCTGAGAACGTTCTGGCCCTGATCGGCGATGATGAGGAAAAGAGCGTAACCCTCAGCGCCGATACGAATGCTAAACATGGCAGGATCATTTCAATAATGGATAATTTACGGAAAAGCGGGATTTATAAAATCACGGTATCGACATCGAAGCCGCCAATGTAAGAACAAGAAATAATCGCAAGATTCATATCTTATATAAATAAGTAAGATTTCTTATGGGCTGTCGCTAGGCAGCCCTTTTTATTTCATAAGTGTCATAGCTTTGGTTTCGGTATAATCGCCCGCTTGCAGTTTATAGAAATACATACCCGAGGAGAAATCATCAGCATTCCAGATGGCCTTATGGTAGCCCGCTTGTTGCTGCTTATCGATCAGCATGGTTACCTTGCGACCCAAGATATTGTAGATTTCCATCATGACATGTGATTGATACGGTAGTTCGTAATTGATGGTGGTTGCGGCGTTGAACGGGTTTGGGTAGTTTTGAGAGATAGATATATTGTTAGGAAGTACAGGTCCAATCTCATCAATACCAACGGAAAAATCTCCTCCACTAAAAGCTCCCATATCGCATCTTGGCAAACCCAAGCCCCATTCGCATGACAACACAGTATCTTCTCTACCATACCATCCGCCATCTATACACGGAGAGTCATATGGATCACCACATTCTATAGCCATCAGATGGTAATCACCTAACTCGGGATTGCGAAATAGAGGGTTTTCAGAAATATTGGCCCCACCGAGCCAAAGCGAATCTTGAATATTATTATACATTACAAATAATACCGATGATGAATCGTAACCAATTTGCGATAAATCAGACGCATAATTGCCCCATATTATATTATTCCATAAATCTGGTTCTGATAATGAAAAGTAAACTCCTCCACCGGAATTTGACGTGTGATTATTTAGAATTATATTGTTTAGAAAAAGATGAGTAAAAGTATGGCAATAAATTCCACCACCGATAAAACTTGCTGAGTTAGTAATAAGATGATTATTGCTTAAGCCATGAAGATAGGAATTTGAATTACCCATTAAGGCTATACCGCCGCCTGCTGAATCTGCATAATTATTACTTATTAAACAGTATCTAATTGACGGTCCAAAAGCCCCCGTACTATATATTCCCCCTCCGCAATTATTACTTCTATTATCATTAATAGCATTATTTTCAATATCCGGCGTTGAATAATCGGAATAAATACCTCCCCCATTTAATTCAGCAAAGTTATCAATTATTAAATTGGATATGATTTCCGGATTACTCCACTCACAATATATCCCCCCGCCATATAGCGCATGGCCGTTTTTAATAGTAAAACCAGTTATGCTTGTTGTATTATCCTCCCCGCTCTCAAAAATAACAACCGATCCTGACAGATTCCCATCAATCACCGTCCGCTTAATATAACTTGTATCACCCGTAATCAAAAACAATGAACCCAACACGATATTGTGCCCATTAAAATTTATATTCTCTACATATTTACCCGGTTTAACAATTACCGTATCTCCATTGAAGGAAAAATTGATACCGGTTTGGATGGTGGCATAGTCATTCGGGATTTTGATTATAGTGGCAGTTATATGCCCAGTTGCCAATAGACATGCAATTACTATAGCAAGGACATTTTTAAGCATGATTGCCACTCAAATTATAATCTGGTTTTCAAATATCACTATTCAGGCTAAATCATCGGCTGCTATTACTAATTATAGCTATCTTTGCCCGAAAAACAAGCTCTTAATAATAGGATTAGAATTAACAATTTGGCTTGAATTAATACTGTTTACACTTTCCAGCCGCCATTATAGTTAATCTCAATGCCGATAATATGTTACAAGGAATCGTAATTTGAAAGTCTAAATCTCTTGTACTTTTGTTAATATTGTTGAGTTTTTAAATTGTTGAGGTAAAAAAAAATGGAGCCTGCCGGGATCGAACCGGCGACCTTTTGACTGCCAGTCAAACGTTCTCCCAACTGAACTAAGGCCCCATTATTTGATGTGCAAGTTTAGTTAATATATCGGAATAAATCCCGCTGTCAAGAGCTTTTATAGGATTAAAACAGGCTAAGATAATCGATCTGTTGCTTTTGAAAGAATTCCGCGAATGGTCTATTTACATTTGTGGCAAATACCATAAAACTCAAGACTGAAATCATTAATTTGAATCTC
>JAAEQD010000400.1 GCA_024231855.1 Candidatus Zixiibacteriota bacterium
GTCGCTAAAACGTTTAAAGTTTGTAGACAAAATGTGGCAATTATGTCGCGAATTCGCGACACGAAAATCGCGACAAAGCGCGTCAGTGCATCGTAAAATGATGTAGCGGAAACGCGTTTATGAGCCATAAATTGGCGAATTCCAAAAATCATAAATTCCGTAGCGACACTGCGGTTTAGGGGAGGGATTAGAGGCAACTTCTGGCACATTATCGCGTTAGATCAAATCCAAGCCGAAAGGGGTAGGCAAAGAAATTCCGGGAATCGAGGGTTTAAGCCCGGAAATCCCCGGTTTTAGGGAGTAGGAAACGTTTGCCTACCTGAATTCGTAGCTGGTGGGGGCCGCACTATATCCGTTATGTGAATCAAAGGCGGTGATACCTGTAAATCGTTTGCCTACAGAGAAGCGGGGCTACGTCGCGAAAATAACGTCAACGCGCAGTTTCAGCTGTACAGATCATATTTTACATTCGGTCATAATGTTTCTGCTTCATGGATTAGTATCTTCGGTACTTCTAACCATGATCTTCACTCCCATGACATCTTCGCCATATCAGCGTACGAAGCGGAATCTATCGAATAATATCTCGATACACGATAAGCTATTGAATATAGAGGGCTAACGTCCGAACTATAAAA
>JAAEQD010000401.1 GCA_024231855.1 Candidatus Zixiibacteriota bacterium
ATTCTCGCTAAAAGTTATTATTCTGAAATCAACCTGGTATTCATTATAAAAATCATCCCAACCACCCTGGGCCCAGGCGTACTTACCAAGTTTCTCATAATAGTGATGGTCTTTAACCGGATCGAGATTAGCATCACGCTCAAAAGTTTCGGATTGTTTTTCTTCCCAGCCCGTATTTGTATACCATTCTTCCCAGCGAATAAAGCTCCAGTGCTCATCGGCATATGATTCATATTCATCCTTTTTATCCTCGGCTTTGCCATTATAATAAAAGAATCCGCTCCACAAACCTATTTCTAAGGCTGTTTTAAGCAGACCAGTTTTCTTACCGGCATATATCTCACCCATACCGGGGATAACCGCCGATAAGGCAAATGCTTTCAGCGGTGATTTTTGCCGGGCAAGTTGAGGAATGGATCGGTTAGATCCGTCCAGGACTAGCGAATCGTCTTCGGACTCTGCCAAATAACTGCGATAAATCCACTTATCCACCGGATCGATCATCAGGGACTGCTGAGCGGTAGAGAGAGTCGTTTGAAAAAAAATTGTCATTATCGTCAGGATCGGCAATAAATTCCATTTCATTTTGTGATAGCCACCTTTACGGTTTTATGTGTCTTTGTCAGCCCGCTTTGAGCATAGACCTGGGCCAGGTATATCCCACCGGCTATATCAGAAATATCCCACTCAACTTCATTGTCAATATGTTCATAAGCCGTTCCTATTAGTTCAGCCACTAAATCGCCCGAGACATCATAGATTTTAATCCGGACGCCTGCCGGTTGGCCAATTCGATAGCGAAATTTTGGATTTGAGTTTTTTGCCGGGTTGGGATAAACATATACCGACTCTTTAATCAATATACCTTCTTCATTGAGTTCAGGCAACAAATAATCGTTTGAAAGCTGGCCGTTTAATGAAAAATTTTGGCGATATTGCGGCCAGGGCATGTTGTCTGTTTCCGATGGCATTTCCCAGGCATAAAAGTAACCGTCATCGCAGGTAGCGACAAGCTCGAGGTAGGGATCGCCATCCATATTGAATATCATAGGCGTCGCCCCCACATCTCCGCCTAATGCTAAGGGAAAGCGATCGACCGGCGTCCCGTCATGATGCCAGGCTTGAATGTTTTGATCCCAGGTAGCCAACAGAATCTCCAGGTCATTGTCGTTATCTATGTCAGCCACAACCGGTGAAGCAGTCAATGGTTCAAGCGAATGATTGGTGTATTGGTCGAATTCATTGGGCCATTCAGCCATCAAAATGCCATTTGAACTGACAATTGAAACGTGGTAGTTTCCGGTTGGGATGATTATTTCCAGGTACCCGTTGCCGTTCAAATCTGCCAAAGCCGGTGTAGCTTGAATCTCACCTGAAACCTGCCTTGGAAATCCTGGAACGATTTGGCTTGTATAGTAAAAGGCATAAACCAAACCGTCCTCAGTAGTAACTATCAATTCTTTCCAGGTATTACGATCGAAATCCCCGGCGATCATGCCGCTGCTAATCGGATGACCGAGATTGAGCGGGAAACCGTCAAAGGGAGAGCCATCCGGTTCAAAGGCGAAAACCTTACCGTTGGCAGAAGCAATTGCAATTAGTTCCAGATCTCCGGCGCCTTTCAGATCGACCAAAAGTGGGTCTCCGATTAAACCGCTTTCGCAATAGACCGGGAAACCGGGTGCTTCGGTTATTTGATCGCCGGACAATCTCCAGGCGTGTAAGAAGCCTTCCGAGGAACTGACAAAGATAGTGAAACTTCCTTCCCGGTCATCGTACCAGACAGTCGGTGAACTTAATTTTCCGCTGCTGACAACAGGAAACCCTTCCACTATTCTGTCCAGGTCGGTTTCTTCACCATGCCAGGCATAAAGTTTACCGTTATCGGTCGATGTCAAAACTTCAAGATCGCCGTCACCGTCCAAATCGCAAAGCGCCGGAGATGAATTGCAGCTAAAATCCATCGAGCCTAATAAACCGTTTTCTGAACCGGCGACAGTCGGTGTTCCATCACTGTTAAAGGCAAATATATTGCCACTGGTGGAGCTAATGACGATTTCATCATTGCCGTCTCCATTTATATCGCCATGATTTGGTGAATTCGAGCCGACAAGATCACAAAACTCCTGTGGGAATCCCGCCTGGGTCCAATCAAACTCAACCCGGAAAGTCATGTCTAAACCGTTTTCACTAATATCAGTGATAAAAATATGTGTATCGGAGCCATTGTTGGAATGGCTGCTGGGAATTGAAAATGGAGTAAATTCGCTATTATTTTCTTCATAAAAAGGATCGACCGCACTGCCGAAAAAAGCCGAATAAAGATATGTGGGATTGAGATCGTCGTTAATCCCGTCTGCTTCTTCTAAATCGACGCCTTTGGGCAGGGTGTAATTAACTGTGTTGGTATAAATGTTCGATTCGATTATGTCATCATCGATATGCCAGATTAATATACCTTCTCCAGCTAAGGCAAAATCATAGTTACTCGACCAGATAATCGTGGATTTTTCACTATAATAAACCATTGTATCGCCCGTATCCGGTTCAAATATCAGGCTGGCAAAGTAATTGTCTTCCTCGAGATTCGGTTGGGGACAATTCTGGCATGGAGTAATTTGTCCGGGCGTAAATTGCCTGTTTTCAATTAAAAAATACTCATGAGAATTAATCGGAATTTTATATAGTTCAGTATTCGTGTCATCATAATCTTCAATAGCATGAACGGTGTATTGGCCATTTTGAGTAATTATCTCCGGCTCAATCCAGCCCAAATAATATTTTGCCCAGGCGCATAATTCCGATGGGAAATAGCTGTTATCGTTGTAGCCGCCGGAGCCCATCAAAGCCCAACCGGCCACGCCAATGGAATAACCGCTGGTATCATACAGGTCGGGCAGACCTAATTGATGACCGAATTCGTGAAAAAGTGAGCCTTGCAATCCAATATAATAGTCATCCTGGTTGCTTGTTTCCGGAACTAGCATACCACTCGTGACAAAGTGATTTCCCTCATCGACCGGAATTCCTCGATATGTCGGATCGTCATTAGCTATTATTTCCCGCAAATCTGCCAACGGAATATCGGCCGACCAGATATCACCCGGGGTATCGCCATTGATGTCGACTTCCCTTCCTGATCCGGCATGGAATACGATGTAGGCATCATAATCCGCCATAAAATATTCTGAATCCTGGTCTGCTGCTACAATAGCATCGTGAAGCAAAATGACCAGACCCGGCCCCATATCTTCGTATTCTTCCCCGAACATCAAGGAATAATAGGCCTGAGGATGTTCCAGTTTATAGCTCAAAGTGTCATTAAAAGGAGCTGTGTCCCATTGAATAATAAGCTGG
>JAAEQD010000402.1 GCA_024231855.1 Candidatus Zixiibacteriota bacterium
AAAGGTTGCATATAGCCCATCTCTATAAGGGCCAACGATACGCCATTAACCGAATTTTGTTGCTCCTGAACGATCGTCCGGATAGTCTCCGCGCCGCCGTAATGATCAGATAAATAAGTCATAAACATGAAAGTCTTGATATAATCGGCGAATTGGTTATCCCATACGGTTAAATCATTATTCGGATTGTTCGGGAAGCTGACCAGCGGATCGGGCATGCCGAAAAGAAGCATGGCGTATTCGGCGCAGCCCTCATCCACCCAGCTCTCCTCGTTGGGATCGGCGGCCCAGTGGATCATATGTTCGAACTCGTGGGCCAGGACCGATATCCGAATCGGCGATACCGGGTCGCCGGGATGACACGACATGTAAAACATCTCGACTTCGTTGGAATGGCCGCCCATGTCCTGAGCCTCCTCCTCGGTATACTCGTTGAACACCGAGAAATAGCCATCAAACACGGAACCCTGATAAGAGCCAAGTTCGCTATAGAAAATGTAGATGTGATCGTCATCATCGAGTTCATCCGGCGGCAGGCCGAAATTTTCGGTATCCATATCATAGATGCCGGCGGTTGAATCGTTATAGGTGCCCTCCTCCCAGTAATACGCCACCTGGGCGACAGCGTCTGAATCCATATGTACATTCCACTGGTCATCGGCGACGAATACGTAGGCATGTTCGGTAACCGCGCGGCAGGTGGCCGGTACCAGTATCCACTGCGGCGGCATAATCGACAGGTCCCAGTTCCAGAATGTCATCGTATCGCCGACTTCGTGAAGGATTATATCATTTGCCACGGGCTGATTATTGTGGGGGCGGCCGTATTTCTCATGAAGGTCTATTTTCGCTTGATCGAACAACGATGTCATACATCGCGGTTGTCCCCAAACCGGAGTAGTCAATATTATTATCAAACCGGCCATTATTAATTTCCTCATTATGTCCTCCACTATTAGATGTCAGCGCTATTACCAATATACGGCCATTTGGGATTCTGTCAAGGTCTTCTGATGATGCCGGATGTTCAATCGGAGTGTAAAGAAATATATGGAAATTGCTAATTTCTTGAAACGAATCCAAGGCTAATAGGCGACTACTGCTAATTAAATCCTAGTGGAGTTTTTGAAGTTTGTATGAATAGCCGTCTTCAAGCGATTTAGCCTCCTTGAGATGACGGGTTACATACTGGCCGCAATTGCTGCCGATCTTATTCTCTTCAAGCTCGCCGATGCTGACTATTACCTCATAACCGAGTTTTTTAAGTTGATATTTCAGTACGCGCTCGTCGATTATGGTTTTGGGATTGATAAAGGATTTCAGGCCGCTTTCGCTGGCCCGGTAGGTTGGATTGATCGGCGTTATTTTAACCAGGAATATCTCGGGATCGAAATACAGGCTTAGTACAGCGTGATTCATCGGTAGATTATCGGCAAGAGCGAAATTCAAGGTGATTTTCCGATCGCCAGATTTATGAAACTTCTCGCCATATTGAGCGATTCGGGCGAAATCCCATTTACGGGTTGGTATAAGCCGATCTCTTAGTTTCTCATCAGAAGTGTGTATCGAGAACTGAAGTTGAAACCTGCCGGGATAAAGTTTATTTTTTATCTCGATAAGCCTCTCGAAAAAATTATCGACGCCCGAAGGGGCGATTGTGGAGATACAGGGAATCAGGCCGGGTGCTTTGTATCGTGACGGCAATTCATCCAATACGTCCAGCACGTTGGGATTGAACGTCGGTTCGCCCATCCGGGCGAACTGAACCTTGAATTTCTCCACTGGGATATCGAAATCAGGGAATCGCCGCTTGATCGGATAATCAATCTGGGCGAATATCTGGTCTTTGGTAAGCTTGCCCTGGTAGAAATTACCGGCATCACAGATTGTACATTTAATCGGGCAGCCAAACAGCGTGGAAACGATAATAACCCATTTTTTCTCGATCGGAATCGGCGGTTGAACGGATTCGATGAATTCGACAGTTTTACCATCCTCTGTTTGAGCTATATAGACAGTTGCGATACCTTCCTTGCCGGCACTAGCCGTTACTTTCATCTATTTTGGTCCTTCAAATTCCTACTTATCATCATCGCCGCCATAATCCCCTGCCCGATTGCTATTGCCGATTGGCGGTAGATTCCATTTTTCACATCCCCGATAATATGGAAAATACCCTGCTTCATTAACTCAAGGGAGCCCGCAATCAGTTTCTCGGATACATAACCAAGCTGAGGCTGGCGTCCAATAGCAAATATGATAAAATCCGAATCCAGCCGCAAGTTATCTTTGATAGTTTGGCATTCGATCTGCAATTTATTTGCCTGGCCGATGGAAATGCCGGTGATTTGGGTATGATCGCGATAACTTATCGATTCTGTTTTATCCGCCCGATCTTTGAGAAGCGGTAAACATCTGATTTCCTCGCCCCGGTTAAGGATAATTACATCATTGTGTTCACTAAGGTTGAGCGCGTAATCGAAAGCCGCATCCCCGGCGCCGACTATGATTATAGTTTTGCCCTGCTCTTTTAGAAGGGGATAAACCTCATAGAAAATTCTATTTTCAGCCGGTTTGGGTATGGCGATATCATCAAAGAGTTTGGGCATGGTGCCGGAGGCTATCACCACCGATTGGGCATACCATGTTTTATCGGATGCGGACAATTTGAACTTGCCATCGTCGTAATCCAGTCCGGTTACCTCATCGTTTTGAATCATTATCGATGCTTTTTGCAGATGCCGGGAAAGTAATTCTACCAGTTCAGGGCCGGAAATGCCATCAGGGAAGCCGGGGTAGTTCTCCACCAGGTTGGCGTTATAGAGAAGTCCGCCGATTTGGTTACTTTCGAATATCACAGGCGTTATGCCATGCCGTTTAAGCTGAATCGCCGCCGCGATTCCGGCCGGCCCAGCGCCTATAATGACGGCATCTTCGATTTTAGTTCCGGTCATTCTTAAATGCTATCCTTGGTTAAGCTGATTGAGAATCTATGTATTTGTATCAGTTTGTCAAGGGGGATTGCGGATTTTACCTAATGGCAAGCATCTATTGCCTTGCCTTTGATAGTTCTGTCAGATCGTAGTAACCGTAGATACCGTTTTTCAAGTCCACTTGGGACTTGACGCGACCGATTCTCCACAGCGGCTCGTCAGGCCCCAAGTAGGCCTGACCTACGCCTGACTTCTTTTATTACTTCATTAATTAATTTCAATCCAATTCCTCCCTTGACATTCCCGCCCCAATCCCAATATACTGCCAGAGAGGAAACTTCGTTAAAAGGAGGACATATGTCTCGATTGAAATATACGATAACGATAATAATTGCCATTGCAGTTTTTCAGGTAATGTACATTGATAAGCCCACTGCCGGCTCATCACCCGATGATATCCTACCACAAGTTACCTCGTTCAACGATTCCGGCTGGGTGCTTCTGTATCAGGAGAATTTCGATACCACCTACGAGGCCACCGATGGCCAAACATTCGGCACCGATGGCTGGTTGATATACCAGCTTATCAATGATGGCGCTATCACGGTCGCCGACAGTTACGCCCAGCTTAACGCGCCGGATTTCTGGAACGCCGCCCTTATAAGAAGCGTCGATATAATGCCGGAAGAGTATAAGGTCAGGACCAAGATCGGCTATATAAATTACGATTTGACCAATTACGAGCAGGCTGATTATGATGATCCCGATTTCAACGACCATCAGGGGCATTACGAAAATGGCATGTATTTCCTGACTGTCACAGATCGTATCTGCGTGGGCAACGAATGCGCCGAGTATTGGTGGCATTACCATCGCAAAATGGTTATCGATGTGGACAACCATATAAACTGGGATGATCCCGGCGAAACCTTCCATCCGGTCTACATGGTCTATATGGCTCCAGAGGAAAACTCCGGCGGTAACCTGCTGAGAACCTGGGACGGCGACGAGTGGGACACCTCACCCTGGAACTGGAATGTCGCTTACACCTATGATTACGATACCTGGTATTACGCTGAGCTTGAGAAAATCGACGGTCATATTATTCTGAGGTTGTATGACGGTAACCAGGATATTATCGAGGAGACAACCCCGGTCGATCTTGAATTGATCAACGCTATGGATGATACGCTGGAGTATCTATATTTAGGCGAGCCGCACACCGATGATTACGAGGGCGATGTCCGAATCGATGAGATCACACTGCTTTTACCCGATGAGGGCCAGACTGTCGATGATAATAGATGGGGTATAACGAAAGGCTTTCGTTTAACTCATAGCCGTCCCAATCCGTTTAACGCCCAGACTGTTATCAGCTATAACTTGCATGAATCTTCGTCCGTTACCTTAGATATTTATGATATCATGGGGCGAAAAGTGATATCACTGGTTAATAGCGTTCAACCGGCGGGATATCATCAGGTAACATGGGACGCCTCGGGCAAGACATCCGGCATATATTTCTACAGGATACAAGCCGGTGATTATGTCGATACCGGGTCGATGCTGCTATTGAAATAGATGATTAGTTAATCTAATTCTTTTCTGAGAATTTCATAAAACCTATCCCGCGCGTATTGTTCTGCCCAGGGCTTATGCCCGCATTTCTCAAGCAAGTGAAATTGAAAATCCTTTATGATTCTGGCTAAGGGCTTCTTCACACCCTCGGCCGGATGAGGGTCGTAATCGCCATGGATTGCGGTAACGGGGCATTTTATCTGTTTGCCCATTTCAAGAAGCTTGCCGCTTCGCCTTAGCTCGGCAGCAGACTCCCACACGCCCATGAATACTTCAACCTGGCAATCGATCGTTTCCGATACCGCTGAATCTTCGACTATCGAATTGAAAACATCGGCCTTGGATAGCAACTCGCCGAATTGAGCGAATGAACTATTTTTATCTTCGGCGTCAGGATCATCGAGAATTTCCAATGCCGAAACGACCCTTGCCTTATCCTGATCGCTCAGTCGATCCAGCCGGGCTCGCATAATCCCCGCGGCGTATTTCTCCTCGAATGGGCCGCTGCCAACGAGAATCAGTTTCATCACCATATCAGGGTGCTTAGCTGCGAGTATATAGCTTAGCCAGGCCCCCCAGGAGTAGCCGATTAAGGTGATAGGAAGGTCTCCATGTTTCGTAAGCACGTCGTTCAACTCATCAACCTGGCCCTGAAGCGATGTCGCTGTTTGAAGCGGCTCCAGCACGCCGCAGGTCGATTCAAGCTCCCGTGCAACCGGCGCCATCTCGCCCGGCGCTCCCGGCCCACCGTGGATGGCGGCGATGATATAAGGCGACTGGCCATGTTTTCTCAGGTTTTGCAAATTTATTCGTCCTATTTGGCGTCATTGATCTTAGCTTATTGCGATAATGGTACTGTACGCAATTTAGCACAATAACCGAAATATATCAAATTTAACGATAGGTTGCTTATTTGGGCTTCGACTTAATTATAAGAACTTCGCGGTAAACAAACCATCGTGAAAAAGGTATACAGCCACTATATTAATTGCTATTTCAATCGGGCTTGTAATATAATAATGAAAATATCTAAACTGTCTGTGAATGAAAGGACGATTATGGATGCGAAGAAAATATATCGAATATTATTATATGCAATACTAATTGCAGTTATCCTGGCCGGTTGCCAGAATAAGTCGACCGATCCGCCCGTAACTCCGTCATTATTGGAGCGTTTGCAGTCTTTGCCAAATTGCAGTGTTGTGGAGATCGATCCGCCTGAGGGAGCACATTACTCTCGCGCTTTTCAGATAACCATCGTTCAGCCGGTCGATCATGCAAATCCGAACGGACAAAGCTTCGAGCAGAGGCTTTTCCTGTCGCACGTGGATGAATCAGCCCCAATGGCGCTGGTTACCTGGGGTTATGATGTTACGAGTAATGCCTCCTACGAGCTGGCGGAGATGCTTCAGGCCAACCAGTTGCTGGCAGCCTACAGGTACACCGGGGATAACCGGCCCAATCCGGTTGACTGGGATTATCTGACTATAGAACAGGCCTCGGGCGATTTTCACGTAATCGCCGATATATTTAAAGACATATACACCGGCCCGTGGGTAAATTTCGGTTACAGTAAAAGCGCCGGCGCCGCTTTACATCACAGGCGGTTCCACCCGGATGATGTACTGGCAACCGTGGCAGTGGTTCCCGGCGTATTCATATCGACTCATGATCCGCGTGTCGATGACTTCCTGACAAACACTGTGGGCACCGAAGAGTGCCGGGACAAGATCAGAGAATTCCAGCGTCTGGCCCTTACCCGGCGGGATAGCCTTCTGCCGATTTATGAGGAGTACGTTCAGGATCAGGGGTATAGCTACTCCCGGATCGGCGGTGTTGGGATTGCCTTTGAATATCTGGTTCTCGAGTACGGCTATATATTCTGGCAATATCTGCAAGTATACCATTGTGATCTTATCCCCGATTCGACCGTATCTAATTCTGACCTGTTTATTCATCTCCAGAGTGTCAGCGATATAGATTTCTTAAGGGATGAAATTTGCGTTATGTTTGAACCGACTTATTACCAATTCCACACCGAAACGGGTTACTATGGTTATGCCACCGAGCACCTTGACGATTTATTAATCGAGGTTGATGATCCAAATTACGAACATATGGCGCCGGTGGGAGTTCCGCTTGTTTACGATCCGGCCGTGATGGCGGATATGAAGCAATGGCTGGAAACCGACGGCCAAAATATAATTTATATTTACGGCGAACACGATCCGCTCACCGCTACAGCTATATCGTCTCCCGTGAATTCCAATTCATTCAGCATAATTCAGCCGGGAGGTAATCATCTGTTGTTCATAGAGGATTTGAACCAGCGGGATTTGGTGCTCGATTCGTTGGGCTCTTGGCTGCAAGTAACAGTGGGGCCGTAGCGGGGCGGTTGCTTAAGATCCCGAACCCCATATTAATTATATAGGTCCACTTAAATAACAGAGATTTGCGAACAACTAAATAATTAATGTTATCTCATATTCTCTGAAGTTTTGGCTGGCTTTGTTAAAAAATGGTATATATAAAATCGATGCTGTGTACAAATATATGTTGCGGTACCGGCCCACGGCGATTCTTTAACAAACTCTAAAGCTAAACAATCATTAATTACTTGGACTTCTTTTTGATATCCATCAAACGTTTTACCAGAGCATTAATATCAATACCAAAACCCATGAAGCTGGGTTTCATCCAAAGTATTTGGTAGGTTTCGTCTAATACGTTATCTTTTAACTCACGCTCTTTTACAATCTTAGTAATTTTATTTAATAGCTCTTTATTACCTATATCTTTTATCTCTTCGCCAAGAGCCTCTAATTGGTTTTTAATTTTTAAGTTGTTCTGGTAAGTTTCTGCCAGCAGCTTATTATTATTCTCATAAATGTTTTGTAAGTGAAGACTTAAGCTAGCTTTACGTACAAGGAGTTCTATTTGTTTTTGTTCTACATTTAGTTTATTAATTTCCCTAGACTTTTTATCAATTTCTTTATCTGCCTCTTGCATTTCCTCCGCAAGGGAAGCTATATTTTTTAGAGACGAAATCTCAAGAGTTTTTAAGTCATCTGATGATATTATCGGTAGAGCTAACGCTAATAGTCCAAACACAGATGCAACTCCACCAATCATAGCAGCAAATTTTAAATAAACTTCATATGTAAATATTGGAATTAAACTGAGTTCAGCGATAATTAATCCTACTATAAAATATAGAATTGAAACTGTAAAAATAATTCTTATGAATTTTCTTAACATTAGTTTATGCTCCTTTATATCATGCTACATACTTAAACAAGTAGGTTGAAAATTTCAGGGTATATAGTATACTATTTTTCATTGTGTAAAATAATTCCCCTATTGGTAAGTAACTCATTGGGGAAGAATACGTTCTTCTGATTTTGATTGTTCTGAATACAAAAGTATCAGAAATACCTAGTGCTTTGAATGTAAAAGCTGCAAATCTCATTTTCACTTAATGACTTTTAGAATATTATCATTCTTGTTTGGAATATAATAAATAGTTAAACCTAATACAATAGAAAATCTATTATAACATATTGAATTTCAATAAAATTCATATTACTTTATACCGTATATGGTAATTGAAAATTCTAATAAATATCCTAACCTAAATTCTGTATAAATTTAAAATAGTATGCTCACATCATAAAGGGGAGGTATTCATGCATTTAAAACTGTCGTTAGGGGCCACGGACATCCCCAAAGTCCCCCAGAAAATGAACACACGCCTTGACTAATCCCCTCCCCGAAACTACATTACCGCGTACAAAGTTAGCGAAAGTGGCGGCATAGGCAGACGCGCCGGCCCTAGTATTCAGTCTCGCGGAGGGTGGGGGTTAGGTACGATTGCTCAGCACTCTGAATCATGTCCTCGACACGCCGCGCTTGCGTGCCAGGCCTTTGCGACCGGTGATCAGCCATGTGTCGCTATAGATTCGGCGGCTCTTAACAGCTTTGAAGCCGCTCTCTCGTAACATCAAAGCCATTTGACGCCTATTTTTCAACCAGAATGAGTTCGATCTTAGTTGCCACATTAACCTGTATAGCGGCACAGTCCAGTCGTCTGAGCTGTAGTCTTCAACCAGAACCACTAAACCACCTTTTGGCAAGCTTTCATAAGCCAGGTCCAGCGTGCTGCCGTCGCCAATCTCGGCATCACAATACATCATGACGTCAAAGCCATCAGGAATATGTTTGTCATGGTCACCGATTAATGTATCTATTCTTCTGGTCAGTTTCTCCTTCCGGATGATCTTCCTGGCGACGTTGATTACCGGTTCGATATCCAACACACATGCCTTCAGATGTTTATATTTGCGCACCAGTGCCATCGACATCACACCCGAGCCGCCTCCAATATCCAGCACGGAGTGATAATTCGATAGATCAAGGTTTTGGGCGAGCGCTTTCGCGTGCGGCAGGTGAGCGTAATAGAGCATGTGCGTGAAATCATTCGCCCACTGGGAGTCCTCCTTCATCTCTTTAATGTAATCCGCGCTGTCTATCCCAAGGATCGATGCGTAGCTCTGTTCGGTAGTTAGCATCTTCTCCAGTACGGAAAATGCCTGGTACTCTCGGCAACACCATTCTGAATACCGCTTGGTCCAGAAGATAGATCGACCGCGAACATAGTACTTGTCCGCTAACGCGGTATTGCTGTACCGCTGGTCCGTCTTTTTCAGCAGTCCGATTGAAACTAACGCGGCCAGGAATACCTCTATACGCCAACCGCGGACTCCGATTTTCCTGCCGATCGCCTCGGCAGACAGTTTCTTGCCATGTAGTTTCCTGAATACCTGAAGTCTCTCGGCGGCGACAACGCATCTCGATATCATGAAGGCCGACTGGAGGTCTATTCTTGCTAAAACTTTCTTCGGCAATTTATCCAACGTAAATTCGGTCATAAGGTCATCGCTCCTTTCATCTATGTATGATTCTGTTAGTACGAACAGCGTAAGCCGAAGCACCTATTCCGGCTCCAGCCAGTGGATTGAAACTTCCAGGGGTTCGTCTTTTTCTGTGAAGACGATTTCCCCCAATAAGATAGCCACACCATGAGGCGCAGTCAAGAGAATCAATAACGGGATCGACCTCACTTATGCAAACTTTTGTGAGTTATTTTCGTGGGCGGCAGATGCTCTTGCCCGCCCTAAATGAACACACCCCTTGACTAAACTAATCCTCGAAACTATATAAGCGTGTTCAATGTGTTAAATTCCTCATGACGGAGATGCAGTGAAATATTGAGTGTTATTGTAATCAGGTATGTCGGTTGCAACCGATTGTCTGACCGCATGTGTCAACGCCGAAGCACCCAGATCAGCGCTCCACCGGTCACCACACCAAGGACGACACCCCCCATCAGAATCATACCGAGGTTGAGGATAGCATCCCACTCACCGGTAAAGGTTACGGAGGCCGTCCATGCCGCCAGAGTCCAACCCGCGATACTGACAGGCACCCACCAGTTAGCCCTGTTGGAATGCGAACGCAAGATATATCGCTGCAACAAACCTACAAACAGGCCGCAGATAGCAATGTCGAGTTGAAGTGAATGCAGACTGTCGAACTCACTCCAGGCTACTGCAATGAGATCCTCCACTAACAATGGAGCTCCCAGTCCGATGACGGTTGCCCACATCCAGGGCCAGATCGTACCAAGCCACTGCCTCGCAATCCGTCCTTGCGCGTAACCGACACCTGCTCCCATGCCAATCCCGATTATGAAATCGGACCCAGGCATACCGATCAGGTCGCCGGCGATCGATCCGAGGATGATGAAGACGAACCCGAGCAGGTACCCAACTAAAGTGTTCCGCACCCACCGGGCGAAGAAGTGCCAATCTGCCCGTTTATATTCAAAACTCATGCCTAGGGACTCCAAAAACGATTGACGATCTGGCCTGTCTGGCCGAATTGATCAAAGGTCCGCCAACCCGTAAACTAGTGGTCGTGTTCAACATCTGCCAGAGCCGTCGGCTCAACATCTTTTAAACCTTTTATTTGCTCTAGCTTTTTCTCAGTCGGATTGAATAGAGACACCAATTCATCGGTGATGTCAACTACCTCGACATCCGCTCCGGTATAGTCCGGATTCCAGCCGATCAGATCAACACCAGTACGCTTGGCAACACCGGCTATCTTGTCCTTCACCACAAGTAAAAGATCATCAACCGGTACTCGACAGAATCCCTGGAAATGAATCTGACGTTGGAATCTCTCCACCCAGACAGTCAGTTCATTAGCCCGTGCAGAATCTCCTGCTGCCAAGGCTTCATGGTGCTCCGCTCTTTTCTTTAGAAAAATGTTGTACTCAGATCCAAAGTAGGCAACAGCAATGGCGCGGTTATCGTACACTCCCACCCGTATCTTCTTTGGCGTATCTTGGGCTTGACCAGAGGTTAGGGAAAGCAGTATAATGCAAGCAATGCCCGCTACGAGAATTAGACGTTTCATGATAAAGCTCCTTTCAGTATTTCACTTTCATTTTTTGGCGCTATCTCAATAATTCTTTCTAATGTTTTATTGTTGTTTTTTCAGTATTAGGCACTCACGGCCGTTTTTACAGTCCAGTGTATGCCATAAGAGCATCTGGGACATTTCCAATTTCCCCTATTGATTACCAACCGCATTTATACTTCAGACAATATTATCAATATATTATAAATACATGATATAATAGACTATGTGGGTCTGTCAAGTCTTATATAAAAAAGCCCAAATGTTTTTAGTGTATTCCGGAAGTATATTTTCAATTTCAAATGGGGATGTTGCATTGCTTCCATCCTTTTTAATAAGAAAAACTGCCATGGCTTTATTCTAAACCTTGCTTGCAGTAAACATGCCTATCCGCCCCAAATGAACACACCCCTTGACTAAACCATTTCCCGAAACTATATTACCGCGTTCGAGGTTAGCGAAAGTGGCGGAATTGGCAGACGCGCTGGACTTAGGATCCAGTCCTGATAAGGGGTGGGGGTTCAAATCCCCCCTTTCGCATTAAATTGCCGAAAACTCCCGAGGGATAAACCCAAGGGTATAAATAGATTGTACGTTTATAATCAGGCCAAAACCGGCCCGATCATGATGATAAGGAGGATAGTTGAAAGTCACAGTCAATAGCGAACCCAATTGTAAGAAAATACTCGATATTGAGGTTCCCCATGAAGAAATCCAGGCCGAAATAGATAAGCAAATCCTCCTCTATCGCGCCAAGGCCAATATCCCCGGTTTCCGCCGTGGTAAAGCGCCCCTTGAAGTCGTTAAACGACAGTTCATTGACGGCATCAAAGGCGATGTCTTCGAAACGCTCGTGCCGAAAGCCTATGATGAGGCTATCAGCCAGGAGGATTTGCACCCGGTAGAACAGCCCAAATTGTCCAATGTCGAATTCGATGATGATAAACCGCTGAAATTCAGGGCCGAAATCGAAGTCAGACCGGAATTCGAGCCTAAAAAATACACCGGCCTCAAAGCCGAGAGAAAAGTCCGCGCAATCGAAGATAAAGATGTCGAGGAATCACTTAGCCAGATGCAGAGGCAGAATGCCGAATTTACCCCGGTCGAGCGTAAATGCCATGATAACGATCTCGTAATTACCGATTTGATCAAGAAATACGACAAATTGAATCAGCTTAAAGACGATAAAATGGAAGATGTCGAGATTGATCTTGGTAGTGAAAGCGTCCTAAAGGAGTTTAAAGAGGGCTTACGCGGCATGGGTATCGGCGAAATGAAGGATATCGAGATAAAATATCCGGAGGATTACACCGACAAGCAATTCGCCGGTAATGAGGTGAAATTCACCGCCCTGGTCAAGGAAGTTAAGGAAATTAAGCTTCCCGAGCTAAATGATGATTTTGCCAAGAATTTCGCCCAGATGGAAAACCTTGATAAACTTAAAGAGCAATTCAGAGAAAATATGACCCTTCAGGCCAACCAGGAAGCCGATAACGCGCTCAAAGGCGATCTGATCAAGCAAATAGTCGATAATAATCGCTTTGATGTGCCTGAAACTATGGTGGAGAAGTATCTTCAATCTGTAACAGAAGATTTCAAGAAACGCTATCAGGATGTCGATGAAGTAAAATTGAAACAGAGTTATCGTTCCGTGGGCGAGGATACTATCCGCTGGCAGTTTATTTATCGGGAAATTGCCGATAAGGAAAGTATAAAAGTCATAGAAGAGGACCGGGCCGCGTGGGTCAAGAATTTCGCTAATATGTATAACATGGATGAAAAAACCGCGCGCGAGGCTCTGGGTAAGGCGGGTAAATTCAATGATATCGATGATACCCTGATAGAGCAGAAAGTACTTGATTTTATCAAGGAAAACTCGAAAATTAGTTCATAATAAGGAGAGGATATGGACAAACTGAAGATGCAAACTCTGGTTCCGATGGTGGTAGAGCAAACCGGTCGGGGCGAACGCGCTTATGATATCTATTCGCGCCTTCTGAAAGATCGAATCGTTTTTGTCGGCACACCTATAGATGACAATATCGCCAATCTGGTGGTGGCCCAGCTTCTGTTTTTAGATGCTGAGGATCCCGGCAAAGATATTTTTCTGTATATAAATTCTCCCGGTGGTTCAGTCACCGCCGGCCTGGCAATTTATGATACGATGCAGTTCATCAAATCCGATGTTAACACCACTTGCGTGGGTTTGGCTGCCTCGATGGGGGCGGTTTTGTTGTGCGCCGGCACCCATGCCAAACGGGCCGCGTTGAAAAATTCCCGTATCCTGATCCATCAACCATGGGGCGGCTTTAAGGGCCAGGCTTCGGATATCGAGATTCATGCCAACGAAATTATCAATACCAAAAAGCAACTCAACGGCATTTTATCCAAACACACCGGACAGCCCTTCGACAGAATTGTCAAGGATTCAGATCGTGATTACTTTATGTCGGCCGAAGAGGCCAAGGAATATGGGCTGGTGGACGAGGTTTTTGAACGCAGGCCAAAATAGAAAGTTTAAACAGTAGTAGAAGTAAATGAAAAAATTTAGCGATGGCTCTTCCAAGAAGAAGCCGTTTAAAGACAGGTGCAGTTTTTGCGGACGCACCAACGCCTCGGGCGTACGTCTTATTTCGGCCCCGCAAGCGTCGATCTGCGGCGATTGCATAAATGTATGTAACGATCTGCTTCATAAGAAAAGCTGGTCGGGCGCGAAATTCGATGTTCCTATACCTAAAGATATAAAAGCGTTTCTGGATAACTATGTTATCGGCCAGGAAAAGGCCAAGCGAATGCTTTCGGTGGCAGTCTATAACCATTATAAGCGGATTCTCAATCCCGGTTCGGAAGATAACGAAGTCGAATTGGAGAAATCCAATATCCTGTTAGCCGGACCAACCGGCACCGGCAAGACATTGTTCGCCCAGACCCTGGCCAAGATGCTGAAAGTGCCGTTTACGATTGCCGATGCCACGGTTCTTACCGAGGCCGGGTATGTTGGTGAGGATGTGGAAAACATCCTGGTGCGGCTTCTGCAGGCGGCTAACTATGATGTGGATTCGGCCCAACTTGGTATTGTTTATATCGATGAGATCGATAAGATAGCCCGTAAAAGCGGTAACCCATCGATAACCCGGGATGTTTCCGGCGAAGGCGTCCAGCAGGGGCTTCTGAAAATCCTCGAAGGCACTATTGCCGCGGTCCCACCCAAAGGTGGGCGCAAACACCCCGAACAGGATTTAATCAAGATTGATACCCGGAATATACTGTTCATCTGCGGCGGCGCGTTTGATGGTTTGGAAAAAATTATCGCCCGGCGTATGGGCCGCAAGGTTGTCGGATTTAAAGCCGAAAGCAAATCTATCGGCAGCAAAATTGGCGAGCTTCTGGACAAAATAGAGGATGAAGATCTGCTCGAATACGGCTTGATTCCGGAGATTATCGGTCGTTTACCCGTAGTTTGCGCCCTGAGCGAGCTCGATGAAGAAGCTTTGCGGAGAATCCTGACGGAACCTAAAAACGCCCTGATAAAGCAATACTATCACAATTTCAAGCTCGAAAATATAGAACTTATATTCGAAGATGACGCTATCGATGCGGTCGCCGAACTGGCTATGAAACGCGATACCGGCGCCCGTTCGCTCAGATCTATTATGGAAACGGCCATGATGGAGGTAATGTACGAGGCCCCATCACTTGAAAACCTGAAGAAAATCGTTATCGGCAGAGATTTCATCGTTTCGGGGGCCGAGCCTGAATATGTGTTCAAGCGTAAAAGGAAACGAGCATAGTTGCCGCGTCATTTTTATGAATAATATATTGGCCTGAAGGGGCCACTATTTATGCAGTTTAATAACGCAAATTACCTGAGTTCATTCTTCAAGTTTGGCGACATCCCCACTACCGGCTTACCCGAGATCGCCTTTGCCGGACGGTCTAATGTCGGCAAGTCGACTTTAATCAATAAGGTACTCAATCGGAAAAAACTTGTGCAGGTCTCCAAAACTCCGGGTAAGACCAAGGCGTTGAATTACTTCGACGTGGATGAGAAATACTATTTCGTCGACTTACCGGGCTTCGGCTATGCTAAAGTGCCGCTTAAAGAGAAACAATCCTGGGGCAAATTAATCGAATCATATCTCAAGGGATCGCCAAATCTTAAGGGATTAGTTCATATTATCGATTGCCGCCGCGGAATGATGGATGCGGACTGGACATTGATGGAATTTGTTAGTTATATTTATAACGAATTAGGCAGAGATTTGAACGTGCTGTATGTCCTGTCGAAATCGGACAAGCTCAAAAGCAAGGCGCGATCGGATGCCTACAAAAAAACGATTCAGGATTTAGGCTGTGATCCCCGTCAGCTAATTTTTTTCTCGGCTCTTAGCGGCCAGGGCGTGGTGGAGATTAGGAAACTTATACTGGAGATACTTACGCAATGAATTACGGCAATATAACGATTCTCGGTTTGCAATGGGGGGATGAGGGTAAAGGCAAGGTAGTCGATTACTTTACCGAGGGCGTCGATATAGTGGCCCGATTCGGCGGCGGCGCTAATGCCGGCCATACGGTAGTTAATGATCGCGGCAAGTTTATTCTTCATCTACTGCCATCGGGTATTATTAACCCGGATGTGAAATGCTTCATGGGCGGCGGCATGGTTGTCGATCCGGTTGGCCTGTTCGAGGAACTCGATGATATTGAGGCCAAGGGTATCAATTGTGATAACAGGCTTTATATCGACTACAACACGCATCTGGTTTTACCCCAGCATAAAGGCATCGAGAAATATTCCGAAGGCCTGGTTAAAGGCAAATCAATCGATACGACAATGCGCGGTATCGGCCCGACCTATGCCGATAAAGCCAATCGAATAGGGATTACCGCCGGCGATCTGGCCAATGATGAGCGTCTGGCTGACAAGGTTAATTTGTATATTCGGAAAAAGAAAGCCAGGTTGGCCGTATTGGGGGATGAGTCTCTGCTTGATCCGAATAAGCTCATAGGCTTTTTCACTCCTTACAAAGAACAGATAAGAAATATGTTAATTGATGTCACCAGTGAACTTAAATCAGCTATCGATCAAAACATGAAGATATTATTCGAGGGTTCGCAGGGTTCACTTCTGGATTTGGGTTTGGGTAATTACCCGTTCGTGACCTCGTCAAATACTACGATCGGAGGCCTTTTCACCGGCCTGGGTGTACCCCCCGGGGTTCAGGGCGAGGTTTTGGGTGTAGTGAAAGCATATACAACGCGCGTCGGTAACGGTCCTTTTCCATCGGAGATTTCAGGTGAAACCGGCGAAAAACTTCGCGAAAAAGGCGGTGAATATGGCGCTACTACCGGCCGCCCCCGTCGCTGCGGCTGGCTGGATACGGCTATTGTCAAGCGTACCGCCTTCATGTCGGGCGTAACGGGCCTGGTTCTTACCAAGCTTGATGTGCTGGATGGCTTGGACGAGATAGATGTCTGCGTGGGACACAGTCGCGATGGCAAGTTATATGATTTCCCTCCCTTGTCCGGCGACTTCATGAGCGGAGTAGAACCCGTTTATGAAACTCTTCCTGGCTGGCAAAATCCAACTGCCGATATAAGCGATTATAAGAAACTCCCTGAACCGGCGAAACGATACATTGATTTTATCGAATATCAAATAGAAAAGCCTGTGAAATATATATCAACCGGTTCCAGGCGGAGCGCGTTCGCGAAAAAATCTTGATATCGTAATATATTTTGTTTTATAATCTGCCGCATGAGTGAATTCGGAGGGGAGTCAATTTAAATGCGCCATAGAATTGTGTCTGGATTTGCCAAATTCTGCCTAATTATATTTTTTGTTATATATTTTCTAGCACCGCTCGCGCATTCCCAATCGATCGGTGAAAGCATGAACCTCATGGAGGCGGTCAAGCTGGCTTTTGCCGCGGACAATAATCTTAAAGCGGCTCGGGCGAACTTAAGCGCCTCCGAAGCCGCCATTAAAAGCGCCAAAGCGGCATATTTCCCGAAATTGTTACTGACCGGCAGCTACTCAAGAATGTCGAAAGCTAATGAACTGGAGTTGTCTATACCGCCTATAATAGAGCGGAATATTGAGATAGGGACTGACATTCCATTCTACGCTAATTTGGGCATGAGTTATGAATTATACAGCTTTGGTCGACGTCCATCGATCGCCAGGATATCCCGTTCTGAAAAAAAGTCATCGGAACTTGGTTATCGATATGCCCGGAAGGAACTATTCGATACTGTCGCCAGAGCATATTTAACCACCCTGTTCGCGGGGGAAAGCCTCGATCTGATAGAGGCTGAGACAGATCGATTTACCCGCATCCATCAGTTAATCGAAAGCCGTTATAATCAGGAGATCACCCCGGAATTCGATTTTCTTCAAGCGCGGCTTCGACTTGAACACTACAAACTGGCCGTTTTGGAAGCCGCTAATAATTTTGAAATCGCCAGCCTGAATTTAGCCCGATTTCTGAATATGCCCGTGGATCAATTGCCTAAACTCGAGGAGAGAATTGGCGATAGCCTGTTCAGCCTGCCCCAGTCCACCGATCAATCTGAAATCTTGAGCCGAAGGGAGGATTTAAACCAGTCCCGGATTGTCACCGACCTGGCTTCTCTGGCAGCCAAGATCAACAAAAGCGCCTATTTCCCGAGCGTTTCGCTGTTTGGCGCTTATGACTTGCGTAACGGCTATCAGCCCGATGTCGGCAAAGTCGAAGAGAATTACTCAGTGGGTATTAACTTGAACTGGCTTTTATTCGATGGTTTCGCGCGGCGGGCAGAAATATCCAGACAGACTTATATTCAGAAGGCATCAGGATATTTAACCGATGATTTAATGTTAACTATCCCATTTCAAGTTAATAGTTCTCAATTAGCGATAGTAAACAGTCGAACAAGAATCGACGTCGGCGAGGAAGCCCTTGAATTGGCCCGTAAAGCAATGATAATAGCCCAAACCAGGTATGATCTGGGTGATATTACGATGATCGAATTACTCGATATTGAAAATCAGCGATCTGAATCGGAATTAGGATTACTGAAACTACAATATCAATATAATTTGTCCCAATTGAATCTGAAGCTGGTAAGCAGTTTTTACCCTGAAATAGAATTACTTTATTGACGCGGAAGGCGCGATTGTGTTTTGAAAAAAACATCTATTTCTAATGTATTAAGATATAGACAGATAACCCGAATTATAGTAAAGAGTACAAATGCCTGATTTCTGGAAATTATTATATTAGGAAATCATTCAAGAGAGAATAAATTTACCGGACGAGTTTTGTAGTAAATAGAAATATCAATAGAAGGAAATTCACAGGAGGGAATATGAAAAGAACGCTGATTATTGTTCTGGTGCTGATGCTTCTTTCGGCATCGGTGTCAATGGCAATCGAGTGGAAAGGCAGAAAAGGATTGGGACTTCGCGGCCCCTTATTCGCGCCCATGATTGCCGGCGATCAATACGATGGGACCGGTTTCGGAGCAAGCAATAACGAGCCTTTCATGATGGGTCTTGGCGGTAACCTTGAATTTAAATACGGGTTGTCAAATAGCCTTGTGCTCGGTTTGTCAGGTGGTTATTGGTTTACTTATAATGACATTGTTTCGACCGATGACCAATCATTCAAGCTCAACAACGAAGACAATGCCTCGATTAAACTTACGGTTATTCCACTGGGCTTATCCGGGCAATATTATTTTATTCCCGAAAGTAATGTCCAGCCTTTCCTCCTGGCCGGTTTAAATATCGATATGGCCAGCTATGAGGATTTGGCTTCAGGCGTGAGTTACTCATCCACGGACCTGTTTGTCAAAGTGGGAGCCGGATTTAATTTCTGGCTTGGCGAGAGTTTCGCTTTTGATCTAAGCGGCCGTTTTTCATATTTAATCTCCAATATGTCCAATGATTTCCCAACTGGTGACGTTGACATGGGTGATGCGTCATCCCGGCCATTTCTGGGGGTTCTCCAACCCAGTATCGGCATAACTTATTTTATTGGGGGAGCGAGAGATACGGACAAGGACGGCGTAAAAGATAAGTTCGATCAATGCCCGGATACTCCGGAAGGCGCCTTAGTCGATCAATATGGCTGCCCGCTGGATTCCGATGGCGATGGTGTTTACGATGGTATCGACCTATGCGAAAATACGCCGGCCGGGGCTATTGTCGATATCTCCGGTTGCCCGATTGATACAGACACCGATGGCGTTCCTGATGGTATAGATTTATGCCCGGATACTCCAATCGGTATTGAGGTTGATATTTATGGCTGTCCGTTGGATAATGATAAGGACGGAGTTCCCGATTTCAAGGATCAGCAGCTTGATACGCCTTTAGGCGCCCTGGTTGATGAAACCGGCGTCGCTCTGGATACCGATGGTGATAGCGTTCCGGATGGCATCGATAAATGCCCCGAAACCGGTGAGGGAGTCGCGGTTGATGAATTCGGCTGTCCGCTGGCCAAGCCGATAACCGAGAAAATCATTTTGAATATTCAATACGCCGCCGGATCGGCCGATCCCGATGAGCCGGCTATTACTATTCTGGATGATTTAGCCGAGCGTATGAAGATCTACACTGATGTTAATATCGAGATCAACGGCTACACCGACGCTCTTGGGCGGGCAATCAGCAATAGTAAACTGTCCGAGGCCAGGGCTCAGGCGGTTCAGGATTATCTCGAATCGAAAGGTATATCCGCGGATAGAATGACGGCTAAAGGCTTCGGTGAGGAGGAAAGATTCTTCGTTGCCACGAATGATACGCCCGAAGGTCGTCAGGCGAACCGTCGTGTCGAGATAGTACCGGTTCAGTAGGGTCTTGGTAAGCATTGATTTAAACATCTCAAAATGAAAATAACGCCAGGTTGTGATATAAAAAACAGCCTGGCGTTTTTAATTTACAAATAAAAATTGGTAATCGATGATTTTATTGACTAATGCTGGCCGGCTACATTGAAAATACCGATAGGATAATTTGCCTCAATTGATCTATCAGGCTTGACTTTTAATAGTAATTGGTTTATGATTTACGGATACTTGGATGAGTTTGCCATAGGGCGGACATCCTGCGAATTAACACTAATAATCATTGATAATTGACAACTCGGCTGTTGAGCTTGATGATATGGGGAGGAAAAATGTCAACTGTTAAAGCTCGGATTAAAATTCTCGTATTTATATTTATAGTCCTTGGCTTAAGCTTTCAAGCTGTTTCCGGTACAGTTCTTTGGTATGAACTTTATAAGCACGGCCTGGAGGCAATGAAAAGTAAAAATTGGGATCGAGCCAAAGAAAGCTTTGAAGGCGCCCTGAAGCACCAAGATAAGGATTCCAACAAGAAACGCGTCGGCACGATGTTTATCAAGTATTACCCTCACCGCGAGCTGGGTATCTGTTACTACAATCTGGGAGATATGGCGAAAGCCAAGGAGCATCTGTCGATTTCGTTAAGGCAAAGCTCATCGGAAAAAGCCCGGCAGTATATCCGTCTTATCGATCGGGGCCAGAAATCCGGGGATTCGCCCACACTACCGGTATATAAACAGGAGACAGATTTGCCGATTACGCCGCCCGTGGATAAAACCGAAGTCAGTCCCGGAAAGGAGTCATCACAACTCGTCGGCGACAGGTTGTGTATCGCGGTCCTGCCTTTTGAAACCAAGGGCATCGGCGAGGAACTCGGTGAGATGGACCTTCTGGACAAGTTGATTACCGAATTCGTTCATCTGGACCGGTTTAAGGTAATCGAACGCTCGCAGCTCGAGAATATCCTGGCTGAACAAAAATTGGGCTTAACCGGTGTTATCGATGCTTCGACGGCGGTGGAAGTCGGTAAAACTGCCGGCGTCGATGTGGTTGTATTCGGCAGTATAGCCAGCGACAAACGAACAGTGACTATCGATGCCCGCCTGGTCGATACCGAAACAGCCGAAATTATTACCTCCCGGGACGCCTTCAGCAAAAACCTGTCGTTGATCAATCTTTCGGAAATGATATCGGAAGTGGCCCAAAAGATCAAAATGGATTTACCTATTGCTAACGGGCTGGTTATTCGCGTGGATGGGAATGATTTGCTTATTGACCTGGGAAACGGCAAGGGTATCAAGAAAGGCATGAAATGCCATGTGTTCCGCGAAGGGGAGCCGATTATCCATCCCGTATCAGGCGATACCCTCGATACCCAGAAAGAGCTGATTTGCGAAATACAGGTAACCGATGTTTACGACGGCTATTCCAAGGCTAAAACTATTATTCGGAAGGATGGGGCGCCGGCGGTCGGCGACAAAGTGCAAACCAAGTAGAGGCTGGATTTAATCAAAGTTTTAGAACTGTACGATTATTCGTACTTTGTTAATTTCAATTGAATGGAGGGATTTGTTATGAAACGAACTTTAATTTGCGTGGCGTTACTGCTGATCGTACTTATGGTTGCGCCATCTCACGGCCAGGGACGCTTACCGCAGTTTGAGCTTTTTGTCGGAGGCGCTATTCCATTGGCTCCCGACGGTTTTAAAGATTATTATAAGACCGGCTTGAGCATTCATGGTCAATATGTGATATTCCTGAGTCCCAGTATCGGCCTCAGTTTCGGAGCGGCCTATGAGTTTTTCATGTTCGATTCGGACGCTTTCAACGACGATTTTGCGGAGGCTTATGGCTGGGATCCCAGAGATTTTGGTATAGATACGGATGGCAACTCCGGCATATTGGAGCTTGGAGTTGGAGTGCGGCCTTACCTGACTCCCGCTACTGCCAATTCTCAAATATTCCTGTTTGGTATGGGAACATATAATGCTCTGAAAAACGAAGTTACGGTATCCGATGGAGATACCGAGGAAACAATTGAGGGCAACGAGAGCAAGATGGGGGCGGCTCTGGGTGCCGGTATAGAGTTGCCGGCCGGTAATATGAATGTGATAATTCAGGGATTATATCGGTTTATCTTCACCGAAGGTGAAACCACCTCGTTTGTCGGCGTTACCGGCGGCATAGTGTTCTAATTGATCACAAAGTAGTTTTAAAGCCAATTGCCGATGATAAGGCGATTGGCTTTTTCTTTTTTCTAATTAGCGACCTGGGCATATTGGAACTATTTGATATTTTACTTGAACACTCGTCGTATTTTTGCTAATGTTGGTTAAGGGCTGTTAGATTGTGATAAAAATTCAAAATGTTCGGAGGCTATGATGAATGCCGCGCGTATTAGTAAAGTGATTGCCGTAATCGCATTGCTCTGTTTTCAGTTGACATTTGCCGGCGATAAAAAACCCGATTGGGTGCAAAAACATCCGATCAGCAAAATGTATTATATAGGCATTGCCGTCGCCCCTAAAGGCGAAACATCCAAAAACTATATCGAAATAGCCAAGGACGCGGCTTTGAATAACCTGGCTTCGCAAATTACCGTGAATATCTCCGGAGAATTAATCCAACGAGTTGTCGAGACCGGCGGTATTGTCGAGGAGGACGTGTTGCGGCAGATAAGGACCTCCACCAAAGCCGAACTGGAGGGATTCGAACTGGTGGATACCTGGGAGAACGATCATGAATACTGGGCTTACTACCGGCTGTCGAAATCGCTTTACGCTGAGCAGAAACAGGTAAAACTGAACAACGCCATCAAACTATCGCTTGATCTGTTCGCCAATGCCCGGGAAAACTTAAAGCTGCACAATATCGAAAAAGCCCTGCAGTTTTACCTTCAAGCCCTACTACCAATCGAGAAGTATATCGGCGAGCCGCTTGAGACCTCCTATGAAGGCGATCAGATATACTTATCCAATGAATTATATACGTCGATTCAGGATTTGCTGTCGCGAATCGAGCTAAACCCGGTCAAGACCGAATTGAAAGCCAAGATCGGTCAGCCTGTCGGTACGCCCTTGGAGCTGATCTCGATCTGCAAGCTCGCCGATAGCCCCGAAGTCGGGGAGGCCAATCTGCCGTTTAATTTCGCGTTCAGCCGTGGGGAGGGCGATCTAATCGGCAAGGTGCGCGCCGATAAGGATGGTAAAGCCAGATGCCGAATCTCCAAGATCAAAGCTATCGATAAAATACAGATAGTCACTGCCGAACTCGACTTGCCGGCGTTGATCAATTACGAGGAGGCCTCGATTATAATCAAGGGCATAGTCAACAGCTTCGCCGTGCCCAACGCCCGGTTCGTGCTCTATACATCGGGACTGTCGGTAGTGGTTGAAGCCGAGGAGATACATAAGGGCGTGAACCTCGAAGTCCCGGCTATCGAACCGGCGCTGAAAGCGGCCTTGTCCGAGCACGGTTTCACCTTCTCCGACAGCAAAGCCAAATGCGATCTGATTATCACTCTCAAGGCCACCTCCCGCGACGGCAGCGAGATAATGGGCGAGATGTATTCCTCCTTCGTCGATCTGACGATCTCGGTGGTGGATATGGCATCAGGCGATGAGATATACAAGAAATCGATGCACAAACTGAAAGGTATCGATTTAAGCTTCGATAAAGCCGGCCTGAAAGCCTTCAAAAACGCCGGCGATACCGTCGCCGACCAGATAGTCCCGGAGCTGGTTGAGGTGATACAGCGGTAGAAAGTAACTAGAAGAGGCGGGAGAAATCTCCCGCCCAAGAGTGATTTGATGAGATTATCTAGAGGGTTTCGCTTTGAGCGACCTCATTTATTTTTTTGCGAGGACTGCCCAGATGGCTGATCAACATCGGCACCACGATTAAAGCGCCTGCCAATAATGGCCAGAGTTTAACTTCGGGGAAAGCCATGTGAAACGCGAAATACGCCACCAGTACGGCGACTATCGCCGCCCCCATCTTTTTTCTTTCACTTTTGTTGTTGTGTCGCATTTTAATCTCCTTTCGGCTGATTGTATGGTTTAGATACTAAACTATACGCCGAAAAAAATATTAAGTTTCATTTCTTTTCTCAATTCCCTGTTCAGCGTGCTCGAAAAATTTCTCGATTACCGATAACTCTTTTGCTTTCAGCGATTTTAAATATTTGATCAGTTCTTTATCGGTTTCCTCATGCATTTTCTCATGCGAGTAGTAGGCGATTTTCCCTTTATTGGTAAGTTCTAAAATAACTCTTTTGCCGTTATCGGGATCCTGCGATTTATTTATAAACCCTTTATCTACTAAGCGGTTAACCATCTGCGAAACGGCCCCCTTGGTTATCCCCAAACGTCCGGCCAAGTCGGCTACTCCGAGGCCTTGCTTGCCGCCGATTATCATAATTGTATGAATCTCGGAAGGATAAATAAGCTCATCCAGGCCATATTTACGTGGTACTTTATGATTCTCAATCATCCTGTTAAGCACCCGGACGAAAGAACCGGCTATTTTCTCGATCCTTTTTATCATATTTGAATAGTATAGCAACTATACTTATAAGTCAAGGGGAAAATATGTTTTATTAATACTGTTGATGTTTTACTATTATTCCTAACAGCTCGGGAATGGCAGTACTAATCTCATCATAGCCTCGCCATCATCATACTCTCCGGTGAGTTTGAAACCCAATTTCTCATAAAACGGCTGGGGGCCGCCATCGGCCTGGACTACGCTGGTGGTAAACTCTGTGGCGTTCGGGCGGGATTTTACATGCTCTATCATCAGCTCCATCGCTCGGTACCCGTAGCCTTTTCCCTGATAACGGGCATCAATCATAAAGCGCCACAGATAGTACTCCGGCTTTTCGGAATCATCATACAGCATCACAAAACCGACTGGATCGTCATCGGCATAGATTGCCCTGAACCAGGCTACCTTGGAAAAGTACGCCTCGGAGATCGAAACGGCATTTGGCGCCACGAATTGTTTTTGATTGTCAGTAACCGAGAGATTACATATCGAGCGAACCGTTTTCTCGTTTATCTCCTGAAGAGTAACTTTGCTTTTATCGGATGGCATATTAACAACCTTTAAGTTCTGTCAGGAAAGGATAAACAAAGGACTTCGTCCGCCTGACTGCGCGGAAATAATCCTTTTTCCAGCTAAATATGACACAACTAATTACTTTTTGAAATCCTGCGGGCATTACGTTTAGTGCCCTGATCTATATAGGTAATCCCAATAACCGTATTGTTATCATCGTAATTAAACATTACCCGTGTTCCCAAGCTTCGTATGCAGAATGTGGTTTCAGATAAAGGAAGTAATTCAATTGCCGGAAGACCGGCTGCCCGGGCAAATAGCCTGTTTTCATTAACAAAGATATTCCAATTCGGCGCTTCAGGTGAAAACTGGTAGCTCCCTTCATATATATTCAATACTGAAGTGGGTACAGAGACGATAGAACCGGCACACGCGATACTATCCGCTTTAGCTTCGCCAAGTTTATGCGCGACTCTTTCATCAAATAGCTTTTTTGATATAAGCTGTGATATATTTCCTTCACCATCTCTTGAAAATCTGATCGTAGCGGTTAAATCTTGTTCGTAATAGAAGATGTCCTCGGATTCCGGCAAAATCGGTTTAACTATTCCGTAATTATTCCTTTCCGCTAATCTGTGTCCTACTAAACCAATCACATGATAAGTGTCGTTTTTTTCCTGATAGACTCCTTCATACTCAGTCAATTGATCGATTTCCAGGGGAATTGGGTGTTTTAACAGCGGTAATTCGTATCTCTCATTTAAGACAATCGCCGCTAACGCGTCAGCAATATTGAATATAGGCAAAGGCAGGCTCGCGTTATTACTAAGTATAACAACACATAATGAATCATCCAACCATCTCTGAAAGGTGGCACAAAAACCGGGAGCCGTGCCATCATGGCCGGCAATTTTATGTCCCGCGAGATTACGGATGTTAAAGCCAAGTCCATATTCGCCTTTTTCAGAATTTAACATGATTTCAAGTGAATTAGCGTTTAGCAGGATATCCCCATTCAACGCGCAATCGAGAAGGTACAAATCATGGGTTGTTGATGATAACGCGCCGGCCGAGAAGGCAACCGGGAAAATCATTGGTTCGGCTTCGATTAATTTACCCCTTGCCTCTTTAAAATATCCGATAGCAAAGTCTGGCCTTGATTTATAATCTTCACAAATATCAGTTTCAGACATTCCCGCGATATTAGATATATGTTGCTTAATATAATCTTGATAAGTCAATCCGGTAACATCTTCAATTATAATCCCTAAAAGCAAATATCCCGGGCTACCGTATTGCTGTTTAGTTCCAGGTTCGAATATTAGCGGTTCATCTTTGAATAAGTCTACAATATCATTTACTGAGCTTGAAAGCATAGCTTTTTTCCGAAAATCTGGAAGCATCGAGAAAACTGGAATACCGGAAGTATGGGAGAGTAAGTGACGAATTGTTATCTTTCTCCAATTATCAACGCTGTAATTCTTCAAATATGATGAGATTGGATGATCGAGATTTAAAACACCTTTTTCAACTAACTGCATAATCGCAATAGCCGTAAAGGATTTTGTAACTGAACCTATTAAAAACTTAGTGGTTGTTGTATTTCGTTTTTTATCTTTCAGGTTGGCCATACCGTAAACGTCATCATAAATAATTACATCGCTTTTAGCTACCAGTACCGACCCCTGAAATTCCCATACTTTTTCCGTTTGCTCTAAATATTCATCGATTTTCTCTTTTACCCCTAATTCCTGTGAGCATAAAAATGAAGGTATTAAAATGATAAAAATGATAATTCGTTTCATAAGACCACCTTTTCCGGCGTTGTTTGGCGGACGATATCTTTTGCTCATCCTTTCCCGACGACATTTTATTGCGGTTATTTCTGTCAGGAAAGGATTTCTGACAGCGCAGAATCATCTCATTTACTCAAATTACTTCTAATAAAATCAGCGAAAGTACCACAGAACGGCTCTACTTTCAGGCCAGTTGCCTTTATGCGCTTTGTTATATCATTTATGGTACTTTTACGTGGACTTACAACAACCAGCTGTTTGGGACGCAAACTCGATCTAGTAGAATCAGCCAGGATGGCATTAAAGTGTGGATCACAAAATGTGAAACCGATGGATATGATCTTAGTAGCTCTTTTTACTGCCTGCGATACAAGATTCCAAATAATATTCAATTCTGCAAATCTCATGGCCATTATGGATTTAAAAGGGGTGGGCATTACCAAACATGGTAACTGCCCAAAGCCCGAGAGATCGTGATTGGCTTTTATTATCTTGTAAAGTATTTGTTTTGTAATAGGATCTAAGTTTGCATACGAATCATATAGCGTAGGTCCTACGAAAGGCGGCGATCCGAAAGTAGATTTATCCTTCTGCCTCATCATTGTTGTGTTGGGATCCCTTATCTCAATACAGTCGGACTCAAGATGGTCTTCGAACAGCACATTTTCCTCCGGTTCTTTTCCGTAACTGAAATATTTCCCCCCACGACCATTTGCTCGTTCTTTACCACGTGTTGATTTAAAGAAATTGATAGAACCATGAGGTTTAAGTATTAAGCAAGTTTCGATATCAGAGGACGTAGATTCATAATCAGTATTGCTACTGAAGCTTAGCGTTTTTCCATGACTATTCCACCCATAGCCTGATTTGACTGACCATTCCTTTGTACGCAATAAGGCGAAATCCATAATTAAATCATAATTGAAGCTGATTATTGTTTCATTTCTTGCCACTGCTTGGCAGGCTAATTCCTGATGTAATGGGCAACTTCGTTGACGCAGCCAACCAGTTGACAAATGTATCACATCGACTACCCATGAGTGGAGCATGTCAAGAGGTGTGATAAAATCAGTCGCATGGGGAGGTCCTTCGGAATAAGATTTGATCTTTTTCTTAACTAAGCTAAGCTCCCAAATTGGCTCTACTACTGAAAACAATTGCTCGATGTTTACGTTATCTAATGATATTTCCGAACGTTCAAGTGTGTTGTTGAGCGATTTAAATAACGACGAATACTTGTTTTGCAGTTTTGACATGAAGCGACGATGGAAAAATTCGTGGACGGTAGGGGGTTTAGGATATTTCCTTGCACCATGACCGCGAGAAGCCCCAGCTCCTAAAATGTAAAGTGTATTCATATTACTTCCCAGTAAGAGCTAAAAGACTTTCAATCGTAGTCAGGAATCCTTTCCTGGCTGCATTGCAATTGCGTTCATTAGGGAATTATAGGATTCATACCCCGTTGGGAATATCAATTCACCTTTATTCTAAAATTACACCTTCAAATCATACAACCGGTATCGCTTGTACGGCTCGGCGCCCATCATCTTGGCGGCGCGGGTCATCAGGGTGTTATCTTCGAGTATCCAGCTCATCTCGACCCAGTGGTAGCCCCGGGCCCTACCATTGTTATAGGAATCGACATAAAACACCGAATCGATGCCGCTTTTCTGGAATTCGGGGACCACGCCCAAAGCCAGAAACCTGACTCCGGTGGCGCTGCGCCTGATCTTGGTATGCCAAAGAAATTTAAATACGCCAAACGGCAATAGTTTGCCGTACATCTTCCTGAGAAGCGGGTTCAGATCGGGCAGGGCCAGGGAGAAACCGGCCGGTTTGCCATTAACGAAAGCGAACAGCACGATCTCCGGATCGATTATCTTCTTGAAATCATCGGCGGTATGGGCGATTTCCTCTTCGGTCATCGGCACGAATCCCCAGTTCTGGCTCCAGGCGGCGTTGTATATCTCGCGGACCAGTTCAAGCTCCCGGTTGAAATTCGACATATCGATTTTCCTGACCTCGATAGAATGCTTCTTCCTGATCCTCTCGGCCACCTTGATGAATTTTTCGGGGAAGCCCCGGCTGTCATCCAGATAGAAAGCCAGCAAATCCTTGCATTTCTCGAAACCGTGTTTTTCGGCCAATCTGAGATAATATTGGTGATTATAAGGCATCTGAAGCACGGGCATACTGTCGTATTTATTGACCAGCCAACCCCAATCATCATTGGAGGAGTAATTGGCCGGCCCGCGCATCGTGTCCATGCCGGCGGCTTTGACATACTCGGCGGCGTTATCGAATAGCTCATCGGCCAATCCCTGATCTTCGGGACATTCGAAAAAGCCGAAAAAGCCGGTCTTCTCGTTATTGGCTTCATTATGACGGTTGTTGATAATTCCGGCGATTCGCGCGACAGGTTTGCCATCCTTGCGGGCGACAAAGAATTTGGCCTCGGAGTGAAGGAAAAACGGATTTTTCGACTTGTCGAAAAACTTCTTATAGTCCCCTATCAACATCGGCACCCAGTAAGAATTATCTTTATAGATTGAAAACGGAACTTTGATGAAATCGTTGATATCGGCTTTGGTTTCCGCTTCGGTAATAGTATACTTTGCCATAAATCAGCTTTCTGTGTGATAAACCCGTAGGGGCGCGGCATGCCGTGCCCCTACGGGTTTTCGCCAATAGTACTAAATTATCCCGAATTTCTTGCCCTTGTCATGGAATATCTCAAGCACCCGATCGAGTTGATCATTGGTGTGGGTGGCGGTGTAGCTGGTTCTGATCAAACATTGATTAGGTTGGATCGCGGGCGGTACAACCGGATTGGTGAACAGACCGGCATCGGTCAGCTCTTTCCAGAATTGGAAAGTCTTCATATCTTCGCCTATATAAATCGGGATAATCGGTGTTTCGCTGGTACCGATATCGAAACCCATGTCCGTAAATTCACGGTGCATGCGACGAGTGTTTTCCCATAGCCGGGTTCGTCTTTCAGGTTCTTCCTGTAATACTTCGAGCGAAGCCAGCGCCGCGGCAACCGATGCGGGCGGCGGGGATGCCGAAAAAATCAAGGGCCTCGAGAAATGCTTTATAAAATGAATAACCTCCTCGGTGCCCGCGATATAGCCGCCAATCGACGCGAAGGACTTGGAAAATGTTCCCATGGTAATATCCACATCATTCTCAAGTCCGAAATGTTCGGCGGTACCTCTCCCATGATCGCCTAAAACGCCTACCGAATGAGCGTCATCCACCAGTATCCTGGCACTATTTTCCTTAGCTATTTCAACCAATCTCGGCAACTTCACGATATCGCCTTCCATGGAAAATACGCCGTCGGTAACGATTAGCTTGCCTGTATCGTTGGGGATTTTGGAAATAACTCGCTGGAGATCATCCATATCGTTGTGTTTGTACTTGATTGTGGTACCGAATGATAACCGACAGCCATCGACGATTGAAGCATGATCGGCGCGATCCGTGAAAATATATTCCGATTTGCCGACAATAGTCGATATCGTGCCGAGGTTGGTCATTAAACCGGTCGAAAATACGAGCGCGGCCTCGGTTTGCATAAATTCAGCCAGTTTTTCTTCGAGCTCGACATGTATATCCAATGTCCCGTTCAAAAAACGCGAGCCGGTACATCCCGAACCGTATTTTTCGACTGCCTGGTGGATTCTTTCGAGGACTTTTGGATGGTTGGTTAGGCCCAGGTAATTGTTAGATCCGATCATTATCACTTTTTTACCTTCGGCGATAACCTCGTTTCCCGGTGGGGATGAAATCTCCCTGAAGTAGGGGTAATAACCTGCTTTTTGTACTTCCCTGGCGGCGGTGAAATTGCGGCACTTATTAAATAAACTCATTAGTTTCTCCAGAATTCAATTGAAATTACCTTGGCTCCTTCCAGAATCCTAAAAGGCCAAGGACAAAATATTGCTATTTGGGAATAATTGTCAAGGTGTAATTATCCGGCAGGATAAGGTTCCTTTACTAAATAATCATTAGCTACGGTATCTTTAGTAAAAATATTAACGATTTTTGTCAATTTCCTACAATATTTATAAAAAATGGACGATATTTATATTGGTTGACAGGTTTCTAATCTTGCTCTTAAAATTGGTCTGGAGAAAATTATGGAATTTGATGAATCGATATTCAAGGCTTATGATATAAGAGGTGTCTATCCCGGACAGGTTAATCCGGATGTATATAAAGCAATCGGGACCGCGGTCGGCAATGTGCTAGGCGCCAAAACCGGAGTTGTTGGCCGTGATATGCGAAACTCATCCCAGGAGCTGGCGGCGGCTTTTGTCGAGGGTCTTCGCGATGCCGGTGTGGATGTTACCGATATCGGCTTAGTTTCTACGGATTCCTTATATTTCGCGGTGGGCAAAATGGACTTCGATTGCGGCGCGATTATTACCGCCTCACATAATCCATCGCAGTACAATGGACTGAAAATATGCAAAAAAGGCGCGGAACCTTTATCTTCACAGGGTGAACTGGCCGATGTCATGAATCTTCTGGTAAAAGATGAATTCAAGTCCGCCACTAAGAAGGGTTCGCTTTCCGAGCAAGATATTATCAGCAGTTTTATCGATCATGTGCTGACATTTGTAGATACACAAGCGATCAAGCCGTTTAAGATCGTAATTGATGCCGGGAATGGCATGGCTGGATTAATCGTTCCGAAACTTTTCGAGAAGCTTCCCTGCCAATTGGTGCCGATGTTTTTTGAGTTGGATGGCAGTTTTCCAAATCATCCCGCCAGCCCGCTCGAACCTGAGAATATCGCCGACCTTCGCCGGCGTGTCCTCCAAGAGAAGGCCGATTTTGGAGCCGCCTTCGATGGCGATGCCGATCGAATGTTTTTAGTTGATGAAAACGCTAATCCATTGGGCGGCGACATGGTTACGGCATTGGTGGCTCGTTCGATGCTTGAGAAAAATCCCGGCGCTAAAATAATCTACAATCTTATTTGTTCCAAAGCTGTACCCCGGGTCATTACCGAAAGCGGCGGTAATCCGATTCGTACTCGTGTGGGACACGCGTTTATTAAGGCTTTGATGAAAGGCAATGACGCGGTATTCGGCGGCGAACATTCCGGTCACTTTTATTTCCGCGATAACTGGTTTGCCGATTCGGGGCTAATTGCTTTTGTTATATGTCTCGAACTTTTAAGCGCGAAAGAATCGAAGTTGTCTCAACTGGTGGCATCGATTGATACGTTTTACCGCAGTGGAGAAATCAACTCACGCGTTGAGGATATACCCGCCAAACTCGATGAACTGATCGGGGCGTTCCCCCGGGCGGTCATCGATAAGCTCGATGGCGTGACTATCGATAACGGCGATTTCTGGTTCAACGTGAGGCCATCTAACACCGAACCGCTCTTGAGGTTAAATCTCGAGGCTGATTCCACCGAACTAATGCAAGAAGCTTCAGAGAATGTGCTGAAGATTATCAGGGGGTAGAATTGCCGAATAGCTATGAATCAATTACTATTCTGGTGATAGACGATGAAAAACTTATCCGGGATCTTCTTGGTGAAACCCTGGGAGCGCTGGGTTATACCGCGTTAACGGCCGAAGATTTTAAGGGAGCGGTAAACATCTTAGACAGCCAGAGTATCGATGTTGTCATTACCGATATAATGCTGCCGGACAAGTCCGGTATTGAGTTAATCGAACTGGTAAAAAAGAATTTCGCCAAAACTCCGGTTTTGGCCATTTCCGGAAAAAATATACCTCGCCAAGAAATTTTAGATGCCGGCGCCGATGGTTTTCTGGCCAAGCCGTTTAGGATAGGGGTGGTAGAGGAAATGATACAGAAAACACTGCTTCAGCAGGATATCGAACGCGCCAATCCAATACCCGGCCGCAAAAAAATACTGGTAGTTGATGATGAACCGGATGTGGTGAGCACGCTTATAGAATCCCTGGACGCGCTGGGATACCAGGCTATCGGCGCCGCTAACGGCGTGGAGGCGCTGGAGATTATCGAAAAGGATAGTTTCGATCTGGTCATAACCGATATCAGAATGCCCGAGAAAAACGGGATCGACCTGCTTAAAGATATCAAATCCAAATTCCCCGATTTGCCGGTTGTGATTATAACCGGCTATACTCTGGCTTACCCGCCCGAGCAAGCCAAGAAGGAGGGGGCCGAGGGTTACATCCCCAAGCCATTCAGAATCAATCAGATCGATGAACTGCTGGCGAAAATTTTGTATGATTTCGAGAAAAAATAGAATAAAGCTCCGATCATTTTGCTTCATGCGTACAACTATAAATACTTTTGAATAGCATTTGCCAGTCTGTCCAAATGTATTGAACCTTCAATAACGACTGCGGCAAGATATAACGGCACACGCCACAAATCGCGCCGCTCAAAGAACCCTGGATCAATTGGTATTTCCTCCCGGTAGCCATTGAAGAAAGCATCCGGTACAGGTTGCCAGGAGTCAATAGTGGCAAGGTCCATCTCCGGATTAGCATAGTATACTGCCGGATCTATGATATAGATTCCTTTAGCTGTACAAATGAAATTGTTTTGCTGCGCGTCTCCGTGCAGAAGCGTTGGTGTTATCTCGGGACCGCACAGTTCCGGCAGACGCGTAATCAGCGTTTCTACTTTAGAAACCACGGAGGAAGGGATTTCCCCGGAGTCAATGGCCATCCTAAGCATGGGCTCAAGGCGTCGTTCATTGAAGAAAGTCGGCCAATCGCGCATAGGCGTGTTGTCTTGGTGAAGGGGACCCCAGAAGCCATTCGTTTCGAAACCACAAATATCGCCTTTCACCCGATGGATACGCGCCAGGGTTGCCCCGATTTGTCTCCATTGGCGAGGTCCGCGTTTAGTGGCTTCAAGGGCTTCCATGATAAGCAGCGTCCCAGTTTCCACTCGCGTTATACTTATCGGATGTGGTGTCAAGACCCCGGCTCTGTTCGAGAGAGTTTGAAGGCCGGATTGTTCAATCTCAAATTGCCGCCTCGCGTCAACCGCTTCGCTGTATTTGAAAAACACAGCGAATGAACCATCTGATACGATGGCGCAATGGTGACAGGCGAATTCCGACAAATCTATTTCGCTTTTTATTCTCCACTTACGCCCTCCGTATTCAGAAACAGCTTCTTCGATAGCAGTTCGTAGGGGATTGCTTAACCACTGGATCGGTCCGAATCGGACTTGTGGTATATCGCTTTTGTTATCATTTGTCATATTTCAATTACCTGACCCTGTTCTTTTGATATTACTTAAGGCTTCTTTATATAATAGTTTACAGATAATATATAGTCCAGACAAAGCTATTGTTTTAGTTAAGCTCCCCATTTTTATTGTTGCCTAGTTTATGTTAATATTATATTTTCAGCAAATGTCACATTCTACTAAGAAAGCAAAAACTATATTTGTAATTTTAAGCAGTTATTCTTTAACTCAATAAAACTTCTGGAGGTTAAATGAGGAAGTTGTATCTGATTCTAATCATTGCATTTATGCTGCAACTGGCGGTTGTCGGTTCGGCCGGTCAAATTGAGGATATCCTGGCGGAAGCCGATAGCTGGATTATCTCCGATACCGCCCGTATCATGTCGTATGTCGATAGCTGCACCAAGGTTGTCGAACAGAAACTGGATAACTCGCCGTTCTGGGCGGATACCCATCGCGACCTGTCTTTTCTGCTTGGCATCGATTATACCGGATCGGCTCAGATCGATAACACCGGCCGCATCTATTTCACTATGAGGATTACCGGCGAAACCGGCCATCTGTTCTATATTGATGGGCCGATGGGCTGGCCGAAACAGCTTTCGCCCAACAACTGGCCCGCCGAGGGTTATTCGATCTGGGGCTATGAACCTCATCCATCCGGCGACTATGTGCTGGTTCTGGCGATGAAGTACGGCAGCGAACGCCACGATATCTGGAAATTCGATCGTGACGGCACATTCGAGCCGCTTCTGGTTAATCCAAATGTTCGCTACTCCAACACCATATTCAAAAGCAAGGATGAGTTCTTCCTCTCGATTGACGATCAGCAGAATCAGTATTTCTGCAAATATACGATCTCGACGGGTAAGCTCGACACATTGTACCAGGATGATGAGTGGGCCGGTATCTATGATTACGAGGATGGCAAATTGCTTTGTGGAAGGTTCTTCTCATTCTCCGAAAGCCAGCTTTTCCTTCTGGATGAAGAATCCCTGGAAACGAAGAACATGACCAAGAAGGGCAGCTATGGCGATGCTTATTTCACCGGGGATGGCCGGATTATCCTGACTACCGACAAGAAATCGAAGAGGAATGAATTCAATAAACTGGTCTATATCAAGACCGATAAGCCCAAGAGGCTCAAAGTCATATTCGATCCCAAGATGGAAAATTCCGGCTTTGAGTATATCAAAAGCTCCAAAATGGTTATCATGACCTTGAACAAGGACGGCTATTCTGAGCTGGTCGGTTTCGATCTTGACGGTAATCCCGTTGATGTGCCGAAAATCCCGGTGGGCGTTCTCGCCGGCGGCGGCCCTTATGACGAAAACGGAGCGACCAATGATAACGGCGATTTCGTCTACGGTTTCTCTTCGCCCAATGTCGCGCCCTCATTATATCATTTTAAGCTGGGTGAAAACAAAATCACTCAATTGGCGACTGTTTCCACATTCGGTTTCGATTTCTCCAAGGTGAAAGTCGAAGTCATCCGCTATCCCTCGCTGGATGGTACGATGATACCGGCGCTTCTGTATACGCCGATAAATGTCAACAAGGATGGCAGTAACCCGGCGTTGGTCGACTATCACGGTGGCCCGCCCCAGCAGTGGCGGCCGTATTTCCAGAGAAACCTGGCTTTCGCGCTGGCCAAAGGCTTTATCGTTGTTCGGCCTAATGTCAGGGGTTCGGAAGGTTACGGCCCCGAATGGGAGAAAGCCGACAATCAGAAAAAGCGCTTTGACGCTTTAGGCGATGCCGAAGCCGCCCTCGACTACCTCGTAAATGAGGGCTACTCCAGCTATGATAAAATCGGAATCTGGGGTGGTTCATATGGCGGCTACACGGTCAATTGGCTGGCTACTACGGCGCCGGATAAATTTGCCTGCGCGATAAGCCAGGTTGGCGTGGCCGATCATGATTACACTCAGACACATGGTGATGTCGGCGGCCAGAAGATATGGGAAGAGGAATTCGGTAAGGTTGGCAGCAAGCTGGCCCATAATCTATCGCCAATTTGGAAATCCGAGAACCTCTCCAAGCCGATACTTCTAACAGCCGGTTTCTACGATCCCCGGGTGTTTCCCGGCGATCCCCGTCGCTTTGGTTATCTGCTGTCCAAACTTGGCAAAGAGGTGTATTACCTCGAGAGCGTCGAAACCGGCCATGGAGCGGTTACCAAGGATCAGATTATCACCGAATACACCCGTTACTATACATTTTTCATGGAACACTTAATGAAATAACTGTTTGATTTGGGGAGATCACCCACCGAAGTAATATCTTAGCCGCCAGATTGGTGAATCTGGCGGTTTTCTTATCAATATTATCACCTTCTAAACTCTTGGGGTTCTTGTGATTAAGAGATTTGTCGTAAAACCCCACATTTTCTTGAAACTTTCTATCCCAAAAATCAGTATAATCAGATAAATCAGAAATAAGGGAAATAAGCGATAAAGGAGAATAATCCAATGACGAAACAGAAAAAAGATGAAAACTGCTGCGGCTCGGACCAGAAGAACACCGGCTGCTGCGGAGTCGAGGCTGTAGTAACAGTCGATGAGCGCGGGCAAATGGTTCTGCCCAAAGAGCTTCGGGAGAAAGCCAAGATAAAGGCCGGGGACAAGCTGGCGATTATCAGTTTCGAGAAAGACGGCGATGTCTGCTGTTTTTCATTGATCAAGGCCGATCAATTCGGCGGTATGGTTAAAGATTTTCTGGGGCCAATGATGAAAGATATCGTTGATTAATAATTCAAGACAATCCGAAAGGAGCAAGATAATGAAAGCTGATGAAATAAGAAAACAGGTAAGAGAAGGCTACGGCCAGGTGGCTACTCAAACTAAACAAGATAGCGGTTGCGGCTGCGGGCCATCATGTTGCGGGCCGTCAACAGCCGAGCAGATAAGTAAGGGTATCGGGTACAACGATGAGGATTTGCATAACGTGCCCGAGGGCGCCAACCTGGGTCTTGGCTGCGGTAACCCGATAGCTTTGGCCTCGCTTGCCGAGGGGGAAACCGTGGTCGATCTCGGTTCCGGCGCCGGTTTCGATTGTTTCCTGGCTGCCGGCAAGGTCGGACAAACCGGCAAAGTAATAGGCGTGGATATGACTCATGAGATGATCGAAAAAGCCAGGGCTAATGCCGACAAAGGCAAACAGAAAAATGTCGAATTCAGGCTGGGCGAAATCGAACATCTGCCGGTAGCCGACAACTCCGCCGATATTATTATCTCCAACTGCGTGATCAATCTCTCGCCGGACAAACAGCAGGTGTTCAGCGAGGCTTACCGAGTGCTCAAGCCGGGGGGCCGGGTGATGGTATCGGATATCGTGCTGTTGAAACCGTTGCCGGACTACATAATGAATTCGGTCCGGGCCTATGTAGGCTGTTTAAGCGGGGCGATGTTGAAAGACGATTACCTGGACGCCATAAAAAAAGCTGGCTTCGAGAATGTCGAAGTCGTCGAGGAAAAGTCGTTCCCGATTGATTTTCTGGCCAATGATGAAACAGCTTTGAAAGCGGTAGAGGAAGCCAATACCACTTTCGACAGGGTAGCTAAAGATATCGGGCACAGTGTGTTGAGTGTAAATGTGAAAGCTATCAAATGAGCGTAACATATCGCAATCCGGTTGTCGGGTATATACCGGCAGCCGGCTTGAAAGCAGGAGAGAATAATGAATAATAGGAAAACTTTAAAAGTATTGGTCGTTATTCTAAGCGTGTATATATCCATGCCAATTTCCCTGAATGCCGCCGATAATATCCCGGAATCGTCGATAGACCTGGTTTTAGATATGGATGCAGAATTACAGCTGACCGATATCCAGATTTCCGGATTATTAAGAGTAAATAAATTTATTATTGGAAAAATGATTCCACTTCGCGAGCGAGTGGAGATCAGCGAAAAAGATATATGTGGATTCACATCAAAATGGTTTGCCGACCGGGCGTCTGTGGATGATGCCGCAATAGATGATTACTATAAATGTCTCGCTGAAATCAAGTCGCTTGAACTTGAAGCGATTGTGAAGGCCAGAACTATATTGACTAAAGATCAGCTCGAAACGCTTGATAATAGGCTCGTGTCATCGAAGAGTATCGCCTTAATACTGGATTGTATTCCTGAATGCAATTATTAGGCTTGAAAGAAAGATCAGGATTTTAGAACTAGAGGTTTCCGAAATGATCAGTATAAAGCGGAATACTTTTTATTCCAGATGATAATCGGTAAGAACAATTTCCGTAATAGAATCAACCAGGCCCAGATTCTCGCCATACTCGCTGGGCCAGGTATTATCTTTAAATAGTATTGTTCTTTTTATTAGACCAACCTCGCACAAATAATCATAAAATTCAATATCATCATCCCAGCACTCGTCACGGTCAAAGTCATATAACCATTGAATTATTACGCAAACGAATTCGCCCGCCGGGACAGTGATTACCTCCGAGCCGACAACCTTTTTGTCTATTCGAAAACCTGAATTGTCTTCCCTATCACGTAAGCGCCATTGAGAACCCATATCGATAGGGTAATAGAGGATTTTTTGTGGTATTGCATTATAGATAATCGTATCTAATGTGGAGTTGTTTTTAAACAACATAACATCATTTATAGAGAATATGCCGATTGTGAAATTTTCCGGAATAATCGTATTGTCCGAAAGCCATATAGGTATGCTGCCTGAATTATAGCTATATAAACCGTCAATAGCGTTCCTGTAATAAGCATCTCCTTCATAAACCGATGTGTCATCATCTATATACTCTTCCCGTAGATGGTAAGCTTCAATAAATTCCGGGGGGGAGTTTTCAGGCAAAAAAATATGATCTAATGAATTAATCTCCAGGATAGCTTCGGCCCGCCAGGTATCGGGCGAAATTTCAAAAGTGTCGGGGCGAATATTGGTGTACGAAAATGTTCTGCTATATTCCCATCTGTTACCGATTTCAAGCGGAAAAATAAAACTTATAGCGGGATCGGTACCAAGGGAGCAACTTAAGCAAATCGCAAGTAAAAATAATGCTAATATTATACTCGATAATTTTATCACTAAAACCTCCAAGAAACGGGGAATAAGCAATATGCAACAAATAAATAATATAGATAGCAATATTGTATGTCAATTCAATTTTAAGCAAACAGGTATTCAACGAATACAACTATTTTAATAACACCATCTTCCGGGATTCCGTATTGCCACCGGCCTGAATACGGTAGAAATAGATACCGCTGGATAATCCGGATGCGTCATAACTTATAATATATTCTCCGGCCGCCTGATGTTCATTCACTAATTGATCAATCTCCCTGCCGAGCAGATCATATATTCCGAGTCTGACAAACTTCGATTCCGGCAAGATGTAGGAAATCGAGGTGACAGCATTAAACGGATTTGGGAAATTCTGGGACAGACTGAATCTTTCCGGCAGCGGTGTATTGCGCGCGATTCGTGCATCAAGCAGCGCGCCGCGGTTGTCGGATACCGAGACATCGCCGAAACTGATTTCACCTTCGGAAAGAACCGGCAGGCTGAATAAAATATTGCTGCCGGATGGCAATGAATTCGCCTCCATACTGAACACAAGAACGGTCATAACATCGCCATTGTCGATGAAGTGTATATCCATACCATCGGCGACAGGTTTGCCGAGCTCGATACCAGTGTGATCGATTTTTATCAAAGCGCCGCCGATAGCCGACTCGGAGTCGATCATGATATTCATATCGCCATTATCATTTTTCGCCATAGATAATTCGGCAATAACGTCAATGGGTGCAACTTTCGGTCCGAAGTAACCGCTAATTACATTAGTCAAGTAAACCAGGTCGGCTATGGTTGCCCGCAAGCCGTCGCCATTAACATCGGAGGAAATCATTTGATATAAGGTGAATGGATAAGAATCAGGATCGACAATATGATTGGCCAATAAAACCGCGTCGCCCAACTCGAATGTATAACCATTCATATTAATATCACCGTAATAGGGGCATGGTCCATTAAATATACTAATATTTCCGCACTCAAGGTTTAAATTGAGAAAATTGGCTACGATACTATCAGGAGGATTATCGCAGGCATCATAAACCCACATATAATCAGTCTCATTATCGGTTATGAAATTATACAAATAATGATCCTGTCCCTGCTCATCGTTTATAAACCAGATTGGCGTGCTGAAATTATAGGGATAAGTGGGCTCACCGGCTAATAGGAATTTAATCAAGAAAACCGGTTCATCCGGATTTATTTCGCAAATATCCTCAGCTGGTTGTTCATTATTAAGGTCGTTTATAAATGTGAATCCGACAGTTCCCGGTCCCTCGACATTATAAGAAACATTCCAGTATTCACCGCCCGTAATTTGTTCGCCCTGCATCACATCGGTTATTGTCAGGCAAGTATCATCATACGCTATCGTAAATTCAAATCCGCCCAGGCAGAAACATCCGCCGCAAGCATCGAGATATACCGGCATCCACTCTTCCTCACCCGGCCAGATTTCAAGATCGTTATCCATACTGACGGTCAATTCACCCAAAAATGAAATCTCACCGGCATTAGCCATTACTGGCAAATCCGGACGGTTTGGATCTATGGCGGTGACTATGATCTCTTCATCGATACAACTGCCGCAGCTATTCTCTATATCGAAACTCAGTGTATAATTAAATATCCTGGCCTCGCCATCATCGGTGAAGCCATCGAAAATTATGGCGCCAAAGTTGGATGTTACATCCGGTTGATTGCCCTCGGGGTCGCGAATATCGAAATTGACCGAGAAATTTTCATAGGAGCACGAATCGGGAAGAGTTACTTCGAATTGATCGGGAGGTCGATTGGCTGATATCATGTAACACGAAAACGATTGATGGACTTCATACTCACGGTCTATATGAGGACAACTGCAATAGGCGTAACCGGCATCAGGATCGAAACCGGGCCCGATAGCATCTGATGAAGCGCTATCTAAAGTGGCGGGAATGTTAACAGTATGTACCCTGAATGTGAGGGCTTGTCTCGGCGGGCCGGTGGGGTCGGTTCTTAAAAACGGGCTTTGATACGGCGATTCTTCCTCGGCGATACCGATAAAGCTATAGCTATCCCAGGTGCAGCCATTGCTATCTGTTTGCCAATCAGGATTCCAGTTGCCAAACTGTACGTTATCCCAACAATTGAATGGAAAACGCCAGAGGCAATTATCAACATCGATTGAATCGAAATAGCAATTATTGATGCCCAGTGGATATACGATTTCAGAACAGCCAACTTGCGATGTGCCGCTTAAAAAGAAAATCGGAACATCGATCCAGGTGTTGGCTGTGACAATTATGGAATCGCCGGATTCACCATCTATATCGCCGATAGAGACGAACATCGTATCGTTTTGAGCGAACGCGCAGACTGAGAGAATGAAGATACACAATATAATCGATACTTTTTTCATGATTTGGGACCTCCGCAATAATAGCTCCATAATACAACTGCGGTCCACCAAACGCAGAGTCAAAAAGGCAGCATTAATTCGATGCTACCTCAAAATATACCTATGGACTTCTTTTGTCAAGATAAATATTAGATTATTTGGTCTGTTATTTCAGAAATATCATCTTCCGGGATTCTGTATGGCTACTTGTCCGTAAGCGATAAAGATATATACCGCTTGAATAACCGCTCGCGTCCCAGCTAATTCTATGACTACCAGCCGGGTTGAAACCGTTAACAAGCGATGTCACCCAACCGCCCTTGATATCGAAAATGTCGATCGCGACATTTGTAGCCGTCGGAAGTTTGTATTGAATTGTAGTAATCGCGTTGAATGGATTAGGGTAGCTTTGGGAAATTTTGAATTTATCCGGCACTTGCGACAAATCATTAATATCAACTTCAACGGAATCTCCACCGCCATAAGCGCCCATGTCCGACCGCGATTCTCCCAGTCCCCATTCGCAGCCGCTGACTCCATCCAGAATATCGGGATCTCCCGCGTCTATGCAGGGCGAATCATAAGGATCGTCACATTCGGTTGCCATGAGATGAAAATCCCACCCGGCGGGATCTCGAAAGAGAGGCGGTTGATTGATGTTGCCATCACCCGGCCATAAAGTGTCCTGGATATTACAATATGTGAACAAAGGCCAAACATCATCGCTCAAATAAAATTCATTGCCCATATCGGTAGCGCTGTCGGCCCAGAATATATTATTGATAAGAGTCAAAGCCGAACTGCCAGTGCATGAAATAGCCCCGCCATACATAGCCGAATTACCATAAAACGTATTATTTACAATCAATGGGTTTGAGTTATGCAGATACATGGCGCCGCCATCGTAGTAAGCGTTATTTGAGAAGATTACATTTCCTCTGAGTATTAAATCGGATTGAAAGCAGTAGAACGCTCCGCCCAGGCCGTTCCAGTTTTCATCCTCATGGGCAATGTTATTGGTAACAATATTATTTCTGAACTCGGGTGAGGAATTCTCGCAATAAATGCCGGCGCCTCGAATATGATTGCCGCCGGTGATAGTAAAGCCGACGACTATCGAGGAATGATCCTCATTGCTGTCGAAAGTCATAACTGAGCCAGAACCATAACCATGAATAGTGGTCGAGGAAATATAACCGATATAACCGGAAGTCAGGTATAATGATCCCAGGGTGATTCCCCGGCCATTGAAATTGATATTACCGAAATAATAACCCGACTGGACCAACACGGTATCGCCATCGGACGAGGCATTAATACCCGCCTGGATACCGCCGTAATCACCCGGGACATTAATTATCGTCGCAGACGCCGGCGTACTGATTAATATAATCAGGCCCGCCAATAAGATTGTAAATTTCAACATAGTCACCGCCAGGATATGGTTGAAAAATTGCCGAACATCTTCGATATTAAAAGATCAACGCTATATGATAAAGATAATGTATTACGGATATTTGGCAAGGGTATTTTGGCATAAAATGATGCCCTATAAAAAATGCCATGATTTGCTTTGCCGGACAATATCCCCATGGAACCTTGAGATTAGAGCACTTTATCCTTCCCAAGAAGCCGACGTAGCAGCGCGAGGTTTCCGGTGTGATGGGCTTCGTGATGAGTTAAATGAACCAGAACCGCGGCCTTGGTCTTGAAAAACTTGGATGGCAGGCAGGGCGGGCTATCCAGATCCTCCGCGTCGGCGGTGTCGAGATATGCTTTTAAATCTTGCAAACGGGCATCAAGGAACGCGCGGCATGTTACCTCATCCGGATAATGCTCGGGTTCACGTACCTCACATCCCATCTCGAAAAGCTCAACCCAGGTCTCATCGTAGGTTCGTTTACCGGTGAGCATTTCAAGGACCAGGGCGCGCTGATAGGCAAGATGGCCCAGCGTCCAGATCGCGGGATTCGGAACGCCCGGCGGCCGCCGCAGCCAGTCTTCGCCCACCATCCCCTGAGAGAAGAATCCGATAAACAAGTTGCTGCGTTCCAGCCCAAACCAAAGCGCTTCAGCCATGCGATCCATAAGCTATACCTCCTGTGTGAAAATGATTGCGTTATTATCTAGATCTTCTATCGCTTAAGTCTTGACGCCATCGATCGTATATTTCCTTAAATACTTTCTCATCAGGTAGCAATTTAATAGCTTGCTCAAAGGCATCTTCTATTTGAACAACAGGATAGCGTAGTCGTCTTTTTACACGTGCTAAATTGAAACAGCACCAACCTTTAGAAATTTTATCAGAAGCTAATGGAATAGCCTTGTTTAATAACTCTAATGCTTCTCGCTGTAGTCTTCTTACCGTAGTCTGCCCCCCACTTTTACTATGCCATATTTCATTTGATAAGCTAATTTTTACTTCTGCGTAATTTCGTAAGAATACGAAGTTTTCTTCATTATCTTTATATACACGTGATAGTATAATGTGCGATTTTCTATAATCCTCAATCCTCTTAAAAGCTACAGCAATGTCAATTGGTTGTTCAAAAAAGTAATTTTCATTGATTAGGTTAATTATTGATTTAGCTTTGCTCTTTTTCCTATTATTAATTAGGCAACGATAATAACTTAAATATGGTTGCTCATATTCCGTTTTAAGCGGTGTTTTATGGAATTCCATAAATATTTCTTCCGCTTTTGTATCTTCTGAGGAATTATAATAGTATTCGATTAATTGCGATGCTACAACACCGCTACCTTTGTTATCATTAAAAACTTTTTCTAAATTCTGTATCACAGCAGCTCTTTCACCAACTGACCATAGATAGGAAGATTCTCTAATTGTATGAATTAACACATATTTAGGATGAGCAGGAAGCGTTACCTTAAAAAATGTACTATCTTCATCGAAATAGAACAACGGATGGGGTGATCCGTTGTCTTCCATGGATTTTTTTATTTTGGGGATTCCCGTACTGCGCATTTCTGCTAGGCGCATTTCCTTAAAAAACTCCCCTAATCGCCGATTTCTGAGTGGTGCTGGTGGCACAGGGGCATTGGCTTTAAAGTCATCAAGTTTTAAACCGGGTACCGGGCCCGGGTAGCTGATTATTTCCATTCTATCTGGGTACAAGTATATTTTACTGGGTTCATTAATTGAATCATAGCTTCTGTGATACGCAGCATTTGCTATTGTCTCTTCTAATGCGCCAAATGGAAAAGCTGTGACTTTTTCAACCGCCGCTTTTCCTGGACTCTTTAAGTATTGTCTAGATGTTAAATTATCCAAATATCTAATTACTTCAAATACTTGTTGGTCAATTGGCCCTGTGAATTTTCTTTCTTCTATAATGTCACCTCCAACATTGTCTCCAAACTGCACTATTTCGAAATAGCCGCTTTTAAAAAACTTTTCGGGCGAGCTATTAAAAATTAGTAAAGAAACATTTTTGGGTTTAAATTGGTCATGAAATGGCCCAACAATATGCATTAATTTATAAGTTTCTAATGGTTCGTTTACGTTAAATTTAACTCTGCTATTTGTGCTTTCTATAAACTTCCTTATTAATAATGTATCTATATCATTCATGTCAGCTGATATATTTGTTCGATCATCAAATGGTATTTTTGTGCTAATTTCAATTAATTGTTCGGTCTGGCGCTTATTAGCCTTTACAGTCTCAGCCCCATGTCTGATGAAATATTCCCTATACTGTGGTCGTCTTGGATCTTGCGCCGTATATGGCCTTTCTTCGCCTGCCGGGACATAAACAACCACTATAGTTTTTTCAATAAATTTTTCTACAAAAATAGCAGGATTATAAATTGGTGTAATTTTCTTTCCTAATACTCTTATTTCCTGTTGTATTTTTTCTACGTCTGAATCATCTACGCCAACTGGTGGTAAAATAGGTTTGCCATCCGGCGCATCTATTCCGATTATTATCCAACCGCCATTCTGATTGAAGAAATCATTAGCAAATGCGCATATTGTTGCGCCTATGCTTGCCCTAGTTGCTTCAGTTATATTTCTTTTGTATTCAATTCTATTCTGTTCTACTGTTTTACCATATATTATATTATCTAAATTGAAAGGTAAATTAAACATTTTGAATACCTCAAATCTTTACTATTTTTAAATGACCCCGAATTTACATCTTCTACATCCGATCCACAACATCCGCCAGCTTCTCGATGGCGATAAGGTACTTATCGAACAGTATCTCCAGCGTGGCCGTCGACTCATCGACTTCGCCGTGCTTCAGACGCCAGGCTTCATCGATAGCTGAAGTATCGATATCGTAATCATCCTGAACCATCTTCAACAGGTCGGATTGGTTGTCCGGCGGCGTCTTACCGGCGATCATCGCCATCCCCCGGCAGGTGGCCACAATCGAGGTCACCGAGGCCGTAATCAGGGCGGTCATCGCCTCCTGGTTTTCACCCGAGGCCAGATAACCGCGCCGAAGTTGAACCAGGTGGCCTTTGAATTCCACCTCGCATTGATGACGCAGGTTCCCGGTTTCGATATTAGCGTCCTCAAGCGGATCGGCGCCGTGAAGCAGGATATGGTTTTGTTTCATATCGGAAAACTCGAGCGGAAAGGTATCCAGCGAACTGGGGACATGCCCGCGTTTGAAAACCAGCGGTATCGCCAGGCCGCTTTTTTTCATCTTACCGCCGATATTGATTATTACATTCAGCTCATTGGTAGCGACATTTTCGAGGATAATCGCGGTGTTGATATCCGAGGCGCCTTCCTTGAAATCATCTACATTACGTTTGGATGCCCGCGCCGCCGAGCCGAACAAAATCAGCGAATAAAGATTATCGCCGAATGCCTCGGTGAGCAGTTTGGTGAATTTAATCAATGCCTGACGGCTTTTATTTGGCAGGTGATTTAGTTTATTTTCCATTTTAAACTACCTCATTTATTTCAGCTTTGCCTGAGTTCTTTGATCTTGTTTACAATCTGCGGCAATATTTCGCCGGATTTACCATGATATTTGATATCGCAAACATGTGAAATTTCGCTGGGTTCGAGATTGACCTCCACCACCAGGGCGCCGTTTTTCTTGGCTACGCCGGGTAATCCCGCGGCCGGATAAATCGCCCCGGAGGTACCGATCGTGAAAAACAGTTCGGAGTTGTGCGCCGCCAGCATTGATTTTTCGAGGGTTTCCGCCGGTAACATCTCGCCGAACCAGACCACATCGGGCCGAAGCCGTCCGCCGCAGGCGCATTTCGGCGGGATCTCATCGAATCCCTCGGTGTAATCCATCTTACCGCAGTCAAGACATCGGTTGCGATGGATATTGCCGTGAAGCTCGTGGATCTCAGGCGAACCGGCGGCCATATGAAGCCGGTCGACATTCTGGGTTATCAGTGTGAAATTTTCGTATAGCTTAGCCATCTCAGCCAGCGCGAAATGGCCGGGGTTAGGTTTGATCTTGCGGATAATATTTCGGCGGAAATCGTACCATTCCCAGACCAGCTTGGGGTTGCTGTTAAAAGCTTCGAAGGTGGCCAGTTCCATCGGATTATGCTTTTTCCAGAGACCATCCTCACCGCGGAAAGTCGGCACACCCGATTCGGCCGAAACACCGGCGCCAGTCAGGGCGGCCACTCTGGTGGAGTTTTTCAACGCCTCCAGAAATCGGTCTTCGAATTCGATAGTTTGCATGGGATGATTATACTTCGTTGGGGTCCGATAGTCAAGCGGAGTAAGATCAGGTTAAATCGGCCCAAAGGACAATAAAACTCGCTACATTCAGGTTTTTACACATGCGGCCGGCTTAAAGACAAGCTGGATATTTTCTATAGTCTCCCGAATATTCTGCAGCGCTTTGATATCTAATTGGTGGTGCTCTTTGAACTCTTCAACATATTTATCCGCGAGATGCTGGTAGTAGTCGATACCTTTGAGCAGGTTTTCTTTGAATTCCTGGAAATATTTGGGCTTGCGGCTTATAAGTCCTTGCGAAAACTTCTCGATTTCCGACCGGAGGTAATCCACGTTGAGCATCAGTTCTCTTATGAACATATGAGGACGATCCGGATTCGTGAAATGCGATATCCTGCCATAGATATGGTCGATCAATTCCTCGAGAGAAGCGATTTTATTGAAGTTTATGATATTTGGACCACAGCAAATCGCCGGTTTGGCATCGGGATCAATATCGTTTTTTACCCTTACGGCGCCACCCAGATCGCGGCATATGCATGATTTCTTAAGAATTGATTCTTTCATTAGTTTTATCTTTTGGGAAGACAAGCCCTCTTTTAATAAACTGATTAACTTGGCTTTCTGGTAAGTTCTGGAAGCGGTGCAGATCGGGATTTCGCTAAATTCGGTATTGGAAACAAGAAAACCCTGGGGACAGGCACATCCGGGTTTGCCGGAACTAATACGTTGCCGCCTTGCTTCCTCGCTGGCCGAATCGTGCAGATTCCAGAAAGGAGCGCCCAACGGCGAGCTTTCGCTGAGGAGTACATCCTTGTCCGTTGCCTTAATAAGCTTATTCAAATGGTCATCATCGACATTTGTCACTTCGGGCACCAATAAAAACGGAGTGCCCCAACCGGTACCATCTACTTCGAAAAGCTCATGCAAGAGCTGATTTTCATCAGCCGTGCCTATTCCACCCTGGACAGTTATTCTCATCGAGTAAGGCAAACCAACTGAATTTTTGCCAAGTTTGGTAAGAGCTTTATAATACATTTCGTTAAGCTGATCGATCAGCTCCGACTTCTTTTCCTTGAATTCTTTTAATATGGTACCGATTAACGATCCTTTTGATGGGAAAGCGTGGCCGCCGCAATTGAGCCCTGACTCGACTCGGTATTCCGAAATCCATAAGCCGCGTTTGGCCAGAATTTTACCCTGAATTATTGCCGATCGGAAATCGCTTACTTTGAGGATAATTTTCTTTGGGAGGATTCCATTTTTATCCGGGAAAAAATCATCGAAGTGGCCAATATAGCTGTAGAGACGTTGGTTCATACCAGCGGAGAAAATAATCGATGAGCGTAATGTACTTTTGGCGTATCCTCGCAAAGCCGCCATAGCTAAAGCGTATTCCGGGGGAAGTTTTATACCGCCACGATAAAGGTCGCGATCGGCCTTGGCCATAATATTAACATCAATACTGCCGGGTATAGCGCGACGACGGAGTTCCTCTTGCGCCAGCCTTTTAGCCTCAGGGTCCGTGGATTCGACCATAGAATTATACAAGCGTTTAAGAGGAGATTCTGGTAACAACCTGTAATATTTCGTTATTTCACTTCCCTCTTCAAATGGCGAGGCTTGAAGCGCCACTACCTGCTTTTTTACAAGGCGATCAAGCAAATTTAAATAGGCGGTTATCCGACGAGCCCGCGAATCCTCGGCCTTATTCGATATTTTCTCGTATGGCTCATCCGCCCTTTTACAATGATACTCACGCATCTGCTCGACTAAATTGTCATCAAGCGAAATCGCCGATGATATACCATATCTTGCTACTTTCAACGGGGTATCAACAGTGAATCCTGTACCCATCACGGGAATATGAAAAGTATGCGAGCTGCGGCCTTTATCAATATTTCGTTTATAATCTGACTTGCAAAAGTCCACCTGGTTACCTCTTCCTGATGCCGTTAAGCATCAAATCAACCATAAAATCCGCTAAATGGGGCAAAGAGATTTCCTGATCGCTCAACTCCCAGGGATACTCTAATGGTTGAAGTGAAACTACGATCAAATGAGATAAAAGTTCCCCCCGGTCTACCTGGAACTCGTTCGCCTTATTACCTAAACTCAAAATATCTAAAACCAGTTCTTTATCTTTTGCCAGAATTCGTTCCCGAACATCGGCGATATGCGGCCGGTACTCTTTCCATGTTTCACGGGTTATCCCGTAGAAATTGATTAATTCATGTATTTTCCCGATTTTTGCCAAAAAACGAGCTCTCAATTTTTCTCTGACAGTTTTTTCCTTATCCACTGCCTTAAGGATTGATTTCCATAATTCCTCAGCTTCGAATTCGATAACTTCATTAAATATCTCTTCTTTATTCTTGTAATACTTATAAATGGTTGCCTTTGAGACTCTTGCCTTTCCGGCGATATCATCAGTAGTCGTTTTTCTAAGGCCATAGCGCATGAAAAGCAACCTTGCTGATTCTATTATTACTGTTTTTCTATCCAAAAAATCCTCTCTTGCGCTAAACGATTTAAACTATATACGTACCTTAGTTTTATTTTGCAAGCTTTTTTACAGATATTTTAAATTAAATATATATTCTAATAATTTGAAAAAGGTCTCGAATAATTATATGACAAACTTTTTAAAGATAATTGAATTATGATTATACAATTTCATGAAGCAAAGAAGACGGGGAACCTTCGTTGATTCCCCGATAATTATCCGGCCCGATTAAACCAGATTGTTCTATTTCATAAGTGAGCGAGATGTCATGATATTTTCTCGAACTCTATCATGTAGCCGTCATATATAGCTTCCAGAACGAAATAGCGTCTGTCTATAAGCTGAACCATCTTAGGCGATGCGTTGCCGGCCGACGGATTAAGCATGATAAATTCGCTGTGCGTCTGGTGGCGGCCGCTTTCGATAAGTTCATCATCACCCGATCCGTTTTTCGCGTAGAGGTAATATTTTTTGCCGTCAAAACGGGCTTTGTAAATATTACTTCTGCCTGATTGCTTTTTAACGATCCAGGAACCCGCGATTATCTTGCGCGTTTCCTGATGTTTGTAAAGACCTCTCATTGGGCTGTTATCCTTAAAGCCCGCCCGGGAAGCCGCTTCCTCAAGACCTAAATTCGATTCGCCGCTATCGATCAGATTTTGCCTTTCGGCATCACTGAGGCCCACATCACGCTTGGCGAACTCTTCGGCTTCCCTGGTTTTGCTATTATCCCAGCTTTGGGTAAAAGTCAGCATCTGGGCGCCAAACAAAGCGAAGCCAACGATACTTATGATTACAATGGTACGGGACGTTATCATTATCATCCTTTCCTGAATTTCAATTCTTATGACGTTATTCGCCGGGCAAAATAACAACTGTTGTTACCGCGAAGACACCGAATAAAATGCCCCAACAAAACCAGCTTATCGGATTTTTATTTTTCATCCTGGCGACAATGGCGCAGATAAAAGGGCAGGCCGCCGCTATAACTAGAAAGAGAGTCGTATTATCCAATGGTCACTCCTTTCAGAGAGCATCGATGTTTTTCGATTCCGATAAACTGATGCCTGTTTTGATTGGTTTCTATTATTACAAATTTCATTCCGCCCTGAGAAGGAATTCCGCGACCCGTAATTTATTATTTGACAACTAATTATATGATCGTTTCAGAATTAAACGCGGCCGAAATTATGGTTTATTATCTATATAAGTAAGTTATTCTCCAATACTGATAAGGCTTTTTGGATTTGGAAATTCCTGATTATATTCGCCATAATTTTAAGATCATCCATGCGTTACCTGAAAAAGCAATTATAACCTGGCGTCATGCCGCCGGATAATGACTTGAAAACCTGACGATTATCCCTTAACCTAATTAAAAATATCTCGAGCAATTTGATGACATACCACAAAGGAGAGTACTATGCTGGATAATCCTATTATTAAAGCAATGATGAATCGCAAATCAATACGCAAATACACCGATGAGATACCATCCGATGAAGTTATCGAAACGATAGTCAGGGCCGGCCAGCAGGCGCCGTTTTCATCGCAGATGTGCAGCCTGGTGCTTTCCCGAGATAGGGAGAATATTCCCTATCAAGCGCCGATATCGTTTCTGTTCTGCGTCGATTCCCACAAGCTGGAAACTATAATGGAAAAAAAGGGGTGGGACCTAATCACTAATGATATATTTCTGTTCCTCATGGGCATACAAGATGCCACGCTTATGGGAGAAAATATGGTAATGGCAGCCGAAAGCCTTGGACTGGGAAGCTGTTACATAGGGAAGATTCCTTACGAGGCCGATCCGCTGGCAAATAAATATAATTTACCCAAGCGTGTTTTCCCATTGATTGAATTGGTTATGGGCTATCCCGATGAGTCACCGCCGCCGCGGCCGCGTTACCCTTCGGATTTTGTGCTGTTTGAAAATGAATACCCGGAATTCAGCGAGGAGCAAATCGAACAAGCTATGAAAGTAATGGACGAAGGCTATTTAGCCCAGGATTACTATCGTAGTGGTAACCGCATGATAAAACTTAAAGGTGATAGGGAAGAGACTTACACCTACGACACCTATAGCTGGACGGAGCATATTTCTCGCAGATGGGGTCAACGGCATGAATCCCTCGATAAATTGAGGGGGCAGTTTACGAAGCGAGGTTTTAAGATATAATATAACAATTCTAATCAAACAGAAGTGAAGCAGCAAATGTATAAGGAAAACGCCTGGCCAAATGTATCATTGGGATACTTCTAATCATAATTTATCCAAGGCCAAGTTTTAATCCGGCTATTAAACCAGTAGCATTCCATCGTTTTAAGCTTGAAAAACTCATAATTATCCCTTAACCTCTTTTATAAATGTCTCGTGTACTTTGACGACATACCTGAGGGGAGAGAACTATGTTGGATAATCCGATTTTGAAAGCTATGATGAATCGCAAATCAATTCGCAAATATACTGACCAGGTGCCATCCGATGAAGTTATCGAGACAATCGTCAGGGCCGGGCAGCAAGCGCCGTTCGCCTCGCAGATGTGCAGCCTTATGTTATCCCGTGATCGGGAGAATATTCCCTGGGAAGCGCCGATATCGTTTCTGGTCTGCGTCGATTCGCATAAGCTGGAACTGATTATGGCCAAAAGGGGATGGAAACTAATCACCAATGACCTGTTTCTGCTGCTTCTGGGCTTTCAGGATGCCACCCTGATGGGCGAAAATATGGTCATGGCCGCCGAGAGCCTTGGGTTGGGAAGCTGTTATATCGGGATGATTCCTTATGAGGCCGAATCGCTGGCCAAGAAATACAAACTGCCCAACCGCGTATTCCCATTGGTGGAACTGGTTATGGGTTATCCTGATGAATCACCGCCGCCACGGCCGCGTTATCCTCTGGATTTCGTGCTATTTGAAAATGAATACCCGGAATTCAGTGATAAGCGAATTGAGCGGGCTATGAAAGTGATGGACGACGGCTATATGGCCCAGGACTACTATCGCGACGGTGATCTGATGCTGAAACTAAAAGGTGACAGGGAAGAGACTTTTACTTTCGATACCTATGGCTGGACCGAACATATTTCCCGCAAGTGGGGTCAATGGCTTGAATCTCTCGATAAAATGAAAAAGAAATTTACGCAGCGCGGATTCAAAATTTAGTAACGCTATTATGATAAACGAACAGGAATGAAGCTGTGAAAAAGAACAGAACACGGTTAAGTAAATATATCATTAGAATTTTTGTAATTCTGGCTGTCACGTATTCCGCTCTTTTAATTCCCGGACCGGAATCTCCAATTGTACCGCCGGGGACAGCCAGCCCGTTTTTGTGGAATCAGGATGAATATTGGTCATATCTCGAATCAAGCTTTTTGAGCGCCCGATCAACAGATCACGCCATACTGGCCGAATCGATTGAATCAAAATTGGCTATAACTTGGTCTATGCTAGATTTATGTCAGGATGGGGATATTGAACCTTCATCGCCCTTGTTGTTACAGTTGGAAAGAATCTTTTTTGAACTAAGTCCACTTGTCGCCGTCGAAACGGATTATCTGGCCGACTTTGTTGAACTTCGTACGTCGCTTAGAAAAACTATAAAGGATCAATCCCGGCACTGGGATATGAACTCCGCCGAGGCGAGGAATCGTCTTTACCGTTTGCTCTTCGGTACCCGCACCGCCGTTGAGGAGATCGAATTACAGGCGGACGACGGCCTGATTCCGGCCTGGCTGATTGGCGTGAATGAACCGTCGGCGACGCCGGCGGCGGAACTATTGGGAGTGGAAATTCATAGCGGGGATATCCTCGTTTCTCGAGGCGGCGCGCCGACATCGGCGTTGATAGCCCGCGGTAATGATTACCCCGGCAATTTTTCTCATGTAGCCCTGGTGTATGTCGATGAGAAAAGCGGCGAGGTCTCGATTATCGAATCGCATATCGAATGCGGCGTGGCTATAGCTTCTATCGAGGATTACCTTCGCGATACCAAACTGCGGATAATGATACTGCGAATGAGATCTGACCATCCGGCGATTGTAGGCGATCCCTTGCTTCCGCATAAGGCCGCCGGTAAATCCCTTAAACGTGCCCGGACAGAACATATCCCTTACGATTTTGCAATGGATTTTAAGGATAACGGTAAGCTCTTCTGCTCCGAGGTGGCCTCCGATGCTTATTCGCAAATGGGTGTTACGCTATGGATGGGGATTTCGAATATTTCATCATCCGGTGTCAGATCGTGGCTGGCGACATTCGGCGTAAAATATTTCGAAACGCAGGAGCCATCCGACCTCGAATATGACCCGCAATTAAGAGTCGTGGCAGAATGGCATAACCCGGAAACATTGTATAAAGACCACCTCGATAATGCCGTGATCGATGTCATGCTGGAGGGGGCCGAAAGAGGTGAGAAGCTCGATTACCTATGGTACAAACTGCCGCTTGCCCGTCTGGCAAAAGCTTATTCATTTATATTGAATCTGTCGGACAGTGTCGGCCCGGTACCCGAGGGCATGGATGCGGCATCTGCTTTGAAAAATGAGCTATTCTCAAAACGTCATACTGATATTAAGAACCGTATGATGCAAATGGCGGAGGATTTTCAAACAGCCAACGGATATCGCCCCCCTTATTGGGAGCTGGTTGAATTGGCCCGGCGGGCGAAAGTTGAGCTATATGATTGAAAATCGATGCTTATACAATATTGAAGTTGCGTCTCTGCAATCAAGTTGAAAATTAGTAACAGACGAGGACGTCTGGCAGCTGGATATCTTAAAGAGGAGTTTTAAATGGATTTAGATTATGATAAACTTAAATTTGATTACGATCAGACATCAAAATATATCCATATTCTTGCGGATATAAGATTTAAGCTGCTTGCGTTAGTACCAATTGTAACCGGTGCAACCGTTAGTCTGCTTGGAATGTCACATAATCCTCAAATTGTAATACCTATAAGTATTCTTGGCATATTGGTAACTGCAGGCATTATATTTTATGATCAACGCAATACACAGATATATGATGCCCTTCAAGTTAGAGTAAGATCTTTAGAAGTACTATTAAAATTGCCTCCGATTTGTAATTTAATTAGTGAACAGAAAACCAGGCAAAAACTTAAATTTGGAGGCCCTTTCCTTGATCGGCCTAAGCGTAGCCGTAAATTACTTGGTATGATTCTTATGTGGCATGATCGAGGTTTAGCATTAATTTATTCTACAGTAATTGGTGCTTGGTGCTATTTATTGACAAGAGGAATACTGTGTGTTTTTTATTTGAATAATCAAATCTACCTTGTAATTCTACTTGGAATACCTTTCGTCATTTCATTAATTTTATTTCTGAATCTTGAACAACTTGACAAAAACCGAGAAAGGGTTGCTTCATATCCAGATAGTATTTCAGATAAACTTAATCTTAAGAATTAGGAAACCTGATGCGAAAAAGCGAGTTATTTGAAATTATGTTGAAAATAAAATTATGGAGATATTCAATATGAAAGCCTCATGGGAATCCGGCGATCCTTACGAATATTTTATGGGACGATGGAGTAGTCTCGTGGCCCGATCGTTTGTCGATTGGCTATCCCCGTCCTTTAGGCTGAAATGGCTTGACATAGGCTGCGGCTCCGGCGCTTTGAGTGAATCTATTATCCACGGCTGCAAACCGGCCGAACTTATAGCGGTCGATCAATCCGAAGGCTTTTTAAAGGTAGCACAGAAACGGTTGGGAAGCCGGGTAAATTTCAAAATCGGTGACGCGCTGGCTTTACCCCTGGACGATTCGTCAGTAAATTTCACAGTATCAGGACTCGTCTTAAACTTCATATCCGAACCCCAAAAGGCTATTGCGGAAATGAAGAGAGTCACCTCTCCCGAAGGCACCGTAGCCGCCTATATCTGGGATTATGGCGGGCGGATGGAATTTCTCAAGTATTTCTGGGACGCTGTAGTAGAGCTTGATCCAGAAGCATCGAGTTTGCATGAAGGTAATCGCTTTCCGGATTCCACCGAGGATAATCTGAAAGAGTTGTTTGTGAACGCGGGCATTGAAGGAATCAAAACCGGCCGCATAGAAATAGACACACATTTCCGCGATTTCGATGATTATTGGAAACCGTTTCTCGGTGGTCAGGGACCGGCCCCCACATATGTGCTGTCATTGGCTGAATCCGATAGAAATAAGCTTCAAGATATTCTACTTCAACGATTGCCTATCCGGGCAGATGGTTCGATTCCTATGCGGGCCCGTGCCTGGGCGGCCAAAGGTAAGGTGCAATAATTGTAAACACCAACAGCCAGAAATATATCATTTCAGCAACGGTATCTTTTTCGTTTTGACATGATCTCCAGACTGGTACCAATAGTATAGGAACCGGCAGGCCTGTCATGATTTCGTTTCAAACCACTTGCTAAACCGAAAAGTACCTCCTAAAATATGATTGGAGATACCGAGAATCTTTACTGACTCGCAATTGGCTGAGGAGAACAGCTTGATTCTTATTTCTAATAGAACACCCGCCACCCCGGCTGAATGATGACTCAATATCAGACAAGAAAGCTATTCATTATCTTCGCGGCGCTTTATTTCGTGCAGGGCACGGGTGAGCTCACAGCGGGTCTTCTGGCTCAGCCCCTTCGGTCTATGCTCAGAAACTGGGGATACGACAGCGCCGGGATTGCCACCTTCATGTTTCTTTTAGGATTTCCCTGGTATATCAAACCGGTTTTCGGCCTATTGACCGATTTCATCCCTATTAAGGGGCTTCGGCGCAAAAGCTATCTTATCCTGTCGAGTTCGCTGATGATTGTTGGTTTCCTATGCGCCACCCTGCTGCCGCTCACACCGGCCGCCGCAACGGCGATCCTTCTCGTACTACTTTTGCCGAGCTTCGGTATCGCCTTCAAGGATGTGGCGACGGACGCTACCATGATTGAAACCGGTCAGCCGTTGGGCATTACCGGCAGGCTTCAGTCGGCGCAATGGGGCGCCATGTATGGCGCGGGTTTGATCTGCGGCGTGGCAGGCGGCTGGATCAGCCAGCACGGGCAACAACGCTTGGGCTTCCTGGCAGGCGCGATCCTGGGCCTGGTCGCGCTTTATATCGCGATCTTTCATATCAAGGAGAAGCCGCGGCCCGAACTTCAGCGCGGGCAACTGAAACGCGCTATCAAGGTTCTTGGCGAGGCTGTGCGTACACGCATTGTCCTTCTCGTGGCCGCCTTCATATTCCTTTTAAGCTTCAATCCCTTCTCCGCGGACGTCCTTTATATGCACATGAGCGAGCAACTTGGATTCTCCGAACAATTCATCGGCTACACTTATACTATCAGCAGCCTGGGATCGATCCTGGCCTGCATCCTCTACGGATTGTTCGCGAAAAAGGTGCCATTGCGTATCCTGCTTCACGGCTCGGTGGTATTCATGGTGCTCTCGAGTTTGGTCTATATCGGCTTGGGGACGAAAACTTCGGCTGTTATAATCAGCCTGGCATACGGTTTCTTTTATATGGTTACGGGTCTCGCGCAATTGGAGTTGGCCGGCAGGTACTGTCCACCGGCGGCGGCCGGCACCGTATTCGCCTTACTCATGTCACTGTGGAACCTCGGCATTGCCCTATCGAGTATTCTGGGCGGCCGCTTCTACGAAGCCTGGAAACTCTCATATGGGCCGGACACGGCCTACAGTCTGTTGGTAGTAGTGGGCGCCGGGTTCACGGCCGTTTGCTGGTTTCTGGTGCTGTTTTTCCCGAAGACGCGCGAGGAATGACGGCCGCAGAAATATACTATTATGGCGTATTAACACAGGGGCAGACGGGGACGTCTGCCGCGGCACGAAATATCGAAAAGAGTTGCGAGGTAAGAAGCTTTTTATTAACTTAGTTCACTTTGTTGTGACGCGTACACGAATTTGAGGAAGGATAAAATGCAAGTTCCGATTCTGAAGAGTACTTTCAAGATTCTGAATGAGAGGATTACTGAGCTCAAGAAGGAAATCACTCAGAACTCGAAGGACATTGGTACAGCCGCCGAGCTTGGCGATCTTAAGGAGAATGCTGAATATCATGCTGCCAGGGAAAAGCAGGTGCTGCTGTTAGAACGCATGCAACGGCTCAAAAGCTACCTGAAAGGCGAAAGAGTCGACCTGAGTGGCAGCGTGCCTGAAACAGTCTCATTCGGATGTTCGGTAACTGTTGTCGATACAATAACAAAGGAATCACACACGTACAACCTCATCGGACCGGCAGAATTCGAACTTGAACTGTTGTCTGATATGGTAACAATTGGTGCGCCTGTGGCAAGATTGCTGGTGACGAAGAAGGTCGGTGATATCGTGAATTTCAAGTTTGGGGGTATTGACTGGACAGGGGAAATAACTGAAATTTGCGCCCTTAAGTGAGCCCGGTGCCCCATCTTCCGACCAAGCGGACGTGGGTTAATCCAAGACATGCACTAAGCTCAATCATTCAATCAGCGCTTTTGCGCGCGGCAGACCTCCCGGTCTGCCCGAACATCTCATAACCCAGGGGCAGACGGGGACCTGGACCGCCCGCGAATATAAAAGAAAACACCAGACAAAAGGCTCAAGCTAAGTTGTTGCTATTATTGTCTGTTAGTGTCTGAAGGGCTGAAATTTAATCAATAGAACAAATCGGCTTACGAATCCTTGACTTTGGATATAATAATCTTAGATTGTAGTTATTATATAATTATCGGAAAAAGTAAATAATGACAAAGGGTAAGATTTCCAGATCTGAAAAACCATCGTTTATTACGCTACCGAAGCGGGGTAGCAAAGTTAGAACGATTCTTGATTTCCTGGAACATCATTTTCCACACATTAATAGAGATATTTGGTCGGAGAGAATTGATCATGGTTTAGTTTCTGATTCCTCTGGAAATTCCATCTCGCAAGATACAGCCTACAAGGCTGGAATGAGATTATCTTATTTCAGGGAAGTACCCGAGGAAATAAAGGTACCTTTCAAAGAAGAAATCCTTTTTCAGAATAACCATCTCGTTGCTATCTGTAAACCGCATTTTCTGCCGGTTCAACCATCCGGACCGTATGTAAGGGAATGTCTGCTTAATCGTCTGATAAAATCTCTGGGGAACAGCAATCTTGTTCCGTTGCATAGGATTGATCGCGAAACAGCCGGCGTGGTTTTATTCTCGGGGAATCCGGAATCACGAAATGTTTATCATCAAATGTATAAATCCGGCAATATCAAAAAAATCTATGAAGCTATCGGGACAAAACCGAGCAACGATAAAGAAGAAGAATGGCTTATAGCAAACCGGATAGAGGAATCAGAAGATTGGCCCTTGATGAAAAACAGTAATGGCCCAATAAACGCGAGGACTTTGATTAAGAAGATCGATGAAAAAGATGATTTGATAAAATTTAGAATAGAGCCGTTAACCGGCAAGGGACACCAGATTCGCTTGCATCTTCAGGTTATAGGAAGCTATATCATTAATGATCGATATCATCCCAAGCTTCAATCCGAAAGGCCGGGCGATTTTAAAAATCCATTGCAATTGATCGCCAGAGAGTTAGAGTTCGTCGATCCAATAAGCGGAAAACAGTTTAGATTCAGATCATCACGGAAACTACTGTTTTAAATCCCATAATAGTCCAATAGTATGGTAGGCTCTGACGGGCTACAAATTCATCACTTGCCTGGTGCCCCATCCCCCGTTACTGCGGGGTGGGATAATCTAATATGAGCACTAATCTCAATCATTCAATCAGCGCTTTTGCGCGCGGCAGACCTCCCGGTCTACCCGAACATCTCACAACCCGGGGGCAGACTTTGACGTCTGCCGCCCCCTAAAATCACGCTTAGGCGAGAATAGGCACCCGCGATTTTTCATACGCTAAAGATCGCCCGCTCAATTGCAATGTCGAAGCAAAACACAGTACATTATATTATCCGGGGAATAAACATACGACTCAATTGTATATAAAATGCGAGTTGTATCCGCGAGTAGAACTCCGATTGATCATTAATAATTATGGGCGCGAGAAAATGATAAAAAGGTCAGAGGGATTTTCAGAGCTACTTGGGATTGATATAAATAGCTTACTCGTTATCGAGATAGTTGGTAATATATCAGATTAATCAGGAATACTCTGTAGGGTGCAGTAATCCGGCTCAGCTTTATGAAAGATTTAGAAAAGTGACCTGGTAACAATAATCACAGCTAACTTGTTTGGCTGTTGTGGAGGTAACACAAATGATCAAATCACTTCTTTTAATTAGACAACATCTCCTTTCCATCACGATTCTAACTCTAGCTTTCGCGCAGATGACGATTGCGGACCCACCGAACTTTACTCGTATCACGACCGGGCCGCAGGTCAATGACGAAGGAGCATCCTGGGGCGTAAGTTGGATAGATTACGATAACGACGGCTGGCTGGATATTTATGTGGGCAATTCCGGTGTTGAAAACAACTTCCTGTATCATAATAATGGTGATGGGACCTTTACCAGGATCACAACCGAACCGATTGCCCATGATAGTTCAAGATCCTACTCGCATGCCTGGGGCGATTTCGACAACGATGGTGATGAGGATGTCTATGTTGGCCGGCATAACAACTGTTCCAACTACCTCTTCACCAACAATGGCGATGGGTCATTTACCAAAATCGACACGGCAGGAGATCTCACAATAGACCCTGCCTGCTCAAACACCCATGCATGGATTGATGTAGACAACGATGGAGACCTGGATCTCTACTCCCAGACTGAATCCCTGGATTTGCCGTGGTCGGATGTTAACGTGATGTATCGCAATGATGATGGGATATTCGTGCGAATTACCACCGGTGAGATTGTAAATGAAGTCAACAACGCGCACGGGATGGCCTGGTCTGATTATGACAATGATGGTGACATGGATTTGCTAGTGGCTAATGCTTTCTTTGACTGGCCTCTTCCGGATCCGGCAGACTATATGTATAAGAACTGTTATTATCGTAACGATGGGGATTTCAGTTTCACAAAGATCTTGACGGGGCCGGTGGCAAACGATTCGTCGATATCATATGGACCCAGTGTGGGTGATTATGACAATGACGGTGATCAGGACCTTTACGTTGCCAACGGTGCCATGGAATTAGTGAATTTCCTATACAACAACAACGGAGATGGCTCTTTTACCAGAATCACAACCGGCGAAATGGTAACCGAAGCGGCCTCTACGTACTGTAGCAGTTGGGCGGACTACGATAATGACGGCGACCTGGATATGTACGTGACAACATGGGCGGATAATTTATCTAACCGGTTGTATGAGAATAACGGTGACGGCACGTTCACACGAATCACGACCGGATCCCTGGTTAATGATTTAAGCTGTAATTTTGGTCCCGCCTGGGGTGATTATGATCGCGACGGTGACCTGGATGTATTTGTTACTAAGTATGAGAATGATAATCGTCTCTATCGCAATGACGGTAATGGCAACAACTGGCTAAATGTGAGATGTATTGGTACGGTTTCCAATGCTTCCGCCATTGGTACCAAAGTTCGCCTCAAAGCCACTATCTTCGGTAATCCGGTATGGCAACTTCGTGAAATCACTCCGGCCGCCAGTTACTGCGTGCACCATGCCTTTAACGCTCATTTCGGACTCGGTGACGCGGCTATTATTGATTCAATAATCGTTCAGTGGCCAGGTGGACTGGAAGAAACTTTATTGAGCGTTTCTATCAATCAGTATCTGAGCATTACTGAAGGAGAATATTCTGAAGTCCTGGATGATATGGTTAACCCATTACCAGACGAATATAATCTATCCATGAATTACCCAAATCCATTTAACTCGGGTACGTTGATTGAGTTTGGTTTGCCTCGGCAGTCGCAAGTGACAGTAACGGTTTATAACCTTCTTGGCCAGAATATACGACCATTGCTTGACCAGGATGAATCAGCAGGTAATCATACTATCATCTGGGATGGCAAAGATGCTTCCGGGGAACCTGTCGCATCAGGAGTTTACTTCTATCGCTTCGAAGCCGGCGATCATTCAGAGACAAGAAAAATGCTATTGCTGAGATAACTGTAATTCCCAATAGCATTATTGCATCTAAAGAGTCAGGCAACTGTCGGTAATAAATTCATGAATCAGTATTATGATAGTTGTCTTTAACCATGGTCAGATTCTATCTACGGCTCAAGCTGGCCAAAACCATCCCTTATTTCAAATGTTTTTTCGGTACGGCAGACTCTGACGACTTACGCGGATTGCTTGAAGACGTACAATGTTTCAAAATAACTATTGGAGAATTTCGGCGATCTGTTATATTGAAGCCATGAGACAGACCCATGATAATATTCAGACGTTCGGCAAAAACAACGCTGAACTGGTTGACTTTATAAACCGCTATAGCGGTCTGTAATTGTTGCTCCTCAATTTAATTAATCGTACCAACATCAATTCACATTAAAATCAGGTTTTCCCGATCTTGACCGTTTTACGTCGGCTTCCCAAAACCGATTTCGTACCGGTGTTGAGTATTGATCAAAAACGTAAAAATTATAAGGAGTAAATATCATGAAAATTATCGTACTTGGCGCCGGTCTGGTAGGCGCCCCCATGGCCGTCGATTTGGCAAAGGATTCCGAATTCACAGTCAGCGTAGCGGATTTGAGCAGCCGAGCGTTAACTAAAATCGATAAACAACATCCAATCGAAACTATTCAAAGGGATCTATCCAAGCCGAAAAACGTAAAGGCTCTGGTGGACGGTTTCGACATTGTAGTCAACGCGGTTCCCGGATTCATGGGATTTCAAACTCTGAAGAGCATAATCGAAGCGGGCAAGGATGTAATCGATATCGCCTTCTTCCCGGAAGATCCATTCCAACTCGATGAACTGGCCAAGGAGAAAGGTGTTACCGCGGTCGTCGATTGCGGCGTGGCGCCGGGGATGAGCAATATTCTGATCGGACATGTAGACTCTCTACTGGATAAAACAGAAGAAATTCTAATATATGTCGGCGGCCTGCCGGAAATCCGTGAATGGCCGTACGAGTATAAAGCGCCCTTCTCTTCAATCGACGTTATTGAAGAGTATATCCGCCCCGCGCGATATGTGGAAAACGGGCAGTTGGTCGTTCGTCCGGCATTGTCGGAACCGGAGCTTATCGATTTTCCGGACGTTGGTACTCTTGAAGTCTTCAATACGGACGGGCTGCGTAGCCTGGCCAGGACGATAAATGCCCCAAACATGAAAGAGAAAACGATGCGCTACCCGGGCCATATCGAAAAAATGCGCGTGCTTAGGGAGACCGGATTTTTCTCTCAGGACGAAATCGATATCAATGGAACCAGGATACGCCCGATTGATCTCACTTCGAAACTTCTTTTCCCGAAATGGGAATACTCACAAGGCGAAGCAGACATTACCGTTATGCAAGTCACGGTGGAAGGCGTTAGATCCGGACAGAGGCTACGATACAAATATGATCTCCTTGATCGCTATGATGCCGTTACCGAAACCTTATCAATGGCTCGCACCACAGGTTACACGGCGACTATGGCTGTCAGATTATTGGCCAACGGAATGTATTCCCGGAAGGGACTGTCCGCTCCGGAACAAATTGGCAGACATCAGGAGTGCGTGGAGTTTCTCTTGAATGGCCTTAGAGACAGAGGCGTTGTCTACAAAGAGACGATCGATGAAATATCCTAAGCGGTAAGTATCGACGGAAACCCTGTGGATCTAGCGGTCCAAAGTTTATGTGGGCGGCAGGCGTTCTCGTCTGCCGCTATAAAAAAAGCTCCCCCAATTGGACGAGTTTCGTAACTTTTTAAGGTATTCCGGGCGGGATTTACATAGCGAATTAGTTAATCTCGGTATATTTTAATCGAAGACATTAGATTATTTCAATAATATCATCTTCTTGGCTTTAGTGTAATCGCCCGCATGGATGCGATAGAAATAAACGCCGGATGGATTATGTTCGGCATACCATGTTATTTGATATTCTCCAGCGGGCTGCTTAGCTTGTATAAGTGTTTCAATTTTATGTCCTAGAAGATCAAATATGCTTATAGTCACAACGGCCGGTTCTGAAAGATTATATTTAATCGTTGTAGAGGCGTTAAACGGATTTGGGTAATTCTGGCTTAATATAAAGCGCTCAGGCAATATACTGAACTCTTTGATGTTAATAATCTGGTCATAGAAGATTGCTCCCATATCGGCGATTGTGCCATCGGGATCATCTGGCGATTCAGGATCGCCGGCATCAATGCAGGGTGAACCGAAAGTCAGGTAGAAATCGCCGAATTCGGGATCGACAAGTAAAGGATCTTCAGAAATCTCACCCGTTCCGGGAGACGGCGTGAATGGGATTGGATCGCCGGAATATCCTTCATAATAATTCCCTTGAACATTATTCCAGACATCGTTATAGGATATCAGAACCGGTGTATCACGATGTTTGAAAATGCCGTATCGACCATTTTCATTAATGATGTTATTTCTTATAAATACTACACCGCCGCCAGACCAATCATTGTAGCCATCCCGGCCATTGCCATATATCGTATTGTTTGTCAGATACGTCGTCCCAAGATAGGGATCGAAACCATCATAAATATTATCGCTTATGATATTGTGTTCCACATAAGTTATCCCGCCAAAATCATTCCAAACATCAATACCATGGCCGTTATCTTTGACATGGCAATACCTGACAGTTTTTGCTCCTACAGAAGAAGTCGGATTCATAAAGATTCCGATATTGCCCGGAGAACTGCCATCCTGACGGCTATTCTGTACCGTAAATCCTTCAATCATAAAAGTGTTGATATTGACAGCTTTGACGACATCATTTTGTCCCTGGCCATCAATAATCGTATTTGTCATTCCCGAGCCGATCAGGTTGACCCCCTCGGCCATCTGTACGTTTTCGTAATATGTACCGGGCTCAACCATAACCGTATCGCCGGGATTGCACGCGTCAATACCCTGCTGAATAGTTGGATAATCATCCGGTATGTTGATAATTGTCGCCGAAACGGTTAAACAAAAAGTAGCCGCAACAGCTATTGTGAGTATTGCTATAGAGCGCATAACCAATCCTTTGCTTAAGGTTCTTGTGTTAGATCAAAGATGTCGGATTCAAATACTTTCTAAATGCAATATAATTCAGTAATATTTTGTGTCAATGATTATCTTTATACGGTGTGGTCGCTTAGGTTTATTAACCGGCAATACTGATGTAAGGAGTACAAGCAAAGCTCCCCGGGTTGGACGAGTTTCGCAACTTTTTAACTAGGAATCCTGAAATTTGGCCAAACTTAATGCTTTGTTTTAACAAGTAACCCACGAGTAGGGTGGATTAATGACGAACTCGGCTGGTCGTTTAATTATACTCACCCCACAACAGAGATCCCGGTCTGTAGTACCGGCAATAATCCTACCTGACAGAATGATAACGACCCTCAAAACCTTTCTTCGAAAAAACGATTTGCCAAAGATGATTATGTCTAGCCCTGGAAGATCCGGCCCCGCGCAATAAGAAATGGTCCCACATTCTTTTAAATCTATTGTCATAGTCGTTTTTAATTTTATCCCAGTTCTTTTCGAAATTTTGATGCCAGGCCATTGCGGTTTTGTCGTAATCAGGACCAAAATTATGCCAATCCTCAAGAGTAAATAATCCTTCGGCGGCATTGGTTACTTGCTTTGCCGAAGGCGTAATAGAATTCGGGAAAATGTATTTTGCCGACCATGGATCCGGATAAGTTAGGGACCTATCGCTCCCTATTGTATGCAGCAAAAATAATCCGCCATCTTCTAGGCATCTATCAACCGTTCTCATATAGGTCCTGTAATTCTTTAATCCTACATGTTCAAACATCCCAATAGAAACAATAGCATCAAACTTTTCGTTTACATCTCTATAATCCTGGAATCTTATTTCAACCGGCAATCCCTGACAGAGTTCTTTGGCAAATACAACCTGCTCTTTTGATACTGTAACTCCTACAACGCTGACATCGAAATTAGTAGCGGCATAATTCGCGAATCCCCCCCATCCACAACCGATATCTAATATTTTCATGCCGGACTTCAGATTTAACTTTCGACATGTAAGATCAAGCTTCGATTCCTGGGCGTCATCCAAATTATCAGAATTTTTCCAATAACCGCAGGAATATATCATTCGTTTATCCAGCATGTAAGTATACAATTTATTGCCAAGGTCATAATGTCGTTTCCCGATCTCGAAGGCTCGTGCCTTTTTCTGCAAGTTAAACAGTTTAGCCTTTAATACACTTATAAAAACATCTCTACCACGAACCTTTTCTTGCAGTTGCGCATTTAGAATTTTATAATAAAATTCATCAAGCCTATCACAATCCCACCAACCGTCCATATATGATTCGCCCAGCCCCAATGAAGCGTGGGCAAAAACCCTGCGATAAAACTCTTTATTGTGAATCTTTATATCCCAGGGATTATCCCCATCGATTTTTATATCAGCATAGTCTAAAATCTTTTGGAAGGTTTGCTGTAATTTATTTCCCTTTAGTTTACTCATAACAATCCCGATCTGTTGGATCAATTAATTCTGTTTATTATTAGAATTAATAAAGAGCGCGTAACCAGCCCTCTGCTTATGGTCTTTGTGTCAGATCAAAGATGTCGGACTAAAATTCTGTCTTAATGCAATATAATACGCCAATAATAGGTGTCAATGGTTATCTTTATACGGTGTGGTCGCTTAGATTTGTTAACCGAAAACTCGATGTAAGGCATACTATACGAAGTTCCCCGGATTGGACGAGTTTCGCAGCCTTTTGAGGTGTTCCGAACAAGAATCGTTTCATGAATTAGCTGATCTCAGCATATTTTAATTACAGATTATAGATTATTTTATCAGGCTCATCTTCATCATCTCAGTGTAATCCCCTGCTTGAAGTTTGTAGAAATAAATCCCCGATGAGAAACCGGCGGCATTCCAATTCACTGTATACCTACCGGCTGATTGTTTAGAATTAATCAGAGACGTGACTTTCTTTCCAAGTAGATCAAAGATTTCGATAGAGACAAAAGAAGCTTCGGGCAAGTCGAATGAGATTGTGGTTTCGCAATTAAAAGGGTTTGGGTAGTTTTGGCACAAGACATAGGAAGAAGGAAGATTACTACTGTTGATGACATTAGTTCCCTCCAGCGCCGCGCGAATATTTGGCATCGGGCCAATTTTCTGGGTGATTGGAAATTCCCCCGCCTGCTGAGGCGAGCCGGTATCTACTAATATTGTCCGCATGGCAGCAGGATCGATGACTGAACCGGTTTGAACCTCCATGACGCTTTCGTAAATCGCAATCGCGGAGGCTACGATTGGAGCCGCTCCTGATGTTCCGCCAAATTCGTCAATGTAATAGTAATCCGGGCCTTCGCTTTCATAGTACCATCCATAGCCGGTGGTCATTACCCGTTCGCCCCAGCCCTGAAGATCCACGCGTGACCCATAATTGGAGAATTCGAGACGGGAACGTTCGGTATCCGAACCGCCAAATTCCGATGGCGCGGCGCCGGCCCCGACTATTATAGCCCCGGAGTGGTTCTCCGGTAAAAACGGCGCGTGACCCTGATTATAAATCGGATCATCAAGATCCTCAAAACCATTGCCGGAAGCCTCGACAACATGGATGCCGTTTCCGATCGCGGCGATAATCGCGTCATAGTTGGGCTGATCCCATTCGATATTCGTGAAGCCTTCCCCAGGTCCCCAGGTTTGCAGTTCAATGAGAATTATATCTCCTTCCGAAAGCTGAGTTGTGGCATACTCAATGGCAACATAAGGAATCCAGACGTTATTAAGATAGCATGGCGCGACAGCCGCTGAAGCTCCGTAAGAAGCTCCGGTCGTGCCCCAACCGTTATTAAGGCTTACCATCTCACCAAGCACAGCGGTCCCATGACTTGGGCCATATCCCCAAGCGCTCCATGTATAGCCCTCGGGAACCCACCATTGAAAGAGCGGCAAATCGTGATGGTTACTATTCCAGTTAAATTCAATATCGCAGATCGCAACATTGTCGCCGGTTCCTCCAGCCAATGACCAGGCCCATTCCGCATCGATACCGGTAGCGGCAGGATTCAGATAACCCTGAAGGTTTTGGTAGTTATCAGGCAATGGTGGCGGTGGTGGTAAATATATCGGTCGAGCTATTTCGACATCGGTTAATGTATTAAGACGGTTAATCCAAAATTCAGTTTTCTCCTGTTCAGAGATAGTTAGAATGAAGTAGTTGTTCAGATCGGCAATTTTGCGGCCCAGATTATTTTCAGCGGTAGCTCGCATTTCATCGATAGTTTCCTCATCAGCACCGGTCGCCCGAAACCAGATTCCTCCCTCTAAGTTAATAGCCTCCAACAGTCTGAGCGCTTGTTGTGATTTTAAGGCCGATCCCAGGCGATCAACGGGATACCCATTAGCATCAATACCTATATCAAGATCATCTATAAATTTCACGCTGATATTGTTCCTATCATGCCTTTCATCCATGACTATTCCAAACGGTTTTTCCGCGATATTACGAGGTTTCAATTGCGCGCTATTGGCCCCACCGCATATAAAAGCCAGCATTATGAGTATGATGCTTAATACATGGAAGCGTTTTAAAGTTTTGAAGCAAAATATAGATGATATGTTAAATCCCGGGTAGTGAGGAGGTACTTTTTCCATTATATACTCCTATGATTTTCCTAACTTTAAAGTTGATTTGAAGCCAGAAAGATCTACACTTTTGAAATATAACATTTTTTCACCATTAGTCAAATGGCTATTTGATAGGACGGCTGGCCCATCCGCTTGCGGCGGGATTTCTCAAGCGGGAAAACCCTGCGGAAGACAATAATAGCTCCCCTCAGCATTAATAATTGGAACCAACTAACTCAAAATTTAAAGTATGTTTGCGCAATTAGAACGCTGTTGTAGTTAGAATAAAATGATTAGTTTTGTAATTTGAGATTAGTACAGTATTTACAGTATATTTATTCCTACTGGTATATGTACTAAACCAGGTTAATCGGTTGATTGCAATGGATTACATGTGACCAGTTTAGACAGTTTCATATAATACTAACTATCCCTTCTATTATTATAAATCATTATTATGATGTAGCATGCTTTAGCAAAGGATACGATTTGGCTAATTTAGTCGAATTTTACAAGAGAAGTAAAAGACTTCAATCCGCATTATCTTTAGAGTCCTTTTGCCGGTGAACATTAAAACTATAATAGGTTTTTTAGGCTTTAATAGCAAAGATAATTAATATTGTTTCTAAAGTCGTTAATTATAATGAATTTATTACTTTGAACTGCCCTTATAGCTATCGTGGAATTATCATACATAATAATTCACAAGCATGTTAAACAACGAACTTATCCGTTTGATTAACTTCCAAATGGGTTAACTAACTTAACTTACTATCAGATAGACGGATAAAAAAAGGAAACCAGTTTGGTTTCCTTGGGATAGGCATTTTAACGGAAAATGCCGTTGCGATAATGGTGTTGTCAGCCTAGTATTAATGCCTGTTTGAATTACCATTCAAGCCGGTATTAATCCTAAGAGTTGGGAAGCCAGAAGGATTGAAATGATCAAAATCCGATCTTTGCCTGTGATTCAGTGGATAAGAAGATCGAGTTTTCGGCCAATATTCATCGCCGAGTTCCTCACGAGTGGCGCTAATTAAAGAGCCCTCATCACTCCACTTAAATACCTTTGCCAATTTTTTCATCCGGTTACCTCGCTTAAGTTTATGGTTATCTCCAACTTGGAGCAGTCTAAAGGATTATTGAAATCTTCACTCGTTCGCTCAATGTTACGGAGTAAACGGTATCCATTTTAGTGCTGAAAAATATTGTGAAGGCGATCATTATTACCAAAATCATTGTTAAAAACAAGGTATTGGGAGAAATGAATATCTTTTTCAAAATCATTATTATCTTGGAATACATTGTTTTCATGAACGGGTTTTCCATGCGGCCTCCTTGAAAGAATTCTTATATATTGTATAACGATTGAGAGGCGGAAAAAGTTTCCAAAAATAACAAATTATAAAAATATATATTTTCTTCAGAATAGAATTAATTAATAAAAAGCGGAATATTTCATTTATAGTGTATTCGCTTTATTGTAAAGAAGTTTAGATGCCAATATCGGTATCTAAGGTAATAATTATACTGCTTCGATAATTAATATAAAAAAATAGTTGCATATCGGGATTGTGATGCGTATAATAAATTATATCAAGTTAAAAGATAAGTGAAGCAGGCATTAAAATGGCAAAGAAATTAAATGATTTATCCGAGTTGTTTGTCAATAGCTTAACTAAAAGCTGTAATTATATCTTCGATTTCAAAGTTTTTGAAAGCGTTTCTGCCACTGCCAAGTTGAGATCTATGTGGGAAATTCTTAGAGATAAGGACATTAAAAAAAATATTGAATTACTGAAAGAGGATATTGAGGAAATAATTAATAATCCGAAAAAGGAAAAATCATCAACACTGAATTACTTCATCAATAAAAATAGAGCATGTATTCCAATATCAAAGAATTATCCTGGCGAGAAGGCTTTATGCCTGTTTTGGTTTTATACGATAGATAATAATGAAGCGGAAAATGCGAGTAATTATTATTGCTATCCCGGCAAAGAATTTATTTATATCAAGGAGGGACGCGTTGATTTTTGTACAATCGGTGACAATATTCGACTAAGTAAGGGTGAAACACTATATTATAATAGTTTGATTCCTCATAAGTTTTCGGATACCACCAATGATTTTGAAGCGATCGTCCTTATAGATTCCGATTCTACTATTGCCAATATAAACGAAAGTATATTCAATTCCAGAATTATTAATAAGGAATCTAAGACCATAGAACGACTATGGGGGCATGAACTGGCCGAAGCCGCGATGGTATCTGAAGAAAATTCAACATATTATAAATTTGAAATTCTTTTTGAGGAATTTAAAAGAGAATATAATGACATTATTGCTGAAATAATAAAGAAGTTTGATAACGATGAAATTGACTTGGATTGGGATGAAATTATAGGTAAACAATTATCTAATAAAAAAGACAGCTTTAATGGCGATCGGGATAAAATTATCGAAAGGTTCTATGAACAATACGATCTGTCAAATCTCCAGCCGGTAATTATGCCATCGGTATTGAATTATTACGCTGATAAACAAAGAAAGAAGTTCCCACTCGATGATTTTAAATTCGATAGCTTGTTTAAATACATAAACACTAATGTTAATATCGATAATTTACTTGAGGAGATAAATGAAGACGATAAAATCGAACCAAAAGTCTCCTCGACGGAATGGAATGAAATTGTTACTAAGGCTTTGAATGATACTCCTATTAAGCAGATGGATTATCGATTAAGCGCGATATTTCATAAATCAATGGAATATATCAGAGAAAAACATCCATATGATCTAATAGTAGATCAAAAATCTTTAAATATTTTTATTGAAAAATACCTTTGGCTTCAGAATCAATATTTAAACCGCATGTTTATCACATTGAGAAAAAATAAGGGATTCACTTATAGGAATCTGCAGACATATATAGGCAAATCTTTAGGAACCTGGTCTTCGATGGAGGCAAATAGCATAATGCTGCCGTTTATTAAAAATGTCGAGGACGTGTACAAGTATTTTTATCATTTCTTGAAAATTCCGCCAAGGGAATTTATCCCGTTGCCTCTTATAGACAAAGAGTATTGTGAACATTGGAAAGAAAAGGACATTACCAAAAAAAATATCTCAAATGCGTTAAGAATTCCACATGACAGTAAACACGCAGCGTATATAAACCTTCATTCCAGAATTTCCAGTACTAATGCTCAGATATATTATGTGATATTAACGCCGGCTGATGATGAATCTTGTAATCCAATTTCCCATCACGATCAGGATGAGATTGATATTATTATCAAGGGAGAGATAACATGTCATTCTGAAAGGAGGGATAAGAAGGATAAGAAGCATGGCGGGACAATCTTGTATGCTGGTGATGTTATAATGATCCCACACAATGAGCCCCACGAGTGGAAGGTATCCGAAGGTGAGGCTCATATTATTACAATAATTTTACCCTATTCTCAAATCCACCATATGTATAATCTGCAAAAAGACATGGAGTTCAGATTATTATCCAAAGCGGATGAAATAATAAATGAAGAATTAACCATTGCCGATTTAAATACGGATCTTACGAGAAATCATGTCCTTGCGATAAAAAAAGGAGCTTTCGACAAATTTGTGAAAAAGAGTGTATCGAATGAGATTGTTGAGGAAATACCCAAGGGTTTTTATGTAACTTATAATGATATAAAAGAGTATTACCTTATAAAGCTTAAAGATCTAAAGAATTTAGAAAACAATACAGGTTTCCTAAAAGAAGAGAAAAACTATAAGTTGTTTGAAAAAGGCAATTTTCACTATATTAAAATTGAACCTTCTGACAAATCCAGCAATCAAGATAAAGACATAGACGTAAATTTCTTCTCTAAATTTAAAACGGATAAGGATTTTATTGTTGTCAGGAATCATAATATTAAAATTCTCAAAGAATTGAGTCATCAATGAGCACAATTGATTTTAATAATATTAGATGTGTTATTTTCGATTTGGATGACACATTATGGAAGGGTGAGATTCATGACGGTCTGACAAATATTTCTCTTAGATACTGGGTTAATAATGTTTTGGATTTTCTTGATAAAAGGGGCATTTTGTTATCTATTGCCAGTAAGAATTATGAAGAAGATATCAGTCCGGCGTTAAGCAAATATAATATAACGAAATATTTTCTGTATCCGCGCATAAATTGGCAACCGAAATCAATGAGTGTAAATGAAATTATGCATACATTAAATTTACTGCCTGAATCTATTTTATTTATTGATAATGACGAATTCGAACGCGAAGAAGTTAGATATAACATACCCGGTATAAATACTATGGATCCTATTGATATCGAGAATTTGCTAAACAGTGAGGTTCTTAATAAAAAGCCGGTAACTAAAGAATCCTTGAGTAGAAGAAAAATGTATATGGAGAATGAATCCCGAAATAGATTCAGGAGCCAGTTTTCTCATAATGAATATATTGAATATTTAAAAAGCTGCCGGGTACATGTTCTATTAAAAACACCGAATGAAAATGAAACATTGAGGATATGGGAGCTTTATAACAGAACTAATAGGCTGAATTTTTGCAAAACTAATTATAATATAGAACAGGTTTACAATTTAGTGCTAAATTCCTCCAGGGATTTTGAGGGTAATGATATATTTAAAATAATAAAAATTACCGATAAATTCGGGTCATATGGCGTTAGCGGCCTGGTCAATATGAAAAGAGTCAGCCACAAATGGTTTATTAAAGATTTATTGTTCAGCTGTAGAGCCCAGGGCAAGGGTGTAGAATTTGCGACTATATCTTATATTTTAAAAAAAGCCATAGAACTGAATATTAATGACGTGGTTAGTTTCTTTGCCAAAACACAATATAACAAGCACCTGATTGATATATACCCCAAAATAGGTTTTAAAAAAATCAACTGTCATGAAAATGTCATTGAATATATTCACACGTTAGAAGAAATTAAGACTGATTATGATGATGTTATAATAATACGCGAGACGGATCAAGCTGATTGCTGGTCCCCAACCGGAATACCTCTGATCAAAGACGCCGTATTAGAATGGTTAAATAAATACTCGAGAGATGATAAATTAATTTTAAATATTGGTTCAGGCTGGGATGATGTGTTGGGCGAAGAGTGGGAGGAAAATTTACAGGATAAATCCACGCCTAAGCAAATAGTAAATTTAGATATTAAATCGTACAAACGTACGGATATTGTTGCGGACGCGGGAAATTTAAAACATCATTTCAGCGATAACAGTGTAGATATTATTCTGTGTCTGGATGTCTTAGAACATTCAAAAAGACCTTGGAAAATTGCGGAAGAAATTACGAGAGTACTCAAGTCAAAGGGAGTGGTAATTTGTAGTGTACCAAGCAATAATATTCCTCATCATCCGTACCCTATAGATTGGTGGCGTTTTACTCATGAGGGGATATTGGGTTTATTCGGGCTGTGTGGATTATCAATTCTCCATTCTCGCGTAATGGGGGATTCATATTTGCCCAGTCGAGTTTGCTTAATAGCTCAGAAATCGTAATGAAATAACTAACTTATTTAAAGTTTAATAAATAACTTGAAAGGAGTGAACTATGTTTTCCAAGTTGAATCATCCGCTATTCGGGACAATTTTATTTTTACTTGCGCCTCTGGTTTTATTCTCTTGTAGCGAGGATAAGGAATATATTACCCTTCTATCCACCGAAACCGACCCTAAATCTGTTGAAATTATCAGTATAGTAATCTCAGAGTTCGAGGCAGAGTACCCGGAGATTGAGGTGAAAGCAGAATTTCTTGGATTTGAGGCTTTATATCCCAAGATTGTTTCCGGCATTGCCAGTAACAATCCACCTGATGTAATCGGAATTCAAAGCAATGAAACTGTTGCTTTAGCTGTAAGGAATCAGTTGGAGCCTGTTACAGATATTATTAATTCGCTGGGCGCTGATGACTGGATACAAAGCAGCCTAGTTAAATATAAAGGAGAAGATTGGTATGTGCCTTATGCGGTGGCAGTGTTGAGCTTATACACGAGAACTGATTTGCTGGAAAAATACGATATGACGGTACCTGAAACCTGGCCGGAGTTTTTAGAATTCTGTAAAAAACTTACATTAGATACGGATAACGATGGAGTAATAGATATTTATGGTACCGCCATTCCATTAGGAAATGGCCAAGCGACCGTGAATTTCTTCCTGACTCAATTATATTCAAATGATGGAAGCATATTTGACGCAGACAATAATCTAATTATTGATAAAAAGCCCAACAGCGATAAAGTTAAAGAAACGATTCTTTTTCTTAAGGAATTGTCAAAATACGCTCCTCCCGGATGTTTAAATTATGAATGGAAAGACTTAACAAACGCCTACTATTCACATAATGTCGCAACAACATATTATGCAGCTCGCGTATTAACACTAGTAACTCAGTTTGCCCCCGATCTTGACAGTCTAACTGAAGCAGCGATATATCCATATTCTAAACATGCCGCGCCGGCCCTCTTTGGAGATGGTTGGGCCATTACTAAAGGCACAAAACACATAAATCTAGCTAAAGAGTTAATCAAAAGACTAGTTACTGGCAAGCATTATATTGAGTTTTTACATACAGTACCTATGCATCTTACTCCCCCAAGAAAATCGTTGGTGAACTCTCCAGAATATCTTGACAATGATCTCATTAAGAGGCATCAAACCACGCTGAAAGTTATTGAAGAAGTCCTTCCAAAAACCAGAAGTTTTATAACTGAGCACGGTCACTTGAATCCATATGCCGGCGAAATTATGAAATCTCAGATCATTGAAGAAATGATTCAAAATGTGATAGCTAATGACATGGATCTCGATAAAGCTATATCTGTCGCTGCTGGAAAAATCAGGGAATTGATGCGAAATTTGGATAGTATTAGATAATATAATTATCTGGAGATGTATTGTTTAAAAGCAATTTTTAAGAGATGAAGGGAAATTAAGCTAGCATAATAGCATTTTGCTATGAGCATTATAGGACGTATTTTAAAACGGCCAGAGGTTTTATTTGCCCCAATTGTGATCGTATTCGTTGTGGTATTTATAATTCCCTTTATTTCTACAATTTACTATAGTTTGACCGATCGAGATGCCCTTATTCCCGATAAATCAAAATATGTCGGGTTGGCAAATTACGAAAAGACAATTCAAGATAACATGTTTTGGAATTCTATTATAAGGGGGGCAGTCTATTCAATTGTCTCTGCAGGTTTTCAAACATTTATAGGATTAGTTTTCGCATTACTACTACAATCACGTATGCCAGGTAGGGCTTTAATGAAGATAGCAGTGCTCTTGCCCTATTTTATACCAACTATTGTAGTAGCGACACTTTGGCGATATTTGTTTGATGATTCATATGGATTAATAAATTTGATATTACTGAAACTAAATATCATTAGCGATAAAATCGCCTGGTTAGCAAATCCAAGCACTTCGCTTTTATCGGCAATAGTTATGGGAACCTGGGAGTTTATGCCATTTGCGTTTATAATATTTTTGGCGGCTTTATCAAGGATACCTTTAGACATTTATTACGCGGCAATGGTTGATGGGGCGTCTAGATGGCGTTGTTTCTGGGATATGACACTACCATATCTAAAGAAGACTATAGTTTTAGTTTTTTTCTTTAGGGCAATATGGATGTTTAACAAATTCGATGTAATATGGTTATTGACGAAAGGTGGGCCCTTACATTCGTCTGAGCATCTGCCAATATATATATATATAAATGCTTTTTTTAGATATCAGTTTGGACTTGGCTCGTGTATGGCTATGATAACATTCATTATGTTAGTTGTTTTAAGTGCTGCTTATATGTCAATTCTAAAACCAGAACCAACGCAGAAAAAACTATGATACGTGTGAATTCTAAATTTAAATTCGGTATTTCGGTTATTATAATAGCATTGTATCTTTTACCTCTTTATTGGCTAGCTATATCATCATTTAGGCCAGTTGAAGAGCTTTTTAGTAAGACTTATAGTTTTCTGCCGCAAAAAATTACATTGATAAATTATAAGGGATTGTTTGATGATTTGCAATTTTTAACTTACATTAAAAACAGCTTGATAGTTAGCGTAAGTTCTGTCATTATTACATTATTATTAGCTATCCCAGGTTCATATTATCTAGCTAGATATGATATTAAATGGCAAAAATTACTAATTAAACTTGCATTGTTTACCTATATGATGCCGTCAATAATTTTTGTAATCCCCTATTTTGAACTTATGAATACCTTAAATTTAGATAATAAATTAGTAGCTTTAGTATTAACATATTTATCATTTACCCTTCCCTTTTCTTTTTGGTTTTTGTGGAACTACTTTTCATCATTCCCATTCGTTTTAGAGGAGGCAGCTATGATAGATGGGGCGAGTAGGTTCAACGCATTTTTTAGTGTTACCCTACCTCTATCAATTCCCGGAATGATTGCTATAGGATTATTTACATTTATTCTCTCGTGGAATGAGTTTTTATTTGCCAGTGTATTTCTTTCTGAAAACTCAAATTTTACTATTCCTGTTGGAGTATCAACTTACCTTGAGGCGACCGCTATTAATTGGCCACGGCTGATGGCAGCTTCAATGGTTATACTATTACCGGCATTTCTTGTTTATGTCTTTTTTCACAAGTATTTATTAAAGGGTTTTGGAGCGCATACTATAACAGTCAATGGGGAATAAATATGTCTGATCATATAAAAATCGAAAACTTATCAAAATTATATGATAAAATATTAGCAGTAAACAAAGTCTCTTTTGATGTAAAAAAGGGCGAAACATTAGCAATTGTCGGCCCTTCTGGATGTGGCAAAACTACTCTCTTAAGATTGATCGCTGGACTTGTTAAACCAACTGAAGGTAAGATTTTATTTCATGGAGAATGTGTGAATAATTGGGAACCTCGCAAGAGAAATATTGCGATGGTTTTTCAGAACTACGCATTATATCCTCATAAAACAATCCGAGAAAATCTTGAATATCCCTTGAAACTAAGAAATATACCCCGAATTGAAATCAATGATAAAGTTTTGGAAATATCTCATAAACTTTTGATAAACTCTCTTCTTGAAAAGAAGCCTTCAGAGCTTTCGGGAGGACAGCAACAGAGGGCGGCATTAGGCAGGGCCATTATAAGACAAACAGATTTATTTTTATTCGATGAGCCATTAAGCAACCTTGATGCGCAGCTTCGCGATTCAATGAGAATTGAATTAAAAAAGATAATTGCTGATTTAGGAGTGACCAGTCTTTATGTTACTCATGATCAACAAGAAGCAATAGCTTTGGGCGATCTTGTACTTGTAATGAATGATGGCGAAATACAGCAAATTGATACATCGTCCAATATATTTTTCCAACCCGATAATATCTTTACTGCTAAGTTTTTTGGGCGTCCCGAAATGAATATTTTAAGAAATATCGTATTTAATTCTGATGATATGCAAATAGAAATTAGTAAGTCTGTTCAAATTAAACTTGAATCAGATTCGGGTATATTATCTGGCCAGTATGATATTGGCATCAGGCCTTCAGATATATTTATTGAAGATATCGAAAGAAGATTAACATATTTGGGAGAATTTATAGTTGAGTTTATTGAAAACAATATAACTTATAATATTGTAGAGTGTTCAAATGATAACACCAAATTAAAACTTTTAACCAATGAAAAGCCTAAATTAAAATCACTTATTAGTCTATATATAGATCCTAAGAAAATACATATCTTTTCTAGCGAAACGGGGAATAGAATTCCTACCGCAATATTCTCATAGGCTAAAAGGTTTTACTAATTCTTATAACAGTTAAATAGATCCACTACAGATTAAAAAAGATATTCTATAATCCGGTATGGTATTCCCCACAAAGTGATTCGAGCCCCTCTTTGACAAGCAGAACACTTACGAACCAAGAAGACACCCAAATTTCATGCTTTGAAATAATACATGAGATGGTTTTTACCAATTGAACTTGGCGTTCTGATGTCATTGGTAATTTTATCGATTTAATTATAATGTTATCCTTGCATAGGATTATTGCTAGCTCTTTTTTCCTCGAAAGATACCAATACTCTGCAGAATTGATAAGTTCTTCCTCGGTTTGTTTAGCCTGGAAATCAGCATTTAAATCAATACCAATCTTTAAGAGCAGGTCGGTTCTGTCTTCATTTAATAGCAATATTATCTCTTCGTCGGTCTTCATTGATACTCTGCGTTATATTTTTTCAATTAATCCCCATATTGTTTTGTTAGTTGATTTTGATCTACTTTTCCCTCATTATTATTGTTTTAATTATAACATAATATACATTAAATATCAACTATTAAAAATAATATTCATAGCACTAATACGAATATTCAAGATGAATGGTACTATAATTATACTATATAATTAAGCACACATATCATTATCTTTTTAATGACGCTAAACATGTTTCATTTTTCGAAGATACTCTCATTTGTTAATATCAGTGATAATTGCGATAATTATATAACCATCATTTTCAGCGAAACTTAACTTCTATAAAATGGCTTAGCCTTGCATTCTTGATAATTACATACTATTTCAACTTCATGATTTTCATCTAGCGAAAGAAGCTCTTTTTACATGTTAATATAAATATTTATATTTACAGCTTTTCTGAAAAATCTGATTTATTATTAGGTTCGCCCGTTAATTCCTTCCGTAATTGATCAAAGGAAATCCAAAAGAGGGCAATCCCTCCGATTCCTGCTATCCATCTATGGTCTTCAATATTTATATTTAAGTAATTAATAAAACCTGCCAGACAAACAAGTACTCCAAATGGGATTCCCATGCAAACAGTTATCAGAATTAATACTGTGTTTGCGGTCGGAAGGACATTGAATTTACGTCGATATAAGTAAATTATAAACAACCAGATAATGAATCCTACAATGGTAGCAATTTCACTCATTGGTTGTGCCCTGTGATTTTTCCTCTTCGTTTTTTGCGTGGCCTAAAAACAATCCTATAGCTCCGCCTACAAGTACCCCAACGGGTCCGCCCAGTGCAGCTCCCAACAATGCTCCGCCAATCCCAGTAGCGGCAAGCCTGTCTTGCTCTTTGTCGGATATTCTCTTGCTAAATTTCACACTAATCTCTTATTTTTCTCTAATTTTATGCCGCTAGTTATTATTCTTAAATAGCATTCATGTAATTATACTATGCTAATCCTCATCAACTTCATCTAAAGCTACTGTCCAAATTCGCTTAAGGGGTAAATCTGCTCGGATTTCATCATCTAATTTGTCATAGTGAGCAATGATCTGATCAATCAGATCATCTCGATCCCAAAGACGTACTTTAAAAAACTGTGTCGGCTTTTCCTTATCTACAGATGTTTTAAACCCAGCCCATGAAACCAAAATGCCTTGTTCAACCTGAAAGTTTTGCAAAGTCCCGATAAGTTGATCTAGAGTTGGTCGATCTATAGGTATTTCACCAGATTTAACTCGTACACAAATCTTGGGAGTGCCAAAGCCAAGCGATCCAGGGGAAGCTAATATGTCTACTCCTTTATCAGCCCCTGGATTACCAGCAACTCGCGCGTAAATACCAGCAACTACTCGAAAATGGTACTTGTGTTAACAGGGCAGAGCTAGCCCGGCACATGGGTGTGAGCGGGGCCTGGGTGAGTAAGGTTATAAAACGGGCGTCACGTTAAGCCCCTTATTTCATAAGCAACATTTTCCTCGTTTCGGTATAATCGCCGGCCTGAATTCTGTAGAAATATATCCCTGATGAAACCTCGCCAGCGTTCCAAATCACTTGATGATAGCCTGCTTTCTGGGCTTTATCGACGATAGAGCCAACACACCTGCCAAGCAGATCATAAACCTCGATATTGACATGGGAATCTTGGAATAAGTTATAGTATATGTTGGTTGAGTTGTTGAAAGGGTTGGGATAGTTCTGCGCCAATTCGAATATTGATGGAAGCTGTTCAATTTCATCGAAGCCTGTATTAATCCCCTCAAACTTGGCCACGAATAGATCATAAGCGCCGCCATTGTAACTATCATCATAGGGATTAAAAGTGGGGAAGTCAGTGGAAATTGTACCACCGGTTGTATAGGCGCAGCCATTGCCGTCTACCGTGACGCGAGAGCCCGCATCCCAATTATTTCCCCCCAGGTATGTGCTGTAGACAAGGGCGTTGCCGCTTGAAGATAGCTTGACTATGATAATATCATAATCGCCTTGATATACCTGATAAGGATTTAAGGTAGGGAAATCGCCGGAAACTGTCCATCCGGTAATATAGGCGTAGCCACTATCGTCTACGGCAATGTCATTGCCAACATCATTACTATTTCCACCTAAGTAGGTGCTGTAGACAAGGGTGCCGCTTGACGAAAACTTGGTCACTACAGCATCTCTTTCTGCCTGATCCGTTTGATAAGGATTGAGAGTGGGGAAGTCGGCGGAATACGTAAATCCGGCGACATAGGCGCTACCGCTGCCGTCTACCGCGATGCCCCTGCACTGATCCCAATTATCTCCCCCCAGGTAGGTGCTGTAGACAAGGTCGTTGCCGTCTGAAACAAGCCTGGTCACGAAAGCATCACAACTGCCCTGATCCGTCTGATAGGCATATAAGGTGGGGAAGTTGCTGGAATTTGTATATCCGGTGATATAAGCACTACCACTGCTGTCGATCGCGATGTCATCGCCTACATCCTCACTATTTCCCCCTATGTAGGTACTGTAGAAAAGGGAGTTGCCGCCTGAAGAAAGCTTGGTCACGAAAGCATCACAACCACCCTGATTCGTCTGATAGGGATTTATAGTGGGGAAGTCAGTGGAATATGTCCTTCCTGTGATATAAGCACAACCGCTGCTGTCCACCGTGATGCCAAAGCTTCTGTCCTCACCATCTCCCCCCAGGTAAGTACTATAGACAAGGGAGTTGCCTTCTGGAGAAAGCTTGGTCACGAAAGCATCACAACCACCCTGATCCGTCTGATAAGGATTTAAGGTGGGGAAGTCAGTAGAATATGTCCTTCCTGCGATATAAGCACAACCGCTGCTGTCAACCGCTATGCCCCAGGCCACATCTTCTTCATTTCCCCCCAGGTAAGTGCTGTAGACAAGGGAGCTTCCCTCCGGAGAAAGCTTGGTCACGAAAGCATCGCAACCGCCCTGATGCGTCTGATAGGGATTTAGGGTGGGAAAGTCAGCGGAATATACATATCCGCCGATATAGGCGCTGCCGCTGACGTCTACGGCGATATCACGGCCATCCTCCCAATCATTTCCCCCCAAGTAGGTGCTGTAGACAAGCTCCGGGTCAATAACCAAAGTTAAAGATGGGTTATAGTTTTCCACATCAAAACCGAACACTCCCGGCGCCCGGATAATATACCTGCCCGTTACCTCTCTATTGCCGCCCCCGATCTCCTGGTAAACTGAGGGTATATTCTCGTGTATCGGGCCAAATAAGGTTGTCGCCTCAAGATCGCCGTTGGGAGTTATGGCCAGATTGTCCGCACCTTCATAGCGAATCTGTATCTGGGAAATATCAGCCCCGGGATTGACGATAAAATCATATTTCATCGACTTACCATTACCATAATATTTAAGGTCTATTCTGGGGTAAATGTCCTTGTAAATAATAGCTGAGTAATTCGGCACATCGGCAAGCCACTTTGATGGGTCGTTACCGTAGAAATAGTTGTTGTTGTGCGGTAGACGATCATCCCCGATCATTTCGGGATTAGGATTTGTGCCGATAAACTGAGCCTTGATCAGCAGAACCTCCTTCTTGTATCGCGGCCTGTCGATAAGCAGCGCGTCAGGATGGGATTCCTGACGCCGCCTCAATTGGGAATCTTCAAGCAGCTCATCGGTATTCCTGACAAACATATACGCCACTTCATCCTTGCAGAAATAGAACGCAGCCCCGCCTGCATCAGTCTTAAAAAGCGTCTTATCACTCCACTGGCCGCGGTTTTCGGTGAACGTTAATGGCAGAGATGACAGGTTTGAAGTTGCCAACTGATTTTGGCTTTTTTCATTAAAAGCGAATTGCGCATTGATATTGCTTGTAATGCCGAGTAATAATACAATTATTAAACTTAAACTTGAATGTTTCATTATAAATCTCCCTTTTTAAAACCACAATTAGTAAAACCATATTTTGGTAAAACAGCGACTATGACAAATGCCGGAATCGCCGTTACTCGCATAAAATGCCTCCAAGTTAATGTTTGTTGCTATATTAAAGATGTCAGATTTATATGCTATTTAATAAAAATATAATACATTGATTTTTGTTGTCAATGGTTATCTTTATGCGGTGAGGCTATTTAGATTTATTAACCGCAAGGTTCGAGTCAAGAATACTATACGAAGCTCCCCGAGCAGGACTCGAACCTGCGACAAGGTGGTTAACAGCCACCTGCTCTACCAGCTGAGCTATCGGGGAGTACGGTTATTTTATTTTCAATCACCCGGTTTCAGGATGGTTAATTCCGCCATCGGCGGAACTCTACCAGCTGCATCGCCGGGGAGTACTTACCTTATCGGCAGAATAAAATAGCTGTTTATTCCCAATTGTCAAGATTATTTCTGGGAAAAAATCCTCCTTATCCCTAATAATTCTTACTAACACAGGGCGTTATAGCCGATACTTTAAATTACCGGCAAATATTTTATGGCCTCCATTTCGGATGAGTATGGCTATTTAGAATAAATTATGCGGTAAGGCCTATCGCGGCAAATAAAAGTCGTCCGGAGTTTTGGTTAAATCAACCTAATACTATAATATATAACAGGTTATATAAACATAACGCTTTTTCTGAAATGCGGGTAATTTCGATTACAAATCTGCTATGAATTGCTTGACAACCGTAAATTATTGTATATATTTATAATAGCATCTGTGCGCTGCATCTTGGATTAAATCTATAGTTACAATCGACGTAATTTTGTCGGTTAAGTTTTAATGACTTCGTAGATGCCCCATTTGGCATCTGAAGTGAACGTAATAAGAGTAAATTCAATAACTAATTTTCAGGTTAGTTGTTGCTACAGAAAATGTTAGTATTTTCTTCTAAGTAGTAAAACGTTCACTTGAGTTCGGGAATCAGGGAAATTTTCAAAAACAGGTTTTATAGCTCCTATATTTATTTGGAGGAATTTTTGATGAAAAGAACTCTTTTGATAACGGTAGTTGTAGTCTTGATGTTTGGCCTAATGTTTGCCTGGGCCGATGAAAAGAAAGCTACTACAACTCCCGAAAACACACCGTCTACATCAGCCACTAACGGCAAGTTCACCCAAAACTTGCGGGCAGATCGAGCCACTATTGAGGCAAAAATGGCCGCTGACGTGCAAGCCAAGCTTGATTTGGAACAAGCCAGGCTTGACGCCGAACAGGCCATTCTCGAAGCTCAACAGGCTGAAAGAGATAGAGCCGCCCAAATTGAACTGGAAATCGAACAAACCGCCGTTGATGAAGATACCCAGAAAAGAATTCAAGCTGAACGGATGAAATTGGCCATTGAAGCCGAAGGGATGAAAAACCGGAACGAACTCCCGGTTATTATGGATACCGAAGAGTATTGCCCCTCGAGTTATTCAAATATGACCGATGACTGGATTACCAATGTCACATTCAATGGCATAGACAATACTACTGGCCAGGAAGGCGCCGGTAGTTATGGCGATTATACGGCCATTTCTACTGATGCTTGTCAGCCGAGCCAGACTTATACGCTTTCGGTGACATTTTCCTCAATGACGTATACCGAACATGTGAGAGCCTGGATCGACTGGAACCAGGATGAAACATTTGCTACTACTGAAAGCTATTATCTTGGCAGTGGCGTTAATGCGACATTGACTGCGGAAATCACTGTTCCGGTTGATGCCACGCTTGGTACAACAGTGCTGCGTGTAATCGAGCAGTATAGCACCGATCCGGGCGCCGACGGCGCTTGTGATGGAACGGGAAATCACTCTACCTACTATGGAGAAACCGAGGATTATAGTGTCCTGGTTGGCGACTATGTGCCAACTTATGGCGCTTGCTGTGATGATATCACCAGTATTTGTACTGATAGCACTGAGCAGCTGGACTGTTTGCCCCCCTTGCGGTTCTCCGCGAACACGCTTTGCGCCGATCTCGACCCGGTCTGCGGCGAAGTTGAAGGCGCCTGCTGTTTCGAGGATGGATCCTGCGCGGTCTTAAGTCCGGCCGATTGTGCCATCGCCGAAGGTGATTACCAGGGCGATTGGGTATCTTGTGATCCCAATCCTTGCCCGCAGCCGGTCTGGGATTGCACCGACTGGCCGCCCCCGGATAAATCCCCCGGCGGCGATATCGATACTCCATCAGAACCCCTAAATAATCAATTTGCCACCGCGGCGGTTGCCCAGGTAGAATACGCTTACTGCGGCTATATCGCGGTTGCCGATACCGATTACTACGCGGTGACACTGCCGGCCATAGAAGATTACTATTGCCTGCATGTCAGAGTATTTGCCGATGATACACCCGGCCAATACGCGTATGGGGATTCGCTAGATCCTAAATTGTATATTTACGATAGCGATGGAACTACTGAATTATTCTATCAGGACGATAACAACGGAACGTTCCCGGATGCTGAGCATTATGATTCGCAATATGATTGCGAAGATGCCGGTAATTGTTACTCCGCGGGCAAACTGTTGTATATCAAGATAGTTGGCCTGAGCGCAACCACCTCTAACGGTATGTATTTATTGATTATCAACTCTTATTCTTGCACTCCCCCATCAGGCCGCTGTTGCGATTTCACCGATCCCGGCGCTCCTCTTTGTGAGGAAAACGTCTATGAGCCGGATTGTGATGGTGAATTCGACGAGTGGACCCTGGGACTTGATTGTACCGTTAGTCCTTGCGATCCTAAGCCTATGGGCCGTTGCTGCGATTACACCATTCCGTTAGCCCCGGTCTGTACCGATACTTACGAATTGTTCTGCCAGGGACCCGAAATGGTTTGGGTCGCCGACTCTACCTGTTTCGACAATCCTTGCCCGGTTCCGGAGGTTGGCGACAACTGCCTGATTCCGATCACGGTGACAATGCCGGCGGATTGTGCCTATACAGATCTCGATCAGTATACCTGCGGCAGAACAGATGATTACGATGCCACCTGTTTGTATAGTTACGATGACGGTGAAGATATCATTTATGAACTGACTGTCACCGAGGATCTCTGGGCGAATATAACGCTCGATCCCCATACTACTACCTATACCGGCATACTTGTAACCGATGTTTGCCCCCCGGATTTTAACTGTATAATCTCCTCGACGAATTCTGTAGCCTCCCCTCATGGATTCACCGAATTGTTCCTCGAAGCAGGAACATATTATATCATGGTTGACACATACGATTATTACATATCGTGTATCACCGATTTCGATCTGACGATCGATTGCACTACAACTCCGCCTCAGGGCGCTTGCTGCTATGGCAATCCTCTTTTTCCCAGCTGTGTGGAAACCGGCGAAGAAGACTGTCTGACCACGTATAGTGGTTGGTCATGGACTTACGGCGCGCTCTGCTCCGACGATCCTACTCCTTGTCCGGCCATGGAAGTAGGTGATTTATGTGACGCTCCGATAGTGATTCCGTCACTGCCTTTCAATGACATAGCCCAGTATACCTGCGGCAGGGATAACACTCAAGATGAAACCTGCCTTGACCTCTATGATGGCGGTGAAGATATATTCTATGAATTCACTTTGACCGAAGAAACATTGGTTGAGGTCAGACTCGATCCCAAGACAACAACATACACCGGCGTAAGCATCGCTGACGCTTGCCCGGCAGGAGATACCTGTATTGAATTCTCAACCCTCTCAGGCGCCGGGATTCACGGCTTTACCGTGACTCTCGCGGCCGGTACATACTATGTCCAGGTAGATACCTGGCCGTCACCGGACTGCATTCCTGAATTCGATCTCTATATAGGTCCTCCCGCGCTTGGTCGTTGTTGTTATGGCAGTCCCGCTGATCCGGATTGTCTTGATAATATGCCGTATGACGAATGTATCGATACCTATGCCGGTGCTTGGACTCAGGATTTGAACTGTATCGATGATCCTTGCCCGTCCTGCGTAGTCGAATGCCCGCCGGCAGGTATCCCTGAAGGAGAACCCGCTTGCAGTACCGATTATGACGATACATACAACGGCGGCTGTAACTCCACGGTCCCGGTCTTCCAGGCTATCAACGATGGTGATATTATCTGCGGTACTTCCGGTACATTCGTTTCCACCGCCGGTGATTCGCGTGACACCGACTGGTTCGAATATGTGCTTACTGAACGCAAGAGAGTTAACTGGACTTGCACAGCCGAATTCCCGGTGTTGCTGTTCATCATTGATGGAACAGCAGGCTGCGACGGCATCACACTTGCCGACGGTACCGCCGATTACTGTACTACCTTAACCATTACGGCGGTAGTCGATCCGGGCACATACTGGTTCTGGGTTGGACCACAGGTATATGGCGATACGCCCTACAATTGCCCGTTGAACTATGTTGCCGAGATGACAGTTGAAGATCCTCCTCCGCCTCCGCCGAACGATCTTTGCGATAGCGCGATCACCGTAACTATCCCATCCACTACGCTTGGTTACACAACCGGTGGCACGATTGATGATGCTCCTACTTGTATTACCACGGTAACCGCTCCGGGTGTCTGGTATAGCGTGATCGGTAACGGTAATACGCTTATCGCTTCAACCTGTAACGCCTACACCACCTACGACACCAAACTCTGCGTATATACGGGTGGTTGTGATAATCTAACCTGCGTTACCGGAAATGACGACAACTGCACAGAGTTCTCGCTGAGAAGCGAAGTTACATGGTGCTCCGAAATCGGCCTCGAATACCTGATTCTGGTTCAGGGCTTCAGCGACGCTGTGGGTGATTTCCAGCTCGATATCATCGATGGCGATCCTTGCGAACCGCCAACCGGCCGCTGCTGCTATGGCAATCCCTATGATCCTACTTGTGTGGATTCAGTCACTAACAGCGAATGTACCAACACCTATTCGGGTGTCTGGACCGAAGGCCTGAACTGTATCGACGATCCTTGCGATACCTATGGCGGTATCGATGTTACTCCGGGATCAGTCTTGGATAGTGTTGATGCCGTTGGATCCGGCAATACTAAGACTGAAACCCTGACCGTTTCCAACGTGGGCGCCAATACCCTTAACTTCACTGTTTCGGTATCGATGGACGCTCCCGCGCCGGCCAATGCCGCCGAATTGATCGAAGATGGAACTCCTATCTTAAATAGTTCGATTCAGGCTAATGAGAAACAGGATAATTCATCCAGCGTTCCGCCCGATCCTAATGTAATTCTTCAAGGCGGCGATAATATCGCCAGCGCTACCGTGATTGGCGCGATTCCTTATTCGGATACAGGTACAACGGTGGGCTATACCCACGATTACGATGAGGAATGTCCTTACACACTCGGAACCGCTCCGGATGTCGTCTATTCGTATGCTCCGGGTGCAGATGAATTCATCGATATCTCGTTATGTAACTCACTCTACGATACCAAACTGTATGTATATGAGGATTCTGTTGGAAACCTCGCGGGTTGTAGCGATGATGCATGCGGCGATGATGGCTATAAATCAGAGCTGTTGAATCTGTCTGTCTTAACCGGCCATACATACTTTATTATTGTTGACGGTTATGCCACTAATTCCGGACAATACTATCTCGATGTTACTCCTGGTGTAATTCCGCCAACCGGCCGCTGCTGCGATTACACCGATCCGCTTGATCCTATCTGTACCGACAGTGTGTATCAAGTCGATTGTATCGGCACCTGGATTGAAGGCTTGAACTGTACCGACAATCCATGCGATGAATTACCGCATTGTGATGCCGAGGCTCTTGTCGGCTTCAATCCGATGTATCCGGAAGACGCCGGTTGGAATTTCGGTACCTCCGATACCTACTATAACTACATCCGTTACGACAACTTCGCTGGTGTTTTTGGCACTATCGAAGGTATGAAGTTCTGGGGTGCTGACGCTGATTTCGCTTTAGGTGAATGTGATGAAGATCCGAATGGCCTGATCATCACTTTCTATGCCGATGACGGTCTGGGTAATCCCGGTGCCGTTGTTTACACCGAAACAGTTGATTTGTCCGGTACATCTACGGGTCTTACGTATGTATCAGGAATTGGCGATCTCTACAGTAAAGAGTGGACCGTTACCTTCGCTTCATCGTTTACGCTATCTGAGGGCTGGGTATCGATAGAAGGTCTCAGTGATCCTCCTAACGCCTGTGTCTGGCTGTGGAACAGCACTCTTGACGGAGACGGATTCTCCTGGTTCTTTGATGGCGCCACGATGGTTGCCGATGACAATGACTGGGCGTTCTGTCTTACCGGTACCTATGAAGCCCCATGGCTGACAGTAGATACCTATGGCGATTCTATCCTTCAAGGTGATCCTGCTGTTGATGTCATTGTGACAATGGACGCTGAAAACCTCGAGTGCGATAATCTCTATACAGGTAGTATCAATTTCGCTTCGAATGACCCTGTTACTCCTGTTGTCAATGTTCCTGTTACCTTTGAAGTCTGCTATGTCCCTGGAGCCTGTTGCGTGGGAGGCGAGTGTGTGGTCACCACTAACGCGGCCGGATGCGAGGCTCTTACCGGTACCTGGTTTGAAGGTGAAACCTGTCCTGAATTTGAGGATTGCCCTCTTTCATGCTTCGAATACCTGCCCGGCGATGTTAATATGGCTAATGGCGCCTGGCCGCCAATGGTTATCGGCGGAGACGTAACATTCCTGGTTAACTACTTCCGCGGTATGACATCCAGCTTCCCATGTTCGCTTGGCGGATACTGGGCTTCGGCTGATGCCAACGGCGATTGTTTGGTGATCGGTAGTGATGTTACCTATCTGGTCAACTACTTCCGCGGTATGGGCTTACCAAAATGGTGCGGTGATGGACCTCCAGATCCTAATGAATTCGTACCTTGCTGGCCGACACCGGATGATTTACCGGATGACCCGCCCACAGGTTGGCCAAACTGTATTTCTCCGCCTCCACCCGGTAACTAGCTGGATCGGGAAGATCTTGGCTCAATAACAATGAGCCAAACTAAAAAGTATGGTCGTTCGTCTTATGGCGAACGACCATACCAAACTGATTATGCTTTGGAAATTGAATAGAAATGATCTATCGATTAAAGATAGAGAACTTGATAAGAAATTTCTGATTATCTTATACGGGGACGTTGAACAAAACGTCCCTGTTTTAATTTACCAGCTTTATATCTAAAATTGGGAACATCGTTTTATGTTTGACTGCAAACAGCGGTGATTCTTCAATGGACGGGAACAATCATTGATATCAATGGATTTTTATAAGCGACAAAGATACAGTTCTATTACAAGCTTTATTTGTGATAGATCGGAATCTATAGTATAATAAAACAGCCGTTTTAACTGTATTGAATACTTTGATATTTGCATTAAATAAGGCCACCAATTTTTAAACCGGGCTCTTATAGAGAAAAGGATGGTATTTGTCATGAATGAGAAGCATCAACTTGAAACAGTATTGGATGAAGTTCGCGAGTTTTCACCATCAAAAGAATTCCGGGCAAAAGCCACCATATCTTCTTTCGATGACTATCGCGGCATGTATGAAGAAAGTATTAAAAATCCTGATGCTTTCTGGTCGAAGATAGCCGAAGAGCTTCATTGGTTTAAAAAATGGGATAAAACCTCCAATGGCGATGATAAACCGGTTTTTAAGTGGTTCGAAAACGGCCGAACGAACATCAGTTACAATTGCGTCGATCGCCACCTGGAGTCATCATTTCGCAACAAAGCGGCCATTGTCTGGGAGGGCGAGCCGGGTGATCACCGGATATTGACCTACTGGGATTTGAGCCGAGAAGTTAATAAATTCGCGAATGTTCTGAAAAAACTGGGAGTCGAACACGGGGATCGGGTAATTATATATTTACCCATGATACCGGATCTGGCCATCAGTATGTTGGCCTGCGCCCGGATTGGGGCGGTACATTCGGTAATATTCGCCGGTTTCTCCTCCGAATCTATAAAGGATAGAGTTTTAGATTGCCAGGCCAAACTGGTAATTACGGCCGACGGTTCATGGCGTCGGGGGAATGTTCTGCAGTTGAAATCAATTGTCGATAAGGCCATACAAAACTGTGATTGCGTTAAGGACGTGATCGTAATTCAGCGCAAGCCTGGCTCCAGTTTCCCGTGCCAAATACAGGCAGGCCGCGATCACTGGTATCATCGGCTCGTTGACGGTGTATCGATGAATTGTCCGGCCGAGGAGTTGGACAGCGAGGATATGCTTTTTCTGCTCTATACCAGTGGTACTACCGGAAAACCCAAAGGTGTTGTCCACACCACCGGAGGTTATATGGTTTACACCTATGCCACGGCCAAGTATGTGTTCGACCTGAAGCCCGAGGACATGTTCTGGTGTACCGCCGATATTGGCTGGATTACGGGTCACAGTTATTTCGTCTATGGCCCGCTTCTGAATGGGGCCACCTGCCTGATGTATGAGGGCGCGCCTGATTGGCCGGACAGAGGCCGGGTCTGGGATCTGATCGAGCGCTATGGCGCGACGATTCTATACACGGCGCCCACATTAATACGAGCATTTATGAAATGGGGCAATGAATGGCCCGCTAAATATGATCTTTCTACTCTAAGGCTTCTGGGCACCGTCGGCGAGCCGATAAATCCCGAAGCCTGGATGTGGTATCATGAAACTATTGGTGAGGGCAAGTGCCCGATTGTCGATACCTGGTGGCAGACTGAAACCGGCGGAATTATGATTACACCTTTGCCGGGATGTACGGTCACCAAGCCCGGCAGCGCTACCTTGCCATTCTTTGGTATAGACGCTGATGTATTGAACGAAGATGGCCAGTCCAGCCAGGCGGGTATCCTGGCAATCAAGAAACCATGGCCCGGAATGCTTCGCGGAATATATGGTGATCCCCAGCGCTTCAAGGAAAGCTATTGGTCGAAATGGCCCGATATCTATTTTCCCGGCGACGGGGCCAAGAAAGATGCTAACGGTTATTTCTGGATTCTCGGTCGCATCGATGATGTCGTAAATGTATCGGGACATAGGATCGGAACCGCCGAACTGGAGAGCGTATTTGTTGAACATGAAGCAATCGCCGAATCTGCCGTGATCGGCGTAGAGCATGAGATTAAAGGTCAAGGTCTGGTCGCTTTTGTTACAGCCAAGGATGGTTATGAGGTTTCCAATGATTTGGAGATCGAACTTAAAGACTGGGTAACCGAAAAAATCGGTAAATTCGCCGTGCCTGAACGGATTATTTTCTCAGCCGACCTGCCAAAAACCAGGTCGGGTAAAATAATGCGCCGCCTTTTACGAGATATCGCCGACGGCAAAGCGTTGGGCAATGTCGCGACTCTGGCGGATGCCGGCGTACTGGACGCGTTAAAAGCGAAATACGAGGAGGATTAAATTTAGATAATAGTTAGCTTATTTCTTGAGCTTAACAGTGAACTTATATAGGGTTCCTATCCTCGCTAATGAATTGACAAAATTATAATAGCTTTCTCTCGATTAACTTATGCTCTGATTAAAAGGTCAAATATGTTTAGTCTGTTGTCCTGTCGCATAATAATTTAATTTTTCTAAAAATGCTTGTTTTTTAAGATCGAAAACTCATATTATTAAAAGGCGGATCGTAATATCAATAAACCTTGATACCTCAATAATTTTAAGACATCTGGAGAATAAGGAGGTGGTAATCCCGGGCTTTTATGTTTTTATGGGGAGTAAAAGTTAACTTATTCTAACCTAACTCAGTTTTCTTCAATATAGGGGAGAAGCCATGAGAGACAGACTATTTTTAATTGTTATCGTGTTAACTATTGCAGGAGCTTTTACGTCTGCGGTGCCCGGTGAAATTGATCCGGGATTAGTCACGATTATGGAAACGATAGATTCTGATAAATCCTTATCGGTACTCGTGTATCTTGACGATCAGGTGGATTTATATGATATAACAAACGATCTGGACAGTCGCAGGGCTACACGAGGGCAACGGAATCAGGCTATTGTTCAAGCTCTTCAAGATAAAGCTACTACAACCCAGGCCAACTTAGTTGCTCATCTGGATCGATTAAAGGCGGCCAATAATATCGAATCTTATAAAGCTTTTTGGATTTCCAACTCAATCAACATTCAGACAACCACACATGAAATATATGAACTAGCGAAGCACCCCGATGTCGGGACAATTTACTTCAACTACGAAATCGAATTGATTGAGCCAGTGGAGATTAAAAACGATGATCCCGGAATGATTGCCGGCGTGGAGAACGGTTTGACTGCGGTTCGAGCGCCGGAAGTTTGGGCGATGGGAATTACCGGAAACGGCGTATTGGTATCCAACCTGGATACCGGTGTTCAGGGTGATCATCCCGGCCTGGCGGCTCGTTGGGCGGGGGTGGCCGATTCACGGTATGCCGGGCACCCCGAATGGGCCTGGTATGATCCATACCTTGGCCAGAACGATTTTCCATATGATAACGGCGGTCATGGAACTCATACGATGGGCAGCATAACAGGCGCGGCTCCTTCAACCGGCGATACTGTTGGTGTCGCACCGGGGGCACTCTGGATTGCCGTAGCGCCAATTGACAGGGGAGGCGGCATAGCCCGTACGGTTTCTGATGCTATTTTATCTTTTCAATGGGTTGTTAACCCGGATGGAAATCCATCTACTACCTGGGATGTTCCGCATGTCTGCTCCAATTCCTGGGGAGTAGTCACTGCTCATGGCTATCCACCTTGCGATGAAACTTTTTGGAGCTACCTTGACGCCTGCGAAGCGGCCGGTACAGTGATCGTGTTCGCGGCGGGCAACGAGGGCACATCGGGTTTGCGCCGCCCTGGTGATCGGGCGACCGATGATTACAGAACATTCTCCGTTGCCGCGGTCGATGGCAACACGCCCAGCTGGCCAATCGCGTCTTTCTCATCGCGGGGACCGACATACTGCGCCCCCGGCGGTGGAGTGGCGATTAAACCCGATATCTCGGCTCCCGGAGTTAGTGTGAGATCGTGCTATCCGGGCAGCGGTTATGTTTCAATGAGTGGAACCTCGATGGCTACTCCACACGTAGCCGGCGTAGTCGCTCTTATATGCGAGGCTAATCCCAATCTCAGCGTAAATGAAATTAAACAGATTATTTTCGATACCGCCTATGATTTGGGTTCGGCCGGCGAGGATAATAACTATGGTTGGGGCATGATCGATGCCTACGAAGCCGTACTACGCGCGCAGGATGGGGATATGCCGCCGAATGCCGAGTTTTCCGGCAATCCCGTTTCCGGTTATTCGCCTCTGGCGGTGGATTTCACCGATCTATCAACTCAGGATCCTACATCGTGGGATTGGGATTTTGGCGACGGGATCGGATATTCTTCAGCGCGAAATCCATCCTATACCTACGATAATGCCGGAACTTATACCGTTTCATTAACCGCCGCGAACGCCTACGGCTCGGATACTGAAACGAAGATCAATTATATAACCGTCCTTACTCCACTTCCGCCCGTAGCAGATTTTGTCGGTGTGCCAACTTCAGGGGAAACGCCGCTCAATGTTTCTTTCACCGATCTCTCGACTCAAAATCCGACAACGTGGAATTGGGACTTTGGCGATGGGATTGGTACCTCAAATGAGCAAAATCCAACCTATACATATAACGATATAGGTACATATACGGTTACCCTGACCGCTACTAACGCTTTTGGCTCTGATGATGAGGTTAAAGTCGATTATATTTCAGCAACCGAGCCATGGGGACCGTCGCAAGTATTCGCCCAATCGGATATTCCGGTCACCGGTACTGTTTTAGGGAATTATATCAAAACGCACGCGAGCGATGATGATTATGAAAGCATTGTTGAGATTACATATACCGGACATCCGCGAAAAAGGTACAGCTACCTCGAACACAAGTGGGACTTCAATATCCCCGGAGGAGCTTCCGATATTTCTTTCAATTTGGAAGCTTACCGGCCCAATAACAGCGATGGCGATAATTTCGCGTTTGAGTATTCGACCGACGATATAACATATCTGTCGTTAGTTACAGTTGCCAGTTCAATCGAGCAGGTTTATACCGCATCAATGCCCGGCTCAGCGACCGGCACTATATTTGTGCGAGTTACCGATACAAACCGTAGCCGGGGTAAAACGTCCAATGACGTAATTAATATCGATCACATGTATATCGAATATTCTACTTCACCGGCTCCGCCTGTCGCGGATTTTTCGGGTAATCCCAGAACCGGAAATATTCCCCTCATTGTGGATTTCACGGATTTATCCGTAAATTCGCCATCCTCATGGGATTGGAATTTTGGCGATGGTATCGGTACATCTACCGAGCAAAATCCATCCTATACATACAACTCCACCGGTTCTTATACCGTGACTTTGATCTCGATAAATGCTTTCGGATCCGATACGGAAATTAAAACCGGTTATATTGTTGCTACTGATATTCAACCGGGTGTGATGCACGTTTATGATATAGCTGTATCTCGGGCCAAATCCGGACCTAATTATCGAGGCGTGGGAACAATCTACATCTATGATGAGATCGATCAACCGGTATCCGGCGCTATAGTTTACGCGAGCGCCACCGGGCCTACCGGCGGCACATTCAGTGGCCTCACAACTTCTGACGGATCGGTGACATTCGAGACTTCCGGCAAAAAGAAACCATCTGGAGAATGGTGTTTTGAGGTCACTGATGTAACGCACGCTTCCTATACCTATGATCCGGACGCTAATAATGTTACGCATGTCTGCGAGAGCGGACCGGTTTATAAAATTACCGGAGATTTACTGCCGACCAAATTCTCGTTAATGCAAAATTTCCCCAATCCATTTAATGCCAGAACCGAGATCAGATTCGATTTACCCGAACCGGCTTTTGTAACACTGGAAGTATACAATCTCTCGGGTCAAAGAGTGGAAGTACTGGTAGATCAACCTCTGGATGCGGGGCATCACAATGCTATTTGGAACGCCGGCGGGATGACATCGGGAATGTATCTGTACAGAATTTACACAACTAATTTCAGTAAAACCATGAAAATGCTGTTGGTGAAGTAAACGTTAATTAGTCAAAAGTGAGCCGTTCCGGCTCCCGTGAATTCGATGGTTAGCTTGAACCGATATTAAGCCGGGTTGCGCTTTTCGTAACCTGGCTTAATTGCCAATAATATTATTGATATGCTCTTAAATACTGTTAAACAATTCCTCATTTGACGGATACTGCTCTATGAGTTGAAGCAGGGACTCCATCGCCGTCTCCGGATCGAGTTCGGCCAATTCGCGTCTAATCTTATATATTGCCGTAATATTATCGGAGCTATGCAGCTTCTCTTCTTTTCGGGTTCCGCTTTCGTTTATATTTATCGCCGGGAAGATTCGCTTTTCGGCCAGCTTGCGTTCAAGTATCAATTCGCTATTGCCGGTACCCTTGAACTCCTGGAAGATCAGTTCATCCATGCGGGAGCCGGTGTCGATAAGGGCTGTAGCGATGATTGTCACCGAGCCGCCATTTTCGATATTGCGCGCCAGGCCAAAGAAACGGCGGGGAATCTCCAGTGCCCGCGCGTCGATACCGCCCGATAAAGTTTTTCCGGAGTTGGCGCTGTTAACATTGAAAGCTCGGCCCATCCGGGTCAGGCTGTCGACCAAAACCACCAGATCACGACCACATTCAAGTTCGATGCTGATATTTGCCAAAAGTAAATTCGCCAGTTCGACTTGTTCCTGGGCGCTTTGGTCCTTGGTGCTGGCGAATACCTCGGCTTTAACCGAACGACTGATATGGGTCACTTCCTCGGGCCGCTCATCTATCAGAAGCATAATTATCCGCGTTTCAGGATCGAATTTGTTAATGGCATTGGCGAGCTGCTCTAGTATAGTGGTCTTGCCGGCTTTCGGGGGCGATACGATCAGGCCGCGAGTGCCTTTACCGATTGGAGCGATGAAATCGATTATACGCACGCTCAAATCGCTACTCACCGATAAATCGAATCGCTGACATGGGTCGATTGCCGTAAGACGCGTGTAAGGTGTACGCTTGGCAAATTCGCTGGGATCAAGGCCGCAGATGGATTCGATTTCAATCAAATGCGGCTGATTGCCTTTTCGATTTATAGGTCCGGTAACCTTTACGCCTTGGACCAGGGAGTATTTTCGAATAAGACCGGCCCCAACCAATATATCATCCGGCCCCGCCCGAAATGATCTTTTCGGATCGCCCAATACTCCAGAGCCTTCCCCTGTTATTTTTAGAATGCCGGTGGCCAAATCTTGTTCTGGTTTTTTTGTCAAAGTTATTTCTATCCTTTACTTAACAATAATTATCCGTAATTCATAAACATGAAGTTGAATTATAACCGCTAGGCGGGCAATCGTCAAGAAGATTACTTAATGATAATCGATGACGAAAATGCCGACGATATGAATCTCATCCTTGAACATGGACCGCTTTTTACCTTAAAAAGAAAGAACTTGCGGTCGAGGTAAAATTGAATTAAATATTAAAATAAGGGTAGAAACTATCCGATGATATCAATGGGAATTCAACCGAAAACCGATGGGAGGCAATGATGAAACGGGCAGATCTTGGAGATTCGGTTAAAATACATTACACCGGAAAACTCGATAACGGTTTGGTGTTTGATTGCACTAAAGAACGCGGACCATTCGAATTAAAAATAGGCTCGGGTATGGCCGTCCCCGGTTTTGAGATGGGAATGACAGGCATGGCCGAGGGCGATAAGCGCACAATTAAAGTTTCCCCCGAGGATGGGTTTGGGTTACGTGATGAAAAACTGAAGGATAAAGTTAACAGAAACGACCTTCCGGATAACATCATTCTTGAAATAGGCAAGCAGTTGATGATTCCGCACCCCGATGGAGATTTCATTCGGGCAACGGTGATCGAAATTGAACGGGATACTGTTGTCTTCGATATTAACCATCCCCTGGCCGGAAAAACGCTGGTTTTTGAAGTTGAAATGCTGGATATATCCAAAAATGATGGTAGCTGCCATCTTTCTGAAAAATAGCGCTGTCTAAACAATAAATTATGACTAATCGGAGCCCAACGGAGTGAAACCAAAGTCCTTGTAACATATTAATAATAAACAAGTTATCTATAAAACTATAATGTCGTTATAATTTATCCATAAAGTTGTTTCCAGAAATATTTTTATGAGTTATTATTGAGCAGTTAACAGCTATTAAAAAATCCAAGGAGGTAAGAATGGAAAAGGCCAACTGCAGTAAAGTACTAATCGCGGCCTGTATTATCCTGCTGATGGTGACAAATGCCATCGGATTTGATTTTTCGAAACTCGAAAAAAGTGTCACCGAACGCACACTCGATAACGGCCTGAAGATTCTGGTGTTGGAACGTCATGACGCGCCCGTGGTATCGTTTGTGACATGGGTGAATGTCGGTGGGGCGGACGATCCGAAGGAGTGCACCGGCCTGGCCCATATGTTTGAACATATGGCGTTTAAAGGTACTCGCGATATCGGCAGTAAGAATATTGATGATGAGCTAAAACTGATAGCAATCGAGGATTCGATTTATATGGAATTACGGTCCGAGCGGAATAAAGGCCGCCTGGCTGATTCATCGAGATTAGCCGAGTTGCTCAAAGCTTATGATGACGCCCGTGAAGCCTCGTTTGAATTGGTCGAGCCTAACGAATTCAGCCAAATCGTCGAGCGTGAGGGCGGGGTTGGTCTGAATGCCGGTACCTCAATGGATTTCACCATGTATATCACAAGCTATCCCTCGAATCGGCTTGAGCTCTGGATGGCCATGGAGTCGGCGAGATTCGCCAATCCGGTTTTAAGAGAGATGTATAAGGAGCGGGATGTTGTCGCTGAGGAACGCCGAATGGGAATTGAATCCAGTCCGTTTGGCCGCTTGCTCGATGATATGAGATCGGCCGCTTTTAAAGCCCATCCATATACTAACCCTATCGTTGGTCATGCCAGTGATATCCAGAACTACTCCCGCGAAGCGGCCGGCGCGTTTTACGAGAAGCACTATGTACCGTCAAATATGGTTATTGCCATTGTCGGTGATGTTAAAACTAAAGAGGTTTTAAAATTAGCTGAGAAATACTGGAGTCCGCTTCCGAATAAACCAAAACCGGAAGCCATATCAACGATAGAACCCGTGCAAAAAGGCGAAAGACGGATAGTCCAGGAAGATCCGGCTCAGCCACTGTTGATAATCGGCTGGCATATTCCCGAAGAGACTCATCCGGATAAGCTGGTAATCGATGCTTTGGTTGATTATTTTGGCCAGGGCCGCACGTCACTTTTGTATGAAAGCCTGGTTAAGGATAAAAAAATCGCCTCCCAGATTGGCGTGTTTGCCGGTTATCCAGCCAGCAAATATCCCTCGCTATGCTTGACCTACGTGATTCCCAGTCAGGGACATACGGCCGCCGAATGCGAGGAACAAGTCTATACCGAGCTCGAGAAAATACTGGCAGAGCTAATAGCGGTTGAGGAAGTCGAAAAGATTAAGGCCCGGGCCAAGTCGAATTTTGTTTTCGGACTTGATAACAATACGGGCCTGGCTATGCAGTTGGCCGCATATCAGACTTATTGGGGCGACTGGCACGCGCTGTTCAGCGAACTCGACAGAATCAACGCTGTTACCGCTCAGGATATTCAGGATGTGGCCAAGAAGTATTTCACTAAGGAAAATCGTACCGTGGCCATAATGAACACAATCGAGAATTAAGGCGAGGTGTACAAGATGAAAAATAGCATGATTATTATTATAGCGGCAATAACGATATGTTCGCTGGTGATAGGCACGGCAACCGGTCTGGCTCAGGATATCGATAAACTTGAATTTCCTCCTTTAAGTAAGCTTAAGATACCAAAAGTCGAAAAGGTTACTCTCGATAACGGTATCCGCCTCTATCTAATAGAGGATAGAAGTTTGCCGACTTTCGAGGCATCAATAAGGGTCAACTGTGGTGGTTACCTGGAGCCGATCGAGAAAATCGGTTTGGCCGGAATATGCGGCACGGTGATGCGCACCGGCGGAACGAGTAAGTGGTCAGGCGACGAACTCGACGAACTCCTGGAAGGTATCGGCGGCAGCGTGGAAAGCTCGATCGGCAATCTTTCCGGCGGCGCCTCAATTTCGGTATTGAGCGATTATACCGATTTGGGCCTGGAGGTGTTGGCCGAGGTACTTCGCCGGCCGGTCTTCAACGAGGATAAAATAGAGCTGGCTAAAATCCAGGCGCGAACCGGTATTTCGCGCCGCAATGATGAACCGTTTCCGATAATAGTAAGAGAATTTCGTAAATTGATCTATGGCGCCGATTCACCATATGGTCGCCATACCGAATACGCTACCCTAAATGCTATCAGCCGCGATGATCTGATTGAATTCCATAAGACATTTTACCATCCCCAAAACGTACAGATTTCTATATGGGGCGATTTTAAAAAGAAAGATGTCGTAAAGAAAATTAAGAAGTATTTCGGCGATTGGCTAAAGACAAGAATGGAAGTGCCACCGCCGCCAAAGGTCGATTATAAATTCGAAAACCAGGTTTATTATGTCGAAAAGAAGGATTTACCCCAATCTTATATCTTTTTAGGGCATATCGGCGGTTATGTTCTGGATGACGACTATGCCGACAGGATCGTGATGAACAGCATATTGGGAGAAAGTTTCGGCAGCCGGTTGATGGATAACGTGCGGACTAAAGAAGGTCTGGCATATGCCACGGGCGGCCGGTACAGCGCCCATATCGAATACCCCGGCATATTCTATGCCTACGCTTCTACTAAATCGGCAAGCACCGTTAAGGCGATAAGGGAGATGGTTAAACAGATTAAAAGCATGCATACCGATCCCCCGACCGCCATCGAGATGAGGAAAGGCAAAGACGGTTTCCTGAATTCGTTTGTCTTTAATTTCGACAGCAAATCCGAGGTGGTCGGCCGTCTCATGAATTATGATTTCCATGGCCTGCCTGAGGATTTGATTTTCAAGCAAAAAGAAGGAGTTGAAAAAGTAACGGGTGATGATGTCGTTGCCGCGGCGATGAAAAACTTAAAGCCGGATGCCTTGAGAATCGTGGTTTTGGGCAATGCCGAGGATTTCGATTTTCCGCTTACCGAACTGGGTATGGGCGATATCGTTGAGGTTGACATAACCATACCATCGGGCGAAGAAAAAACCGATCTGGCGATTACTCCGGAAAACATCGATAAGGGAAAGCAATTAATCGCCAAAGCGGTTAACGCCCATGGCGGCCTCGATAATTTTAAAAAGATCAACTCCATCTCCCGGAAAAGGACATTTGCTCTGACGACCCCGCAAGGTGAATTCTCATTCACAGTTGAATCCCTGGAGGTATTACCAGATAAAAGCAGGGCGATCATCAATATGATGGGCCGGGAGATGTATGATATCAGAAACGGTGACTCCGGCTGGAAATCCAATCAAATGGGCGAGCTTGTAGCAAAAACCGATGAAGATATACAAGGTGACATCAAGAAAATGGCTCGCAATAACCTGACGATATTCAAGACCTCGGATAATCCGGCCTATCAGGCTGTTTATGACGGTAACGGGAAAGTTGATGGTGTCCAGGTTGAGTATGCCACATTACTCGATGAGGCCGGCGAGACTATTTGTCGGATCGGCTTCAATAGCGATGATGGCAGCCTGATATCAAAATCATATTGGGGAGAATCACCATTGGGCGAAGGGACGATCGAGGAAACCTTTGATAATTTCAGTGAAATCGAGGGAGTCCGGTTACCGATGATTGTTAATCAAAGCCTAAACGGACAGCATATCCTAAAAACTGAGGTAACCGAATTTATCATTAATCCCGAAATTCCGGATAACGCGTTCGATAAGCCATAATATTTAATTTTAAAGAGTAAGCAAGTTTCGTCAGGTCGTGCCCGCAAGGGTGTGACCTGACTTTTTATTATCACATTATGCTGTACCTGGTTTGCAGGCTGTCATCATCCAGATCTATATTAAAATGACGTTTGATCATATGATGGATGAGATCTGGTAAATCCGGCATCGTCTTGCGCGCGATATCATTGTACAGCTCATGTGAGATTAGCGCGAAGCGATCGAGTATTTCCGGATCGAAATGACGGCTTCTTTGATTTTCCATATAGTCCAGTGTTTCATCGTATGTATAAGCCGGCTTATAAGGCCGATCCGATGTTAAGGCATCGAAAACATCCACAATGGCGAATATCCTGTCATAGATCGGTATGTTCTCTCCGCGTAACCCTGACAGATAACCTTCACCGTTGAATCTTTCATGATGAAACAGCACGATTTCGTGAGCATCCTCCAACCATCGGACATCCTTGATAATACGCGAGCCCATCAAGACATGGTTGTGCATAATAGCCGTTTCCTTGTCGGTAAGCTTATCCGGCTTTAACAGGATATCATCACAAATGCCGATTTTACCGATATCATGCAGAAACGAACCCTTGATAAATGTTTGAATTTGCTCGCGTTTAAGACCTATTTCCTCGGCCAATCGACAGCCATAAAGAGTGACCCTATAGTTATGTTCGCTATTACCGGTATCACGTTCGGCAACCGCGCTGCCTAAAGCCATCAGCATCTGCAGATTACTCGACAAATATCCGAATTGAACATCCGCCAAAACCTGTCTGGCGAGACGATCAAAATCAGTTGTGGTTCTTTCGTCAGTTTTCTTAGATTCTGATCCGGGATCACTTCCGGCCTTTATATTTTGACAAAACGATTTCAAAGCTTGAAGAATCTCATCGGCCGTTTCAGCGATTCGCTTGTGGCTATCGGATTGTTGCCTTGAGATATCGAGAGAATTTTTCAGGGTTTGCTCAATAACCCCCTTTAATTGCAGTTCTTTGCCTTCGATGATAGACATCGGATTAAGGTCAGAATCGTTCATATAAATATCCCATTTCTTGGACCTGTATTTTGATTAACTGTAAATATACGACGAAAGTTCGAATATATCAATATTAAATATGGTGTTGTCCTGGGCGGGCGGTTACAAAAAAGTAAATCTTAAATGAACATCAGTGATCTGAGGATATCCATATAATCACCGCTTTCAAATCCAATCAGGTGCGGTTCAAGAAGTACTGCGCCGGGATAATATGAAGCTTTATAAGCCCTCTTCTGGTCTTTGAACCTTACTTTAACTTCGAACTTTCGCGGAAGCTTCAGTTTGCATGCCGATAAATCTTTTCTTAACGCCGATTCCACACCCTCTTCGATTAATTTTATGGCCAACTTGGGGTGTATGCTTATTGTCGAGGCGCCTATACCCTTACTGACCGACAGGCCTGCTATCGCCGGTAATAGTTTTTGGGCGTCCAGGATAAGGCCTTCATCTCCTGTAAGAAAGGCGACCGGTACATCAACCAGGGCCGCGGCGTAGCTGTGGATCGTGAACTCCGAAAGATACTCACCGTTTAGCTCTATCGATGAGTACGATCCGGTCAGGGTATGAGCCAGCGGATTGGCATTGGAGCCGGCCCGCGAGTGATAGCCAATCATAAGCGCGGCATCGAATGAGTCATCTAACTCCTGAACCATACTGAATGGGTGACCGCTCCAGGCCCGGATCAGTTTAGCTTCCTGGGGCAATTCCGAAGCTATTATGTTTCTTCCCGTATCGTGGGCATCCTTAACATAGATTTCTTTAGCCCCGGCCTTCAACGCGCCTTTGCAGGCGGCTGCTACCTCGGCGGTCATCTGTTTCTGGAACTCGGAATAATCGGGTTTGGTCTTCTCGGTTTCATCGCCATGCGTGATACCGGTTACTCCTTCTATATCGGCGCTTATGAATATTTTCAATTATATCTCCTCGATTATTCCGCTTTTAAGGCGTCAACTATTTTAATCCGCGAGGCTCTGACCGCCGGTAAAAAGCCGCCCAGAATCCCCATCGACAATGAAAATATCATCACCGTAATAATTATATCCTCAGACATAGCGAAGGAAAACGATAAATCGGAAAACGTATCCCAGTTGATCGTAGAGATACTTAACGACTGGAGGAAAGTCGCCGCGACTAATCCGAGAATTCCGCCAATAAGCGATATCGTGATCGCTTCTATAAGAAAAGCGGTGAGGATGCTTCTTCGCTTGAAACCCAACGCCCTCATGGTGGCAATTTCGGTTGTTCGGTTAGCCACTGCGGCATACATGGTGATCATGGCCCCGATAATCGCTCCTAAACTGAATACAATGCTGATTATAGTGCCAAGCACGCTGATAAACGTCCCCAGGCTGGATGACTGCTGCTCGTAGTACTTCTTTTCCGGTTTCATATCGACAGTCATTCGCGGGTCGCCCTTAACCCTATCCCGCATCTGGTCGAAAACGGATGGATCGGCCATCGTGAAAGTCATCGAAGAGTAAACCGGTCGCCCGAATACCGGCATCAATTGATTAACATCCCCCCAAACCTCAGATTCGAACGAAGCGCCGTTCGCTTCGAAAATCCCCACCACGGTCCAATCGGTCATACCGAATGTTAAAATTTCGCCCAGGCCGCAGCCTTCATATTTTTCGGATGTTTTCTTGCCGATAACGATTTCTGTTTTACCGAACTCGAGCATCCTGCCGGCGGTTATATTTACGCCTTTGTGCACTGCCATAGAAAGCGGCTCAACACCTCGAACCATGACATTACCTTCTTTTTCACTGGCCCGCTCTTTCTCGTTGATAATCACGATGAGCTCGCCGACTACGAGTGACTTGCCCGATTCATCTCTGGCTATTTCCGGAAGGGTTTCGATTACGCCGGCTTGGTCACGGCTGATAAAGCTGTTTATTTCCGATGCGGAAGCCTGACGGATAACTATCACGTTGTCATCGTTGCCTGATGCAATCATGGCTTGTTCCAGGCCGTTAGTCATCATTAAAACGGCTGCGAATACAAAAGCGACCAGCATGATACCCAATACTGTAAGCGCCATTGTCAGTTTTCTGGCAAATAGGCTTCTGGCCGAATATTTTAATGGTATTTTCAATGGTATTTTCATTTGATAATCTCCTATCCTACGCTTCTCAAGCCATCAACGATTGCCAACCGCGTAGCTCTGAAAATGGGAAACAGTGAAGCTATCAGTCCGACCATAACAGCGAATATAAACGATAGGGCCAGAGTTAACCCGCTGGCATTAACCACCGTGAAAAAGCCCTGTAGCATCTGGGCTACCGCGCCTAGAATCGGGTAAGTAAGGAATATACCCAGGCCGCAGCCTATAATTGCGATAAGAAGTGATTCCCCAAGAATCAAACCAACCAGATGGAAAGGTCTGAAACCGAGCGTTTTCAGAAGCGCGTACTCGGAAATCCTTTCCCTGGCGCTCATCGCCATGGTATTAACCAGAACCAGCATTATCACGCCTATTATCAAATAACTCATTATCCTCATCCCCTTGATTATGGCGTCCATCTGGGCAAGGAAGTTGAGCGTGAAAGCTTTTTCGGTTTCCGATAGTGTCTCGGTTGATGAGTTCTTGAACTGAGCGTCGATAGCCGAGCTTATAGCAGCCGCGTTGTCGGCATTATCGATTTTGACGGTGTACCAGCCGACACCGCCGGCCATTCCCGGCAGATTCTTCCTCAAATGCTCGTCAAAAGCGTCCCAGCGAAACATCATCATGGTCTCATCCACACCGGGCTCAACGCCTTCATAGATACCTCGTAAAATAAAATCCCAGTTGCCGGGGTAGATCATGCTGGTCAAGCGGATAGGATCACCGATCTCCCAGCCGAATCGATTGATCAGCTTCCGGCCGACAATTGCCGAGTTTTTCTCTTTCCAGAATTCCGCCTCCTGCTCCGGCGGAACCACTAATTCAGAATAAACATCAAGATAGTTTTCCGGTCCGATCGCGATATTAGGGAAGAAATTTCTAGGATCGTTGTTGTACACTCCGGCAAACCAGTTTGCGTAAACGGCTGTTTCAACCCCCGGTACGCGTTCGATCTTATCCTTATAAGCCAATGGTATATCAAAAATATACGAGATCGCGTTTCTTGTTACCAGGCGATCCGACGGGATAACATCGGCCGAGGCAAAAAACGATCCAATTAACGTGCGGATCACGGTGAACGCCACAACCGCCACTGCCAGGCCGAAAATCGTCAATAGCGTTCTCAGCTTGTGACGGCCGGTATTTCTGAAAATTAATCTGAATGACCACATGACCTACACCAACTCGCCTTTATCGAGATGTCTCTCGGTATGAGCTTTTTCGGCCGCCCGCGGATCATGCGTAACCATGATGATTGTTTTTTTAAACTCGGCATTCAGACGAGTCATCAGTCCCATAATCTCCTCGGCCGATACTTTATCCAGATCGCCGGTCGGCTCATCGGCTAAAATAAGTGTCGGATCCGTAACCAGCGCCCGGGCTATTGCTACCCGCTGTTCCTGACCACCTGATAGCTGGCGTGGATAATGTTTCATCCTATCCTCCAACCCAACCACCGATAGGGCCAGTTCAACATGCTTACGCCGCTCACTTTTTGAAAGTTTTGTTAAAAGAAGCGGTAATTCCACATTCTCATAAGCGGTCAATACCGGAATGAGATTGTAGAATTGGAAAATAAATCCGATATTTCGAGACCGCCATCGGGCCAATGCCGATTCACCGAGTGAATTTACCCTGGTATTGCCGATCGTTATATCGCCCCTGTTTGGCTTATCTATACCCGCTATAAGATTCAGGAGCGTCGTTTTACCCGAGCCTGATGGTCCCATCAAGGCCAGAAATTCACCCTCGGGAACATCTAAATCGATACTTTCCAGCACCGGTATTTCAAGGCTGTCCCGCTTGTAGCTTTTATTAACATTTTGAATTTTAACTAACATTTCGGCCATATTAATTCACCCTTTTTAATCGATTACCTTAACTTTATCTCCTGCCTTTAAGTTAGATGGCGGAGATACTATTACTATTTGTCCGGTCCTGATACCGCTTGTGATTTCAGTTAAATTACCCAGTTTCTTACCGATAACCACATCTATTTCCAGGACTTTATCGTTGTTAATCATGTAAACAATTCGACGGTTATCTTTTATTACCAGGGCTTTATTGGGTATAGTTACGGCTGCAATATTGGCTGTAATTGTTTCGCCTGTATCCGCCGAGAAGAAATTAATCCGCGCGCTCATCTCCGGCAATACAAATTTATCGACCTCATCGAACGCTATTTTGGTCATCACGGTAGCCCGGGAACGATCCGCGGTGGGAACTATTTTCTTAACATATCCTTTATAGCGCTTATCCGGATACGCATCCAGGATAATGTCGCAATTTTGGTTAACAATCACTCTCTGAATATTTGATTCCGATACATCGGCTTCGACCTCCAGTGAGCTCATATCGGCCAGGTCGACCAGAGCGCCCCGGGAACTGGCCGATGACGCCATTGGTGCCACGATTTCCCCGACGTCGGCGTATTTTGTTAAAACCGTACCGTCAAAAGGAGCCCTGATATAAGTATTTTCCAATGAGACATTGGCCGCTTTAACAGCCGCAATCGCGTATCTAACTCCGGCTATCGAATTGAGGTGGCCGGCTTCGGCGACTTCGACATAATCCTCGGTAGTCGAACCCGTTTCGAGAAGTTGTTTTTGTCGATAATAATTAAGAGCTGCCTCGGTACTACCGGCCCGGGCTTGCGCCAGTTGGGCCTTGGCCATATCCAGAGCCGCTTGCATATCTTCATTTTCCAGACGGCCGACTACCTGGCCTCTTTTAACTTCATCACCCTCTTCAACTTCCAGATACTCCAGCCGGCCGGTTGCTTTGGATGCTACTGCCGCCTGACGCTGGGCTACAACATAGCCGGTGGCGCTTAAAACCGACTGAGCTTGCGTTTGGGTCAAAACGCTGGCCGTGGCTGTTTTTACTTCGATTGTAGGCGATAGATTGGATAAAATTACCAGCAGTATCGTAATTGCCAGGGCAGGTATTATTATCCATAAAGATAATTTGATATATTTTCCGATCGCCGCCGGTTCATCGCTATCCCGGCTTATCTTAAGGGCGGACAGGTCCTGTTTACTGTTCAATATGTCACCTATGTTTTAAACTTAATTACCTGAATTATTTCCTACCGGTTTCCTGTTAATCGAAATACACTAATTTTGAACTCCTAAAATAGAGCTATTAAGCCGCCATGTCAAGGCCGTTTTGTTGGAATCCGGGCTGTATTGCTTAAAATGTTATTGTTCATTCCGGGCTTTAATTTTATGGCACATTGCCGATAAGTTTGTGTAGAGCATGTTAATAGGATATGCGCCAATGTTTTCTTATGCCAGAATTCCGAAGGAGGTGATCTAATGGATGAGAGAAGAGCAGCGCCGCGACGACACCTTTATTACTATTCGAGAGTATTTGATGAAAATACTCAACAGATGGCTGGCCGGTTAGTTGATCTGACCACCAAGGGCATGATGATTGTGAGCGAAAAACCTGTCGATAGCGAAACAACTTTTAAATTTAAATTGTTCTTGCCTAAAAGCATCGAGGGGAAGAAAACCTTGATAGTTGAAGCGAGAAGCAGATGGTCGAAACAGGCGGTTAATCCCGATCTCTATGATAACGGATTCCAGCTTTTGAACGTGACACCGGATAGCGCTCAAACAATCCGGAGTTTGATTCAAACGTCCAGCTTCAACTATTGAGAATATTGGCGATTAATCGCGAAGTAGAGGATATTCTCGAGTTGCGGCGAAAAACTAATTTGGGGTAGAGAATTTTATCATAAGCCCTGATTAAAAGGTAGAGCGAAATGGAAGAGAACAGAAAACAAAAAAGAATGCATGTGATATCTTATTTGAAGGTTCAGGAACAACAAAGCAGTAAGGACCTCGGCCAGGTTGTAAATATGAGCTCGGAAGGTATGGGATTATATAGCGACGAGCCTCTTGAATCCGATAGTATGGTGAAACTTAAACTAACTCTGCCTACCGACTCGAATGAAAATTATGAATTGGCTTTTGATGCCCGCGTTGCCTGGTGCCGGCAATCCGTATTGCCCGGGTATTACGATTCCGGCGTTCAACTGATAGATGTGCCGTCCGATGAATTGGGTATCCTCGAGGAATTTATCGAAGCGTCCGCGATCGAAGATCGCTGGCTTATGGCGGATGAGACCGAATCACACTGGCATCGCTCAGAATGACAACAGTGGCCAGGCCTGTATTATTATTGGCACTTATAGTTCGGATAAGAATTGAATAGTTATTAATGCGAATTAAAAGCACTGTTATATTTCGCGTATTTCAGCATGATATTTCATCGATAATGAATAAATAGCTTCCTTAAAATAAGCACAAAATCCCGCCAAAGCTAACTTGCTATAACTTTCCCTAAAATTTAAAAGGGAATATTTGCCGAAGATGTTTGTATATTAATATGAAACGCACGCCGGAATTAATCCGAGAAGCGGATGGAAAACCTTAAAGTGAGAGTAGTTATGATAATGATTAACGCAATGATAAAAATATCTGGTAAATCGAAGAAGGCAATACCAGTACCGGTTTTCCTGGCGATACTATTTTTCTTCTGTTCAAGCCTGAGTGTCGCATACGCGGGCAGTACAGGAACGATTACAGGAACCGTGATAGATTCCGATGATAAACAGCCCGTTCCCGGTGCTAAGGTCAGAATTATGAATACCAATTTGAGGGCTATGGTCAATGTTGTAGATGGTTCGTATGAAATCTCCAGTATTCCACCAGGTGAGTATACAATATTGGCTGAATGTTTGGGCTATAATGAATATAAAATTACTGATGTGAATGTAATTGCAGGTAGTACAGTTGAAATTAATTACTTATTAAAATCAAAGTGGAAATTCCATGGGCATAAGTGTATTGCCAGCGAACGCCTGGAAATCGACAAGCGTGAAACCAGTTCGGTTGTCAGAATGAGCACAAAAGAAATAGAATGGTTGCCCGTAACGAATATTCAAGGCATACTCAAAGCCCAGTGAGTAATAGCAAAAACGGAAAGTAATAGCAAGCCCCTAGAAAAAATATGGGAATAAATTGCAAAATAAATCGTATACGTAATAACAAGCGCTGGTACCGGTTGAACATCAAACTGAAACATGAGCCACACTTTGAGGGTGAGGATACGGCATAGTTATGCCGAGAGTTGGAGGATGTTATGAGACCGCTTAAATTAGTAACAGTAATAGTTATTGTGGCCGCAGTAGTATGTCTGCATCTGGCTTTTGCCGGCACCACAGGCAAAATAACCGGAGTTGTACTTGACTCTGAGGATAAACAACCCATACCCGGTTCTACAGTCAGAATTGACGGCACAACTATGGGAGCCATGGTAGACGTTGTTGATGGTACTTATGAAATACTGAATGTACCGTCAGGGGAGTACACCCTTATAGCCGAGTGTATCGGCTATAATGATATGAAGTTTGAGGGTGTAGAGGTTATGGCGGATTGTACCACAGAGATTAGTTTTGAACTGGTTTCCGAGGGATTGAAGGTGGAAGACATTGTAGTTGAAGCGCAGCGCCCGAAGATTGATAAATTCGAAACCAGTTGCGTCAGCCGTATTGACACCAAGGAAATCGAAGCATTACCCGTGACTGATATTCAGGGTATCATCAAAACCCAAACCGGTTTCGTATCGGAAGGCGGAACTCTTCATGCTCGAGGTTCTCGAAAAGGCGGGGTGATTGACGGTGTATTACACCGGGATCAAAGCGGCGGCTATAGCGCTGAGAATACCGATAAGAAAGGATCGACGCCGGTATCGAGGTCTTCACTGAAAATGCCGGTAAATCCCAATCTTCAATTTCGTCCGTCTTATTATGTCCCCGCCGGTTTAAATAACGAAGCCTATGGCGAAATTATAGAAAACGAATTCAGGAATGTTTTCGACAATCCGCTGTCGACATTTTCTATCGATGTCGATGCCGCGTCATACAGCAACACGCGGCGGTTTATCATGGATGGATATCTGCCGATTCCCAACGCGGTGCGAATCGAGGAGATGATAAATTATTTCAATTATGATTATCCCCAACCCGATGATGACGAGCCGTTCGCGATAATAACCGAGCAATCCACTTGTCCTTGGAACGATAGCCATCGCCTGGTCCATATCGGACTTCAGGGAAGAGAGGTCATCATCGAAAATATGCCCTCGAGCAATTTAGTGTTCTTACTTGATGTATCCGGATCGATGAGTCCGGCCAATAAACTGCCTCTGCTTAAGTCATCCATGAAATTGCTGGTGGATAAGCTTCGCCCGCAGGATAGGGTGGCAATCGTAGTCTACGCCAGCGCGTCCGGTATGGTCTTGGGATCAACGTCGGGCAACCGTAAAAAAGATATTCTCGGCGCGATAGATCGGCTTCGCTCCGGCGGCAGCACCGCCGGCGGAGCCGGTATCAGCCTGGCCTACGATATTGCCCAAAATAACTTCATAAAAGGCGGCAATAACAGGGTTATCCTGGCTACCGACGGCGATTTCAACGTGGGTATGACGAATAACGACAGGCTTGTTAAGCTGATCGAGGAGAAAAGCGAGCGAGGAATATTCCTGACCGTTCTTGGGTTCGGCAAAGGAAATCTGAAAGACGAAAGAATGGAAACATTGGCCGACAAGGGCAACGGCAACTACGCCTATATCGATAATATCCTGGAGGCGAAGAAAGTTCTGGTTAACGAAATGTCGGGAACCTTGCTAACGATTGCCAAGGATGTCAAGCTTCAGATAGAGTTCAATCCGGTCCTGGTCGAATCTTACAGATTGGTGGGCTACGAGAATCGGATTCTGGCCAAAGAGGATTTTAACGATGACACGAAAGACGCCGGCGAGCTCGGGGCGGGGCACACGGTAACGGCATTATATGAGATAGTACAGGCCGGCGCTAAGGAAAATATTACCGGAGTGGATGCTTTGAAATATCAGGCGGTGAGGATTCCCCATTATGTAGATTACAGTACTGAAATGCTGACTGTGAAATTCCGCTATAAAGATCCCGATGGGTCAAAAAGCAAGCTGATTGAACACGTGTTGATCGATGATAATAAGGCCCTTAAGCGAACTTCCGACAATTTCAGATTCTCCGCCGCCGTCGCCGAATTCGGAATGCTTCTCAGAGATTCGAAATTCAAGGCGGACGCTTCGTTTGACCAGGTGTTAAAACTGGCTAAAAAGTCAAAAGGCGAAGATGACAACGGTTATCGCGCCGAATTTATCAGATTGGTTGAGACCGCTAAACTGATGACTGAGGAACTAACGGAAAGATGATTTAAACATAGAATAGATATTTCATTGATGCTAAGGATTGCTTCGCCGCCTACGCTCCGCGCATTACCAGCTAAGCCCGGGTTAATGCGAATAAATGGCGAGGCAATCCTTTTTATTTTTACCGGGTTTTTACGCGCATTGTTAATTTCTAGTCTTATATAGAGGTTTACTTGTAAGGAAAGGATTCGGGGAATATGAATTTAAAATTTAAGGCCGCTCCAAACCGATACGCGATATTATGCTTACTCATTATAATCATAACCGGAGGTATCGCGAACGGTTCATTCTGGGAACGCCGCCTGAGGAATTTTGATTTTTTCCCGCAATACCATACCGAGACCGACCTTAAATATTTCACTCTGCACAAAAATGACTATTTCAAAACACGCTATTTCCTTGAAGCCAACACAGACTTCGAATTTTTCTTATTCAAATACAGAAAAAACCTTTATTCCATATTCTGGTTGAAACTTCAAACTGGTATGGGGCAAACACCGGGTAATGTCGTCTTCGATCCCATGGATATCAATTTCGGACTACTGCCGGTAGTCGAATACAGATTGCCCAAAATGAATCTTCAATTCGGGCTGGAGCATCACTGTTTTCATGAAATCGACAGGCAGGAGTTGGAAACGGTTTATTTTAATAAATTATTTTTAGCCGCCGGTTCCGCCAATATGCGACCCATAAAGTACTGGTCAAACCTGGCTGGGCAAGATGGCTGGACTATGGCGAATCGAGTTTCCTGGTATGCTCAGTGGGGCTATTTCATCAAGGATTTCTTCGGCCTGGTTGATCGGGGCTTGCTCAACGACCAGAATTTTAATAATCAGGAACTACTGACAGATTTTCGTTACGCGTTCTATCGTCGTAAAAGCTGGCTTGTAAATTTTAGGGGTCAGACTAAGCTTGGAACATGGCAGAAAGATACCGACGGCATAACCGACAAAAAAGCCTACTGGCGGCTAGATCTGGGCTTTGAATTCAGTTCCCGGCGCGGCAAAAACGGAGCAATGATCTTTATAAATTATACTATTGATGATATCCCCCCATATGAAAATATCCCCCGGTTCAGCAAAGACCGTCTTCTTCAAATAGGCGTAAGGTTGTTTAGCTAGACTTATTCCGGCTACATCTGAAACAGATATTGTAATTTCAGGAAAAACTGCCGGGAGTTCAGTTTCCAGTCCGTGATAACTTCGTCATCATTTTCGAATCCTTTGATATCGGATGTCGAACCTATATAGAATATCGAAAACGGATTCAGACGGTAGGTAAGGAGCGGATCGATGCTCCAGGCCTCATCGAAATTATCATACTCGAACACCAGTCGAAGTGAAAGAGGTCGAAATATCTGGTAGTTTAAACGGGACCAATAGATATAACCTTTGTATATATTTCCATCGTTATCGAGACTATCGCTTTTCTGGAAGTTGATTGAATTTTCCCACCAGATCCGATCAAAAGGCTTGAGATCTATCCAGGCGGAGTAGCTGATTCGTTTGCCCATAACCGGCGGATCTTCGCCTCGCGCGATAATATGACCATAATTGAATGAACCTCCGAAGGCTATCTTTTTGCCAGGTCTGCCGTTCAGGCAGGTATGCAAATCCCAGATACCGCCAAATTTAATTCCGGCCAGTCGTTCTGAGTTTTTCTCATACCGCGAATGAATTTCGGATTGCGCCAGTCGAAAATGCTTGGACAATTCCAACTTGATCCATTCATCTTTCTTAACTTTATCGAAATTGTATACTTGGCCCAGGCTAATCGATGGCGTAAGCCTTTCGATAAGCCCATCGTCGAAACGAAAATGATACATCCCGAATAACGTTGGCCTTCGTTGATTATTTTGCGGCTGAAAACCATTATCGGCCCTGAAAGTCGGACTGCGTTCGAGATAGCCTATTTCCATGAATGAGTTGGCCGTTTCCCGCATCATGCCCGCGTATATGGCGTGGCCGCCAAACGATTCACCGTCGAAACCGGCCGTATGGCCCTTGCTATCGAATACGGTTGAATTAAACGTGGTATCGTTTTCATCATATGTCATCGTTGTGTCATCCGGCTCTTCGGTATTAGTGCCAATAAACTGCCATTCTAATATGTAACCCTTGGCTACCTTATAACTTCCATCCAGGCTGAGAAGCGTTCCGGAACCGCCCTCATCCAGGCGACGATCCGTCAGTAATAATCCGATATGCGAATTGTCGCCGAGAGATCGCCGGGCTCTGAATATATTGGAGACGCTCTTTCCGGCACTCAGATAAGTGCTGCTTTCTTCGAAAGGCAAGATCACGGGCGTATTTTCATCCCGGGCAATCATATAAGCGAAACTCGTCTTGTTCATCCGAGCCGTCACCTTGCCGGCGAATTGTGGATTATTAATCGACCTGGTATAGACTGTATTGAAAATCGTCCGGTACAGATCGCTGCCCTCCTGGAAAAATGGCCGGCGCTCATTATAGAATAGCGCGAAAGTAGTGTTGACGTCGATCTGGGATGCGTCGGCTTCAATCTGGCTGAAATCCGGATTATAAGTGGCCTCTGCTACGATATCGGAAGTGATTGAGTATTTGGCTCCCAGCGAGATATCGCCGTCGGGATCACTATTTTGAAAATTATCATCATCATCGAGTTCTCCCGATTGAAATCCGATCACCGTCGGTATTATTTCGAGACCTTTTCCCGGCTTGATATTGTCGATTCCGGTTACCGTTCCCCATTGACATGGCCAGCAGGTTTCCTCCCGGTCATAAGCCGCCCAGGAATATTGACGTCTTACTTCACGCGGATGATTGCGCCAGAAATCGATTTTCCAAACTTGTTTCTCTTTATTGGGAAATCGTAGACTCGAGAAAGGAATTGCCATTTCGATCTGATAGCCCTTATCGGTTATTTTACCGGCCGATTCCCAAATTAGATCGTAGCCGACATCCTCACCGCCATATTGGGACCATAAATGATCCCCCTGAATACCGTATGGATTTACGTTCAGTTCATATGCCCAGGTACCATTGCCGTAAGTATCTAACAAGAAGCAGATATTATCATCCTGCCAAATTCCGCGGTCCCGTTCGGCGAACGAAGCCCTGATAGTCGTTGGATCATCATAACAGATATAAGCCACGTAAAGATTGTCGTCATCATAAGTGATCAGCGCTTCGGTATTTACCGGCGGTTGGGTCTGATCGCCGGGGGTATGCTCGGCGAAATTATCGGCTTTAGCGGCGGTCTGCCAGCCGGAATCGTCAAGGTCGCCATCGATATTGATTGTCCCCCGCAATTTCGAAACTTCCATTGTCGGATTATATACCGGCTGATATGAGCCATCTGCTCCGGCTGTTACAGGTATAATAATTTGACTTAAAATAATAAATGTGAAAATTGAAAAAATACGCCGAAAATTATAACTGCTTCTCATAATGATTCCTTCTTGATTCCCGCGGTTTGCTCTCTCATCCCGTCAATACTACTCCATGCCTCGTCAAATTCAGCCTTTATTCTCAAGCCCACGCAGGATCAGAATATAGAGGCACGATTTAACTACGATTATTTCAGGTGAAGGTTGCAAAATAGATTGTTATAGTTATACTTAATATGTTGAAATCTAGACTGAATTACACCTATATTGTTGCCTGATAATGCGAAACAAGCGAGGTAAGATGGAAATACGGTCTTATATTGATGATGATGAAGAGGCTATTGCCGCACTATGGCGAGAGGTGTTTCCCGGCAGCCCGGCCTGGAATGATCCCAAAACGGATATTCGGCGTAAACTTGAAATCCAGCCTGAGCTGTTTTTAGTGGCAATTATCGATTCGAACCCTATCGGCACGGCCATGGCCGGCTATGACGGTCATCGGGGATGGGTCTATTATGTAGCAGTTAAACCGAAATATAGGCGGCAGGGTATTGGCGAGGCCTTGATGAGGAAGATCGAGCGGGGCTTGAAACAGATCGGTTGCCCCAAATTAAACCTTCAGGTACGAGCCGATAACGATGAGGTAGTGGCATTCTATAAGAAACTCGGCTATAAGGTTGAACCCAGGATAAGCATGGGGAAACTGCTTGAGTAACTCCGGTCCGAAAAGAATGCTCACCGTGATCGCCGATTACGAATCGGCTTACCCCGATCCTTTTTTCGTCGCTAAGGGTGAGACAGTTCGGATTAGTAAGAAAGATTCCACCTGGCCGGGCTGGATTTGGTCCACTAGATCAGACGGCGAAAGCCGCTGGCTGCCGGAAAGCTATCTAGAGATTGACGGCGATACCGGTAAAGTATTAATTGATTACAATTCGGTGGAATTGACTGTAAGAGTGGGCGAGCAGATGACAGTTTTAAAAGAAGCTAACGGATGGTTCTGGTGTATCAACAGCCAAGGCGAAAAGGGTTGGATACCGCCCGATAGTGTGGGAATACTTGAAAAGTGAAAATTTGAAGCCAGAATATCTCAAACTGGTTAAAACCAATACCGACGGTCCGCGGAATGATGTTACGCCGCTATTCGCCGATTACCGGGCATTCGAGCTGCTGGTTGATGATTTGCTCAAGCCGTTTGCTCTAGCTGAGTTCGACTTCGCCGCCGGTATCGACGCTCTCGGCTTTATTTTAGGCACAGCTATAGCCTGGCGGACCGGCAAGGGATTTATATCTATCCGCAAAGAAGGGAAGCTACCCGTATACGCGGATAATGAAAGTTTCGTGGATTATACTGGCAAACGCAAATCGCTTGAGCTTGGAAAAGGAGTGATTGAACGAGGTGCTAAAATCCTTCTGGTTGACGAATGGATCGAGACCGGCGCCCAGATGGCTTCCGCGATCAAACTGGTTGAGAGGCAAGGCGGAATTATAGCCGGGATTGTTTCGATTTGTATTGATGAAAACGATGAAACTAAAAAGCTGAAGTCAAAGTATAAATGTTCCAGTGTTTGGCCCAAAGATACTAATTAAGGAGGATCTATGTTTATCACCTTACTTGCCGTTACTTTTATAATCGCCCTGGCGGTATCGTTTATCGTGGCCCGGATGTTTTCCTCGCCTATCAATAAAATCCTGATGCGGATTATTTCCGATGAGATAAGCAACGTCTGGTCGAAATATCTCAAATTTGCTATCTATGTAGTAGGTATCTCTAGCGGCGTCCGGATATGGGAGCTGGAGAAATACATCACCCCGGCTCGCCGCACCGATGATGCCGTTATCATTGTGCTTAACTCTGATCGCTGGGTGTTGGAAGTTTACCGGACTATTATCGGCACCCTTCAGGGTGTGGCCTGGATGCTTCTGGTGTTTTTTATTTTCGCGCTTATCGCCTATGTGATTGTCAGGATTTCCGAGGGCCGAAAAACTAAAGAGGTTTAAATCTTATGATGTTTCTTAATATTCTGAATAAGCCATTTAGGAGGATATTTTTGGGGCTATTATCGGTGATTTTGTGGCCATGCATGACGGCTATGGCCGGCGAAATCGCTTTAAGCTTTGATGACGCGCCGTGGGGTGGTTCTGAATACTTCACAGGCATGGAGCGGACCGAAGCCATGATTAAAAGCCTGAAAGATGCTGATGTTTCGCAAGTCGTATTTTTCTGCTGTTCCGACAGGACTCAATATCAGAACGGCCGGAAACGTCTTAAGCTGTATGCCGTTGCCAGTCATCTATTAGCAAATCATTCGCATTCACATCCAGATCTTCATAAAACCGATGCTAAAGCGTTTATTGAAGGTATACAGCAGGCCCATGACAGCCTGAGTTCATTGCCCGGTTTCATCGAGTGGTTCCGCTATCCGATGCTTCACGAGGGTAAAACGCGGCCGGTAAGAGACAGTGTCCGAAACGCGCTTGAAGAGATGGGCTATATCAACGGCTATGTAACGGTTGATAATTATGATTTTTATATGGAGAGCTTGTTTCAAAGAGCTTTGAGAGATGGCAAGGAAGTAGATTTCGATAAGCTGAAAGACGCTTACATTAATATCCTCTGGTCGGCAATTGAATTTTACGATGATATAGCCGTTAAAACTCTCGGCCGTTCGCCGAAACATGTGCTGCTGCTGCATGAAAACGACCTGGCGGCGCTGTTTATCGATGACCTGGTGAAGCATATCCGCGGTCAGGGCTGGGAAATAATCTCGCCGGCAGAGGCTTACACCGATCCCATCGCCACTCATATTCCCGATGTTCTCGAAAATGGCCAGGGCCGTGTAGCCGCTATAGCCAGAGAGAAAGGCTACGATGGTGACTACCGTCACCCGACCGAGAGCGTTGAATATTTGGATAAATATTTCGAAGAGCTTGAAGTATTTAAGGCTGATGAAAAATGATTGAGCTTGAACCGATTGCTTTCGTTAAAAATTCCCGATCCAAGCCCATAGACGATTATTGGGGAGATATAATTTCGCAAATTGTCCTTGAAGAATCCTTTCCCGAGGCGATGCTTGAGGGGATCGAATCGTTTTCTCATCTCGAAATTATCTATTATTTTCATCGGGCGGATAAAACGAAAACCTGCCGGGAGGCCCGTCATCCCAGAAATAATCCGAATTGGCCGAAGGTGGGAATCCTGGCTCAGCGAGGCAAGAACCGACCCAACCGGATCGGCTTAACCGCGGTTAAGCTGGTAAATCGTGAAGGCCGTGTCCTGACCGTTGCCGGACTGGACGCGATTGACGGCACGCCGGTTATCGATATCAAACCAGTTATGAAGGAGTTTCTTCCTGATGGTGAAGTAAAACAGCCATCCTGGGTGGGTGAATTGATGCGGGATTACTGGAGGAAAGATAGCCATTAGATTATACCCGAGCACCCGATAATATCGCCAGGACATATCGAAGACTGTCCAGCTTATAATACTTTTGAGCTGATTGTATTTGGATTTTTCAAATAAATTATTATATTTATACTTAGGTGGGTAACTATTCGTAGTACCAGTCAGTATACTATAATGAAACATATAAGGGAGGTATCTTGGCTGAAGTCGATAAGCACAATAGGTTCGCTGAGGAAGTATTTACTTTTCGCGTGAATAAAGATAATAAGGTATTTATTTCCTATCAGGGCAAACAGATTTCTATTCTCAAAGGCAAGGAAGCAACTAAATTTCTCTCGAAAGTTGATGGGCAGGACAATCGAACAACTCAGCTTGAGATGGCTCGTGTAACGGGCAATTTCAAGCGTGGGAATGAACGTAACAATAAATAATTTTTTAATTAACTTGAAAATACAAATATGTATCCAGCAATTCGGCCGGATTACCTAATTAAATTGTTTCGTAATGGAATATTTCCTCTTCAGGACTGTATAAATATACGGAAACTGATTTACCAAAATTCCGAACTGGAGGAAATTTTGTCGACAAATAAAATGTTAATGATATTAAGCCTGCTGCTGCTGGCTCTGTTTTCCGGGTGCAGCGATAAACATTCAACCAATCCCGAACCCGATCACGATATTATTATTACCGGCGGGAATTACTATGGTATGTGTATAGGCTATTGCGATTTCGAAATTCAGATCATCGATAGCAATGCCGTTTATGTTGCCCGCAGCTGGGATGATTCCGATTATCCGGATAGCATGTTGCATAGCACGATATCAATTCAGGAATGGCAAAGCCTTGTCGAACTTATAGACATGGAAACTCTGCTATCTTTAGATAGCGTTATTGGATGTCCCGATTGTGTCGATCAGGGCGGCGAGTGGATAGAAATAAAATATTTCGATCAAACCAGGAAAATCACGTTTGATCCTTGTCTGACAATTGAACCGATCCAGGAATTAATCGACGCTATTAGAACAATTCGGATCAGGTTCTATAGGGAATTGTTTCCGACGGACGATCTTTAGAACCCCCGCGAAATAATCTATTGTAAAAAATATACCTATATATTGGCAAATTTACATGATTACGTATTATATTATATCTCAGGATTAACCGTTGTGCTAATTCGTAAAAGCTATGATCGAAAGGCGCTAGATGAAAAAGCGAAAAGTGATCATCGTCGGTGGCGGCGCCGCCGGGCTATTGGCGGCCGGAAGCGCGGCTGAAGCCGGAGCCGAAGTTACTATACTCGAGAAAATGTATCGACCCGGACGAAAACTGCGTATCACCGGCAAAGGGCGATGTAATCTGACCAATGACAAGCCGTTGGCCGATTTTATCTCTCATTTCGGGTCAAACGGCAAGTTTCTTCGCCCGGCTTTTTCGCGTTTCTTTACCTCCGATCTTAAAGCTCTGCTGGTACAGCTCGGCGTTCCCACAGTAACCGAACGTGGTGGGCGAGTTTTCCCGGCTTCCGATCAGGCCCAGGATGTTGTCGACGCGTTGTTGAGATGGATTGTTCGGAAAGGCGTGATTATTAAAAATAAGGTTGAGGTGAAGGGTTTTCTTATAGAAAAAAATCGCGTTATTGGAGTGAAAGCATCCGGGGAGGGAAGTTCGAAAATCCATGATTTCAAAGCCGATGCCGTAATAATCACCACAGGCGGCGCGTCCTACCCGGCTACCGGTTCAACCGGGGATGGCTACAAATTGGCCGAAGCCATAGGACATACAGTGGTACCTGTTCGGCCGGCGCTGGTGCCATTGGAGACTGACGGCGATATAGCGCCGCGCCTTCAGGGAGTGAGCCTTCGCAATGTTAACGCGCGACTAATAATAAATGGCAAGAAAAAAGCTGAAGAGTTTGGCGAAATGATATTTACTCATTTCGGCCTGTCCGGGCCGATTATACTGACGATGAGCAAATTGGCGGTGGATGCCCTTGAACTAAAGCGGGATGTGATTATTTCTATCGATTTGAAGCCGGCCCTGGATGAGAAGAAACTGGATGCACGACTATTACGGGATATCGAGGAACAAGGTAAAAAGAAATACGGTTCACTGATTAAAGGGCTTCTGCCCCAGAAAATGATCCCGGTTTGCGCGGATATGACGAATATCTCCCTCGAAAAACTTTGCCATCAAATTACAACGGCCGAACGTAAGCGGCTTAAAATCTGGCTTAAAGATTTCCGGTTCGTGGTAGCCGGCTATCGCCCTTTTGCCGAGGCCATAATCACCGCCGGCGGAGTGAGTACCCGCGAAATCGATCCCCGGACGATGGAATCGAAAAAAGTGAATGACCTTTATTTCGCCGGTGAGGTACTCGATATCGATGCCGACACCGGCGGCTATAACCTTCAAGCGGCTTTCTCCACTGGTTGGCAAGCCGGACAAACAGCCGCTGAATAGGAAAGGAATAGATATGTTTCAAAGCATACCCCCGAAAATATTGAATCGTATGCGTTACCTGGAAGCCCTGGATGCCAAAGACCGAAAGGATGGTACCGCTCATCTAAAGCGGCTTCGCCAGATACCGCCAGAAACCGGAAAATTTATTGCTCTGTTGGCGGCCGGAACGCCTGCGGGCGATTGTCTGGAAATTGGCGCTAGCGCCGGGTATTCCGGTTTGTGGTTGGCTCTGGCCGCCCTTGAGATCGGCCGGAAGGTTATCACCATCGAGCTTTTACCCGACAAATGTGAATTAGCTAAGGAAACTTTCAATTTGGCTGACGTGGAGAATGTGATAGAACTTGTCGCCGGAGACGCGAGAGATTATCTGCCCGATTATAAGAATATCTCATTTTGCTTCCTTGACGCGGAGAAGGATGTATATCAGGAGTGTTATGAGATGATTGTTCCGAATATGGCTAAGGGCGGTATTTTGGCTGCGGACAATGTTCTAAGTCATCAAGATGCCCTGCAGCCCATGGTTGATAACGCTATGGCCGATAACAGGATCGACTCGCTTGTTGTGCCGATAGGCAAAGGCATTCTTGTCTGCCGTAAAATCTGAACTTTTGATGAATCCTATACCGTGTCAGACGTTTCGCGATTGACATGACTTAATTGCACTGGTATATACCATTAAAAATGAATCGATATTATTTAAAATTACAGAGTAATTGATATGAGTAACCCGCTTTCAAAAATAAGTGTCGACGATGTAAGCGCGGTATTTAAGCGAGTCCAGAAGGACGATTTGATTGCCGGCGATGATACATCGCTGTTGTTTTATGATCTGTCTCGTCTATCCGGCAGAATAAGCAATCTGATCGATCTGTTCCCCGATTCGACATTGCATGCAGTCGCGGTTAAAGCGAATCCACTGGCGAAAATACTTGGGCATCTATGCCAATTAGATGTTGGCGCTGAAGTCGCCTCATTGCCTGAGCTTCTTTTAGCCGAAAGTACCGGATTTCGATCGGAAAAAATAGTCTTTGATTCCCCGGCTAAAACTATTGAAGAGCTTGAATACGCTCTGAAAAAGGGGATCCATATTAATATCGATTCATTTTCTGAATTGGAGCGAATCGCCGAATTAAAAACGCGAATTCAATCGCGAAGCAGTATTGGCATTAGGTTGAATCCACAGGTAGGCATGGGAAAAATCGCGGCCACAAGCGTAGCCGGTGAATATTCGAAATTCGGTATTTCCCTGAAAGAAAATAGCGAAGCGTTGATCGAAACATTTCTCAAACACGACTGGCTTAACGGTATTCATCTCCATATCGGCTCGCAAGGATGTAGTTTGGAGATGTTGATTAAGGGAATCGAGACGGTTTATGAATTCGTTGTCGAGGTAAACACGCGCTTAAAAAGCCGAAATGCCGGTCATAGAATAAATATTTTCGATATCGGCGGCGGCCTGCCCGTATCATACAGGCAGGGCGATGAAACGATAAGTATGAAAATATATCGAGATAGTATTAAACGGAGATTCCCCGAATTGTTTTCCGATAAATTCAAGTTGATAACCGAATTCGGCCGGTATATTCATGCTAATGCCGGATGGGTTGCCGCCCGGGTTGAATATGTTAAGGAAACGGCTGGCATAAAAACCGCTATGATTCATGTCGGGGCTGATATGTTCGTCCGAGAATGCTACAACCCCGATGACTGGCATCATGATATTTCGGTCATTGATAGCCGGGGTAATATCAAATCAGGTAACGGTGAAACTTATGCCGTGGCCGGACCCCTCTGCTTTGCCGGAGATATAATTGCCCGCGAAGCCAAATTACCGCTAATTGAGGAGGGCGATTATTTGATAATCCATGATGCCGGGGCGTATACGTTAAGCATGTGGTCGAGATACAACAGCCGTCAACCCCCCAAAGTTATTGGCTATCATGATAATGGCGAAGCAATTGAAGTGCTGAAAAAGCGAGAGGAAGCCGAAAAAACAATTAACTTTTGGGATTGATTTTCGGTTCATTGAAGTTACTATAGCAAAATCGCGATAATTCAATCGCGAAGGAGGAACCATGAAATTCGGCGCAAGAAACCAGTTGGCCGGTAAAGTAGTTAACATCAAAAAGGGCGATGTTATGTGTCAGGTACGCCTCGATGTTGCCGATGGGGCGACGATGAATTCGGTAATGACCATGGAATCATTGACTGATTTGGGAATTAAAGAGGGCGATACCGTAAAAGTTGTGGTTAAGGCGATAAATGTTTTACTGGTGAAAGATTAGTATTACCGAATCTGTAAATGCAGGAACTCCCGCCGAATCTGAAAGTATTGTTACGGGTTTAATCTTATGAGTGACAAAATCAATGAATTAGAAAAAAAGCTGCAAGGATTGATTGATTCCGGTGATGAATCCGCCTTGAGAATAGACCTGCAAAACAGGCTGGCCGAAAATATCGTGATTAACCAGCCGAAGCGGGCTTTAGAGCTTTCATCACAATCGAACGAATTATCCGAAAAGAATTCTTATGATGAGGGTTACGCCTATAGCCTGGCTTTGATGGGTTTCTCTTGTTATATGATGTCGGACCATGAAAGCGCTATGACCAAGCTGATCAAAGCCAAGTCGCTGGTTGAAGAAGCGGGTAAAATTATTCCCAGAGCGCGAATTCTTCAACTGCTGGCCGCCGTTCAACTAAGCCTGGGCAATTACGATCAGGCTCTCGAATACGCCTTTTCCGCTTTGAGAACTTTTAGAGAAACAGATGATCGGTTATCCGAGGCCTGGATGCTTCATGGAATAGGCAATGCTTATCATGATTTCGGCGATTACGAAAGATCACTGGAGTATTATACCAAAAGCCTGGATGCTTTCGAGGGCCTGGAGGAATCGCTCAGGAAAATCCTCGGCGCCGCCAGAGCCTTGAATGGACTGGGTTCGGTATATCAAACGCTTGGCCAGTATGATAAGGCGCGTGAATATCACCTGAAATGCCTCGATATATTTAAGAAGAATGGCAATAAAATAGGCGAGGCCAGGGCTTTGAATGATTTGGGCGTCAATTGCCAGGAGAAGGGCCACTTTGACCATGCTATCGACTATCATACCAAAAGTCTGAAACTTCGCCGGGAGGTCGGTAACCGTCAAGCCCAGAGCACCAGCCTGATAAACCTCGGGAAAGTTTATATAAAGCAAAATATTCCCGATGACGCTTTGACGGTCTTGAATCAAGCGCTGGATATAGCCGGTCAAATTAAAGCCAAACCGCGAATCTATCAATCTCATGAGGCGCTGGCGGAGGCTTATGAGCTTAGAGGTGATCTGGTCCGGGCGTTGGAACATCACAAACAGTTTCATCGAATCAGGGATGAAGTAATCGGGGAGGAATCCGGTTCCCGGATTAAAAATATTCAGATTGGTTTTGAGATTGAGAAAGCCGAACACGAAGCAGAAATCGAACGGCTGAAGAACGCGGAACTGGCCGAGAAAAACGGACAGCTCGAGGATCTACTGGCCGATTTAAAGACGACCCAGGGTCAACTTGTGCAGGCTGAGAAAATGGCATCCCTGGGAGCGCTGGTAGCCGGTGTCGTGCATGAACTGAACAATCCACTCGGGGCGATCAACAGCGCTGCCGATGTTTCCCGCCGATGTATAAATAACATTATCGAAGCGTTCAAGGTTTTGCTGGTACCAGACGATATGAACCAGGCTGAATCGTTGCGGAGATTTCTGAGTATCCTGGAGGAAAGTAATCAGACTACTATTACCGCCAGCGGCCGAATCACCAAAATCGTCAATAGCCTCAAAAGCTTTGCCCGCGTGGATGAGGCATCCTACCAGAAGACCGATATTCATCTGGGTCTGGAAAGCGTCCTGGTTTTACTTGAAAGCAGTTTCCGCGAAAAGATCGAGGTTTTTCGAGAATTCGGAGATATTCCCCAAATCGCTTGTTATCCCGGTGAATTGAATCAGGTTTTTATGAACCTGTTAACGAACGCGGCCCAGGCTATCAAAGGCAAAGGCACGATTACGATCGAAACATCCACCGATAACGGACATCTACGTATCAGGATAGCCGATACCGGTACAGGTATAACTCCGCAACAGATGGTACATCTTTTTGAACCAGGATTCACCCGCGGCGAATCGAGGATCAAGGCCGGCCTGGGTCTGTTTGCCAGCTATAATATAATCCAGAAACATCAAGGACGGATAGAGGTCGACAGCCAGCCCGGAAAAGGTTCAACTTTCACTATTGTACTTCCCACCCAATAATGTATATTATAGGAGCGTACTTAGTGGGCAGGGGAAATTATGAAATACGGCAGTCAATCCGAAGTCGGTAGAATTAAAAGCATACTTATCAAACATCCCCGGGATGCTTATAAAAGTCCTGAAAATATCGATAGCCAATGGCCCGATCTAAACTATACCGCCGCTCCAGATTATGAAAAAGCCCTCGCGGATTATGAAAAATTCGAGGACTTGATCAAGAAAATCACATCTGATATACATTACCTCCCCCAAAACGAGAACGCTGGACTTGATTCGGTCTATACCCACGATCCGGTCGTGATCACCGATCATGGCGCGATCCTTTGTAATATGGGCAAAGCCGCGAGATCAGGCGAACCATCGGCGACCGGCGATTATCTTGATAAATCCGGTGTTCCTATACTTGGCGAGATTAACGGCGAGGGGCGGCTCGAGGGCGGTGATATTGTCTGGCTGGATCAGAAAACGTTGGTTGTCGGGCAGGGCTACCGTACTAATGCCGATGGGATAGATCAGTTAAGAAAGCTTACCGGGGAATTTGTGGAAGATTTCATCGTAGTACCGTTGCCCCATTGGCACGGACCCGATGAGTGCCTTCACCTGATGTCGTTTATCAGCCCAATCGATTACGACCTGGCGGTAGTATATTCCCGGCTGATGCCCGTGCCGTTCCGTCAATACTTGCTTAATCGGGGTATCAAGCTGATTGAGGTGCCTGATGATGAATACGATTCGATGGCCTGTAATATTTTGGCGGTTGCCCCCAGGCAATGCGTAATGCTGGCCGGTAATCCTAAAACCAAAGCGCTACTTGAGGCCGAAAGCGTAGAGGTCTGGCAATTCGACGGCGCTGAAATATGCCTGAAAGGCGCCGGCGGCCCAACTTGTCTGACCAGGCCGATATGGCGCGAATAGTATTAACATCAAGCCTGGCGTTCTTGCGAAGGCGGGCGGACGAAGTCATTGTTATCCAGGGATAAGGGAAAGAGCGGGATCAAATGGATTTAAAATCACATTGGAATAAAATATACAAGTCGAAGACGCCGTCAGAATTAACATGGTTCCAAAGCGAACCTTCACTATCGCTTAAGCTAATTGAATTATCCGGAATACCGAAGACTAGCCGGGTTATTGATGTCGGCGGCGGAGCCTCGTTTTTAACCAAACGACTGCTTGAACAAGGCTATGCCCGGCCGGCGGTATTAGATATCTCTGGCGAGTCTATTAGCAAAGCCAAATCGTTAGTGGGCGATAAAGCTGCCGAGGTCGAATGGTATGAGGCCGATATAACCCGATGGCAGCCGCCGGTGAAATTCGATCTCTGGCATGATAGGGCCGTCTTCCATTTCCTGACGGATGAAAAAGACCGCCATTTGTATATTGATATCCTGAAACAGGCGCTGGCCCCGGACGGCTATATCATTATTGCCACATTCGCTATTGCCGGTCCGCCCAAATGCAGCGGTCTTGATGTTGTCCGTTATGATTCGCGGTCAATTCGCGCTGAACTTGGCAACGAGTTCAGGCTGATCGAAACGCAAAACGAGATGCATCTCACGCCCTCGTGTGGAAAGCAGAAATTCAGTTATTTTTTAATTAAACGACAGACTTAAACATCTAATTTCCTGTACTGCCGAGCCGCATCAGAGTCCAATCTACCGGCCAATGGTCCTATAACTTATTGACAATATCGCGTTTTTAGTTATCTTATAATTAGTGTATTCGATGCCCATTTAGGGTTTTGATAAGTAGTAACCTACATCAAGGAGTAATTCATGACTAAATGTCTAATATTTATGGTACTTACAGTAATAATGATAATAGCCGTCCCGGGCGCGGCTTTGGCCCAATGGCCGGATAACGCCGATTCGAATCTGGTAATCAACGATCAATCCGGGGCGCAGGCTATACCTAAAGTGGCCACAACTTCAGATGGCGGCTGCTTTGTCAGTTGGTATAATAATTCATCTGGCAATTACGATATGTACATGCAATACCTCAATGCCGATGGCGTTGTTCAATGGGAACGAAACGGGCAACTGATAAGCGATCATCCGCAGGCGACCTGGTTGACAGATTATAGTATGACAGTCGACCACGAAGACCACGCGATTATCACATTTAACGATACGCGGGCCGGCGAAGACTGGGATATCTATGCCTACCGGATCAGCCCTTTAGGCGATTTCGCCTGGGGCGATGATGGCTTGACTCTGTCGGCTAATAACGGTTTCGAGCCTTATCCGCAAGTTACCGTGACATCATCGGGTAATATGGTTTTCGCCTGGCAGGAAGAGAACATGATTCATATTCGTAAGGTAAATCCAGCGGGCGAGGATATGTGGGATCCCGCGACTATCACCTTGACATCCACGCATGGCCTGTCAATCCCCAGAATTGTCTCGGCTGAAAATGATGGAGTAATCCTTCAGGTGCTGGATGCTGCCGGTCCGAATTATTGGGACCCGAAACATATCTACGTTCATAAATTCGATTCATTAGGCGCGGCGTTATGGGGCGAAAACGGCGTGGCGGTTTCAACGGCCGGCGGTATCGGTATTCAGATGTTTCCCAATCTCGCCGATGACGGCAACGGCGGCTCTTATTCATACTGGTATGACACCCGGACAATGGACCATCACGTTTACGTACAGCATGTTACAGTATCCGGCGAGGCCGAATGGACCGCCAATGGCGTGCAAACTTGCCTGGCAGGGGGTCAACTTCAGATGAGTCCGGCACTGGCAAGGCTCGGCGAAACAGGTGATGTTCTGGTTTTCTATAACTTTACTAATTCAAGTCAGTCCCAGGTCGGGTTGCAGGGACAGCGGATCAGTTCGGAGGGCTTACGCCAATGGACCGACAATGGCGTCGAGCTAGAACCGCTTGCCAATCGGAGCCTATGGGATATCAAGGCGTTTACTCTGGATGATGGCGCTGTTGTCACATATTTTGATACTCCTGTGGGCGATGTGACTAATAGCTATGTCAAGGCGATTCGTGTCGATGAGGACGGCAACCAGGTATGGGATACATCGCCGGCTTATATGTGTTCATATCTCGGCGGCAAAGTCCATCTGGACGCGGAGATCAACAGCCACGGCCAGGTTATCGCCGCCTGGGAGGACAAGCGTATCGATTCCAGCGCTGATATCTATCTGCAGAATATCAATCCTGATGGTTCGTTGGGCGAATACTCTACGTCTATTGATGAATTAACGGTCGGATTACCGGGCGATTTCACTCTCATGAACGCTTATCCCAACCCGTTTAATGCTTCCACCACGATTGGCTACAACCTAGGATTGGCTGCCAAGGTAACGATAGAAATTTACGATCTACTGGGCCGGCGTGTCGCGACGCTGATCGATGAAAGCAGACCGGCGGGATATCATCAGGTGACCTGGAACGCTGCTGATATGGTTTCGGGTGTATATTTTTATAAGATAAAAGCTGATGACGAGAGCCGAACCGAAAAACTGATGCTCTTGAAATAGCGGAATCGATATCATCCTAAGATGATTGATGTAAATAAAAGTTTATCGATAAGCGAGGATGAGCTGGAATTCAGCTTTTCCCGATCAAGTGGCCCCGGCGGACAGAATGTGAATAAAGTCAGCAGCCGGGTATCGCTTTTATTCGATATCACCAATTCGCCATCTTTAAGCGATCTGCAACGCTTAAGAATTCAGGCCAAGCTTAAAACTCGTATTAACAGCGAGGGTATCCTCAGGGTAATTTGCCAGAAATTCCGAAGCCAGAGCGCCAACCGGGAAGAGGCGATTATCCGTTTCGCCGAACTTCTGCGGCAGGCGTTGAAAAGGAATCCACCAAGGAAGAAAACCAAAGTACCCAAAGCGGCCGTCGAGAAACGAATCGAGGAGAAGAAACGTCAGAGCCGAACAAAACAAAGACGCACGAAAAAAATAGCCTGGGATGAGTAATCCCAGGCTAAACATTTCGTTTCATTGCCTTTTATAAGCTATTCTGTACCGGTCGTAAATTGCCAGACTGGCCCTACTGTACTATCGTCGTAAGTATCCCAGGCTATGATTTTCCAGTAATACGTTGAGCTTGCCTCAAAGGGCGTGTTTAAATCATTAATGGTATTTGTCAATTCGCCTGTTTGATCGATCGTTCTGGTATCCACATGAACATCATGATCAATATTGGCCGTTGCCGTGCAGGTAAAAGTGTTGGTGGTTGCTGTCATAACGTAGCTGTAGACGTCAGTTGAGTCGATAGTTACACCAATAGTATTAAAACCATTTGGATTAGCACTGGATGCTGTAACGCCATTTAGAGTATACGTGCCGTGTCCAGTGGTTCGCCATTCTATTTGGGCATCGTAAATAGCCTGCAGAGTTTGCTCCGCCAAAGCTACTTTTCGCCATGGAGAAAATAGATTATTTATTGTTAAGTTGTTCATCTCGAGAGGTGGATCGATTTCAGTTCCGAGGTATAAATCATAGCTGATCGCGTCGTCCTCGGTATCTTCGCTTAGCCAGCTAAATGTGAAATCAATACCTATACCGGTCGCGTTATTAGCGGGGAAAGGATTGGATGGCGCTGTGGGGGCGAAGTTTTCCGCCGTGAATTGCCAGATATCCCCTGTCGTTTCATGACCCGATTCATCCCTGGCTACAATCTTCCAGAAATAATCAGTATGGTTCTCCAAATCGTTAATATTGATCACCATGCTGGTTCGGTTCGATTCGAACAGTGGCGGATTAGCTTCAGTACCGAAATAAACATCGAATTCCATCGCCTCATCATCGAGTTCTGAGCTTTCCCATTGAAGCTCTATTGGCGCTGGTGGAACTGTTGTGTCTGCCGGTGGAATAGGATTGGCCGGCTGAGTAGGCGGACCATTCAGGGCCGAGAACGACCAGGTCGGCCCGGTGTATTCATTCTGGTCTCTATCACGAACGACTATTCTCCAGAAGTAGGTTGTAGAATCATGAAGCTTGAAAGGATAGTAGTTGGTTTCAAAGATATCCGGGTGGACCAGAGGTGGATTGGAATTCGTACCCAGGTACAGATCATAATAATTAACTATACCTGTGGGATTTTCATGTTCCCAACTAAATCTTGTGAATAAGGGTATCGAATCGGCCCCATCAGCCGGATATTGATTTGTGAAATTCAGCGTTGCCGGCTCTTCATTGACTACCTTATCTTCCGAACAACTAAAAACACAAGCCATCATTATAATTACTATCAAAATCATTATTTTCCTCATCATTCCCCCTTATTCATCGTTATTGACATAATTTTAAATATATTGCCAATAAGTTTATCGGCCTATCATAAAATAATTCAAGGCCCTTGTGCTATTATTTGAACACTATTGATTTATATGTAAATGGTTTCTGAAACTATCTAAAAAATAAGTTCTAATATGAAGGTTAAGTATATTTATAGTCAAATGAGATTTCAGGTCAAAACCGGATGACATAACGCCATCCGGTTTCACATTTTCTTTAGCTATGCCATGCTGTATTCTTTTTTCATTTCCTTTTCAGCCTGAAGCCAATCGTTCATATCATCACCATGATAACAACCGCGTTTGAGGTAGAGATGATACGCCCGTTCGCGTATATATCCAGTAAGATCGGAATTGGCTTTAATGGTAACTTTCCTGGTTGACGGAGTGTTCTTTTTGGTCTTTGCCATTGTCGTAGTTTTTCTACGAGTCGTGGATTTCTTACCCGCGCTGGTCTTTCGTGAGCCTGTCGCCCTCTTGGTGGTTTGCTTGGTCGGCATATAATATCCTCCTTATTATTAATTTGCTTTAACCATATCAAATTAGGGGGGAGTTCCCTTATTTTTTCAGTCATTAACATAATCGGCTGTTTTGGCCTGCTTTAAACTTACAACTATAAAAAAGTCGGGATTAATTTAAAAATTATACGAATGCCTACAAATTATTGAATTCTCCGTAACCCTAAATATATAAATGTATTACTGGGAGACAGTGAATTTATGACTTATTTGTCGATAAAGGAGCGTTAAATTATAAATCAAAAAAACAGGGAGTGTAAATAAAGGCACTCCCTGTCTGGTCTTTGAATCTTCTTAATCTCTAATTGATAATATGAATCGCTTTCTTACCTACGCTAAGGCCCGCCTCCATCATCGCCTCAGATAATGTAGGATGGACGGCCATAATATGACCCAAATCTTCGGCTGTGCCGTCGAATTCCATGATGGCAGTACCGGCGAAAATAATATCTCCCGCGTGCGGACCGAAGACGTGAATTCCCAGGATTTCATCAGTATCGGCGTCGGCGATTACCTTGGTGAATCCATCGGTAGCCAGCGTAGCGATCGCTTTTCCGATAGCCCGGTAAGGGAATTTACCGACTTTATAATTCTTGCCTGCTTCTTTCGCTTCTTTCTCCGTTAGCCCAACTCCGGCGATCTCCGGATCGGTGAAAACGGCATAGGGCACGGATTTCCAGTCGGCGCTATGCGCCAAACCGGAAATAACCTCAGCCGCGACCGCCCCCTCGTGTGAAGCTTTATGGGCCAGTAATATCCCGCCGGCTACATCGCCGATCGCGTATATATTGGCTACGCTCGTGCGCGTATGTTTATCGGCTTCGATAAATCCACGCTTGTCGGTTTTGACTCCGATTTTATCAAGGTTCAATCCTTCGATATTCGGTTTCATGCCGGCGGCCACCAGGACCATATCGAATGTGTAATTCTTCTTCCCTTTGGGAGTTTCAACTTCAACTTCGATCTTATCGCCCTTGACTTTCGAGCCCGTTACTTTTGATGAGGTCAATATCTCCATGCCTTGCTTTTTGAGAGCTCTGGCTGAGGCTGATGAGACATCCGAATCGAGCATCGGCAATACGGCATCCAAAAGCTCGATTATGGTGACTTTTGATCCCAGCGTGTTATATACCGTGGCCATCTCAGTGCCAATCGGGCCGGCCCCGACAACACCCATGGTTTCCGGTACCATTGGCAGATCAATCACCCCTCGGGCCGTAAGGATGTTCTTGCCATTGGTTCTAATTGTCGGCAGATCGAACGGCGAGGAACCGGTGGCGATTATGAAATTCTCCGATTCGATCTTCGATTTTGTTTCGCCATCGCGAACTTCTATTTCGTTTTTCGAGATAAACGAAGCGGCGCCGTTTATGATATCCACGCCGGCTTTTTCAAGCAAAATCTTTACCCCGCCTGTCAGGCGTTTGATGGTATCGTTTTTATGCTTCTTAAGCTTCTCAACATCGATCTTGATATTGTCGGCGTTCAAGCCCAGCCTGCCGGCATGTTCGATTGTCCGTTTAAGCTCGGTTACATAAAGAAGCGCTTTCGATGGGATACAACCCCAGTTTAGACAAACCCCGCCAAGGTATTCTCTTTCCACGATAGCGGTCTTCAAGCCTAATTGAGACGCCCTGATTGCCGCCACGTAGCCGCCGGGGCCGGCGCCGATAACAACCAGATTGTATTTGTCAGCCATTTATTATTCCTTTCATCTTGAATATTTCCCCAAACAATTTACGCGTCAATCAGCCAATTATTTGGATCATGAAAGTAATCGTTTTCCTCTTATTGGAATAGTTATGGTACGTCATACCGGCCAATTTAGCAAAACCGACCTTGGCAAGTCAATTTAATTCGTTTTGCGGGACTTATTACGTTCAGGTTTCTGTAACTTTTTTGTCTACTATTTGGTTTCCAAAGAATGTTGAGTAAGAAGGACTGTAAGTCCGGTAAGGATTGAAAAAACTTCTTTATATTAACACAAAAGTATTGCGTGATAGCAATGGAAAAATATATATCAGGTGGATAACGTAATATAAGGTGATACGAACGATTTGATGATTAGAATACGGAGGATAAAATAATATGAAAAGTATGGTTAGTATTGGATTTTGCGTGATTCTACTGTCTGCTAATATTCTGGCCGGGGAATGGCCCGAAAACGTCAAGATCAGGGGCGATTTTAGGTATCGTCACGAGATGATCGATACTGAAGCAAGCGATGCTCGTAATCGGCATCGCATCCGCGCCCGGGTCGGAATAGATGGCAAAGTAAATGAGTTCACCAATGTGGTGGTCCAAATAGCCACGGGCTCGGATGATCCGGTATCGACGAATCAGACTCTGGATGACGGTTTTTCTACGAAAAGTATTATGCTGGATTTAGCTTATTTTAAAATTCAACCCGAGCAGATTCCCGGTCTGTCTGTTACCACCGGTAAATTTAAAAACCCGTTTTTCAAGCCGGGCAAATCTGAACTCGTCTGGGATTCGGATTTTAATCCTGAGGGCGGTGTCGCTAATTTCAGTAATAAAGTCGATAATATCACTGTTACCTTAATCGGAGCCGGTCTCTGGATAGATGAAAGATCAGCCAATTCAGATTCGTGGATAGCCGCTGGTCAGTGTATTGTTGAGTCCCGGACGAAAGATAATAAATCGAGCTTGGCCGCCGGCGGCGGATTTTACAATTATGCGAATTCAAAGGGGTTTGAGCCATTTTACGACTCCGATGAACCGATGGGTAACAGCATGGATGACAATGACAACTATTTGGTCGAATTCAGAATACTGGAGGTTTTCGCCGAGGTTTCGCATCATTTTGGAGATATACCGGTTACCCTCATGGGCGATTTCGTCACCAACACTTGGGCCGATAGCCTCGAAACCGGCTGGCTTGCCGGCGCAAGAGTTGGTAAAACCAGGAAAACAGGTTCCTGGGATTTTCGCTATATTTATCGTGAATTGGAGAAAGACGCGGTGGTTGGTATGTTCACCGATTCCGATTTCCGAGGCGGCGGCACCGATGCCAAAGGTCATGAAATAGGCGGCGGCTACCAGATTGCTAAAAATAGCAAATTCAGCGTAACTTACTTTATAAATTATATCGGTTTAGCCGGCGAAGAGATTGATTTCAACCGTTTACAGGTCGATTTACAGTTGAAGTTTTAATTCGTGAGCTATGTTTATAAAGCTATTATGACCCTTACTTGAATTGATATTGAGCATGACAATTGTCGAATAATTTTAAAAAGGGAAACCGCTTGGCTTCCCTTTTTTATGGATGACAACTTGCCCCGATATCAGGAGCGTTGTTGTTTATTTTGAGATATAATTAATATCTGCTGCCGTAGTCGCCTCTCGGCGCCCTTTTCTTGGGTGGGCGAGCTTCGTCGATTCTCAATGTCCGACCTTCAAATTCGGTGCCGTTTAAAGCTTCTTTGGCTTTTTCAGCGGCATCGCCATCGGCCATCTCGACAAATCCAAAACCCTTACCTTCGATGATGTTGATACTCTTAACTTCGCCATGATTACCGAATAATTCCGTTAACATGTCGTTGTTCACGCTGTAGTTTAAATTACCTACATAAAGTTTGCTGCCTTGCATCTTGACCTCTTAATCCTTGCATTAATATGTCCAATAATGCTTCTTACGGAGGTCGAAGCAAGAAAGCGATTCACACCTCATTGACGAAAACATTATTAAACAAGTTTTCCCTTGTTAATAGTGACTATAGAGTTTTAAGTGAGTGATTTTCCTCCTGCATTGAAAATTGCCATCCATTCTATCAGCGCCGCCTAGCCCGGTTACAGGTTTTTGGCACTATCCGATGTTAAACATTTTCGTAGATGGTGTCAAGTAAAAAATATAAACAGGCCGGCTTCTCAATGGATACCACTCAATCTCTTATTGCGGCGCAAGTTGCGACTCATTATCAGGATAACGCAATAAAACGATGCTCGATTCAATTATTGATTATCAGTGATGTTTTATGCTACAATATCACAAACCGGATAATTGCCGCAGGAGGTCTATATTGACAAAGAATTCATTAAAGCAAGTCGCCCGGAACATTGAGTTATTAGATATGCTCAAAAACAGATTCGATACCGGGTCGACATATGCCAAGGTAAAAACTCTTCAGAAACTGGCTTCCGCGGAAATAGTCGATGCCGCTTTGTTGGAAAGGTATCATGATTGCCTGTGTTTTATTCGGGCGTATCCCGACAACGCCACGATCAGAGAACTCGCCGAAGTTGAATTACAATATTTCCATCAGCAAATCGAATCATATAAAAACGAAAGCCGGGATCGGCAAGCGAAAATGCTGGCGGATACCGGTATCGTTAACACATCTGTCTGCCATGAATTCAGCCATGAACTGACTCGAGCGGCAGCTAGATGGTATGCCGATCAGGTTGAGATAGACTGGAAACTTTACAACAGGGCCGGGAAAGATTTAATTTCGATGTTCCTGCCGCTGGTGGTGGCCTGGCCTGAAAACGATACACTCGATAATGATATGGAAACCTCGACTGAGGAATGGCTTAAACTCGCTCGAGGCAAAAGCGATAAATCGGGATTGAACATTCTGCTAAAGATTATCGAAGCGTCTAATCTGCCGCTCAGGATTCGAAGGCATCTGTTCGAGTCCGCCGAATTACCGATAAGATGGGATCTTACTCATTCGCCGGCCTCGCGGACTCTAAAGCGGATTCCTGCCGCCAGAACATTCTATCAGAAAACTCCCATTAGAAGCCGAACCAAAAACCTGAGAGCGACTTTGAAAGCCAGTCCCGGCCCGCTGAAACACCTCAGTTTGAAGCAAGGCAAAGACTATACCCGTCATATTAAGGAAGTTTTAGGAGTAAGATGCCGCGAGCTTTATTCGATTATCCATGCCGAGCCAGGTGAGGTTTACCTGTACGAGCCCGGTCGAGGAATCCAGATAGCCGTTTTCGGCAATCTGATGGATATCCGTTTGCCGTTGGAAAGCAATTTCGGGGCGATGCTGGTGCGCAACGGTATGCCGGTGGGTTACGGTCTCGCCTGCACATGTTTTGAACGGGCGGAGATCGGGATAAACACATTTCCGGCCTTCAGAACCGGCGAGTCATCGTATATGGTCGAGCAATTTTTCAAAATGGCCTATCATTATTTCGCTTCGAAAGTGTTACTGGTTAGAAGTTATCAGCTTGGTAATGAAAACGAGGAGGCGCTGGAATCGGGTTCATTCTGGTTTTATTATAAGCTGGGTTTTCGGCCCGTGGATAAGAAAATACGCGACCTCGCCCGACGCGAATACGAAAAGATCAAGGCCGACCGTTTCTACCGGTGCCCGATAAGGATGTTGAAACGCCTATCGAAGTGCGATGTCTTTTTTCATATCGATCCGGCTAAAATGGATGGTTACCGGGAACTGCCGCTTAAGAACCTCGGCTATGCCGTGACAAAGCATATAGCCGAGAATTTCGACGGCGATCGACACTTGGCGATCGAAATGACAGTTAAAAAGATCGCCCGAATTCTATCGATCAAGGGCCGGCAACGCTGGAGTGAGAACGAGATTCTCTCCTTCAAACGCCTGGCCCCGCTTATCGCCTGTATCCCTGACTTGCGGAGTTGGAGCGATAAAGAGAAAGCGCTTCTGGCACGAATAATCCGGGCCAAAGGTAAAGTCGCCGAAAGAGAGTTCGTGCTTCTGTGCAACAAGCATAAACGGTTTCAACAAGCTATAGAGAGATTGGGATTCGGAATTGAATTAGATCATTAACAACGAAATCTCAATATATCTCGTTCCCAAACTCCGTTTGGGAACGTAATCGTGTAAGAATCTACGTTTCACCAAGAGCGACATATAGCCGGTTTCTATAGATTGCAAAACAGAGTTTTTATCCCAAGTCGGTTCCCAAATCCCGATATGGGAACCGGGGAATAATTATTACAAAATAGAAAACCCCGCGGGTGTTTCCACTGGCGGGGTTTAGGTTTTAATTATAAGTCTTTATTAATCGTCGCAATGGCCGGGACCGATATCGCCTTTGTTGTAATCATCCATCATATCTTTCCAGTCCAAAACCATATCCTGATCATCGTCGCTCAGATCGCCCCAATCGTTCCAATCATTGTCGGCCAGGAAAGCGTCCGCTTCAGCTATACCGACGCTGACGTCTGTGCCATCTGATCCATTGGCAAGATTCAGCTTAACGCCGAGCAATTGCGCGTACAGCTTGGTGATACCGTTATTCGGACGGCCAAATGTTTTCATCTTCAAAACATCAACAGCCATGGCGGCATTGTCCACATACAGGCTCTTATCGCCATCAGCGGTGCCCAGCCATAACGGCAGAAGCGGGGTTACTACATCGGCTTGCGGGCCGAAACCGGCGTGGGTTTTCCAGAAGCCGATAGTCAGGCTGCAACCAATTGGAGGAGGATTGCCTTCGACCTCGAACATGAACAAACTTTGCTTTTCTAAATTAACATCAGCGGCGTAACCTGTGAACAGTAATAAATCTGTACCGAAGTTTGTGTTGGGTTCGTTTTCATTAATGAAGGCGTCGCCATCACAAATCGCTTCCTGGTAAACCAGTTCGCCATCGAGCATATAGCTGATTTCAAGGAAAGGCCAATTGGTTGAAGCTTCCCGGCTAAGATAAATAGCGCGCGGATAGGAAACAACATCCTGATCTATAAGTATACCGAAATTGCCGTAGGTTCCGTTAAGCCAGCCGTTGACTAATCCGGTGACATCAACCGAACGCCAATCCTCGTCATCGGCGACAAATGAACCTAAAACGGTATTATCGTAAGCCGCGCCGAAATTGTTCCAGGTTACTGTTGTCTCACCCCAGCCATCGGTGACCCGATAGGCATTGACTGTCTGACCACTGGGAACGGTCACATAAACGAAAAATGTGGCGGATTGGAATACCGCGCCATCCGGCAAGGTAAATAATGCCATGCCGACTGTGTTGTCCGGCTCAACAGGAGTCGTTCCATTCTGACAACCGATTACGAATGCGATCAGAATCAGGAAGATTGAAGATAGTTTCAGTAGTTTGGCCATAATTTAAGCCTCCTCTTTCTTTGGATTTATTTATTTGAACTTTTATAATCTCTCCAACTATGCTAAAAATGTGCAAATATATGAAAATATTTGCAGTTTTATTATTGTATAACCTCTTTTTTTGCCCTTTCTCAATAGCTTATCACTCTATTTCCATTTATTGCAGAGTAATCATGCAAAAATAATGCCTATATTAATATTCCTATTGCATTGATCCTTATACATGTCCATAGAATAATAGATTAGTCTTGCGATATTATCCCAAAATTAAAACATAATTTTAAATCGATTGTTATCCGCAGAGCTTCTATAAAAAGATTGAATTAATCAGCAAATGATCAATTCGGCTGACTCCGGTTTCTTATTCAATCCAATTATCATAAAAAACCCGCCGATGTTTCCGCCGGCGGGTTTTTAACTTTATCGATTTGTCAGGTTTATCTTAATCGTCACAATGGCCGGGACCGATTTCGCCGTTGTTGTAATCATCCAGCATATCCTTCCAACCGAGAATCATGTTTCTGTCGTCACTACTCAGACGATACCATGATCTCCTGCCGTGATCTGACAGGAAATTATCGGCCGCGGTTATCGTTTCGGCGACATCTGAATCGTCGGCGCCATTGGCAATATTGAGTTTGGCGGCCAGTAACTGAGCGTAAAGCTTGGTGATACCATTGAACGGACGGCCGAAGCGTTGGCGAAGGATCCGCCGGGCTCTTCTTGTATTGGTTACATTTACGCTTTTATCTCCATCGGCATTACCAAGTGTAATCGGCAGGAACTGCGAAACTTCATCGGACTGTGGTCTGCAGCCGCCGGTATGGTTTTTCCAATAACCGATAGTGTTCGTGCAGCCTTCGGTTTGCGTTTCGCCCTCGATGTCGAAATACAGTAAACTTTGTTTTTCGTAATCGGTATCGGCGGCGAAACCACTGAATAATACGGTTTCGGAACCGAAATTGTTATCGGGCTCGATCTCGTTAATATAAGCGTCGGCATCACAGGCGACCTGTTGGTAAACGGTTTCGCTGTCAACTACGTAGCCGATTTCCAAATAAGGTTGATTGATAGAGGCCTCCCGGCTGTGATAAATCGCTCTCGGGTAAGGAGTGATTTCCTGGTCTAAAAGCAGACCATGATTGGCATAGGCGCCATTAAGCCAACCGCCGACTAAAGATGTGACATTGACTGTACTCCAATCATTGGTGTTCGCTTCGAATGAACCCGATACGGCGGCATCGAAAGCCTCATCGAAATTATTCCAGGTGACTGTCATTTCGCCCCAATCATCCGTGGCCCGATGGATATTGACCGTTTGTACGCTGGGAATGGCTACATAAATATGTAATGTCGCCGATTCGAATGTCGCGCCTTCAGGCAAAGTAAATAGTGCCAGGCCAAATGGTTCATCATTTTCCGGCGCGACCGGCATTGGACTGTTTGAACAGCCGATAATGAGGGTCGCCATAATGATGATGATTGATGATAGTTTCGCGAGTTTAGACATAATTAAAGCCTCCATTTATTAGTTTATTGTTTCTTTTCCAGTTAATCTCTTCAAATCTGACCTGGATGTGCGATAAAGTGAAATCGTTTGCGCTTTGACGACATTCCAAAGCATGTCTATCGTGCGTCAACGTCTTTTGTTTCAAGTGTTTAGTCATATTGGCTGTATTACATTGCAAAGTCTATGCCCGAAAATAACCTTGAAAAGGTTGCGATACATATTTGATATTGAATTAGGAGATTGTGGGAAAATTTATACAAGGCTGAAATATCTATAAAATCGATAGTATTTAGCCGCAAACCTGCTTAAAAACGCGACGGAAATTGCCGCCCAGGATTTTCCTGATATCTCCCTCGGAGTAGCCGCGAAGCAGGAGTTCCGCGGTAATATTCGGCACCATCGAACAATCATCCAAGCCATCAGGCAAGCGATGGACACCGTCGTAATCCGAGCCGAGGCCGACATAATCGGGGCCAACCAACTTCACGATATAATCGATATGATCAACGACCGTTCCGACATTGACTTCAACCTTGGCGATAGCCTCCCGCCAGGCTTTGTAAACATGAGGGATGAACTCTTTTCTTTTCTTGCGGCTAATGGGATATAATCTATAGGCTTCATCAATCTCATCGCTATAGAAAGTATCTATTGAGTCGTCGACCTCCATCCATCTCGTCGAAAGATAGCCGTTGTAGAAATTGATCCCGATAAGTCCGCCGTTTTTGGCTATAACCTTAATTTGCTCATCGGTTAAATTCCGGTCATGCGGGCAGAGATTATAGACGCACGAATGCGAGGCGATAACCGGATCGGTAGTGATTTTCATGACCTCCTCGAATGCCGAAACCGAGGCGTGCGATACATCGACTATCATGCCGAGTTTGTTCATCTTCTTTATTACATCACGCCCGAAATCGGTCAGGCCATGAAACGCCTGGTTAGTATCCGCCGATGAGATACACCAGTCGTTCGAAGCGGTATGGGTCAATGTCATATAACGTATACCGCGATTGTAGAAATGATCGAGATTCGCCAGATCGTTGGCGATTGCCACGCCGTTTTCAATTGCCAGTACCGCCGAGATTTTACCGCCGGCTTCGTTCTTTTCAGCTTCATCCGCGCTGTGGCACAATGCTATGGATTCCGGGTTGCGCGATATCTGGGCCTCCAGCGTATCGATCATCTCATCGACAGTCGACCGGCATTGTTCTACCGGCGTATCGGTATCCAGCCAGCAGGCGAACACCTGAAGGTCGATACCGCCTTGTTGCATCCGGGGTATGCCCATATGGCTGCTCGTGTCATCGGAGGCGATATCGAAGCCTTTCATCATGCGCAGGACCGTATCGCAGTGCATATCGGCGACGAATGCTTTCTTATGTGTGCTCATGTAGTCGTGATTAAGGCCACGGCAGCTCAAGAGACCTCCTATGGCAATTAGAAGTAAGGCGGTTCGTATTCTCATAGTTTGCTTATAGCATCATTCTGGTTGCAAGGCAAGGAGTTATTAAATTAGTTGACTTGAAGCCCTTAATCATTATATCTGAATTGTGTTTGTAAACAGATAAAAAGGATAGAAGTTATGAATATGAAATTAAAAAGAACACTTCAGGTTAGCGGTATTATTGTCGGAGTATTAGCATTACTCGTCTTCGGATTCATGATCAAGATGAAATCAGAAATAAATAAAATGACACCATTGGAGACACAGGAATTATTTGATAATATAACATCGATTAAGGACACGTATGTAAATATGTATTTAATCAAGGATGATGACAAATATATCGCCATAGACGCGGGCGATAAGTTAGATAATATTGAAGATAGCTTTAAAAAGTTGAAAATAAATCCGGACAAAGTAACAGCAGTCTTTTTGACCCATTCGGATTTTGATCATGTTGCCGCGATTGAATTGTTTGAAAATGCCGCTATTTACTTTTCCAGTCAAGAAGAACAAATGATAAACGGTACAACATCGCGATTTGTTATTGTTGGTAACAAAATCAAAACCAAAGCTTATCAGTTATTGGACGACCGGCAGGTTATAAATATAGGAAACACCAAAATTCAAGGAATTTTGATTCCCGGACACACACCCGGCTCTATGTGCTATCTGATAAATGATAAATACTTATTTACCGGCGATGTGTTGAGTTTAAAAGATGGAAAGATCGAAAGATTCAATGAAATGTTTATTATGGATATTGAAACGGCGGATAAATCGTTGGAGAAGTTAATTCATTTTCCAGATGTTGAATATATATTTACGGCTCATTATGGCTACAGTGATGATTATAAAAGCGCGGTTGGTGACTGGGGTAAGTAGAGAGTACTGATTGCTTCGTTCCTCCTAAATCGGAATTTGGGAACCAGGGGAGTGACTCACTTCTACTATAGATTGGGCGCAAGTTGAAATGCCATGCGTGTTTGCCACCGCCCGCCTTTTTTTATCATTAAGGAAACTTCACCGGCAACGGATCTGATCGGCAGTATATCGCCTGCTATCTTCTTAAATTCCCCGGTTGTTTTTTTCATCACCCCAGGATCTTCTATTTCGGCAACTGTCAGATGCGGAATTACTTCATCTAGATGGCCGCCGTAAGGGGGAGAGTCAGGAAATCGGCCGGCAACTGCATGGATAATCTTCTGGAAAAGATAGATCGGTTCAGGCGCAAGGTAAAGCACGTTGGGAAATCGACGTACTTCGGTAAGCGCGAATTGAAAGCTCGTAATTGATGAAAAAAGTTTAGCCAGTTCATCTGTTATATATTGGCCGGTGGGATCCGTTATGCTGAACGGGTAATTAATCGTGATATGCGCGGGCGCACCTTCCGCGGCCGATTTGTCATATTTTTTTCGGAAAGGCCCTACGAGTGTTTCAGCTTCCGGAACTAAGACAACTAAAGCGGCTTCCGTGCGACATCCTGAGTGATTAGAACTCATAACTTGTTTTATAGCTTTATTTTGGTAGTAATACAAGGAGTTATTGGGAATACATTATGCGTCAGGATGTAAGCCGTGCGACATCTCACAGAGTCACAAGACCTGACGCTGGCTACCCTCAGGATGTCACTTTGTTTCCATCCTGAGGGATTAATGGGGATGGAATAACATTGACAGAGATATCGAAGATGTTGTAATCATACTTATACTGTTTCGGTTAAAGCTATTTTTAAAGTATGGCGGACAGCGGATGCTAAACTCTTTGCAAAAAAGAATATATACAATCATGGAAGTTGCCACCGGCGATGACAAGGCAAGCAAGTTTTTCGACATATTCATTATTATCTTAATATCCCTGAACGTGCTTGCCGTTATTGTTGGAACCATTGGTTCTTTTTCAAGTAGGTATTCAGGATTTCTAAAGTATTTTGAAATTGGGTCAGTCTTTATATTTACATTAGAGTATCTCCTTAGAATTTGGACCTGTGTCAATAACATAAAATATAAAAGAACGCTTGCAGGACGTTTGAGATTTGCGTTTTCCCCATTAGCAATAATTGATCTTCTAGCGATACTTCCATTCTATCTGCCGGTGTTTATTGCTTTGGATTTAAGGTTTTTAAGGGCTGTCAGGCTAATCAGGTTATTCAGGTTATTTAAGATAGCGCGATATACTGATACTATGAGAACATTTGGTTTGGTTTTAAAAGCAAAAAAAGAAGACTTAATAATCACAATCTTTGCAATAGTAATTCTGCTTATAATTTCATCAAGCTTGATGTATTATCTTGAAAAGGATATTCAGCCAGAATCATTTTCCAGTATTCCGGCAGCGATGTGGTGGAGTGTAGCAACACTAACTACCGTCGGTTATGGCGATGTATACCCAATTACAGTTGCCGGTAGATTCTTGGGGGCTATAGTGGCGATCCTTGGTATAGGTCTTTTTGCCTTGCCCGCCGGTATCATAGGCTCCGGGTTTATTGATTTGATTCAAAGAAGGAAAAATGGCGATTTTAAATGCCCTCATTGCGGCGAATTGATTGAAAAATAACCCCCATCAATTCTTGCAATCAATACCGTTTAATGCTAATATCAAATAAACAACCATGAAACCGCTGCTCGTTATATATGGTTTCATGAGTAAGCATGCTAAACAGAAAATTAAATAAAGCGAGATAACAAATGACAAACTCAGCAAAAACCAGAACATTCCTGCTCTGGACTATCACGATAGTAATCACCCTCAGCTCGGTGGTTTATCAGCGGCTGACCGGGCCGACTCATCCGCTTCGCGCAAAAGTCGAGATCGGCGAACAGACTTTCAAGTTCAAGCTGCTTCGGTCGCATGTTACAACCGGGGACGCGCTGATGGAATTGTCCGTGCCCGATGAGGATATCACCGGCATGATCCGCTACCGCCGTTTCCGAAGCCACGATCAGTGGACATCCGAACTGTTGGCCCGCGATGGCGATAACCTGATAGTATCCGTACCCAAACAGCCGTCAGCCGGCAAGGTGATGTATCAGATCAGCCTTGTCGAAAAAGATGGCGCCAAACACGACCTAACCGATGAGCCGGTCGTTATTCGGTTTAAAGACCCGGTGCCGCCGTATATTCTGTGGCCGCATGTGCTTTTCATGTTCGCGGCAATGCTTCTGTCCACCCGCGCGGGCGCTGAGGCTTTAGTCCGGGGCGCCAACTCTTACCGGATCGCCCTGTGGACCGCGATTCTGCTATTTCTCGGCGGTATGATACTCGGCCCGATCGTGCAGAAATTCGCCTTCGGTGCGTTTTGGACCGGCTGGCCCTGGGGCCACGACCTCACCGACAACAAAACCGCCGTAGCCATGATCGCCTGGATTGTCGGAGTCTGGCGAGCCAGGAAACAAGGCGGGGGCCGAGTCTGGATTATCGTGGCGGCAGTGATAACGCTGGCGATTTACCTGATTCCTCATAGCGTATTGGGTTCGGAGCTGGATTATACCAAAATGGAAGGCCAATGATCATCGGGATTTCAGACTGATGACAAGGTCTCATAGTTTTTCGATTTTAAATTGCATGCTTCATATCGGGACTGGAAAGTCCCGACTATTAAGGGGAGGGGAAAGTCCCAACAATTAAAAGGGAGGGGAAAGTCCCGACAATTAAAAGGGATGGGAAAGTCCTGACAATTGAAAGGGATGGGAGATTCCAGACTATTACAGGGGTGGGAAATTAACAAGAAAAATAACAGCTCCCGACTTTCTAGTCGGGGGTTTTGTCAACACGCAATAATCTTCGGGATTTTTTATCAATCTTTATAGAAATTAGTAATTAAAGCCGTTTCCTCTCCGATATCTTATATTAACACATTGACCTATCTCTATCTTTGACGAAAGGATATTATCATGAAAGCAAGAATCTATGAAATCGGCGTTTACGCTCTGGCTATCGTATTAACGTTGACGATTGTTAGCTGTAATAGCGATAAATCAACCAATAGCGGCCCCGAAAATACGATCCTGGCCGATCATCTGGCCTCGGCCGCCTTTGATGATATCCCGGAGGCATATATCGATCAGATAAAATCCGAATTCAGGATTTTCTATATTCATACATCTCACGGCGGGCAGGTTCTGGCCGGGATGAATTTAATCGAACAGGAAGACGGTCTGTTCGCGGTGAACGAGGGCAGCGGCTCGCTTGCGATAGCCGAATATGGCGATGATCTGGGCTATGACGGTGACACATCATGGGTGCCGATTACCCGCGACCGGCTCGATAACCCGGATAACAATTACAATGTGGCCCTGTGGTCCTGGTGTGGCGGCGTATCATCTAATACCGAACAGGGAATTAACGGATATCTCAGCGCCGTGAACGGACTTGAGACTGATTATCCCAATGTCACTTTCATCTATATGACCGGGCATCTCGACGGCACCGGTGTTGACGGCAACCTGTACGCCCGAAATAATCAGATCAGGACCTACTGCGAGGCCAACGATAAGTACCTGTACGATTTCGCCGATATCGAAAGCTACGATCCGGCCGGTAATTACTATCCTGATGCAAGTGACGCCTGCGAATGGTGCGAGGACTGGTGCGCCGAACATGATTGCCCGGAATGCGGCTGCGCCCATTCACATTGTTTCAACTGTTATCAGAAAGGCAAAGCGTTCTGGTGGCTTCTTGCTCGTATAGCCGGTTGGAGTGATAATTAATCAATAGATTTTTTTAGCTCTTGCAATATTCGACCGGCCTGTTGGCGGTTTAATTTCTCATTATAATCCAGAGCCAGGTTATAAGCGTTTTCGCGGTTGCCCCGGTAGTAGCGGAAGAAGGTCAGGAAATATCTGACCAGGGCATCGCCATATTCCTTATTAGCCAGACCATCGATAACGAAATAGCCCATCGCCGAATTTAATAGCAGCGCGTTTAGGCCGTTGAAAAAGCCGCCGGCGTAAATTTGCCCCGAACCCGGCAGAAAAGTGGAAAGGGTCTTGGCCAAGCCGGGTGATTTCAATTTCAGGTTTACCGCCGCCTTAAATGATGAATCGGCATTAGCGTTAGCCGGGCTTAAGCCTCTCGGATTGCCGGTATAATCCCTGAATGCAACCCGGGCCTCCTCCCATTTGTAGGCATAGATACAACTTACGGCGAGAAAAAAAGAGGCTCTCTGTTTTAGCGATGGATATGAGCTGAAATATGACAGGCGCAGAAGTTCCATCTCCGCGGCGCTATAGTTGCCCGATGAGATCAGCACTACTGCCAGATCGATTTTTCTCTCATCCCGAATACTGTCATCAGCCGCCGTATAGATAGATTTCCTTATGGCATCTTTAGCCGATTGCCACTGACCCATGTTTCTATATGCCAAACCGATCCGGCGATGCACATCGCCGAGATATTCATCATCGGGATTGAAAAAAATATAGCGTTGATATTCGGTGACAGCCTCGTAATAGTTTTCGGAATCGAAAAGATAATCGGCTAATACCAATGCCTGGTCATCGGCGGATGCATGTTTAAACCAGATCAGGCAAAACGCAGTGACACTATAGATCAGAATAGATTTGGCTCGATACGTTATTGTTGATTTAAACGCGTTATTCAATTTAAATCCGCCAGCCTAATCGAAATGAATTCGCAGTTCAGCGCCGACCTGATCGAGAAGTTCATCCTCCGCCCGAAGATTACTGATCTTGACCGCCACCGTCGAGCCGTAAATATTACCCAGGTAAAATACGCCGCCAATCGAGCCGTAGATCCAGCCCTTGGTCGATGATTTCCCATCATCTTTAAATCCATCATAGGCCTGCCAGCCCAACAGGCTGATTATGAACAGCGAATATAAGCCATCAGTGAACCGGCCGGCATACATCTTGCCCGAACCGGGAATTGCCGTGGAGAGCAGTCCGGCTACCAGGCCGCTTTTTCGGGGCAGGTTAACCCCTTGTTTGGCGTATTTGCCGAACCAGATACCCGTTGAATCATCACTGGCGTCGGTGGCCAGCGATGAGTGTATCTCGTAAGCGGCCGGCCAATCCCGGCGGTATAAGTAATTCAAGCCTTTCAAATAGCCCATTTGCAATTGTCGTTTATCATCTTCAAGGTCGCTTTGATGGCTATTTATATATGAAATCGATTCGGAAAACCGTCCGGCTAATAACAGCGAATAGCTGATTTGAACATGAGATAATTCTTTATAGTTTCGTGCCCGCGCGTGATCTGTAAGCTCACGGAATATTTTCATCGCTTTTTCATGTTCGTCCAATCGTAAATAACACAAGCCTATTCTATATTCAACTGATTCGGTATCTCCCTTTCTATCTCCGGTAAAATGAAGTAGTCGCATATATTCCCCGGCCGCCCTTTGGTAATCGCCGTTATCATATAGATAGCACGCGAACTTGTAGATGTTCTTGGGAACATAATAATCGACCTTAGTTGAATCATTGCCAAATACGGAATTATCGATTCCATAAAAATTCAATGCCACTATCAGAATTACCAGTATTCGGTTCAATGCTTGTGCCTGTCAAATTTTAAATTAACGTTTAAATGATTATCTTTATTATGCCGGGGTGGAGTATGACCAGAGTAATAATATTCTATCGGCAGATCGATTGCTTTGCCTGTGGTCGGATCGATTGGATAATAGCTTTTGCCGAAACCATTACACCTCTGGAGTCTGTCCGATGTCATCAGAATGCCGTGCAGGGGGCCGTGCTTTTCGATAGCCGCCATCCCGAAACGCGAGCAACTGGGATGAAAGATACAGACCGAAAGATCCTGTGAGGAGATGAAAAGCTGATAAAATCGTATGGTACCACGCATAACCATTTTAGCTTCATTGGTCTCGCCTGCCAATGGCGATTTTATGGCTGTTAGAGATTTTGGCGTCAGGCTATTATTTCGCATTATGAATGATAGATCGTCTCTAAGCGAGTTTTGGGCGGATACAGCCGGGATTGACAAGATAAGGAAAATCGCCGGCAGAAATTTAGTAACAAACTTTACCATTCAAGCTCTTCAATAGATATATCATCAGGTATCTTGAAATTAATCACGTCGGGTGGCAGCGCTTGATCGAATTTGGGATTCGTGTATGTGACCGTTTCCACCGTTGAATCCGACTCCGCGTACTTAGTTATTTTAATCATTGCCGGGAAATATATGCCCCCGTGTTTGATATGGTCGGTATAGATCGATCGGGCTGTGGCTTTGCCCTTGGTATCCCTGGCTTCGGCATAAGTGATTTTGTTGTCGACGAAACCCAGGACATACTGCCCGTATTTGTCGGCCAACTCCTCGGGCGGATTCCAGAATACCAGAAGGGTGTCGCCTTCCGTTCGATGGCTATCGGTCGTGTAGCCCATACCGGACAAGCCGAAATCTTCCTTAATAACTCCCGCGAATGCCTCGAAAAACGGCAGCCCGGTCGGGTATAACGTGGTAATTCTGAAAGCCCGCTTATCATCGGGATAGTATATTTCAAGTTGATTGTCCTTAAACACCATCCATTGTTTGATAGGATCCGTCACCAGCATCTTCAAATCATCCGGCTGATGGAAAAATACCATGCCGCTGGAAACCTGCTCGGTTGATGATGTTCGTATTGTCCTGGAAAATTCTACCTCGATCGAATTGAGGATTTGCGCCGATGTATTACCGATGAGAAGGAAGAGATATAAAACTACACTAAAAACCGCTTTTGGGAAAAGCTTAAGAGTTATTAATCCGTTATATTCCATATGAATGCGAAGCCTATATTTCTTCCTGAGCAAAAAAGCATGCGGCAAAACCGGCGCCGGTACTTTTACAAATTCATGCATGGCCGCGTAATCGGCCTCAAGTCGCTAACCAGAATGAAATCAATCGTCAGGATTGTATGTAGCCAGAACGACCACTACTCCGAGTCCCCAGCCAATTATCGCGTAAGTAACCTGGCGATTTCTGGCTTCCTTCTTATAAGAATCGGTATAGCATACAACATACTCCGGCGACATACCTATCAGCCTCTCAGCCGGCGGCGACGGTTTAACTAAATATGCCGCACCGGCTCCCAAACAGCCACATCCGAAACCGGCAAGAATCCACAATGGACTTCCCGCGGAATGGCCATCCGCTTTGCCGTCAATCATTCCCTCTTCACATGTACCATCCGCCATTGCCGTATTCGTCATAAGAGGAATAGTTAACATGAAAATCGAGAGCAATACCGCAACAGTTTTCTGATAACGCGGATGCATCATCTGCGACTCCTTCCTTAGAGTTTTATCTTTATCTTATCCAGTTATACGCTTAAGTGAAAACCGGGTGTCTTAAGTTGTCAACTTTTCTAAACAAGGCGTTCTTTCAGCCGGATGAGAGGTCAATCTTAAATTAAACCTCATCTCATCCCTTTATCGCCCAGGATGACAATACGAAAATCCAACTTCATTGTCAATGATTTTCATATGTTAGATTAAATCGATCCACTTATAATTAAACTATAATCCAGCTATATGATTTATTATAAATTATAAAATTAATTATTTATTGTTTTACGATATTTGATAAGCATAGAACTTTAGAAGTTTCATTGTATAGAAAATTAGAGTTATTAAAGGGAGGTCTGAATGAAATTATTCGGACCGACGTGTGACCGCAGTAATCTGAAAGTAGTCGATTAATAGCTGAATTTCGGCTGCCAATCATTACTACCTTCAGGTAGCAGGTCAAGCAAATGCCAGGTACCGCTATAATTGTCACCGGGTCCGAAAGGATTTTTGTTAACCCTGAATAAATTGCCGCCTTTATCCCTGACGAAAGCCGATACGCCGGGCATATAACCGCCTTCGCCCGTTTTAAAACCTATATCTTCGATAAAAGAGGTCCCATGGCCGGGCAGCAATTGAAATTTCCAATTATGGCTCGCCGCGAACTCTTTTTGGATTTCCGGAGGACTCGGTGATATAACTACGAAACCAGCCCGGTTTTCCAGATGATTCACGATGCCATTGAAGCCATCCGCCCACATCGTGCAGTATGGACAGCTTCTGCCTATATTGTGGACTACTATTAACTCGTTAATGTCTCCAAAAAGCTCGGATAATTAAGATGTTGAGCCATTATGTTTAGGAAGGGAATAATCGCTGGTGCTTTCGTGAGGTAAATTTCGCCTTAGATCGGCCAGTTTGATTTTGACATACGTTCTTTTTTGGTCAATTTCTGAATCTCTTTTTCTAATAATGACTTATCATCCATTATTAAACCTCTTTCGATAAAAACTATTTCAAAATACATATCAAATTGTTGAATTGTAACTCCGGATACTCAAAAAAGGCCTCTGCTCATATGGATAACCGTCACCAATTTCAAGTTTAGCCCGTATTTCCGCCAAATTTTCCCTTGACACAATGAGGAACTATGATATTTTATTATATGCGTGTTGATTCATATCAAGTGAATCCATCATTGCAGCTTCATTGTGTAGTTTGAGTCGAAGTAAAACAAGTTAAGCCAATTTAGAGGTGGGTAATGGGTTTTCGAGGAATATTTAAATGCATGGTTAATTTCATAGCAATCATTATCATTGCCTTTCTGGCACTGACTGGAGCTTCGGAAGCTCAAACATGGGAGTATCTTCCCGGTGATGTAAATATGTACAATGGCGCCTGGCCGCCATCGATTATCGGCGCGGATGTAACCTACCTGGTTAACTATTTCAGAGGTGAAAGGACCAGTAACCCGTGCCTGTTTAATTATTTTTGGGCCGCGGCCGATGTCAACGGCGATTGCACCGTTATTGGCAGTGATGTTACGCGCCTGGTAAGCTATTTCAGGGGAGCGATGGACGTTGATTTTTGTAATGACGTTCCGCCGGCCTGGCCAATACCCGAGGATTTACCATATATAGAGCCGGCCGAATGGCCGGATTGTAGTAGCATGGAGGATTATCCCCCCGAATTCGAGCCCATTGAACCTCGCCAGGTAAATGAAGGCGAACATCTCGGTATGGTTATATTTGCCTCTGACCCGGAAGGAGATGAAATCTCGCTAACCGCTGAATTGCTGCCGGAAAACGCCAGTTTTGCGGATTCGGGCGATGGTCGCGGCGCCCTGTTGTTCGATCCGGAATTCGAACAAGCGGATATTTATCAGGTCAGGTTTATTGCCCTGGCTAATGGCTTGGCCGATACGGAGATGGTTCAGATAACGGTGGCCGATGTTAATCGATCCCCGGTACTCGATCCCATTGGTTCTAAAACGGTTTATGTAAATAATTTGCTCGAATTCGAAACTTCCGCGAGCGATCCGGATGGGACAATTCCCGAGATAACAGCGATAAACCTACCAACCGAAGCTATTTATATTGATAATGGCAACGGCCAGGGAAGCTTCTCCTGGACTCCCGATCCCGGCGACACCGGTAGCCACCAGGTGTCATTTATCGCCTCGGATGGAATGCTGGCCGACAGCGAAATGGTTGTGATTACCGTACTTGATTCGACCTCCACTCAGGGTTTAATAGTCGATCACACGTTTACGGCTCAATGGCAGAATATCCCTGATCCGGTAATCGCGCAAATCCTGGATGACAACAGAATTTACTACGCTCATACGTCTCATGGCGGTCAGATTAATTCCGGTTCAACGGAAGTTAATGAGGCGGATAGTCGTTTCCCCGATATAAATTACTATCCTTATCAGATAATTCATAATGTCGGCGACGATCTTGGCCATAACGGGGACACTTCCTGGGCCGCTCCGACTCGCAGCTATCTGGATTCGCATCCGGAATGCACTATCGTGATGTATTCCTGGTGCTTTGGCGTTTCCGATAATACCGAGCAAGGTATCAATATCTATCTGAACAAGATTACCGAGTTAGAATCACAATACCCCGACCGGATATTCATCTATATGACCGGCCATCTCGATGGTACCGGCCCGGATGGCAACCTCTATCAGCGTAATAATCAAATCCGTCAATACTGTACCGCCAATGACAAGATACTGTACGATTTCGCCGATATCGAATCCTGGGATCCTGACGGCAACTACTATCCCGATGACAGCGATGCCTGCCATTGGTGCAGCGACTGGTGCGACGATCCGGATCATGATTGTGATCTTGATTGCTATTGCGCTCATTCGCATTGTTTTAACTGTTTGCAGAAAAGCAAAGCCTGGTGGGTAATGATGGCCCGGCTTGAGGGCTGGACAGGTAATTAAGTTTTCTGTTTCAATTAATTAAATTCTATATTATTCTGTTATAATGTTAGATTTAAAAGCTGAATCGGTGTTCTGTTGTTGATGAGAGGATAGCATGTTTATACGGAAACTGGATCGATGTAAAGAGATCACGGCCGGTGATAATACCATCTTGAGAGAACTTTTTAATCCCCTGAAGGACGATTTATATTTGCGCTATAGCCTGGCGCACGCGGTAGTTCGGCCGGGCGACATCACCTATCCCCATAAGCTTACCGGCTCGGAGGTCTACTACATTTTAGAGGGCGAGGGGGAAATGTATATAGATGATCAAACGGAGAAAGTGTTTTCCGGGCAGGCGGTTTATATTCCGCCTAATTCTGTCCAGAAAATCAAAAATATCGGCCTGAACGATCTGAAATTTCTCTGTTTGGTTGATCCGCCCTGGAAAGCCGAGGACGAGGAGATACTATAAAGCATATATATGGAGGTTTATATTGGCTAAGAAGCTAACGAAGATAAAGGCGATTCTATTTGATATAGATGATACCCTGTTTGACCGCAATATAGCCCAGAGTCAAATGCTGGAGTTATTCAAGCGCGAATATGTCGATATTTTTAGCGATATCGATGAACATATGATCAATACCGCGTTTCTGGAAGCCGACCGATATTCTACGGAAGCGTTTTTCGCCACAGGGTTGGTTGATTCTGTCCGTATTAAGCGCTTTGAGATATTCCTTGCCATGTTAGGTATAGAGCAGGAACATGCCAGGTCGATGCTTAACCTGTATTTAGACAATTACGCGAAAGTCGATGCTGAAATGGAAGGCGCGAAAGCCGTTTTAAAGAAGCTCGCGGAAAAATATCAACTGGGGGTAATTTCCAATGGCCTGGCCAAGGCGCAATATCAAAAACTGGATTCAATCGGTATAAAAAATATTTTCGAATCGATTACAATTTCTGAGGAAGTAGGATTACAAAAACCCGATCCAAGAATCTTCTGGAAAGCCGGCAGCGGATTAGATAGGAAACCGGAGGAGTGCTTATATGTAGGCAATTCATATAATATCGATATTTTGGGCGCTATAGCTGCCGGGATGGCTTCATGCTGGTTTAATCCGGGCGGCAATCGGCCTGTTGAGCAGGAACGCAAGCCGGATTATGAAATAAGCTCATTGAGAGATATCCTTAAAACCATAAAGTGATATAGTACTAAAAAAGTCTATGTATATTTACTGAGTATTTCTTCTGATCATTGCTCGCAAGGGGGCCAGCCAAAGGGTGGGAAAGGCGGCAGATCAGTGGGATTAGGCCATTGAGCCGGAAAATCCGGGCAAATAGTTACATCATTCTGACCATTAAAATACGCGACAAGTCTGGTTATATCGCCACCATTCACAATGCAATCGCCGTTGACATCAGCCGATGCCCACAAGCCATCTATGAGGCATGGCGTATGAGTGGTTAATCCGCTGAAAAAATTCACCAGATAAGTAACATCGCTGCCAATCCTTCGGGGCGGCCAATAGCCATTATACATGTTCATATCGCCGGGATAATAAGCATAGCCCAGAAACGGCATAACGATATTCAGGATTGTGGTATCGCCGGGCGAAGCCGGCATGTCATCAATAATCGTGTCACCGTAGTTTATATGATAAAACGTTAAATCATAAGTACCGGAGTTTAAGCTATCAAATACGAATACCCCATTTGTATCGGTGATATCATCAATCGGGGTCCAGCGAACATAAACATGCATGTTTTCAACAGGCTGCATCTGTTCATTGATCACGGTTCCGGTGATATATCCCGGGAATCCCATCATTACATCCAGAATAGTAGTGCTATCGGAATAAGATCTGATCTCATTGATTGTCGTATCGGAGTAATAGGGATGTCTGAACGCAAGCTCATAAGATCCTAAATTAAGCGAATCGAGCAAATATTCGCCGTTGGCATCAGTCAGATCGCTTATAAATGAACCCCTGATCGAAACGTATACGCTTTCAATCGGCTCAAATCGCGGATTAGTAATTACACCGGCGATAGACCCCGGATAGCGTATAATAACATCCTGATTTACGTGAATGTTGTCGGGCGGTATCTCGATTTCACTGATTGTGGTATCCGCGTAAAAGGGATGCGTAAACCTAACGTCAAATTGGCCAAGGCTCAGGCGTTTAAGGTGAAAAACACCATTTGGGCCGGTTTTGACGGAGAAATCCGTGCGGGGGATAAACACATTAGTCGCGTCAACCGGATAAGACTCCTCATCTGTAACAATGCCGGAAATCGATGGCAGATAAGCGGCGAGATCAATGATAATGGGATCACCGCTGTCTCTCAGAACCAGCAATTCGGAATCCCCGACTATTTGCCAGCGATCCTGCTCTTCGGTAGGATGCATAGAAGCCACCGCCGAAAAACCCGTTTCAGGTTCATGCAGATAATAAAGAGTCCGATCCCTGCGAAATGCCCACAGGCCCGAACCATCGCTCAATACGAAATTCATCGCTTCATCGTAACTTATAAGTTGAAGGTCAATCAAGGCCCGGGTGATTCCTTCGGTTATATCCCAGTCGCTCTCTTCGATGGTTTTCAGCAGGTATAAGAAATAAAGCTCTGAATCGATAATCATCGATGTATCGGTTGGATCGCATTCTATAATATCCGAGCCGTTGGGCGGATTGTCGATGAGGTATTGCTCGCCGATCAGATCGTATAATAGCGCCTTATCTATTGTCCCGTTGTGGATGAATGTCCATTGCTTGTCGTTTTTAAATCTGTAAAACGGGTGAGGATCGAGGATACTATCGCCGCCGTGGTCGCAGCAGCCCGCCGAACATCTCCTCACATGAGCCAGGCTGATATTTGGCTTCAAACTTTCGATACGCTCAACCACCGTATCAAAATATGGATCGTTGTGGGCCCGAACCGCGCCTCTCTCAATCACCGCGGAATCGCCAAAATCCTCATAATAAGCAATGCCCCAGCCATCGATATTATACTCCTCAGACAGATGTTCGATAGAGTTTGGAAAGCTGATAAGGTGTTTATATATAACACTATCCGGCATTTCCCGTGAAATGGACGCCCAGATTCGGCAATTATGATGAAGTTCGACAATGCCGGAGAAGTCCTCGCTTATGACTTCGGCACGCGTTACGGAATTTACCGAAAGAACGCAGACCATCAACCAGATATAGAATTTTATTTTCATTTGCTTATACCGGAGCCATCCTGTTCGCCGTTAGTAACCGATTTATTTTAACGGCAATTACCTTACCTTCATACTACATATCGACAAGGATGAACAGATGTTTATTTCATTCACAATCGCCGGCTACCGGAGTGGGGACAATCCCTCTGAAATAACTAACCAGATACGTGACATCCGATCCAATAACAAAGCAATCACCATTGGCATCGCCGGCCAGGAGAGGATCCGGTGGCGGATTAATACCTCTGAAAAAGGCTATAAGGTAAGTAACGTCCGAACCAAGAACTATACCATCACCGTTAGCATCGCCTGGAACGAATGAAGATTCCGGATCGACTATGATTGTGACCGTCGTAACGGCGTTGGCCGTTATCGGAATTTCCACATAGCACAAATCAAGCGACTCAAGCGTGATTGTTTGCCATAGCTCGCCATTGTCGATAATATATCCGCATTCAGGCGGCATCTTGAATACGACCTGTCCATGCTCGAACGTGAAATTATACGTATTAGTTATAGTGGCGGTAACCGTGTCATTGAGACCGTTGTTGGCCGGCGAATAGTTTATCGTGAAATTCGATCCGCCCGCCCCGGCTTGATATGTAGGTTGAGGATGAAAACCTTCGTCGTCGTAGTGGATCAGCCTGAAACTGCGCGCGCCATCGGTTACTTGATCGGTCGCCAGGCTGTAGGGGTAATCATCGATAGAGCCTTCATCCCGATGAATATGACCGTAAAGGTTCAAATCAATCCCCATAGGCAGAAGATTGAGTTGGTCCTGAAAGTCCATGTGATCAAATAGAGCAATTGACATTGATGGGCCGGCATCCGTGATCACCGAATTCAACCAGATAATCTGCTCATCGATGAAGCTATCGCTGCCGTAAACATCGTAACGCCAGCCGTCATAATTATTGTACGCCTCAAGTCCAATAAATCTGATATCGCCGTAATCGAAATAATAGTCTTGCGTGAAAGGTCCCGGTCCTGATGTTTGATTCAAATATCTCCAGCCGAAAATTTTCCACCAATCCAGACGGGAAGTGCCATCCGGCGGGGGAGTGTCATCCCAGCCGCCTAAATCATGATTGCCCGCTTCAATATAAACAGGCACAGTGAAACTGGCCATCAGATTCTTGGCCCTGGAGAAAGTGTGTAAGTCGAGATAATCTTCCAACTCACCCTCATTGACCAGGTCGCCGGTATGTAAAACGAATTCCGGATTGATAATCTCGAAATCGTGGATTAATGTCCAGACATCGATCATTGAAGATGTATCCGTTAAACCACCTGGCTCGTCATGATATGTATGCGTCGGCAGATGAGTATCGGTGATATGGACGAAATAGAAATCGGATTTGAAGTCAGCAATAGTTTTTACCGCGCTTTCAACGGTATCGATTAAGCCATCGGCTGTAACTCTCAGATCATACAACTCGATCGGAATATCCGGGGGAAATGATGCCTCGATAAACCATCGCCCAAGCTCACTATCGAAAACCGATGATTCGATAGTGAGGTCGAATTCGAGGTTTTCGAAGGTTAAATCCGCCTGCCAGTTGGAAGTTATCTGATCGGCATCCACCTGGATCGTAAAAGAATCATCCCGCCTGACTATGGATGGGATATTAGATAACGGCCGCATGATATAAGAAACCGTATCAGACACCGGGCCTTCGTTACTACTGGTATCGCCCAGTTCGATATACAATGAAAGTATTTGATCATTTATAACCGTGGTATCGATATCTACCGAAGGGTAACCGAATTTGCTTATTGCCAGATGATAATCATCTTCGGGCAGATACCTGGAAAATTCGCCGCCGGCATCGGTTTCGATTTGCGAGTATGGATCTGATTCATCCGAACCGATATTGACAGTGACACCATCGAGTCCTTCAAGGCTTCCGGCATCAACGATCAGACCGTTGATGGTGCCGGTGGAAACGTTTCTGATTTCATAAACCGCGTCAACAGCCGAGGCGATATCGCCGGAGCCAACGGTTATATAGCGTGTATAAGTTGCCGTATCGCCTACCGGGATATCCGCGTTATAGCTTACCGGATCGGACCAACCCCCGCCATTGGGACCAGTCAATGGCCCGGAAGGTCTGGTAAAAGCATATGAAACGCCGTCGCCTTTACCGGCCATCCATTCGGAAGTAGTAGTGACTCCATTTAAATCAAATCCGTAACCGGGGGCAAAGCTATCTGTACCACCCCATTGGAGAGCATCGCCCAGACCGAAATCAGTTAAAGGGGCGCCCGAATTATTGACAAGCCAGGTTTGAATCGTAACATAAGATTCGCCGGCATCAAGTGAATACTCGGTTATAACCTCAACATCGGAATTTTCCGAATAGACTCCGGAAAACCTCAAAATAGCCCGATTGCCATCCAAACCGTCGTTGATAATTTCAATCTGATCGTAATTGCCCTGGTTGGGGAAACTGTTATCGAAATAGGTGAATGTGCTATTTAATAAATCGTTGTCATTTCCGGCTGCCACCAGATCGATAATATGACCGCCGGTGTTAGTATACTGGGTTTGATGACCAAGATCGCTGATAACAGCCTCGATCTCATTGTTTTTCAGCAGATAGTCGCCGATTTCGCTTTCAGCGTAAGCTCCGCCGATCAAATCATCGGCTGATTCGATCTGCGTTAATCTCTGTTGCGCCATTATACAGGGCGAGATAAGCAAAATTATGATAATTGCGAAAATCGGCCCAAATGGGCGGAATTCGAAGTCAAATCTTTTCATTACATACATATAATACCCTTTTTTGACAATAAAAGCAACTGTTATTTAGATCGGGGAGTTTCGCTGAAGCTCGAGTTAATTCCATTATTTATAGGCAGTTAAGTTTCGTGGGCGGCGGATATCCCGGTCTGCCCCTATGCCTCAAATGCCCGGGTAGCGGGCCAGTCCCTGGCCGGGCAGGCAAGCCCCGAGTGGGCTTGACCTACTCCTCCTATTCACGTGTTGTCAGGTGCCCTGACCTGACAACACGGTGCCTAGAATTCAAGCTCGAAACTCTCGCCGAAATCAGGGATTACCACATCCCAGCCGAGATTTTCCTTTATTTTGGCGGCCAGGGCTATCGAGGCATGCGGTTCGCCATGCACAATAAACGTTTTCAGGGGTGCTTTGTTGAATCCCATCAGCCAGGCCAGGATTTCGTTGCGGTCGGCATGCCCGGAGAAGCCCGAAATATTCTCGATCTTGGCGACAACAGGTACCTGTCGGCCGTGGATTTTCACTGTCGGTTCACCTTCCAGTATTCGCCGTCCACGCGTGCCTTCGGCCTGATAGCCAATAAATAGCACTGTATTTTCCGGCTGGGGTAATCGTTGCACCAGGTGATGCATTATCCGTCCGCCGGTTACCATACCGCTGGCGGAGATTATAATCGCCGGGCCGTTAACATTATTGATAGCAATCGATTGGTTCCTATCTTTGCAGATATGCAGGTTGCGCGGATTGAATATCTTGGTACCCTCAAGGGTAGAAACCCGGCTGGTTATGTTTTGATCGGATATTCTATCCTTGAAAACCTCGGTTACGCCAATGGCCATCGGCGAATCGATGTATACGGGCAATTGCGGTATTTCGCCCTGTTCCTCTAGTTCACGCAGGATAAATAGCAGCGTCTGGGTACGGCCAACCGCGAACGAGGGTATAATCAAGGCGCCGCCTCTTTCAACGCTTTCCTGGATTATCCTGACCAGCTCATCGATAGGGGAGATATCGTCATGCAGGCGGTCGCCATAGGTAGATTCCAATACCAGGTAATCGACATTGAACACCTGCACCGGGTCCCTCAGATAAGGGCTGGCAGGGCGGCCGATATCGCCGCTGAAAACAATCTTGCGAGACCGTTTGCCATCGCTGATCTTGATATCGACAAACGATGAGCCCAGGATATGACCGGCATCCTTGAACTTCATTCGGAAATTATCGGCCAAATACAAGTCCTCACCATACTCCATCGGCGAGAATTGCCTTAGCGTCCTCTCGGCATCTTTAATCGTGTACAAGGGCAGAGCCGGTTTGTGTTTGGAGTATCCTTTCTTGTTGGCCCAGCGCGCGTCCTCTTCCTGAAGATAAGCGCTGTCTCTAAGCATGATATCGCAAAGCTTCGAGGTTGCTTGAGTGCAATGAATCGGCCCTTTAAAGCCGCCTTTATATAAACGGGGCAAATAGCCGGTATGGTCGATATGCGCGTGGGTCAGAAATACCCGGTCGATATCGCCGGGCCGCACGGGGAAATCATCCCAGTTTTGCTGACGGTTCTTTTTCGGGCCTTGAAACATACCGCAATCTATCAGCAGTTTCTTGCCCTTCAATTCAAGGAAGTGACGTGAACCGGTAACCGTGCCGGTGGCGCCGTAGAATGTGATCTTATCGTCTGTATTCGAATTAGTTTTCGCCATTTGGTGCTCCAATCAATATGCTTTTATATAGAATAGCTTTTTAAGAGGTGTTTTTCAAAGGATTTTATATAAAATACCGGAGTGACTAACTTCCATCTTGTTAGAGGATATTGGCTCACTCTCTACTAACTCACTGTTCGATATGCTCTTGCTTTATTATAACGGTGTATTTCCCATAGTGCTTGTTTTCTTTATCTGTTCGATAAAGAGTAGTATCTTCGACATTGATTCTAATAGTATCGTTTACGAATAGTGATTCCGCTTTTAAATCGAACATGTTGGCGGCAAATCCGATACTTCCTTCACCTATAAGGTATTTTCTTTCGCCGGTTTCTAACGTTCCATCATATTGGTAAAGATCATGCGAACGCCAATAAAGCTTATAGCTTAAGGAATCGGAAGTTTGATTTTTAATATAGTAGTCGCATTCATAGCCAGGATCGCATCCGAGTAAATATAATCCCATTACAGATAGAAATAATGCCGATAAGATGATTATTTTAACCATCGTAAACTCCTTTACATTTCCACTATTGATAGGATCACTGAAATCTACAATTACTTAAAATGTATTACAATATTTTATAGCTTCAAAATATAAAAAAGTTCAGGCAGGTCACGCGAATTGTGACCTGCCTGTTAATTGTTGTACCGGGTATTCAAAAAATTAATTAGCCTTCTTAAACGCCTCCATGAAGTCGGCTACTGCTTTGGCGCCCTCAAGCGGCAGGGCGTTGTAGATCGAAACCCTGACACCGCCGACACTGCGATGGCCTTTCAGGCCGACCAAACCGGCGGCTTTGCCCTCGGCGATGAATTTCTTTTCGAGGTCTTCGGACGGCAGACGCAAGGTTATATTCATCCAACTGCGGCTGTCTTTCGCGACCGGGCCTTTGAAGTAGTCGGGATGTTTATCGATCATGCCGTAGATAAGGTCTTTTTTCTGTTGGTTGATTTTTTCGACACCGGCCAGGCCGCCTTGCTTTTTGATCCACTCTAAAATCAGCTTTACCATGTAGATACCGAAAGCCGGCGGAGTGTTAAATAACGAATTCTTGGCGGCATGCGTGCGATAGTCGAACATGGTCGGGTTGCCGTCTTTACATTTCTCCAGCAGGCTGTCTTTGATAACAACCATAACTACACCCGAGGGGCCGAGGTTTTTCTGGGCGCCGGCGTAGAACATATCGAACTTGGTGTAATCGAACTGACGGGAGCAGATATCCGATGACATATCGGCGATCAGCGGCAGGCCGCCGGTTTCGGGGATATACTGATACTGGGTGCCCTTGATCGTGTTATTGGTGGTTATATGCAGGTAAGCCGCGTCGCCCGGGATATCCAGATCGGCTTGTTTCGGGATAAACATATAGCCGTCATCCTTGGATGAGCCGGCCAGATGCATCTTGCCGATAATCTGAGCTTCCTTGATAGCCTTGGTCGACCAGGTGCCGGTATCGACATAAGCGCCGGTTTTGCCTTCTGGCAGGAAGTTCATCGGAATCAGGGCGAACTGCGATGAGGCGCCGCCGCCGATGAATAACACTTTGTAGTCGTCTCCTAGTCCCATAATCTCTTTAGCTAAGGCCATCGCCTGGTTGTTAACCTCATCGAATTCCGGCGAGCGATGGGAACTCTCCATAATCGACATGCCCGAGCCCAGGTAGTCCAGTAGCTCGCCCTTAACTATCTCTAATACTTCCAGGGGCAGAGTCGATGGCCCGGGATTGAAATTGAATACTCTATTTGCCATTACTGTATCCTCACTTTTTATAATTCATTTTTGGCGTATTTGCCCAACAGTTCCTCGATAATATCGCCGATTCTAAGCAGGTTCTCTTTGGTAGAGGCGCCGATATGCGGCATCATTAAAGCATTAGGGGCCTTAGCCAGAGGCGTGCTTTCCGGCGGGTCGGAATACCAGACATCGGTAGCATAACCTTTCAGCTTACCACTGTCCAAAGCTTCGACAATATCTTCCTCGATAACGCATTTACCACGGCCGGTATTCAATATATAGGCGCCGTCCTTGCAGTCTTTCAGAGTTTCCTTATTGAGCATGCCCTTGGTGTCATCGGTTAACGGCATGTTCAATGAAACATAATCCGATTCCTTTAGAACATCCTTTATAGATGCTTTCATTTCCGCGAAATCATGGGATTTTACAAATGGATCATAAGCGATAATATTCATACCGAACGCTTTGGCGCGTTTGGCTGTTTCGGTGCCGATTCGGCCGATACCTAAAACGCCGAGTGTCTTTTTATACAATTCGGTACGCTTCAGTTGTTTCTTCTCCCATTTGCCTTCTTTCATGGTGTTGTGGCCGGGGATGATATTATTCGGCATGGCCATCATCATGGCCATCGCCAATTCGGCCACCGCGATAGACGATGCAGCGGCTGTATTGAAAACCTTGATGCCTTTGGTTTTGGCATAAACCTGGTCGACATTGTCCAGGCCGACACCGCCGCGAATAACCAGTTTGAGATTGGGCGCGCCATCGATATACTCTTTGGTGACCTTGGTTTTACTGCGAATTAAAATTACTTCGGCTTCGGGTATCCTGCCTTTATCATCGGTGATCTCGCCGAATTTGGCGATCTTTTCGGGAAGCCCGGGATCGAACGCGTCTGAAATCAAAATCAACATAACACGGTTCCTTTATCTTTAATCAGTTAATAAATTTACAACCATGCCGCTGCGAAGTTTTGGCTCAAACCAGGTGGATTTGGGCGGCATAACTTCTCCCGCATCGGCTACATTTAACAATTGTTGAATCGAAGTCGCGTAAAGCGAAAACGCTATTTTATAATCGCCGGAATCTACCAGCTTTACCAGTTCCTTAGTACCTCTAATTCCACCGACGAAATCAATTCGTTTGTCCGTCTTGGGATTCGTGATTCCCAGGATAGGACCGATGAAATTCGTGCCCAAGATAGCGGCATCGATAGAACCTGTCGGATCATTTGGATTGAAGCTATCTGTTTTGGCTTTCAGTGAATACCATTTACCTTCGAGATAGATCCCGAACTCATGAGGATTTTCCGGGTTGATATCGCTGTCATTCTCGCTTATCTCGAATTTCTCGGCGGCCTTATCTAAAATTTGCTCAACTGTCAGAGAGTTTAAATCCTTGACTACTCTGTTATAGGGCAGAATTTTCAATTCCTCGTCGGGGAAAATAACATTTAGGAAATAATTGTAGGATTCATTGCCGGTGTGATTAGGATTTTTCTCCTTCTCACGGCGGCACACTTCCGAGGCTGACTGGCTGCGATGGTGACCGTCGGCGATATACATGCAGGGCAGCTTACCGAAAGCATCGGTAATCCCGGCAATCATATCGGTATCATCGATAACCCAAAAT
>JAAEQD010000403.1 GCA_024231855.1 Candidatus Zixiibacteriota bacterium
AAAATACTTGCGACCTACGGCCCCGCGATTAGTTCGGTGAAAATGCTTCGTAAATTAATGGCCGAGGGAGTTAACGCATTCAGAATCAATTGTTCGCATGGCGATAAAAACGATTTTCTTACGGCGGTACGCACAATTCGTGAGGCATCTGCCGATACCGATTTTCCCGCAGGTTTACTGTTTGATATCTCAGGTCCGAAATTGCGGTTGGATAGATTTGATGGTGAGATCAATTTAGCAAAAGGCGACACAATCAATATTAGCGCCGGGACGTCTGACATAAAAAATCGAATAGTTGGCGTTAATCATCCGGAGATCATTAGTTCGGTTCAGATGGGCGAACGGATAATGATCGACGATGGTAACCTTATTCTGAAAATTCTTAAAATTAATAAAACCGGTGTAGTCGCCGAGGCTCAAAACAAATACAAACTTCTTCCTGCCAAAGGAATCAATCTCCCGGATACTGATATAAATATCCCAACGATTACGGCCAAAGATCATGAAGATATTCAAATTGCCGTTGAAGCCGATGCCGATTTTATCGCTCTTTCATTTGTTCGATCAGGTGATGATATAATTGACGCGCGGAAATTAATTAAGAAGTTTGGCGGGAATCAAAAAATCATTGCCAAACTCGAAAAAAGAGAAGCGATTGAAAACCTGGATGAAATTATAATACTCGCCGATGGT
>JAAEQD010000404.1 GCA_024231855.1 Candidatus Zixiibacteriota bacterium
AATTGAATTTGCCGTTATAGAACAGCCGATGGGCAGTGAAAGTTGCCTGAAAGCTGCTCGAACCGAGGTTCGCAATTTTATTTAGCGACTTGATATAGGTCATCAAACCGTAGGTTGTATTTTCCTTCTGATAGCTCTCCGGCAATATCTTGCGATTTGCCGTGAAAGACTGGGCTCTAGAAGGATGCGGCGTAATGCCCGGAAGTATGGTATCGCCAGTGAAAATAACCTCATTTTCGAGGATAATGCATATCGAATCGGGGCTGTGGCCTGGTGTTGATACGAAACTGAGGTCTTTGACGGGTGATTCAAATTCATCATTGATAAGGAAATCAATGCTTAGCTGGCTCCTCTTTTTATGATACGATATACAATTCTTCTGAACGAATTTTTCCGGCATTACACAGGATCTACACGATCCTGGCAGATCGGGCCGAAAAGCCCCATCGATGATGTTCGGATAGTATGTCGTCATTCCGGGATAAATTTGGTGTGCCCAAAGCTCACCATTCATTAAAGGGAATATATCGGGGAGATTGCCGTCATGGTCTTCGTGGCAGTGAGAGATGATGATGGTATCAATACTCGAAAAACTCTGCTCGATTGTCTTCAATTGGGTTTCCAG
>JAAEQD010000405.1 GCA_024231855.1 Candidatus Zixiibacteriota bacterium
ATCGCGGGCTTAATCAAAAAACGGCTCCCAAACTTCGCCCTAACCGGTATAATGGATGTTGAACGAGGCGCTATGGCCGGTGTCATGACCAGACAGCTTTTCATACGCCGTGCCCGACGAATTGCTCTGAACATACAGCGAATCCTTCTGGGTGAAAAGGCTGAAGACCTCAGTATCTCAATTGCCAGGGATGAGCGATTAGTGATCAATATGGCAACCGCCCGCTCTATAGGTGTTTACCCTAATTGGAGTATCTTAACGGAGGCAGAACTAATAAGTACGGATCGAGAAGTTGTTCAGCGTGAATTGACCTTATTCAAGGCGGTGCGAGAGGCGATTACTGTAAATCCCGAACTTGCCGCATCAAGCCATGCCTTAACGGCAGGTAGCCAGGATATTATAACAGCAAGGGCAAACCTTCTACCGCAATTAGAAATTTCAGCTCTGGGAACATTTATAGATGATGATAGGGCCGAGTCAAGTTTCGGAGCACAGGCCGAACAATCAGTTTCGGCCACCGGATCATTGACCCAAATAATATTCTCCGAACCGGTCTGGGCCAATTTAGCTATTCAGGGCAAATTTCAGAAAGCGCGGGAATATCAACATAAGCAATTGCGGCTCGATATTATTCTGAATACGGCAACCGCTTATCTCGATGTTCTCAGGACAAAAACATTCGAATTCATTCAAAGAGAGAATCTCAATTTGACTCGCTCAAATCTGGAGTTGGCGCGAATCCGCCAAAATATAGGGATATCAAACCCGGCTGAAGTATATAGATGGGAAAACCGGATCGCTTCCAACAGGAAAGCTGTGATAGACGCCAACACCCGGAGGAATCTGGCCGAGATCGCCCTTAATACTATTCTCAGCCGGCCCATCGAAGAGCATTTCACGACAGCGGATATCCATTATGACGATCCAAACTTGTATATTGGCGATTATAAAAATATGGGGGCTCTGGATAATCCCTGGTCGTTCAGAAATTTCCGCGATTTCATGGTTGAAAAGGCCCTGGCTGATTCACCGGAACTGGCGGCGCTTGATGCCTCTATCGAGGCTAATAATCGTCGGCATAGCTCATCAAAAATGACTTACTGGCTGCCCTCGATCGCTCTTAAAGCCGAGCTTACGAATAACTTTTATAAAGGAGGGGCAGGTTCCGATTTTGAATTAGATCCAAGCTTGCCATTTCCAATTAGTCAAGCCGATGATACTGATTGGAGTATCGGTATAAAAGCCTCATTACCGATATTTTCAGGCGGTTCGCGCTACGCTGCCACTCGTAAGATATCAACCGAACTCAAGGAGTTGGAGAAAACGCGCCGATTTGTAACTGATATTATCGAACAAAGGATTCGTTCGGCGCTTCATCTGATGGGCGCTTCATACGCGGGCATCAAGCAATCCCGGGATGCCGCCGAAGCCGCCCGAAAATCACTCGAAATGATAGTCGATGCTTACACGCGCGGAGAAGCATCGATACTGGATTTAATCGATGCTCAAAACGCGGCTTTGGTATCGGATCAATTAGCGGCTAACACGATTTACGATTTCATAATCGATTATTTGAATGTCGAAAGAGCGGTTGGGAGTTTCGATTTCCTCATGCCGGATGATATGCGCGAGGAACACCTTCAAAAAATGAAGGAATATTTCAAACAAGCAAACATGAAATTAGGGAATCCCTAAAATCGAAACCATTGAGTTTATAGATAGAATAAAATGTTTAGAATAGTGACAACAAATATTCCGGAGGAAAAATGAGGTCATATTATTTACAAAAGATGATCCAGCCTTTGATAATTCTTTCCCTTTTATTGATTTCGTGCGATAAAAAGGAAGAACAATCTGAGGAGATTATCAGGCCGGTCCGCTTTCAGCAGGTATTTTCGACTGGCAGCAGCAGGGTACGAATTTTCTCGGGCTCGGCTCAGGCCGGGGCGGAATCCAAATTGAGTTTCAAGATAGCCGGTACCGTATCCCAGGTACATGTTAAAATCGGTGATAAGGTTAAATCGGGTCAGTTGATCGCGGAACTCGACAACAAGGATTACCGTTTGAGAATGCAAGAAGCTGAAGCGGCCCTCGAGCAAACCAACGCCCAGGCCAGAAACGCGGCGGCCAAGTATGATAGAGTACGAGGCATGTATGAAACCCAAAACGCCTCCAAGGATCAGCTGGATGCCGCCCGAACAGCTGCTGAATCGGCTAATGCTTCGGTTCGTTCCATGGAAAATCGATTTGAACTGGCCCGCCTTCAGTTTAACTATTGCCGTTTGATTGCTCCGGTCGATGGCGCGATTGCAGACGTTAATATCGAAGAAAACGAAAATGTCAGAGCCGGCGACAGGGTAGTTCTGTTAACCTCCGGTTCTATCCCCAAAGTTGAAATTAGTATGCCGGAAATACTAATTGCTCATATTCGCAAAGGCGACAATGTATTAATCACGTTCGACGCGATAGAAGACAGGGAATTTTCCGGCAAAGTAGATGAGGTAGGCGTAGCCTCATCGGCCGGCGCGACTACTTTCCCGGTTACGGTCAGACTTCAAAAGGCCGACCCGGATGTGCTTCCGGGCATGATAGCCGAAGTCGCTTTCAATTTCGCGGCTACCGATAATAGAGATATATTTTACGTCCCGTCGGTAGCGGTTAGAGAAGACTATGCCGGAAGGTATTTATATGTGGTTGAACCTACCGGAGAAGAATTCGGTATCGTTCATAAGCGAGTGGTTACAGTCGGCGAGCTAACGACCCGGGGTTTGGAAGTCATCGATGGCCTTGAGGATAGCGAGCTGATAGTTACCGCGGGCGTCAGTAAACTGGCGGATGGTATGAAAGTTAAGCTGCCCGGTCTAGAGGAGATCTGATATGTCGATCACCCAGTTAGCGATAGAGAAAAACCGGATAACTACTGTAGCATTGATAGTAATAATTTTCGCCGGTTTTTTAGCTTATCAGAATATAGCCCGCCAGGAGGATCCGGGATTTATTATTCGAGTCGCGTTCATTCAGACGATTTTGCCGGGCGCCAGTCCGGACAGGGTGGAAAACCTGGTAACCGATAAACTCGAAAAAACCATTCAGGAAATACCGGAACTCGATTTTATATCCAGCGAATCCAAAACCGGCGCCTCGATAATATATGTCAATATCAAGGCGACCTACAAAGAAATGCAGCCTATATGGGACAGGCTGCGGCGTAAAATCGACCGGGCTAAAACCGAACTTCCCGATGGCGTAATCGGACCATTCGTAAATGATGAATTCGGCGATGTATTCGGTATTCAACTGACTATTACGGGCGAGGGCTATTCCTATGCCGAATTAAAGGATGTCGCTGACCAGGTTCGCGATGAACTTCTGCGAATTCCGGACGCCGCCAAGGTTGATATTTACGGCGCCCAGGAGGAACATATATTCGTCGAATACAATAACGCCCGACTGGCCAATATCGGCTTATCACCGGGTCAATTGCAAAGTATTTTGACCAGTCAGAATATTCTATTCCCCGGCGGGGATATAAACACCAGAGATGAACGAATTATTCTCGAGCCATCCGGAAGCTTCGAAACTCTGGATGAGCTTAAACAGACGGTGATCAATATTCCCGGTCGCAAGGATGTTATTTTCCTGGGCGATCTGGCGGATATATATCGCGGTTATATTGATCCGCCAAAATCCATGATGAGGTCATCGGGTGTACCATGCCTGGGCCTGGGTATCTCGTTGCGCAAAGGCGGAAATATTATCGAGCTGGGCGAGCAGGTCCGGCAAGTGATGGCTTACCTTCAGCAGCGATACCCCATCGGGATCGAATTCGATACTATAGTTTTTCAACCGGATGAAGTAAATACGTCCGTTAACAATTTCATAAAAAGTCTGCTGCAGGCCATCCTTATCGTAATGGTGGTTATGTTCCTGGCTCTGGGCTTCAGAACCGGCCTTCTGGTATCAAGCTTGATTCCCACCGTAATACTAACGTCTCTGGCGGTTATGAACTATTTCGGAATCAGCCTCAATACGGTTTCGCTGGCCGCCTTGATTATTTCACTAGGGCTTCTCGTTGATAACGCGATCGTGATGTCTGAATCGATTATGGTCAGTCTGAGCGAAGGCAAAAAGCCTATCGAGGCGGCTGTCGAATCGGCCGCCGAATTGCGGATTCCACTTCTTACTTCATCATTGACAACAGCCGCCGCCTTTTTACCGATCTACCTGGCGGAATCGGATACCGGTGAATATACGGCCGATTTATTTCGGGTAGTCTCCATCAGTCTTTTAATATCCTGGGTGCTGGCTTTAACGATGACACCTCTTCTCTGCGCGAAGTATATGAAAATAAAAGCCGTCGTCCGTGACAAATCCAAATTCGATTCAAAATTCTATAGAAGATACCGCCAGGCGCTAATCGGTATATTAAAGAGACCGGTGATCTCGCTTCTGGGAGCTATCGCGATCTTCCTGGCAGCGATGCAGCTAGGCGGCCTGATACCCAATATCTTCTTCCCTAAATCCGACAGATCATTCCTTCAGGGTGAACTGGTATTACCCTTAGGCACACCCATTGCCCAAACCAGGGCTATGATGGATGAAGTCGAACAGTTCATTGAAGACAGTTGTAAGGTTAATGATGAACGGCTTGAAGGCATAACTAATTGGGCCGCGTTTATCGGTACGGGCGCTCCCCGCTTCTACCTCTCGGCCAATCCCCAGCCTCAACGCGATGAATTAGCTTTCTTAATCGCCAACGCGACCTCGCGCCAGGCGGTGGATGAGGTAATTCCCAGAATCGAGGAATTCGCCACCAATCGATTCCCTGATGTGTCAACTGTGATAGACGCGCTCGATTACGGACCGCCGGTTATGGCGCCGGTACAAATCAGAATTTCCGGCAAAGATCCCGAATTGCTGTTTTCGATTGTCGACGATGTCAAAGCTAAATTGGCTGAAATACCGGGCACCAAGAATATCGATACCGATTGGGGTACCTGGACCAAGAAATTACTGGTCGATATAGATCAACCGCGAGCACGGCGCGCGGGAGTTACCAATATGGATATCGCCATAAGCCTGCAATCGATTTTGTCCGGCATCGAAACTACCCAGTTTCGTGAAGAGAACAAAATTATTCCAATCACCCTTCGGGCCGAAGCCTCGGATCGCCACGACCTGGATAAACTGGAAACACTCGATGTTTATTCGCAATCTACCGGTAAAACGGTTCCTCTGAAACAGGTCGCCAATATCGAAGTAAAATGGCAACCATCCAAAATATTGCGCCGCGACAGACTGAAAACCGTGACAATAAAATCGTATGTCCTACCGGGTACCGTGGCAATTGATGTTGTGAATAAGATCGATCCATACTTGCGGGAAATTTCGAAAAATTGGCCGGTGGGATACTTCTATGAACATGGAGGCGAAATCGAAAACACGGTTAAGGCCAACAATTCGATAATGGCGAAACTGCCGATTGCTTTCGCCTTCATTACCTTGCTTCTAGTGGCTCAGTTCAATAGTTTCAGAAAGCCGTTGATAATCCTGGCGACCATGCCCCTGGCTATGATCGGCGTCTTTATCGGGCTGGTGATAACCGGCAGCGCTATGGGGTTCATGACGTTTCTGGGAGTTATATCATTAGCGGGAATAGTAATCAACAACGCTATAGTATTAATTGACAGAATTAATATCGAACAAGAGGAGCATGGCGTTGAAATAAGACGGGCCATTCTGGAATCGGCCCAGAAACGATTGCGACCGATACTGCTGACAACGGCCACCACTATCGGCGGGATGATGCCCTTGTGGCTGGGCGGCGGACCCATGTATGAGAGCATGGCGGTAACGATTATATTTGGCTTGTTGTTCGCTACGATTTTAACTCTGGGCTTCGTGCCATTGTTATATGTCCTGTTCTTCAGAATAAAATATAAGGGCTTTGAATATTAAATAACATTCATTGCTGAATAATGAGCAATGATTACTTACTCATCTATTCATCGCAATAAGGCCAGCCTATCGGCGCGGCTTCCGGCAGATCATCAGGCGTTGGCCAGATCGGCGCGTAATCGGGACAATATTGAAGATCGTTCATTCCTTTGAAATAATTCACCAGCATTGTAACATCGCTGCCGATTACCAGGCAATCGCCGTTGATATCCGCCGAGGCAAAGAATCCATCTTGCATACAGCCGGTATTGGATGGCGCTCCCTTGAAATAATTGACCAGGTACGTAACATCCCCGCCGATAACAGTAGGCGGCCAGATACCCGCAGCCATATTAGCGTCACCAGGAAGATATGGGAAACTGACAAAATGCAGCGGCGAGAAATACTGATTTATAAAATAATTATGTGTTCCCTCCTCATTCCCGATTAGAGCGCCGCCCATGACAGGGTCGTGCCCCAATCTTATAGCGTCTGATACTGTCGAATCATGCAAGGAACCTTCAGAACTTACAGTAACCGGAAATGTCAGTCCAAGAAGAGGTGGATCACCGGGATTCAATTCTAGCATGGGGCTAGTATACGGAGAAAAAAGTTCAGCATACGCTGAGTAAGTATAGCTATCCCAGGTGCAACCTTCATCATTATTAAAATCTTCATTAAAATTTCCGAATTGTTTGCTATCCCAATCAGTGAACGGATAGTACATTCGGCAGTTTTCTGTATCAAACGAATCAAGGTAGCAATTATTTATGCCAAGTGGTAACATGATATGGCCGCCCACAACACCCTCGATGTTCGCCAGAAAATAAACATCAATATCAATTGTCTGACCAATAGGCGCGATTACCGGACTGTCATCGATATTACCAAACATAATATCTATTTCCGCTTCCTCGAAAATGGCTGATAGATCGAGAATAGTGGTGTCATGCCCGATTACTTCCACCTGGCTTACAACAGTGTCAAAAAATCCCTGATAACCGGCGGCATATCTAAAGTAAATATCATAATACCCTGACGCAAATCCCTTTAATAAATACTGGCCATCGGCACCGGTGGAATCATATTGAGGGTAGCCACTGGCCTTGATATAGACATTGGGTATAAAATTGGCGGCGGAGTCTGTGATGGCACCCCTGATTACACCGCCTGTCATCATGATCAAATTCACGTATGTCGTATCATCTAATGCTACCGGAAAATCATAATAATTAGTATCCAAAAAGTCATCATGCGTAATGAATAAGTTATAAACCCCGTCTCGAAGACTGGGCAATACGAATTCGCCATCCTGATTTGTAATGGCGTTGGTTGCCAGGCTTTCGATATTGACTATCGCGCTGTCTATCGGATTCGATTCGATATCGGTGACAACACCTCTGATAGTTCCGCCGTTTTCGTTTGTGATTTTCACGATAAACATATCACTATAGCCATCAAACGTTGTATCTAAGGATGGGCTATACGCCGGGAAATCATCCGATCTGGTTGTTCCGGTAACAATAATTTCATTGCTTGAATTCACGGCAATATCAGGCAGGCTCTCATCATCACTTCCGCCAAAATATGTACTGAACAATAATGAATCACCGACCCTGTTTAGAGTAGAAATAAATACATCATATCCGCCATTACGGGTACGATCGATTGGATTTACCGTGGGGAATATGCTAGAATAAGTTCGGCCTGCCAGGTATATATTATTATCCGAATCGAATGTAATATCGTAAATACACGAACTAGTCCCGAAATATGTACTGTAGACCAATGTATCAAGGGTAGTATTCCATTTTGCCAGGAACGCGCAATTAGATGAGTAACGCCTATCATCCTGATAGGCGTTGACAATGGGAAATTCATCTGATCCTGTATAACCGCCGATATATACATAACCGTCGTTATCAATTTTGATTTCATCTATATCATCCCCATTTTCTCCGCCAAAAAATGAACTAAATAACAATGAACCGAAATTCTCAGAAAACTGAATTAGAAAAGCATCGCCCATACCATTATAACTATCGTCATAAGCGTCATATATCGGAAAGTAGCGTGAACGCGTAAATCCACCGATATAAATCTGACCTTGCTCGTTAATCTCTATCGCCTTTCCATAATCATCATAAGAACTGCCAATAAACGTACTGTAATGAAGTTCGCTTCCTGTATTTGAGAATATGGCGGCAAACGCGTCGTAAACGTAATTACCGCCATAAGTACTGTCGAAAGCATTTACCATAGGGAAGTTTTCTGATTTGGTGGAACCGGTTAGATATACTTTACCGCTTGAATCAATCGCTATATCCTTCGCGAATTCATCGCCGCTATCGCCCAAATACGTGCTGAACAACAGTTCCGAACCATCGGCCGACAACTTGCCAACCACAACATCATGATCGTCGCCATAGGTGCTGTCATAAGCATTAACGGTTGGAAAATCAGGCGATGAGCTTTTACCACCGAAATATATATTATCATCGTCATCTAATTTGATAACATATCCGTCGTCCCAGCCGGAGCCGCCAAGAAATGTACTATATAATATATTAGTTCCGTTACTGGATAGTTTGGTTATCACTATATTCAATCCTGCCAACGTATCCTGATAGGGAGTGGATAAGGGGTAATCCAGCGATGTGGAATGACCAATGATAAATATATTTTCATCGGAATCGAGTGTTACGTCGTTACAATACTCTCGGTTGATGCCGCCCAGGTAGGAGCTCCATTGAACATACGGATCAATTATCAATTGATGGGCAGTCCTGTAATTTTCCGAAACCGCTATAGTGAATGATGAATTATCCAATAAATGATAATTGCTTGAGACTTCTATATATTCACCGTTAATAACCTGATAAACATAAGGCGCTTTCTCAATTAAATTCCCAAACGCGGTACTTATTAACAATTCGCCCGTTTCGCCAATCGATAGCTCACTGATACCCTCGTACTCAATAATAATCTGTGATGGATCAATTCCGGGCTGGACGATGAACTCATATTTCAAACCCTTATCATCGGCTATGTATCTTAAATCTATGCCGGGATAAATATCTCTATATAATATCGATTGATAACACGAAACATTACTTCGCCATTTTGACCTATCATTTCCGATGAAATAATTATGCCTATAGCTTAACTCGTTTTCACCGGAAACCTGCGCGCGTGGATCGGCATTGAGAAAGCGGGCTTTAACCTTCAAGGATTCCTTATTAAGCGAGGAGGAGTTCGCTTTTTTGGCAAGCACGTATGTGATTTCATTGCCATGAAAATAGAAATTGGCCCCAGTTGTCAATGCCGCGAATTTAATGTCGGGGTTGAATTGGCCCCTGTTTTCGACGAATGCTATAGCGCTATTTAATTCACTCGCTGAAACTATCGAGTTATTGCAAAATGCTACAAAAAGTAAAATCAGTGAAACCATTGCAAACGAGGTAATTCTCTTCATGATATTCCCTCCTAGCTATATTGATTTTTCACTATTCAAGCAGAATTTACAGAACTGCTCAGTATATAATATTAAAGTAGAATTTTATATCTGGTTTGTCAAGCGTTTTTCGGGTCTTCAATCCTCGCAGTTTGGCCAGCCATCGGGCGCTTCAATCGGCACATCATCCGGCGTTGGCCAGAGGGATTCGAAATCCGGGCAGGAGCCTAAGCTACCGATGCCTCTGAAAAAACTCACCAGTTTGGTCACATCGCTGCCGATTACCAGGCAATCACCGTTGGCATCCGCCGACGCCCAGTAACCATCCAGATAACAGGCAGGGCTGGTTTCGAGGCCACGGAAATAATTAACCAGGTAAGTAACATCGCCGCCGATAATCGCCGGCGGCCAGGCGCCGTTGTACATATTGACATCGCCCGGCAGATAAGCGTACAACGCCTCGCCCATAACGTAGATAGTAATATGCTGACTGACCGAACCGAACATATCGGCTACTTCGACATCAAAACCGGTCAAGATTGTTATATCAGGGGCAACACCGAATATGGAATCGTTGGCAACTGACAGCCATTCGGGGTAGTTGCTGTAGGTAATCGTGTGAACTGTATCATCTTCATCTATAATTGTAGGAACGAAACTGAAATAAGCGCCCGTTTCAACCATGAATGAATCGGCCGAGACGATTTCGGGCGGCATATTGATACTGAATTCATGCGCCCAGGGTTCGCCTATGAATGGATGGGTCTCTACCCGGCCCGAATTATCGGCAGTCTTTATGTAATATTCAATTTGCGATCCCGGCGACTGCCCCGGGATGAAGCCATAGAATGAATCCGGTTCGGCGGTCGAGTAAATCGGTGTGTCCTGCCATAGACCGTCATCCACTCTGTATAGGATTTTCAAGGAATCCGATATCAAGGTATCACCCGAACAGGAGATAATCTCCGCGGAAACCAGATATTGGCTGAGCGTATCGCTCAACCGTCCCCAGAGAGGATCGTGATCAACATACAATTGACCCGGATCGGGAACTCCCATCGAGCGGCAATGGATAGCATCGTTATCGTACCATGAACCGTAAAACCCGAGGACCTCGTAACCCGGCATGGCATCTTCGTAAGTTTGAAGAGCATCGTCATCATAACTGCTTGAGAATATCGGTACCAGCACTTTATCATTTAAAATGATAGAATTCGTATAGGCAGTGCCTGATGGACAATAGACCCTGACTATCGTGTAAGGTCTGCCCCAGGCCGACATTTGTTGGGATAAATAGTCGGCACGGGCATCGAGAAGGTTATGACTGGGATCGCCGGACGGCACATCCTTGATAAGTATCGTCGCCGGATTGAGAAATTTCGCCCAGCAATCTATATGATGTATCCCGCCTGATTCGATATAGTCCAGCACATCGTAATCGTTGCCTAAAAACGCCAGCATAATCGAGTCGATCTCCGCCGGAGTTTTGTCCGAGTTTTCGTCATGAACCAGTTCGGTCGACATTGACATACCCAAACCATTAGACATATGATTGCCGCCGGGGGTTCGCAAATCCATACCGTAAACATCGAGACCCCATTCGTCGCCGATTACTCCCGGTATCAAATCATCATAAGGGCGCGGTCGGTTATATATAGGATCGACGATAGCCAGGTTATTGTCTTCGAAAATGAACCAAGGCCCGTAATCGCGAGTCCAGATACTGTTAGTCGGGGCGATAATGAACAGCGTATTATCCATATTAACGCCGCCCGAAGTATAACTGCTTCGGGCGCTATTTTCCTCAGATGAACTGCCGACAATCGTTGTCACCATAAGGTCTTCCGACATCTCGGCTACCAACGATATGGATATGCCCAGGGGCCAGCGAATTATAACCCCTTCGGATCTTTCCCATTCGGCGGGGTTACGGACTTCGCCTTCCGGATCACGAGTATTGCGATGGTTAATTCCAATTTCATCCAGGCGAGTCATTTCCTCTTCGGTTAAGCCAATCGGGAGAAAATCTTGTTGGTCCCGTATATCCGCGTAAGAATAAACCGAGCTTACCAATATCAGGTAAGTCAGAATTAATACTGCTTTTTTGTTCACGATGTTACCCTGCCGTTAATCTTTGTTTTTCAAATCAATCCGCTGAAGTACTTATCAGGCAGCGAGTTTATTACAATATAACAAATTATCGGCGATTGGCAAGGTTTAGATGAATAATAAAAGCCGGGATTAATTCTGAAAACACTATTCCAGGTTATTAGATTTATAGTATTTTTACTTCTAATTTAAGTAAATTCACGTATTAATTTATTGCATTGGGTACATAATAATAGTAAATTGCCAATAATTATAATGGATTAATGTGATAATCTGCAACGCATAGTAATTGGCATTATTAAATATCACTCATTCAATCCTTAGAAGAGCAAGGAAATGAAAAATAAAAAGATTCTAATTGTAGTTGATGTGCAGGTCGATTTCTGTGAAGGGGGCGCTTTGGCTGTTTCCGGTTCCGGTGGTCTAATACCTGAATTGAATAAATTTATATCCTTTTGTGAAAAATCAAATATACAAATTATCTTTACAAAAGATTGGCATCCTGTCAATCATCATTCTTTTAAGTCACAGATTGGCAAATGGCCACCGCATTGTATCCAAAATTCAGTCGGCGCTGAACTGCATCCAGACTTATATGTTCCAAAAAATGCTTTTATTTTAACAAAAGGCGAATCAGTACATGCTGATGGATATTCGGCGTTTGAAAATAAAGCGCTTATTGATACAATGGGGTTGGATAAAGCAGTCAAGGTCTACGTCTGTGGTCTGGCACTAGATTATTGTGTTAAAGCCACAGCCATAGATGCAATTCGACATGATTTTAGTAGAACCTATATTATTCTGGATCTTTGCCGCGCAATATCTATTGATAACAAATCTACTTTATCGTTGCTAAAACAAGAAAAAGTGGCAATAGCTACATCAAGCGATTTAATGAGTGATTAAGTGGTTTAACTTATTGTTAATGAAGAGGTTGTAAATGATTGCTATGTTAATTTCTTCCGAAGATTGGACGCTTCTATTAGCGGGCATTATGGCTGCCACAGCTATTGTTTCATTAATACTGGAAATTTCTAAAAAAGGCGGAAAAACTATTACAAAGGCACTAGTTATTATTACGTTTATATCAATATTGGCTGTAAGTTTTCTTGTCTTGTATAACGCTGTTAATGTTAAAGAACAGTATAGAGATAGAATAGCGTTGCTACTGCCTCTAAGCAGCGAAGACGAGAATGTTCGTGAAGATGCAAAACATCAATTTCTTGGATTGATGGATTTCCTGCATAAGGAAGATTTTGATGTTGATGTTGTTGTGCGAAGTCATAAATTAGAAACCTCGAAAATTTCCGAAATAGTCAAGCAGGAAATGAGAGATGGTACATTATATTTTATAACAACTATGAGCAGCGTTGCCGAACCTTTGGCCAAACAATGGGACATATTATGCCAAGAAAACAGCGAGAAAGGAGAGTGCTATCTTATTGCATCAGTTGCGTCAGCTCCTGGGATATCAAAACATAGTAAAAATGTATATCGTTTTTATGTAAGAAGTGAAGAAGAAGGACGGCTTTTAGCGGGAACCGCCGTTGCGGAATGGAAAGACATTTTAAGTGCTATTACCATTTGCGTCGACGATCATTATGGCGATGGGGCCGCAGAGAAATTTAAAGATTTTTGGGAAGACACTCGGCGTACAGTAACTAAACAAGTAAAATTAAGCTCATTAAAAAATACAAAAGAAAATCGCCTTAAAAAGCTGACAAATCTTAAATTTATGAGCGAAGAAGACCGTCAATGTATTTTTATTGCAAATTATGGCGGTGGAATGGCTGAGACTATACAAGGCCTAAAAGATATTTACCCAAGGCCCAAGCTTTTAACAACATCAACTTTTTCTATTGACTCATGGAGAAATAAAATCCCCTCTGAATATCTTGAGGAATTCGACTGGATTACTGTACAGCCAAGGTATAAGGCAAATAAAGAAAACTATCTTGATGTGGTTAGAGATTTCACCTATTTCACATTATTACGGGTCGCTTATGTAATAATGAAGCAAAAAGAAAACGGGCATGATTTTAATACTCAATGGCTATTAGCTCATGCAATGCCAGCTGATCTTAGGTTTGAATTAACTGAAGAAGGTGATGCAGAAATAAAGTTAGATATATATAAGCATTAAAATCAGAAGTTCCTTCTGTATGAAAATAATAACGGCGGATAATATAATTTATCAGATAAGTAATCAGTGCGTCTTATAAAAATATCTCTTTAAAAATCAACATACTTATCGCAGCTATGCTCAATATATAAAGCTAAGAATAATAGGTTGCTTATTCATTGCTTAAATTAATTTAAAAGGGCGACCTTAAGGGCCGCCCAAGAAATATTGTTTTAGGAAATCGATTTCTATTCTGACATAGATGGAACTACTTTCGCCGTCGCCGGCACAACATTGCAATTCGGCCAGCCATCGGGGGCTTCGACGGGTAAATCATCCGGGGTTGGCCAGAGCGGCTCGTAATCCACGCAGAAACTTAAATCGCCGGTGCCTCTGAAATAACTCACCAGTTTGGTCACATCGCTGCCGATTACCAGGCAATCGCCGTTGGCGTCCGCGGAAGCCCAGAAACCGGTTATCAAACATGGCACACTGGCTTCGACACCCCGGAAGAAGTTAACCAGGTAGGTGACATCGCCGCCGATAACCGTGGGCGGCCAGTTGCCGTTGTACATATTGACATCGCCAGCAAGATATGGATATCCGGCAAGCTCCGACAATGTTTGATCCTGAATCGTCCCCGATGGGCCATCGTTGATTTGGAAAGCGGTGAGTACCACCGTCTGATAATCGACATGTGAAAAGGTAACCGTGTAGTCGCCATCGTAGATCTCGCCGATCGAGTAAGCGCCGGCTATATCGCTGTAATCCTCACCGATCAGGACGACATCATCCTCAACCGTGACATGAATCCCTTCGATAGCAACTGTACCGTCATCGACAACACCCGAAAGCGAACCGGGCGAACGGAAAACGACATCCTGATTCTCCATATCCGTATCATCGAATATCGTGAACTGGGCCGAGGTGAATGTTGTCCAGCCGGCCTTCTCGAATGTCGCCACATAATCGCCGGGCATTAAAACAAGCTCGAATTCACCGACCGAATTGGTGTAAATATTCTCAACCGGATCGACAACCAACAACACCGGCTCGGTGCCATCGGATTCCGTTTTAAATATCAACTCCTCCGATTTACCGGAATCGTCTTTTATTCTGGAAAGGCGATTGACACCCGCCTCTTCTTGTTCTTCACCGATTATTCGCGCAGCCATTACCTGGATTATAGCCGACACATAAACGTCCTCGACCGGTGCGCCATAGTAATCATCGACCACACCGCTGAAAGTGCCGAGCCGGTGAAGTGTAATATTTACTATAGTGGATTCGCCGCTTAGAACCTCAACATCGGGTTCGGTTACATCATAGTAACCGGTCTTGCTGAAATCCAGATCGTACGTTCCGGGGAACACTCCACCTAAGCTGTAATTACCGTCGGAATCGGTAAGATCCGATCCGATTACATCGACGCCATCGATCAACTCGACCAACACATCCTGAATCGGAGCGGCATCGTTATCGGTGACCGTTCCGCTGAAATCACCCGGCGGGATCATCATCATTTCCACATCCAGCGTTGTTACCGTATAGTCGACTACGATTATTCCGGTTGCCGTCGTATCTATATAGTTGATATGAGTGAAATCAACATCGTAAGTACCGGGAAGAAGTTCGATATAATATGTGCCATCGCTTGCCGTATTATCAGAACCCGTATTTCCCGAACCATCATCCGCGAAAACCAACACGCCCTCGATCGGAACGCCATAGTCGGTAACCGTTCCGGCAATAGCGCTGGGAGTTCCCGCTACCATAACCATATTCAGGGTAGTCGTGTTATGTTCGGTTACGGCAATACCGGCTACGCTGGTATCGAAATAATCGACATGCGAGAAATCTACTTCGTAAGTGCCGGGTGGGACCTCGATTGAGTAAGTACCATTGGAGGCCGTGACATCCGAACCCGTATTACCCAGGCCGTCATCGGCAAATACCTGCACCCCGACAATCGGATCGCTACCATCGGTTATCGTACCGGCGATTACGCTCGGCAGTGATGATTCCAGCACCACATCTACGGTAGTTGTCGCATCCACCGTTACAACTACGCCGGTGATAGTCGTATCGTAATAATCGGTATGCGAGAAATCGACATCGTAGCTGCTCGGCGGTAGGTCGATCGAGTAAGTGCCGTCGACCGTCGTAACATCCGAACCGGTGTTGCCCAGGCCGTCATCGGCAAATACCGTAACGCCGACAATCGGACCGCCGTCATCGGTGACCGTACCGGCAATTGTACCTATGGCAACCGAATCGCAGACGAAACTCGATATAGATACCGCGTCAATTCCGGCTTCGACAACCGAACCACTGTTCAAATCGGAAGCTTCGAATCGCACCCTGACCAGGCTGGTGGGAGTGATGAAATCATCCACTAAAAACGAATGCTCTGTCCAACTCGTTAAAGACGCCGGGCCGAACGTTTCGACATGCGTCCAACTGGAACCATTATTATTCGATACCCAGACTACGAACAGATCGTTGTTGGGATCGTCGCCGTTGTTATTGGTATACCACAAAGCGTAATTGAACAGCGCGTTGCCGTCGCTTAGATCGAATGTCGGCGATATGAGATAAGTCGTGCCGCCGTCGACATCAGAGTTGCCGTAAACGTTATCGGTTAGATAGCACTGGCCCGAACCGTCGTAATCGGTAGGCGGGTCGCCGCGTTCGCCCAGACCAACCGGGGTACCGCGATCCCATTGACCGTCGGTGGCATCACCCGATACGCTCCAGCCTTGATCCGTCTCGAAATTATCCTCGAAGAAGGTTGTGAATTCCCCAACAATGGCCCAATAGAAATTACTTGGCGCGTCCGGCGGGTTGTTAATGGTCGCTCCGCCATCGCCATCCGCGCTTACATAGAATTCAGGCGAGGCGCTGCAATCGGCGGCCGGCAAGGTGGCCTCATACATATTACCACCAATCGATACCAACGCCGAGGTCAGGAACGATCCGCCATTATAGCGGTAGTGATGCGTTCCGCTACCTGGCACGTAACTTTCGGCGCCATCGACAATTTGCACGGTGAAGCTGGTTGATACACCGGGATCGAGATATTCGGGTACGCCGTACGGTAATAATACCGAAAGGGGCGGCTCTTCCCCGCCAAGCGCGATTATCTGAATATCATCGATATTCCAACCGCAGTATTGCCACAAACCATCGGCCGCGCCCATAGTCCAGCGCAGATAAACGGTTGATTGATTATCGGCTACGGATGCAATATCGAATTCATGTTCGGACCATGAGTAATCTGCGACTTCCTCGGTGTTCTCCCAAATAGTCGTCCAGGTCGAACCATTATTACTGACCTTGATATAAGCGTGATCGTAAAGCGGTTGTTCAACTCCAAGCCAACGCCAGAATTTTAATGTAACATTGCTCAACCCGGTGCAATCGAGCGCGCCTGATGTTAAATGAGTTTCCGGCAGACCGCTTTCGTAATCCCCGTAAAGGTTATAGCCGTAAACATTATTACCGGTATAGCCGCCGGTCGGATCGGGGCTGCCATATTCACCACCGCCGCCTGTTGGCTGGCCATGCGCCCATTGGCCTTCCGTGGTCCAGCCGGGATTAGTGTCCATCGTCCACTCATAGATTACCATAGGTATGCCGACATTTAATATGACATCCCGAGAAGTATCGCCGTCATGGTTGGTGGTGTTGACAAAATCAACTACCCCTTCGTAACGGCCATCCGGGAAACTTTCGGCGTTCGAGTTAATCGATAGTGTCACCTCAACCGTAGCTCCACCAGCCAGGTAACCGAAAGGATTGCTTATTGTAATCCATGTTTGACCGGTTGTAACGGTGTAATTTATCCCGGTTTCATCCATATTTTCCAGGGTATAAATCATGTTCTCCGGCACAAACGGGCCGCCACTGGGACCTTCCGATACGAAGGCTACTGATGGGCTTACACTCAGGCCGGTTTGTAATTCGGGGCCCGGCATATTATGCGCGCTGAATCCGGTATTGATTTCATCATAATGCGGCGTACCATTATAGATATTGCCGTCATCATCGTCTAAAGTCAAATAATCAATCGTAATTTGAGGTGTGATTTCAGTGCCGGTATGTAGCAGCATAGAATTAACGGCCAGGTTTGAAATGACATCAATATAATCGGTCGGTTCGGTGATCACCAACTCGTTACGGATATCCCAAACGCAAGCTGATATCAACTGGCCGCAATCATGGATTTCACCGCTACAGGGATATTGAAGCGTATTATCACCGGTTCTCATCGGATTAACGCAATCATCAACATAGAATCCATAGGCGAGGCCCGGATCGTCCGTGATCAGGATTCCCATCACATCGCCCATGCCTTCGCCATATTGTCCCTGTCCACTGCCGGCTGACGCTACAAGGTGATGGCCATATTCGTGATGAATAATCGTTGAGAAAGCGGTATTCGTATAACCGTCATCAGCCAGGCAGAAAGTAATCGATGAATAGTCATACCAGGCGTTGCCCGGGCAATAACCTGTGTTGTCGTTGACATATACCGGCCAATCGGTCTGATTCCAGATCGTCGGATAGGTTGGATTATATTTTAATGTGAAATCCCGGACAAGGTTTGAATGTATATAACCGTTGACTTCGGCCCTGACATACTCTTCGCTATTAGACGCGTTATGCATGAAATTTACCGGTCCGGGAGGTGTTATCAGCGAATCGATTTGGCTTTCAGCGCCGGCATTATTGTAGACATGGAACCATTCGCCACGCACGGGCGAAGATACGGTTACCGGTGAACTGCCGCCATTGGGAATCGTGAAATCGCCGCTGGAGTCGGCGTATGCCATAGTCGCGCCGATATTGACTCGCGCGTAGGACATCGGCATGGATACCTCGGCATCGCATTGCTCGGCGGCAAAATTATCGGTAGCCAATCCCGATACATTACCTGCCACATCCTCAAAGATAATCAGGTTCTCTTCATATAAGATATCGCCGCTTCCGGGATCGATTATATAGAGCATTTTCTCGGTAGCGGGCTTGCCGTTATCGGCGATAAACTCAACGCCAAGAGCCGGTTCGGCGATTTCACCATCATAGCCCGCCCAAATCACCAGCCGGGGTTCGCTGAAATTGGTCATCTCCGGTATTTGCGCGCTGAAAGATTGCATAACCTGCGCCGGATTGATACTCGCTTGCGCCCGGTCAACTTCGAATTTGCCGAGATTTTTCAATTCCGAAGAGGCCAGGACAATCGGATAGCCGGGTTCATTGCGAACTAACAACCGCAGCTCCGATTTAAAAACCGGAATACCGTCTTTAAACTGCGAGTAATATACAAGCGTGAATTTATATTGACCCGTGTCACGGTTGTACATCACCTGTCGCGTGTGACTTTTATCCTGAAGAATACTTTCTGGTTTGAGATCATCCGGATCAATCCCGAACAGATCAGAGTGGTCAAACCTGAACCGCTCGGTAGCATCGGTGGCGCTTGAACCCGAGCCGAAAGCCTGCCCGTAAACTCGTGTGATCTGCTTGCCCTGCTGATAAAAATCAACATGCGGGTAAGCGGTTTTCAGTTCGTTTTTTGCCGATGCCGTGGAGGCGTACGCGGCAGGAACTGCAGCAAGCATAGCCAATGATGCTACAAACAGCCCCAGGAGCAAAAGAGACCTCTTCATAATCATACTCCCCATGAATAGATTAAATCTCGGGATCGATAAAATCCCATTTTAAAACATTTTTCTTTCATTTTCAGAATAATCAAAAAAGTAGCGTTCTAATTATGTAGAAACTGCCCTATCTGTTAATAATAACTTAAAATTGATCAAAAAGCAAATATTTAATTTGGGAGAGAAAAGCGGAGACAAGGAGCTCGGACCTAATCTCATTAACAGAACATAAGCTTATGGGCTTGTTGAAATTGTCTTTACGAGGAACGAAGTGACGAAGCAACCTGAAAGTCAATTCGTTAAGTACTGTCAGAATTATAGCTTAGTGACGAAAGCGAATATCTAGATTGCTTCCCTCATGTGGGTCGCAAAGACAGTAATTAGGATTTTTCAACAAGCCACATTATACCGGGGTGAGGTTAAACTGAGGCTGATTCGTATTCCGCTATCATCAAAAAAGGTAGTAGCAGACTATCTTTTTTATCCCAAAATCCGCGGATAGCCACTGAGTGCTGTCATATTATTAACGTGGGAGGATATCATCTTTAACTTAAATACCATTATGGCACGTCAGGCTTTGACGGGATCCGAATTCATCACTTGCCTCTATCTGGGACTTATATTATTATTGCGGATGCAATAGCCAATAACAAGGGAGATTTCGAATATGGCTGAAAAATATATCTTCAATATGTATGGCATAAATAAATTTTACGGCCAAAAGCAGGTTCTAAAAGATATCAACCTGAGTTTTTATCCCGGCGCCAAAATCGGTATTGTCGGCGAGAACGGTTCGGGCAAAACAACCGTGCTGCGTATCATGGCCGGTCTGGATACGGATTTTCAGGGTGAGGCGGCGATTACTCCCGGCTTTCGCGCCGGTATTGTGGAACAGGAACCAAAACTCGACCCAACCCTAACTGTTCGCCAGACAATCGAGTCGGCATTCCGCGAGACCAAAGAGGTCCTTGATGAATATAACCGGCTGGCTGACTCTATGGCCGATCCGTTGGACAACGACCAGATGCAGAAGGCGATGGATCGTATGGGTCAACTTCAGGATAAAATCGACGCGCTTGACGCCTGGAACCTGGATCAAACCATAAAGATTGCCGGTGACGCGCTGTGCCTGCCCGAAGATGACCGGATTATCGAAACCTTATCGGGAGGTGAAAGACGTCGGGTGGCCTTGTGCAAGGCGCTTCTGGAAAAGCCGGATCTGCTTTTACTTGATGAGCCAACCAACCATCTTGATGCCGAAACGGTCGCCTGGCTCGAAGAACAGCTGGTGGTTTATCCGGGAACGGTCATAATCGCAACTCACGACCGTTACTTCTTAGATAATGTCACCAGGTGGATTTTAGAACTTGAGGGCGGCCATGGTATTCCCTGGGAAGGTAACTACACCTCATGGCTGGAGCAAAAACTGGCCGATCTGGCAATGGCCGAGAAAAAGAACACCCCCCGCGCCAAAGCGCTGCAAAGAGAACTTTCCTGGATCCGCATGAGTCGCGGCGACCGCAACGAAATGGCTCGCTCACGAATCCGGGAATATGAGCAATTAGTCGCTCAAGAAACGGCAGCCTCGAAGGCGGGCGACAGTACTATTCAGATCGCGCCCGGACCTAACCTCGGAACGCAGGTGATCGAATTTTCCGATATTATTATGGGCTATGACGACCGACAGCTTTTCGATAAATTATCTTTTATTATTCCTCGCTCGGGCGTGGTCGGGCTGGTCGGACCGAACGGCAGCGGTAAGACAACTATGTTTAAAATGATTACCGGCGATTTGAAACCGCTTGACGGCAAAGTGACAATCGGTTCGTCGGTGCAGTTTGCCTTTGCCGATCAGGAACGGGAATCGCTAGATGGTGATGTCAGTCTGATCGATGAGGTCGGTGGCGGTCTGGATGAGATTACTATAGGTGACCGCAAAATCCCAATCCGTAAATATCTGGCTCAATTTGGATTTACCGGCTCGTCGCAGCAAAAGCAGGCCGACCAGCTATCCGGTGGTGAGCGTAATCGCTGTCACCTGGCCAAAGTGCTTAAAATCGGCGGTAATGTCCTGCTGCTTGATGAGCCTACCAATGATCTCGATGTGAACACCTTGCGCAAACTCGAAGAAGCTATCCTCGATTTCTCTGGCTGTGTTCTTGTTATCAGTCACGACCGATTTTTCCTGGATCGTATTTGTACGCATCTGCTGGTTTTTGAGGGTGAGTGCAAGGTTCGCTGGTTTGAGGGTAATTTCTCGGCTTATCAGGAATGGCGTAGTAAGGAACTGGGAGACAGATTGTTTGAAAACCGCCGTAACCGCTACCGAACGATAGTAAAAGGGTAAAACTAAGACGAATCGGTATAGAGTAAAGTGGAACGGCCGGCATAAGAAATTGCAAGGCAATCAAAATGTGCGATCAGTAAAAGGGGAAAAAGCGGAGGACGAGGGACTCGAACCCCCATGGCCTTGCGGCCGGCGGTTTTCAAGACCGCTGCCTTACCAATTAGGACTAGTCCTCCGGAAACCGGGCTTATCATCTCCGCCCGAATCGACGGCTAATATATGTTATCGGTAATATAAGTTCAAGATAAAACGTAAAAATGGATATTACGGGCGGTACACACACTGAGATTGTCATTCTATTTATAGCCACTATCGTAGTGATAGGCCATGGGCCTGTCTTATAATTCGCGTCACAACCACCCAGCCCTCGGACAGCCCATTTGGGCTATCCCTACAAATAGTAGAAAAGTCCCCTCTTGAGAGGGGATTTAGGGGTGTGTTTGCGTTGTTTAATTCGGCATCGATCTATTAGATCACTTATAGCGCCTGAGCATCTCCGCCGCCTGGTTGGCTTCCTCGGTGCCGGGATAATCTTTAACCACATCCTGGAAATACTGCTTGGACTTGGTTTTATAGCGCTGATTGTACATCGACATGGCAAATTTGAGACGGGCGGAGGCCATATGCTCCGATTTCGGATACTCATTGATCAGCTTTTCGTACCATTTCTGAGACTTGGGATAGTTTTTCAGGATATAATGACACTCGCCAATCCAGTAAACCGCGTTATCGGCCAGCGAGGTCTTGGAGTACGATTCGAGATAATCCTCAAACCCCTTGATTGCCAGTTTGTAATGGCCTTTGGTAAGATCTAAATAGGCCATGTTATATACTTTCTGATGGTCTACCTGACCGACTGCCTGGGTTGTATCCGATGAGTCGGTCGCTTGAGGCGCGGGTTGTTTCATCTCCATTGTCTCGACCGCCCGATTTACCAGCATCCCGGCATCCTCCAAACGGGATTCCACCAGAAGCATCCTCTCCTCCAACGCGCTCATGCTCATCTTGAGTTCGGCGTTGAGCTTTTTCGAGCCCACGTTCTGCGCTACCAGAAGCGAATCGATGCGAGTCATGGCCGCCATGATTTCGCGATGTTCATGCCTGAGCCAGTCGATCTCGATTTTAGTCTCGGCCATCTGGCGACGAGTAGCGCAACCCGATACCATGATCGCCAGCGCCAATATCATAAATACCCAGTATCTTTTCATCATTCTATCTTACCCTTTTTACTGTTTCTTGTTCCATTTTTATTTGTTATGATTACTTAATTTTTAATACTGATGTCAAGCGGAAAGGCAAACGATAATTTAATCAAGTTCAGAAATCGTAGGGGCGGCACCTTGCGTCCGCCCGGGGGCGGGGATAACATTCGCCACACTCCACCCAACCCCGGGTCGAGGCAAGCTACGGCCCCTACATATTGCGATTAGCCAATAAAAAAGGCGACCCAAAAGGCCGCCTTTAGTTATTCTCTAAAACGAGGTATACCTTATTCGGATACCTTAATAAACATGCCTCGCCTGTTCTTAGACCAGGCTTCCTCGTTATGATCCATATCCAGCGGTCGTGATTCGCCGTAGCTGATAATCGATATCCTGTCCGGAGCGATACCGTAATTTATCAGGTAATCACGGGCCGTAGCGGCACGTTTTTCACCCAGAGCCATATTGTACTCATCCGAACCGCGCTCATCGCAGTGACCCTCGATTCTGATAACTACGGAAGCATAGTCTGCCATCTCCAGACCCTGAGCGTTCTGAGCCAAAATCTCGGTCGCTTCGGCGGTCAGGTTGTACTTGTCAAGGTCGAAATGTATTGTTACCAATTCGAGCGGTGGTGGTGGTGGTGGCGGCGGCGGCGGTGGCTCTTCGACGGCAACCGTATCAGGTGGCGGTGGTTCAGGTGGCGGCATCAACGGCTTTGGATCACCGCATATGCCATAGATATTAACCAAAGCTGCTACAATTACTAGCAGTACTCCTAATTTGCTTTTCACGGGTTTACCTCCTTGAAAGATATTTTTATTTTCTATCGTAAATTAACAGACCAATCTGGCGATTTACAGTTCCCTCTTAAATTCAGTTTCCTCTTGCCTGAACCGTCAAAATTCATAATCCACAAACTATAAGGTCCATCGATATTGGACGAATACACGATATGAAGCCCATCGGGTGACCACGACGGCGCTTCATTCGACGCAATCTCTGTTAATTTATACGCGTTTTGGCCGGTTATGTCAACAATATAAATGTGGAATTGTCCCACTTCACGGGAACAATAGGCAATATAATCGCCCCTGGGCGACCAGACCGGATCGGCTATATAATCGCCGTAATATGTCAAGCGCCGGGTGTTAATACCATCGACTTCCGTTACGTACAATTGCGGATTTCCGGCCCGATCGGAGATAAAGGCTATCTCCCGTGAATTGGGCGACCAGGTCGGTGATGTGTCAATCGCCCAGGAATGGGTCAGGCGGCGCATAATCCGGCCCGAGGAATCCAGAAGATAGATCTCGGAATTGCCGGGAAGCGACAACGTGGCGGCAATATATTTGCCATCCGGGGACGGCGCGGCCGCGAAATTCAGTCCTTCCCGATTGGAAATTGTGTAAACCTCATTTTTCTCGAAAATATAGCAATATAAATCATGATTATTTCTTCGGTCGGATGTGAAATAAATCCGGTCGCCGGCATGGCTCCAGGCTGGCATCTGGTCGATGTGCGTGTCATCGGTTAATTTAACGGCGTTATAGCCGTCGAAATCGCAAATATAGATATCTCTACTTCCCCGAACCTGTGAGGAATAAGCAATTTTCGAATCGAATACACCTTTCTCACCGGTCAAATTCTGGAGAAGGTCGGCCGCCATGCGATGCGCCATTGTCCGGCAGTTTTGCTCAGAGCCCAAAAACTCATTATTGTAGATCATCGTATTTCGGTGAATATCTATAACTTCAAGGCCCATAGTATACAGGCCTTCATGCTTATTCAGGCGGCCTTTGATCAGCATCCTGGCTTCAAGAAAAATCCAGTCATCCAATTTCATCTGGCCCTTGGCGAAATCGACAATAAAAGCCGAATCCGGTTCAACTACATTGAAATATAAAGTGAATGTTAAATCATCGATCAGGTAATTCTTAAGATTTGAAGAAAACAGGCTATCGGCCTCGGTAACCAGGCTTTCATCCATCTGGAAATCGTTTACGGCGATTGAGATCAATGAGACCGTAGGTCCGGCCGTAATAACACCAGTAACATCCGTTTTCTGAGCGCGGGCTTCGGTTACGAAAAATAAATATGGAATCAGAAAAAGGACCGGTATGTATTTAAGCATCTTCACAAGATTTTTAATATATAAGCGCATCTCTAAGCTGTCAACTTATTATTATCCAATATCACTACAGGCATTTGTACGAAAAAGCAATTCTGATAGTTCCTGAAGATTAATAGGAATTTTATCTTACTAATCGCCTTTGGTAAAATTATTCAATCGGGGGCGTTTCCGGACAATATTGCAGCACGGGCTGCATCCCCCTGAAATAATTGACCAGGAATGTAACATCCGAACCGATTACCAGGCAATCACCGTTGACATCGGCCGCCGAGTAAAGCCAATCGCCACCAAGGTCATTCCAGCACGAATCAGGCGGCGGATTACCAACTCCTCTGAAATAGTTCACGAGATAGGTCAGATCACTGCCGATTACGAGATCATCGCTATTGATATCGCCCGGCATATAATCACAATCGCCGAACGGCGACCTGAATTGAACCGGACTGAAAAACTCGACTACTTTAAATCCGCCCCAGCCCAGGGAATCTCCGGCATTGGATGGCCCTTGAAAAGGATTTAGGCCGGGACCGAGACAATTGACCACCTGGCCCGTTATCGATGAATCATCAACGCTTTCGACGACGAATGTCATAAGCCGCGTCGGAGATGTAACATGAAGCCAGGGCGTATCGAGAATAAGACCACCTCCACCGGCCCTGGCCAACCTGGCAAAGCCGACGAATGATTGGCTGGACCAGCCCTCGGGATTGGGATCGCTCTCAGACTCGAAAAATTCGCCCATCTCCCATTCGGTCAGCGGATAATGAACTTGCCCCTCGGTATGGCTTAATAAGCTATCGATATATTGATCCTCCGCTCCCAGACATAAATGCAGATCCGCGACAAAGACATCCGGTGAAGTTTGCCCGTATACGTCCACCTCGATCTGACTGTTCGCGTAAGCCGTAATCGGTGACAGGTCGAGATTCCCGTACCATACCGCTACTCCCTGGGCGCTGGCAACGGACGCGATACAATCGTTATTAGCCGGATTCATATCATCACCCAAAAGCGTATAAGTCGTTAGGCTGTAAACGGTATCCAAGGCCGGTGTAAAGGAATCGGCGAAATTAATCGTATCGATTGAATTACCCGTCAGACCACTCACGGCAAACGTATCGGTAAATTCTACGGTCGAGGAGTAAAGCGGTCGGGCTTCGAAAACGACATCGAATGAATTTGTCGCGCTGCCAAAATTGGCGATTTCACAGTCAATCGGACAATCGATATTCATTATAATGGAATCCAACGGGCTCAGAATAACCGTCACCCCGACATCATCGGGAACCTGAGTCAATATCATATGAACCGAAGCTGTATCGCCTTCCACGATTGATACCCCGGTAGCCGAGGTATCGAGATAACCCGGATAGGAAAAGTTTATTGTATATGACCCGGTATCGAAACCATAAAGCACATATTCGCCGTAGGAATCGGTAGACGTGTCAAGGGCCGGGCTGGTGCAGAAGACAAACGCGTTCTCCAGAGGTATCATATCGACACCCCTGACAATACCGCCAACGGCGCCCAGCATGTTTTGAACAGTCGCCTCGGATTCGGACGGAATATAGTTATGCTTGGTGACCGTCACATACATCGTGCCGGTGGTCGTCGGTTCCGGATTAAATGTGATATCACCGCTGTAATTCGTCGAGCCTGTCAGATAAACTTCATCGTCCTTCATCAAACAAACGGTAGCTTGGTAGACATTGCCACTGCCGCTCTCTTCGACATGCACGGTGAAAGGCGAACTCATTATAGGTAATTCGGCGGGATGGCTGACTACGAGGTTAGATGGGTCCTCGGTCCAGATCGGCATCTCCGGGTCGCCCAGTAAGGCCATTCCCGTAAATATATAATCCCATGGATCGCCGGTGGGGACATCGTTTTTATGATCACTGACACAATTCCCAATCTTATAATGGTTCTGCGAAAAAAGAGATCTGAAGAAATAGCGGTCAAACCTGAACGACAATGAATTCTCATCACCGGCGTAGTACAAACCATTACGGATATTACCGACATAAGCAACCGCGCCGCCATTGGTATCATGCACGAAATGCTCGGAAATGCTTTCATACATATCAAAAGCGTTCGCCCAGCAGCCAATAGTATAGAACACGCATTGCTTGTTGCCATTATAAAACGCGTCCACTTCTGAAGTAGTCAATCCGATGTCGCTGTGGTTGATAGTACCGGTGCCCAGAAAATATTCGTTGCAGTGATCGATATGATTAACCAGGTTGTGGCCGGAATTAATCGCGCTTTTCACATATGCTTCGTGACTGCCGGCGTCGGTATCGTAAACAGTGGTCAAATCGATGGATGAGGGCAGATAAATTATATCTATGGCATCCTTGCAGTCCTCGCCCTCGGTGGACTCATCCAGATCGAATCCGAAAAACGCCGCCTTGTTGGCGTAGTTGGTCATAGGCGGATTTTTTTCGTAAGTCAACACCTTATTTTTGAATGTATTAATCTCGGAGACAGTACGCACTGAAGCCCGTCCGACATGCACCTCGCAAATCCAATCATGATCATAATCACCATAGTGAGAGTCATTAGGAACATCTTCACTATTGATATAGCGGACATGAGTCGGGATTATATTAGTATCGCCGCCTAAAAGGAAATATATGGTTCCCCAGTTAGTACGGGCATCAATAATGAATTGTCGAATCTTCGAAGTGTCGGCGCCGGTGTAGCCGCCCTGGTTGTAAATCCAGTTAGTCGTGACAATAGTCGCCGGTATCCCCTTCTTTGTTTTCCAGTCGGCCAGCGATTGAAAATAGCTGACATAACTTGAATTGGTGATGATTACATAATCATAATCACCCGGATCGACACTGGATTGTAATGGGGCATTGTTGGCGGCAACCATCCGGACAGCTTCGGGATTGACTACCATACCGGTGAGCATTTTAAAAAAATCCTGACGGTCGTTCTCGGAAATATTCGCGGGCAGGTAATCGCCGCAGATATAGCCGTCAACACCTTCGATTGTGATTATCAGGGACTCGATTAAAGTCAACTTCTTTTGGGATGGTATATATCGCAGAGGGTTGATTCTAATTATCGCTATAGCCTGACCGGCTAAATCCGATTGACGGATAAACTCCACCGGCTGGAATGGATAAATTTCCGATGAATTATAAATATCCGGATTTGGTTCGATGAAATCGAAATCATCAGTATAGCCAATTCGCCGGGCCGGCTGCATCGGTAAAATATTATATTCGCCGGCGATTTCCCGGCTGGCCGATACCGCTGCGGACAGATCGGTAACCTTCATCCCCTCGGGTACGGCGACTTTTATTACTCTGGAGGCAATCATCGGCTCGCCCGGCCGATGGCCATAGTCACAGTCTTCGAAGCGAACCATATCATAACCGGATATTTCATCGAACTCTAAATCGGCCGCGGAAAAATCGACGGCAATCAATATGTTGGAGCTTCCGCCGGTATCAGCCCCGTTCGCCTGGCTAAATGCCGGAGCCGCCGGAATGCCGATTAATAATGACAGGATACAAAACACCCAAAATCCCATGGCTCGATTTCTAAACATAAGTTTCCTCCAAATGCATTAACAATTCTCTCCCCTTAGAGTATGGGCAGATTACACCAAAAGAATGTACTTGGCATAACTGAAGCGACACAACTATACCGCATAATTCATTTTTAGAAGGCGTCATCTTTCTCGAGGTACTTTAAACAGCCCAGAAGATGAAAATCCGCTCCTATAAAACAATATAACATAACGGATAGATCAGTCAAGTTATAATCACAAACCGCGTCTACCCCATTAACATATTAACAATCAATATGTTATGTCCAATACTATCAATCACATCGAATTATTCCTCAAGATTAATAATAAATCGCAACAATTTTCCATTTGACACCGTATAAAATCTTAGTTATATTATGACCGAACAGTCGGTCAATAATAAGGAAGGCATACCAATGTCGCCTAAAAAGGTAGATAAAGAGAAGAAAAAACAAGCAATACTCATGTCGGCTATCAGGGTATTTGCCGAAAAAGGTGTGCATAACACCAAAATCGCTGATTTAGCATTGGCGGCCGGAATCGGCAAGGGTACAATATATGAGTATTTCAGAAGTCGAGATGAGATATTTATCGAAGCCTTCAATTTCATCCTAAGAGATATGGAAACGAGGTTGAAGGCTGAAATCGCGATCCCGGAAGAGCCTGAAACCAAGCTTAAGTCGATGACCAATATCGTCTTCTCCAGCCTCGATCAGTTCTCCGGAGATATGGCCAACCTGTTTATCGATATCTGGCACGAAGGTATCAGAAGTAAATCCGGGCCCGGCGGAGGTTTGATCGACCTTGGGCAGTTATATGAAGATATTCGATTGGAATATAAACAGGTTATTGATGAAGGCATACAATCGGGGGAATTCAGGAAAATCGATTCGCGTATGGCGGCATCGACAATCTTAGCCGCCGTCGATGGTCTGATTCTGCAATGGATATTGAATCCCGAGGCGGTTGATTTGCATTCTGCCAATGTTAAAATAATGGATTTGTTTCTGAATGGGATAAAAAGGCATGAGGAGTGAAGGAGTAAATTATGATTTGTAGAACAATTATTATAACATCTATTGTGATTTTTGTCTCGACTGTCGCGAGCATCGCGCAATCTCTAACAGCCGATGAGATAATCGATAAAGTCATCGAAATCATGAATCAACAGTATGTCAAGGCTACTATGACGATGACAATCATGACATCATCGGGCAAACAGCGAACATTTGTTTACGAAACCTTCAGCAAGGATAAGGGTGAAAAAAACCTGATCAAGTATATTTCGCCCGGTAGGGTAAAAGACCAGGCCACCCTAATGCTCAATCATGCCGATGATATCTGGGCTTATTTTCCCCGCACTAATCGGGTTCGAAAATTGGCCACTCATGCCAAGAAGCAGAAAATGGAAGGCAGTGATTTCTCATATGAGGATATGGGCTCCGGTGATGCCTGGAGCACTGATTTCGAAGTACGCCTTCTTGCCGATGATAAAATTGAAGGTGTGGCTTGCTATGTGCTCAATCTGGTAAAAAAACCAGACACAGAATCCGGCTATTCGCGCCAGGTGATTTGGGTCAGGCAGGATAACTTCTTCCCTATTCAAATCGATTACTATGATGAGGACGATCCCGATTATAAGCTGAAACGCTTGAGCCTTCTGGATATAAGGGAAATTGAGGATGTGCCCACCGCGATGAAACTGGTGATGCATAACCTGCAGGACAATTCCGAAACGATCATGGAATATCAGGATGTGACATACGCCGAGGAGCTACCCGATGATATATTTACCGAAAGAGGGATGAAGAAATGAGCAAAATCGTGCTGATGACTTGCTTTTTATTGTTATCGATGTTCACTTTAGGCACGACTCAGTCCGTGGAGGTGTTCGGCTATTATGAACCGCAATATATGGGCGTTATTCTCAATGACGAATATTCTCAATCGTTCAGTAATAAACTTCGGATTGACCTTCAATCGACAGAGATTGAAAATATCACCTTCGCCGCCAACTTCGATTATATCACTTATCACGGCCGTACCGATTGGAACCTGCTTGAATTTTTCCCGGATGATATTAGCGATCAGGTTCCAGCTATATTCTATGCTCTATATGATTTTTCATATGCCGATACGCTATTTCTGGATAACGCCTACCTCAAAATGGCATTCTCGAAATTCGATCTGACATTGGGCAAGCAACAGATATCGCTGGGTACGGG
>JAAEQD010000406.1 GCA_024231855.1 Candidatus Zixiibacteriota bacterium
CAAGGGCAACTCCAGATTGACTTGTGTACCGGTTTGAAAAGCCTTGAAATTCGTCCTATTTACGGTTTCCAACATGGCATATACCTCGAACCAATCGTCCCCTATTATGGTAGCAGTCTGGCAGGCGCCGTTGATTCCAACGCTATCACCTTTTCTGAGTGATGTGGCGATTTTAGGGGCAGTCACCCCGATAGCCAAACCATCGCCTTTTTTCCGGATCTGTTTTATCTCACCGATTTCCTGAATGATTCCCGTAAACATCTAGGCCAGATCCCCCATAATAAGACAGTCGGGGCCGATTTTTCGCTGTTCGATATTGATCAACCGTCGAGCCTTGTCTATCGTTTTGGTTTTTAAATCGCCCACACCGCTGATACCATCCCCGATTATTATTGGCGCTGATACAATAATCATTCGGTCGACCAGGTTTTGTTTTATGAAGCTGGTAATTACGCCTGAGCCGCCTTCTATTAATAAAGAGGTAATTCCTCTTTTAGCCAATTTTTCAAGCAACGCCCGAAGATTCAATTCGCCCACTTTTATAGGTAGCGTCATCATATCGCAATTGCCTTTAGAATCTTCGAAAAGCTTTCGGCCTTTCCGACTCGTTGCCAGGATTGTTTTCGTGACTTTATCGTGAAATAGCTTCAATCCGGGTTCCACCAGGCCACTTCCCGAAAGTACAATCCTGACAGGATTATTACCTTTAACCAGCCTAACAGTCAATTGAGGATCATCATGATTGGCAGTGTTGGCACCAACCAGGATAGCATCATGCCAACTTCTTAGCTGATGGGCGAATTTTAGAGAACCCGGCGATGATATCCATTGTGATGCGCCTGATTTCGCGGCAATCCTGCCGTCTAAACTCTGGGCATATTTTATTGTAACCAAAGGCAATCCCGTAGTAATAAACTTAATATAGCTTCTGATCAGCGATTCACACCGTTTCCGTAAAACGCCGGTTTCAACCTCAATTCCCGCATGAACTAATATCTCAATACCTCGTCCATTAACTGCCGGATTCGGGTCTATTGTTCCTATAAATACTCGTTTTATACCGGCTTTGATAATAGCCTCCGTGCAAGGCGGGGTTCGGCCATAACTACAACAAGGTTCGAGAGTTACATACAGATCAGCGTTTTTAGCGGCGGCTCCAGCCTGGTTTAGAGCCAGGGCTTCGGCATGAGGCAAACCCGCCTCATGATGGTAGTCACCGGCAATTACCCGGCCATTCTTGACTATCACGCAGCCAACCGCGGGATTGGGCGAAGTGAATCCCTTACCCCTGGCCGCTAATTTCAGGGCTTGAGCCATGAAATTTTCATTGTCGGTTTTGTAAGCCATAAAAAAATCCCTGCCTTCAGCGCAAAGATGCGATTATACAGGAATAGAACAAAACCTGCCTTCTCCCATCCGGACTATAACCGTCGGCGCCTGAATATCACAGGCTCAATCCTTTCGGAGTCGCGGGCTTTAACCGCCGGTGAGGATTTCCACCTCGCCCTGAAGACAAGGGCAATATAATATGAAATCGATCTATGTCAAGTCGTTAAATACAAATGAATTCACTAAATATTATGAATTTCTCGCAATAAAAACAATTCAGGCTTAGGGATAAATTTATAGAAATACGGCATATCGGTTTGATTATCTATTTATGATAAGGCAAGCCCTGAACGATACTAATTGCCCGGAAAAGCTGCTCAAGAAAAATCACGGTGGTCAACTGGTGGGCAAACGTCATATCCGAAAGCGATAATTTCATATCGGCAAACTTTAATATCTGTTCCGAGACTCCTATCGCTCCGCCTACTACGAAATGAAGCGTGACATCGGAGCGAGTATAGTAATTCTCGATGAATTTGGCAAAATCCTTTGATCGGAACCGTCTGCCCTTGGAATCGAGGATAACCAGGAAATCGCCTGTTTTAACCGCTTCGATAATCCGTTCGCTTTCGCGCCGCAATACCTCGACCTCGTTTTTACCTTCGTTTAATTTTTCTTCCTTAACAAACTTAACTTCAAGTTCACAATGTTTGCCAAGGAGTTTCTTGTAATGCTCGACCCATTTTTTGGCAAACTCATTGTGCAGTTTGCCGATTACTGTTAGCTTTATTTTAATCATTGCTCTATCAGTTTTAAATAAACCTTTCTGGTTCTCGGTCCATCAAACTCGCAAAAGAAAATTGCTTGCCATGTACCTAATACCAACTTACCACCATCTATAATCAGATTAACCGAACTGCCGATCATACTACTTTTTATATGCGAATCAGAGTTGCCTTCAATATGGGTATAACCAGCCGAATGAGGTACAAGTTCCTCTAAATAGTTCAAAATATCGTTTTTTAACGCTGGATCCGCGCCTTCATTTATCGTTACCGCCGCGGTCGTATGCGGTATATGCACAACGGCCATTCCGGATAAATCCTTCGGAATACTTTCGGAAACCTCCCTGGTAATATTAATCATCTGGTTCCGGCTGGATGTTTTAACTACAAACTCTATCATTGTTCTACTAAGGCCGTGGCGAATTGTTCGGGACTAAATTCCTCGATATCATCAACGGCTTCGCCTAAACCTACATATCTGACCGGTACCTTGTATTTTTCCGAAATCGCGATTACCGCTCCGCCTTTGGATGTACCATCGAGTTTAGCCAACACCAAACCGGTTAAATTCGTCGCCTGATTAAATAATTCCACTTGCGAGAAACTATTCTGCCCGATCGAGGCATCCAGAACCAGCCAAACTTCATGGGGCGCGCCGGCCATCGCTTTCCCCGCGACACGATGTATCTTTTTCAGCTCCTCCATCAAATTCACTCTAGTTTGAAGTCGACCGGCCGTATCGATCAGAACATAATCGGCATTTTTCGCGACTCCGGCTTTAATAGCATCGAATGCTACCGATGCCGGGTCGGCGCCCTCGCCAGATTGGATTAATTGGGCGCCGGTCTTATCGGCCCACAAACCCAACTGTTCAGACGCCGCCGCCCTGAATGTATCGCCTGCCGCCAGGATGACGGATTTTTTCTGCTGATTGAATTTCCAGGCTAATTTACCGATCGAGGTAGTCTTGCCGGTTCCGTTGACGCCGACAAACAAGATCACATATGGCCTGGTCGAATTTCCATTTTGGGGAGCTATATCAAGGTTAACTCTTCGACAAATTTCCTCTTTAAGAATTTCCGCCGGATCATCCTTTTTGTTATTTCTCAGAGTTTCTATTATTTCCGCGGCCGGCACCGGGCCGACATCGGCATTGATCAAACTTTCTTCAAGCTGTTCGAGCAATTCCTCATCTATTTTTTTGCCGAAGATACCACCGATTTTACCCAGGATGCCATTTCGGGTTTTAGCCAGGCCTTTTTTAAATCTATTAAACATTTTTTAATTATTCCCGTTGAATTTTACCGATACTATATTCGACGCCCCGGGTTTTTCCATAGTGATACCGTATAATATATCGGCAGCTTCCATGGTTTTTTTGTTATGCGTTATTACAATAAATTGAGTCGAATGAGTAAAATTACTCACCAGTTTAATAAAACGAGTGACATTCGCGTCATCCAACGGCGCGTCGATTTCATCCAGAATACAAAACGGGCTGGGTTTAACCATATAGATAGCAAATAAAAGCGAAATGGCCGTTAAAGCTCGTTCTCCTCCCGAAAGCTGATTGACGGAAACAAGCTTCTTGCTGCCCGGCCTGGCGATGATTTCTATTGGAGTATCAAGTAAATCATCGGGATTCGTTAACAATATATCAGCCTTTCCGCCCTCGAACAACGTACCGAAAACATTCTGGAAATTTTCCTTGATCAGGTCAAATGTCTCGGAGAACTTCTCCTCGGCGGTCTTGTTAATCTTTTGTATCACATCCAGAAGAGAAGTCTTGGCCTCCTGAAGATCATTGTATTGCTTCTCCAGGAACTCGAGACGATCTTTTTCAGTGATATATTCCTCATCGGCCAACATATTAACCAGACCGACCCCATCGGCGATACGTTTCAGCCGCTCGATTTCAGAGTCGGTTTTTTCCTCATCATAATCATCGGCCTTGGAGCCTGTCAACTCTACGCCGTATTCATGATAAATAGTCTGCCTGATATTCTTTATCGAACTCTCATAATCGGCGAATTTCAACTCCTCCTGATGAATAGCCTCGTTGATTTTATTCAGGTCCGCGCGAAGCTGCTTCAATTTCGATTCTGATTCATTAAGCCGTTCTACCAGATCGATTCTATTGTTGTTCAGGCCGCTTTTGTCCGCTTCGATCTTTTCCTTCGCCTCGAATATATTTGTCAACTGACCGCGAATTTTAGTCATTTCTTCTTTAAGTTCGTCCCATTTCTTTTTCTCGTCATCGATCATGTGGGATTTCTGTTCGATTATATTACGGGCTTCAGCGATCATCTCCTGATATCGCTTGCTGTCCTCCTCGAGCTTATGCAAAAGTCCGGTTAATTCGACCGATTTTAACCGGCCATGATTCAGGTCGGAGGTGGCTTGTTCGAATTTACTCTCCAGCGTTTTATGACCCTGGGAAAGGTTGAATAAAACCTCGGCAATTTCCTGCTTTTCGACCTCTTCATTTTTGATCTTGTTTTCTATTTCGATTTTTTCGGCATTTAAGATTTCGGTTTGTTTGCCGGCTTCCGAGCTGCTTTCGTTGAGTTCGTTTAACCGGGTAACGCTTTCCTGAAACTCGAAATCGAGCCTGGTCATATCGGCTAGCAAATTCTCCCGTTTTTCGAGCAGGGCGGTTTTTTGCTTGCGAAGGTTCACTGCCTCATCGTTTGTTCTCTGCAGTTTATCGGCATTCTCCGCCAGGTTATTCTGAAGCGTTTCGTTTTTGGTTTGAATCGTGTCAATGGCGTCCTGAAGGTCAGATAATTCGCTCTTTCTGCCGATAAGAGAAACGCTGGATCTACCGCCTTCAATAATGCCGATTTTGTTGTAATAATTGCCGCTCAAATCGACCGCTTTATAGCCCAAATCCGCCGGGATACTATCAGATTTAAAAACAGTGAAATCGGAAAATAATTTCCTGACCACAGGCATCAGAAAATCCTGGCAATTTATCAAATCGGCTATGCTGCCGATGTAATTGTCATTGTCGATCGCGGGAGCCTCTATATCGATTGGACCGACACTGTCCAGAAGGAGGAAACCCACCCGGCCGGATTCATTCGACCTGAGATAGTCGATACAGACCAGGGCATCCTGTCTGCTCTTACAAACAACCAGTTGTCCATAGGTGTTCAACGCGGCTTCAACCGCCATATGATATTCCTTGTCGGCCGTCACCAAATTCGCCAGTGTATCGATAACGCCCGCCGGCCTTTGCTCCCAGGTGAACAACGCTTTGATGCCGGAACCGTAGCCTTCATGTTCAATGACCATTTTCGAGAGTATCTCAAGCTTGGCCCGGGCAGCCGATCGTTGGGCTTCACAGGATGACAGTTGCTTTTTTATCTCTTCGATCAGTGCCGCGATTGACAGATGCTCCTGCTGGTTGGCGTTTATTTTGGTGTCGAATGAAGCGACCTCCTGTTCGCACGCGTTCAGATTCGCTTTCTGATGCTGGAGGTTTTCCTGGGATGACTCCATTCTGGTCGTATATTTTGATACCGATTGATCTATATTTTGGCTCAAGCTATTAAGGCGCTCGAAAGAACTGATTGCCGCGTCAAGTTTAGCCTGTTCGGCCGCGATAGCGTTATCACAGCGATGAAGCTTCTCTTTTTCCGAATCGAGATCAATTTGGGATTTATCGAGTTGGTCTTTCATCGCCAGGGCGTTAATCTCGGCCTTGTTAATTTCATCTTTGAGTATTGTCAGTTCATCGGATTTTTGAGAGTATTGATGGGTTGCATCATTCTCCTGACTTTGCAAGGTTTCAATCCTCCGGTGGAGAGTTTCGATTTCGTCACTCCACAACCGCGTATTGTTCTTGCCGGAATCCAATCTCGTTTGAATATTCGAAAGGCTATTCTCTGCTCTTATAGCCTGCTCCGAGAAATCCGCGGCGATGGCGGCCTGGGAAGATATTTTCTCGTTGAGTTCAGCAACCTGAAGTTTCAAACCTTCGACTGAGGCTTCATCTTGATCGATATTCGAACTGAGCCCTTCTCTTTCGGTTTTACGATTGTTAATCGTTTCGTCATGGTGACTGATGCTTTTTTCGAGATCGAAAATCTGTGCCGAAGTTTTTATTATTTCAATCTGCTGTAACTCATCTTTTACGGTCTTGAAGCGCCGGGCTTTCGAGGCTTGACGCTTTAACGAACGAACGTTTTTGGCGATCTCGGCGATAATGTCGTTCAGCCTGACCAGATCGGTTTCGGTATTATCAAGTTTTTTTAAAGCTTCTTTTTTCCGGTTCTTATATTTGGTTATTCCGGCGGCCTC
>JAAEQD010000407.1 GCA_024231855.1 Candidatus Zixiibacteriota bacterium
AATATTGCGATGTTTTCCATCCGGTACCTCTGAGTATATCCGCCATCTCTTTTTTGGAGACAAGCAGGTATTCAAACCAGTTACCGATAGTTTTTTTGTGGCGGATACGTATCTTAATCTGCCCGGACATCTTGCCGCGTTTACGATTTAGTTTATGATATTCGAGATGATCGCGGTTTGTCGTATTGTAGGGATCGTTACTTTCAGCGATTATTCTCACGTCCGGATTTGTGATACTATGGAAACGTTTCAACAGCCATTTAGCCCGTTTGTAATTTCCGAACAGGCCGAAATTATTCCCCAACATCAGTATCGTATCGAATTTCCCTAATTTGGAATTAATTTCAGTGATAGAAATCACTTTTGTTTTCTTCACGCCGCGCAGTTTGCACACCTTTATCGCCAACGGGGAATTATCGATAGCCAATATATTATACTCTTTATCTTGAAGGTACAAAGATACTCTTCCAGCACCGGCGCCGATATCAATCGTTCTTCCTTTGACGAACTTAATGGCGCGTTTCCAATGTTTGGGCCAGTCTTTGTATTCGGAGAAATAGGCGGGAGGACCTGACGATGCGTCGATATATCCGGTTTCGACTTCGACTATTTCGACGGAACGCTCACCATTATAATGCGCCCAAATCTCCTGCCCAAAAGCATCTTTTTCCGGTTTTATCATCTTACTCCTTGAATCATTATTTGCTGGTCAGCGCTCCGCGCTGAAGGTATCTCGTTTGTGCTACCGGGTCACCGCACCCGGCAGAATTGGTAGGTAGGTGTTCCGAGATTGAGTTTATCGAAATCGAGAAATCCGACACTAAGCTTCATCATTCAGTTTTCATTTTCTTTATTACCGCTTCAATAGAGTACTCACCATCGCTGTGTATTTCGGGATCGGTTATTACAGGTCCTGCATCACAGGTTTTCATATATTCTATTTTAAAATCAGTAAGCGAACTTTCAATCAAAGGTAACAATCCTTCGGTATCAGGCGCTTCATCTTTGTCAGGCAGGAAGAAACGTTTGTGATCAGGATTCCATCTTGAGGGTAATGTCTTCTTTTTCTCATATAGGTCACGGTGCGGCAGATATAGAATTAGATAACCTCCCGGTTTGACAACCCTCCACCAGTTACGTAATGCTACCTGGGAATCAACCATATGTTCCAGTGTGTGTGATGAGTGTACAAAATCGAATTCATTATCCGGAATCCCGTTAAGGTACTGTGCATCCCCTTTGTCAAAATCCCAGCCCTCACAGCCCTGAACAATAAAATCACCGCCATGGCCGATATCTAATCCCTTCCCCCGGCAATATTTGTCAAAAAAACCTTCTTTTAGCCGTCTTGGTTTTGCTTTGGTTGTCTCAATATGCTTTTCACACCATCCGAATAGTTTAAGCTTGATTTTCACTATTATAGCCCAGATTGCTTCAGGCGTAATCTTTTGAATTTTAGGTATAAGTTTCTTAATAATGGATTTCATGAATATTGCT
>JAAEQD010000408.1 GCA_024231855.1 Candidatus Zixiibacteriota bacterium
CCAGAGGAAAAATAAGAAATAGTAAATAGTGAATTGTGAATTGTGAATTGTGAATGAAAACCAGTTCAACTACGCAATATCCCCAAGAACGTGGCAAACTATGAGGCGCAGCAATCATAACCTTAGCCTCAAAACAGCCGTGAAAAATAATTCGCAATTTATTTAAGTGCCATTCCTTAGTAAAATCTAAAATCTAAAATCCAAAATCTAAAATCTAAAATCCCATGGCTTCTCTCCGAGATATTAAACGGCGAATCAAAAGTGTCAAAAATATTGCCCAGGTAACACGGGCTATGCAGATGGTGGCGGCCTCAAAAATGCGTCGCGCCCAGGAACAAGCGATTGCTTCTCGTCCTTACGCGGCCAAAGCGTGGGAAATATTGACCCATTTGACGGCTCAAACGGGCGATATTGACCAGCTTCATCCTATGTTGACCCAACGAGACGAGATTAAAAATATCGCCATCATCTTAATTACAGCCGATAAGGGCCTGGCCGGGGCTTATAATAGCAATATCATCCGAACCACCCTCCGCTTCATATCAGAACAGGAGCAGGAAGACCCCCGGCTAATTACGATAGGGCGTAAAGGCCGCGATTTTATGTTTCGTCTTCATCGAAGCGTTATCGCCGAGTTTTCCGATTTACCAGATCGCCCTACGGCCCTGGATATAATGCCGATTTTCCGTCTGGCCGTCAATGGTTTTTTGGCCGGCGACTTTGACGAGGTTTATCTGGCCTATACTGAGTTTATCAA
>JAAEQD010000409.1 GCA_024231855.1 Candidatus Zixiibacteriota bacterium
AATATTGCCGGCGGTCTTTTTTTCCGCGAACCTTTGTCTGCAGGGACGATAAGCGGCTGCATCATCAGCAATAACGGTCCTTTTGGAATTCATTGTGTTAATAATGCATCTCCGAACATCATTGGCAACACCATCAGCGATCATCTGGGTTCCATTGCCCGCGACGATACACTGCCGGCGGCCGGCTTAGTAATTGGCTATTCTGCTTATCCTACTATCCGAGATAATATCTTTGAAAATAACCAATATCCCATCCGCTATGAGCATAATGCTTCTGCTGATATCGATAACAGCAATCAATATATAGACAATATTCATAATGCCGTTTATGTCGAATCATGGGAATGGGATGCCGAATCAGACACCTTGATCTGGATGAATCCCGGTATTCCTTATTATTTCACCTCGACATACGATCTGCATTTTATAGATGATGTCGTTTTTATCGATCCGGGCGTGATATTCAAATTTCAGGCTCCAGCCAGCGATACCGGGGCCGTTGTCGAGATAATTGTCGAGCGGTCATTAATCGCCCGGGGCACAGCCGAAAACCCGATCTATTTCACCTCGGCTCGTGATGATTCAATCGGCGACGACACGGATGGTTCCGGCCGCAGCAGCGGTCAGCCCGGGGATTGGGGTTGTATTCATTTCTACGGCTCCAGCGCGGATAATGTTTTGGAGCATTGCGTGCTTAGATATGGCGGCCAGGGACATGATTACGAGACCTATCGGGGTGTTCTGGAAATTGCCAGCGGCTCTACAACCGTCAACCGGTGCACCATCACCCGTAACATCTGGGAAGGTATCTACCTTGCCTTTTGGGATCTCGAGGAATTGCCGGAATCAAATGTTATTGTTGAAAATTCACAAATTTATGATAATGGCGGTTTTGGGATCATCATGGAAGCCGATAGCTACGAGCCCTTAGCCGGCTTAGTGACCCCCCTCATCGACAATTGTATCGTATCCGACAACATTGCCGGTGGTCTTTTTTTTCGCGAACCTTTGTCCGCAGGGACGATTAGCAGTTGTACTATCAGCAATAACGGTCCTTTTGGTATCAGGTGCGACAGTTTTTCATCTCCGTCGATTTTCGGCAACACCATCAGCGATCATTTAGATAGCCCTGCCCGCGAGGATACGCTTCCGGCGGCCGGCTTAGTAAATGGCTATTCTGTTTATCCGACTATCCGAGATAACACGTTCGAGAATAATCAATATCCCATCCGCTACGAGCACAATGCCTCGGCTGATATCGATAACAGCAACCAATATCAAAATAATATTCACAATGGGATTTATGTCGAGTCGTGGGAATGGGATGCCGAATCAGACACCTTGACCTGGATGAATCCCGGTATTCCTTATTATTTCACCTCGACATACGATCTGCATTTTATAGATGATGTCG
>JAAEQD010000410.1 GCA_024231855.1 Candidatus Zixiibacteriota bacterium
ATCGCCTTCTGTCAGAACATGAATCATGACCGAATCGATGCTCACCGGATAGCTTTCCGGAACGAACATCGTGGCCATTAGATTGGCGGCATCATAGTAGTAGTAGGCATTCTCCAAGGCGCCGTCATCGTAAGCCATCTCATTGCTTTCCGTGACACCCGGAGGCAGCCAGCCCACAGGAATGTGGCCATCGAAACCGCTCTGGGCGCTGAGATATCCCGGAGGGCCTTCGGTGCCGGTCAACTGGACTATATAAGAATCATCCATATCGTTGAAGATGAAATCATACGGGCCGTCGACTTCCGGTGTGAAAGTAAGCATCTCGCCACCGACACCACCGGAACCATAGGTCACAAAATCGGAATGCATAGTGTAGAACTCGAAAACGTAAGTTATACCTTCATAGAGAGAATCCGAGGCGCCCCATTTGGACGGGGTGTTATCGATTCCCGCCATAAGATCAAGCGAAAGATCATTGTTACCTTCAACCGAGAAAACGAAATTGTTATCCGATCCGGACGGATTGGGTTCAAGAGTCGGCACTACAGGCGGGTCTAAATCTGGAATATCGAAATCGGCGCCATCAGCTAAAACAGCACTTAAGAGATTGTAGTTTTCGGTATAGATTGACCAGCTGTAAGAGTTATCGAGATCGCGGGCAAGAAGCAGTTCAGCGGTGAATATACCGTCTCCGGCGGTTTCATCGGGCGCTTCGCCGTTATCCCATATTTCGATCAAATCGCCAGACCACGTTCCATCATAGAAACCGTCATTGTCCCAGGATCCGTTCAGGTAGAAGGAACGATAATCGATATCATCGGGATTACCGAATGACACCGTCAGTGTTACACTGACTTTGCCTTCGAGAGCGTAGTCAACAAATAGCGTTTCATTTTCAGCCACCATTTGCGCGTCAAAAATCGGCAAATGCGTGGGCGGATAGTCTACACGAATATCAAACAATGTATCGGCGGGCATAAACAGATAATACCAGCCGTCGGCATTGGATGACGCCGCCCAGGGGCGATCTTCTACGCTAATTATGGCTCCCTGTAAGGGAGTACCGCTGGCCTCATCGGTAATCTGGCCGGCCAAAGTACCCCAGCCTTCAAGATAAGCCAGAGCGCGTAATACACACTCATAAGCATTGACAATGCCCATACCATAATCATTATCCTCGCCTTCGGATCCAAGATCTTCGGCGGTATCAAGCATAATCTGCTTGACCTGATCGGTGGTCAGGTTCGGGTTGGCTTGACGCATAAGAGCTACCACGCCGGCGATATGCGGGCAAGCCATCGAGGTGCCGCTCCAGCCGCCCTGATAGCCGCCGCCGGGAACAGAACTTCTAACATTTACGCCCGGCGCGGAAACTTCCGGTTTGAAAGTAGGTTCGCCATCGGGTGTACAATACGAAGGACCGCGCGATGAGAAGCTGGCAATCGGCAGACTTTCGTTATTTCCATCAAGAGCGGCCACAGAAAATGTTGTCAGCTCAGTGGTGGCTCTGTCAGATGGACGTCTTAACGAATTCGGACCTGGCCCCTCGTTACCGGCGGCAAATACGACTACCACACCGGCTGCTTCGAGACCATCAAGAGCCGTCCAAAATGTCTGATCGCAAGGAGGATAACCATGACCGGTTGTCACACCCCAGGAGTTCGAGCAAACATCGGGGACATCCCAGGCAGTTGAAGGATCGGTGTCGGGATCGACAAGCCACTCAAATGACAATAAAGCATCCGCGACAGTCTGCGGAATCGAAACTCTATCTATCACACCGGCCGACATCCACTCAGCGCCAAACGCGACGCCAATTGTATCGCCGGTTGATTCACCCAGGCCGCAAATCGTGCCCATGGTATGAGTACCATGTTGACCCGCGTCAAAGGGAAACATCGTGTTACTCACCGGATCAAACCATGCCCATTCCGGATTATCGGTATACCTGACATCGTAGCCTCTCCAGCGGGCGTTTAACGCGGCATGGTTGCCATCAACGCCTGTATCCAGATGACTGACCAGGCGGCCCGAGCCGGTTATACCCATCGCCCAGCATTCGGGGGCGTGGATTCGTTCCAAACCGATTTCAACCCCGGCAATCAGAGGTTGATCGCCACCCTCGTCAACGGGCTTAACCGATTCGATTTGATATTCGGGATTGATTTGAAGGACATCGTCGCGGGCGACTAAAATATCCAATGCTTCTTCGGTCGCCGTAACCAATACGAGATTGGCAATCCACAGACCGCGATAATCCTCAACCAAACCCTGGCCGGCAAGCTCGTCAAGCTGAGCCAAAATAGGGCCCTGGGTTTGGGTAGCTTTTTCCTGCAAGGCCAAAACTACAGCCTCATGCCACTGACGCCTATCGGCGCGAATAGCATAAAGTTCGCTTTTAAGAGCGTCTAAATCGACCTGATCGGTTAATGTGATAATCGCCCCAACCATATTCCGGGATTGATTATCAATCAGGTATTGCTCGAAATCGCTACTGAATGTGCCCGCGGAAGAGGAGACCGCAAAGATGAGTATTAAAGCAATTGCGGTTGAAAAATTCAAAAGTTGTTTCATAATGAGAACTCCCCATTTGATTTAAAATTTACTACTCCATATTAATGCTTTTTTAAGTACATCACCTCCGTGTTGCTAATACATTAAATTGCTATAAATTTATCCTTTAGTCTATTGTCAAAAATCAATTAGAACAATACGAATATGAAATCCGCACAAGATGTAATACCACTAATATTGAATATATATTTTTTTTTATTTTTGGCAATACATTTTTATGGTTAAATTAGCCGCAACTCTTTGACTGATAAATATTTTACCCTAAAGCCCGGTCAATAATTGGGGCTTAATAGATTATATTTACTCTTTTTATTCGCTAATGATATTAAAGATATGTAGTTAGGCTCAGATGTATAAACAGGGCCATATGGTACTATTATAGTTTAACTAAATGTTACAACTATGGCCCCGGCGACTGCCAGAATAATGGCAATAATCTTATATGAATCCATCGACTCTTTGAGAAAAATACCGGCAAAAATGAAAATAAATATATTGTTGGTTTGATTAAGCGATGCCGATATCGACGCCTGCGTGTATTTCATCCCCCCCAGCCAGAATATCATCGCCAGATAGGCGCCAAAAAAGGAACCAATAAGAGTATAATGCCATCGACCGACAGAATGTATAGACTTAATTATGTCACGTCGGCCACGATGAAAAAGCAAAATAAGCGCCAGCATCAGAACGCCGGATATCAAGCGCATCTCGGTGACCCAGATCAATGGCGATCGCTCCAGGAGCGGCTTAACCATCACGATTCCGGCGGCAGTAGCGGCCATGGCTAAAGCCCCGAACAGAATACCTAACAATAGGTTACGACGACTCAGGCGGTCCTTCCCGCGAGGTCGTGTGATGGTTAGTACCGCCGATAGAATCATCAAAACGCCCAGAACTTGTATAAGACTTAAATCCTCACCTAAAAACAGGATCGATAAGATTATTATAAACGGACTGTAGAGGCAATCGACAATCGCTACCAGGCCGGCCCCGAGAAGGTTCAGGCTTTTAAAAAATAGCGTATCGGCTATACCTATCCCCAGCGCGCCGCTTATGAAAAGAATTAGATAGTCTGACCCGGAGGCAGGATATAAAAGCGACTGACCAAACAGGTAAATAGTGGGGATCAGTAACATCACCGCCAATAAATCCTTAAACAGATTCAAGGCGATAGGATGAACCGATTCACCGCTTTTCTTAAACAGAATTACCGCAATCGCCCAGGTGATCGCGGTTATAAGCGACAGCGTTTCACCGAGATAAGGAATCATGACCTCCGGGTGATAGAGTTTCATTAGGGCTTAGGCAAATCAATACAAATGGGGAGCGAAATAAACAATCCACCTGAAAACTACTGTGTAAATAAATCATGGCGCTTAAGTTACTTAAGATCTCGGTTTTTTACAAGGGAGAATTTGCGGGTAAAATTTAATAGAAATAAAAACAGGTTCTACTCAACAATCTCCGGGGTGATAAATATCATCAGATCGGTTTTGTTTGTGGTAGTGTTTTTGGTTTTAAACAAGTAACCCAAAATCGGAATATCACCCAACAGCCAGAGTTTCGATTCGTTTTCTATTTTGCTTTCTTTGTATAGCCCGCCTATAACAACGGTCTCGCCGTTGGTTACGACGACCTCGGTTTCCACCGAGCGCTTGGTGGTGATCGGCTGTTGATTGTTCGTTGGGCCTACCCAGCCGGTAATCTCCTCCACCGTTGGCTGACAGCTTAATGTTATCCGTCCCGGCTCGTTAATTTTCGGCACGACATTGAGAACGATACCGACTTCTTTATAGTCGAATGTCACGATATCCTGGACCACCGCGCCTTCGGAGAACCGGTTGACCGTTTGAATCGGAATGGTGGTGGTGACGCTAATAGTCGCCTTCTTACCGTCGGAGGTTGTCACCGACGGGTCGGATAGAAGTCGGCTTTTGCCGGAATCATCCAGGTAATTCAAAACGGCTGTGGCTTCGCTGATCGTGAGCGTCCCCCAGACAAACGACCCCTTCTTGGGCGGCCACGGCGAATAGCCGGCCAAGCCGGAGCTTGTGGCACCATCACCTTCGGTCGACGAAGGATCGGTATCCGTCAGATTGGCCTCGACTGTCTTGTTCCAGTCGATACCCAGCGTGGTCTCGCCACTGATATTTGTCTCGATAAATTTTACCGATATCGCGATCTGTCTGGGTTTGACATCGATATCCGAAAGCAAACCCCGGATTATCTTATGCTTTTCGGCGGTATCGGTAAGAAGAAGATATCGGGGCTGTTTTTCGTCGCCTCCGTCATCTCCGGAAACGGCTTCAATTATCTTAATCCCGGCGCCGGGCGAAAGTATCTCTTTGACAGCTTCCGCGAAGCCGGCGGCATCGGCATATTTAAGGCTATACACCTGTGACTCCATGCCTTCCCGCTTGTCCTCGGATTGCCCTGTAACGACAACCACCCGTCCATTTATGAAATAGGTGTTCCCGGATGCTTTCAATATCGCCTGGATCGCCTCTTCAACCGGCACCTGCCGCAGGTTCACCCAGATCGCTTTCTCATCCAGATCAGAGACAACCAGATCGAAGCCCGCCTCGCGGGAGATTATATTCAGGGCGGCCGATACCTGACCATCCTCCATAACCAGATTTACTTTAGTCTGTAACCAAGCCGGACCGCTTGATTCCTTTTTCGATTGATCAAGTCTGGTCGGGCTGTCGGTGAAATCTATTTTTATCGTATTGTCTAACTTGCCAAGCGAGTAATCGGCGCTCTCGGAGTATTCTATTGTCAGCCGGATACCTTGCGTATGATCCGCCAGTGGTTGCAAACTAACTCTTTCGACAGGCGGGAAATACTTATAGGTCGGCGGCATAGCCGGCATAGCCGTATTGTAGAATTCCAGAATGATCCGATTAGGGTTGGTCATCCCGAAACTGGAATACCCGTCCAAATGGGATAAAGCCACAACAACTCCGGTGGCCCCATCCTCGGAATATATGTCTATATCCTCCAGTTGATAAACATTATCAGCGTATGTCAACGAGACCAGGAACAGTCCAATTATAATAATCATTATCTTTTTCAAAACAGTTCTCCCATCGTCAATTTTTCAATGGCTCCTGATTTTTTTATCAACACGTAATCGCGATAGATCGATACGACATGCCAGCCATCGATTTTCTCATTTGCCTGGATAACCTTATTATTAATTATAGCGAAACTTGCTCTATCCTTATGATAAGATATACCGGTCAGATGTGGTTTGCCGGTGGTTTTAGGCTCGCTCGACCGGGTCGCTCCGGTCCGGGAAGGTCGATGATCTCTAAAGGGATTTCTGCCCCAGCCCGATGGTACTGATAAAGTCTGAATTGAGACGGGCGTTAATCCGGCCTCCCGCGGTGTTTTTTGCCCGACAATTTCATTTATAACGCTTTCATCGGCGGTTCGATTGACAGCAGACCTGGCCGGTTTTTTTGATTCATCATCGCCTAAAAAATGAAACCAGCCGCCATAAATAACAGAACAGGCAAAGACTATATAGACCAATATTTTTCTCTTGTTACCCATTGTTAGCCATCCCCGGTTTGGCTCTTTCGAAAAAGCGAACGGCTCCCCTAAAATCGCACTGGACACCGTCCTCCGATTCCGGATCGCTTTGCAGTTTAATATCGTAAATATCCAAAACATAAACTTTAGTCTCGAGCGATCTGAACAATTTACCGACATCGCTATAATTGCCGGTAAGTTTTGATTCAAAAGGTACGATAAAGGCGCTGGTATTATCGCTAAATCTTTTCTGCTGGATATACTTGGGTATATCATATTTAAAATCGATAAACTTCACTCTGTGTTTGTTCGCCAGTGATGCCATAGCCTTCACCATAGATACGGCATCATCGAGATCGAACAAATCATCTTTATAAGCCCTGATCTGGTCATCGAAGGCCGCTAGTTTTACTTGATAATCGCCAACCGATTTCAGCGTTTTTAGCCTGGTCGTCAGCTCGCCTGTTTTATCGGAAACGGCAAGATCGAGCCGGGCGATACTCCGGCTGTGCCAGTAGAAAATCGCGCAAAAAACCAGAACCAACACGCATGGCAGCCAGATCACCTTTAAAATTACTCTGCCGTCCATTGACCTATCCTTGCTGAACCGGTTATGGCAAAACCGACATGTTTATTCGAACCATCGATTCTTTCGCCCAACCTTTCGAATTTATCTTCGCTAAAGCCGCAATATTGGCTGAGATTTTCCACCAGCCCGGCCAGTTGTATATCGGCGTTTTTCAAATCGCCGTTATAATAGCCTTCAATTCTAATATCGATGCCGCCTTTACCGACATCGCTCTTTGACAGGCGCAACGTCTTAAAATAAACTCCCGACGAGACCGACTGACTGATAGCCCTCATAAATTCCGCGACCCATTTTTGCGGCGGCCGCAGATGAGAAATTGATATCGCGGCTTCGGCAACCGCGTTCTCGAGCCGACGTGCCTCAGTGAATGCCGCTGAACTTTCGATTTGACTTATTTGATTATCGATAGTTTCAATTTTCTCAAGGCGATTCATTTTTTCGATAGCAAACATACCGCCGAATAATATCACGACTATTATCAAAAAAGCCGAGAACAAACTGGCCAGCGATTTAATTTTGGCAATCTTTTGAAGCTTCTTTACACTCGAAGGCAGATACAGGTACTTCGTATCCAATCCGGGCGCTCCGGCATTGAGCAGGTATTTGCATTCCTTATTATCCCAGAACCGCTTCAGAGCTTCTTTATCTTCTACCAGGGAATCGAAAGGATTATCACAGGCAACTTCGATATCCACAATCGGTGTTATCCTCCGGGCGATTTCTTCCCAACCTTCGCCATGAACTCTAATTCGATTCGCTTGCTGACCCGAATAAACCGACTGGTAAAAATCGAGACTATTTTTTAGATTGTTTTCGATTTTTTCGGCGAGGTTTAATAATTCCAGTGGAGATTCACCTGTGATTCTATCGAATCTGAAACTATTGGAAAACTCGAATCGGCCGGTATTAATAAAATCGATAACGGCTTCGGACTCGCCCCAGTGAAGTAAAATATCAATGGTTTGTTCCTGACGGGATTGATCCAGAAAGTTGCCGCTTAAAGCCAATGGAGAAGGAACGACTCCAAGAAGTTTGTCGCCCAGGAACGCGAATCGATTAACTTGATCTTTCTTGGCTACCGCCAGCAATACTCGTGTTTGTCCATCAGATGTCGCTACATCAAGGATATTAAGATAAGCTTCTTCAATCGGGTAGGGGATCTGCTTGGCGCATTTCCATCTCAAGGCTTCATTAAATGAGTCCTTTTTCATCTCCGGTATTGTAATTCGACGCAGAAAAAAACCGGCGCCTTCGATAATTATAAGAATTTTGGTTTTATCCAGATTGATATTTTTAGATAATATCTCAAGACCTTCCGCCACCGCTTTATCTATTTTTTGCTCTTGAAGTAATATCTCGGGAAGTTCACCTGCTTCAAGCCATCTGGTAGCTTTCCCACGCCTGGCAAATAGGCTATATTTTAGATACCTACAGGTCAGATCAAGGGATAATATCATCGATCGCCGAAAATTGCCGTTTCGTTTTTGGCCAAACGTAATAATTTCGCTTTTATCGATTTCCTGATCTATATCAGAAACCGGTAGCGCCGCGTTGGTTTGAACGTTCGAATTATCTTTAATTGATTCAGTCATTATATTACCGTTAGCGAACTTTTAGATCGGGCTTTGCTTCGCCTAACTTATTCATTCTTAACCTATTTATTAAGATCGACATATTTCCCAATAGCTTAATTTCACAGTTTAATAATTGCCATTAATTAATGTGCTATTTCCACCCAAACCTGGGTACAGTAAGCTGGGAAATTTGAATTTTGGCCTTTAATGCTTACTCCAGCCTCCAGATTTATCACATCCTGCCAGGTCCAGGCCACGCTCGAGTTTGGATTAACGACCCAGGTATGACTGTAATCCGCGTAAGAATCAGTCAAACTTTGCTCGGCACCGCTATATTTGGTAGAGCCTATGTAAGTTTCCGGCATTATACTTCCCTGGTTTTTAGTCCTTTTCGCTCGGCAATAAACAGTCACCGACACGACAGATCCCGATGTATCCGCGGGGTTTTCAAGAGAGTAGAGATCGTAGGAATATGAGCTGGACGCGCGTATTACTATAGTGGCATCATCGTCTGAACTGCTTTCATCAACACATTGATAATTACTGCCACAACCAGAATTAGTCAGATTTATCTGCGAACCATTGCCATCGGGCCTAAGAATCTGAGATGAGCTTCCTCCGCCAAGCGCTCCACTGCCATCACCGACATGTACGGCATCGATATCCTCAGTCGATGTACCAAACGGAACATCTCCGTCAAAAAACATAGTAGCTATCCCGGAAGATGGATCATACTCCGCCAAATCTTCATCATCGAAACTTAGCGCACCAATAGTTTCACTGCTGGTAGTCGAGATGATATAATTGTCGCTATCGAGAATATGGACGGCGTTTATATCAGCGCTATTTGAAAATATAGCGCTTCCGTCAAACACGATAGTGGCCGTGTTAGCAACAGGATCATAATCCACTAAATCTTCTTCATCAAATGATGTCCCATTGATTGTGGCCGATCCGGTAGTCGAAAGCAAAATATGACCGTTGTCGTATATATAAATCGCGTCAACATCCTCATTTCCGGAAAATATCGCGCCGCCATCGAAAATCAAAGATGCCAGACCGCTGGATGGATTATATTCTACAATATCTTCATCAATAAAAGATAGCGCGCCTATTTGAGCCGCTTCTGTAGTCGAAATGGCTATGTTTCCGTTGGCTAGAATATGCATGGCATCGATATCCTCATCGCCGGAGAAAATACTACTGCCATCAAGAAAAATAATCGCGTCATCTAGCGCGTAAAAATACTTTACTATATCCTCGTCCTGGAACGTTGTACCTCCCAAAGTAGCGCTTCCGGCCGTGGAAATATAAAAGAAACTGCTATCGGGCTCCGATCCGCTCGCGAAATCTACCGTAAAAAGCAAATCGACATAGGCGCCGCCTATCGGCGTTACCGACGCGTACATAGCTGTCGTATCATTCGCGCTACTGTATACCGCCCTTACGAGATGATTTCCAATCGGGATTGAATTATCGAATGAAAATCTACCGGCAGAGTTCGGACTGAGCGATGACGATGTCATGCTACCTGAGCCGTCTGGATAAAATAAAGTTACGATAATACTGGATGAGCTGTCACCCGGTTGATTACCTTGTTTATCGAAAGTATATCCCCATACCGTATTCGAGGTCAAATCAGAACTGTTCCGGGCGATCTGCTTGCTGATTGAAGAACCGCCGCCGGTCGATGTGATAGTTACGCCGCCTGTATATGTATATAAAGTACCCCAGCCGTCTTTTTTGTAATCATCGATTGCTTCGATAAAGTCATTGTTTATATAAGGCCCTTTCCAGGTCGAATAGCCGCCGGGATTCGCTACCAACGCGTCAAGATCGGGCGGCAGAGAACCGACATCGCCGACATACCCGTAATTCGATCTGATACCGCTTTCCACCAAACCTTTTTCGCCAATAATCGCTTTTTCCAGAAGCTCCATTTCCTCCCTGGTTGCCGTTTCTCTGATTTGCTCGGTAGATGACTGAAGCGAGCGCAACGCGATAGAACCGACTATTCCAATAATGACGATTATCAGAACGACCTCAATCAGCGTGAAACCTTTATATTTTACCCGGGAATATTTCATGATTTCTCGTCACTTTACGCTAATTATATTCAACATGTAAAAGCCCTGATTTAGAAAAATCGTCATCATGGGCGACAAATAAACGCTTACCGTTGAGATCGGTGGATTCAAGCATTATAATCAGGTCATTACCGCTTGACCAGCCTGCTCTACCGACAATTTCCTGGATTATTGCGGCAATATAAGGAGTTGGATAGGTTTGATTCATTGACCAGTTTTCAATATTGTTCCAGGCGACAGAACCGCTTGTTTGTGTCCTGTCGGAGATGTTGTCATCACTGCCATTAATTTGCGCCGCGTCATCGGTATCTTCTCCCCAGATTGTGATATCAGTATTCTCTGAGTTATTATCGGCGGCCACGAAATCGATATGTGCCTCGGTAATCGTAGCTCCCTGGGGTAGCCCAACATTCTGAAAACGAAGGCCAACATATTTCATTTGGCCTAACTCGATTTTATCGTTATTGAGAGATATCCCGCCACCATCGTCCTCCTCGGCATCATCACTATCGTTAGAACATAGGATTTCAATAATGATATCGCCGCTGCCACCGGCATATTCCGAGTACCAATAACCGCCATCAAATCGCAATTCACAATAGGATTTACTGGCCGGTATAACAGATATATACGTTTCGGTCGTCTCACTGGCAACTGTGTTTATGGCTTTAACCAGATGATTGCCTATAGGTATAGTATTGGTAAAAGAAAAGCCTCCGGATCTGTCGGGGATTTGTGTGGCCGATGTCATACTGCCCGTGCCATTGGGATAAAAAACCGTTACGGCAACATCGGCTGAATCATCTCCGGGCACATAACCAAGGCCGTCATGAATCGTCCCGAATATCGTATTAGATGTCAGATCAGAAGTGGCATCGGCGATTTTCTTGGTTATCGTCACACCGTTCCCCGGCGATGTAATAGTAACATCACCAGCGTAAGAATATGAATCACCCCATGAGTCTGTATCGTAGCCATCTTCGATATAGGGGCCGTCCCAGGTTGAATACCCACCCGGATTTTGATACAGCGCGTCCAGGTTTGGAGGTAACGAGCCAACATCGCCGACATAGCCGAAATCGGTACGAATTCCATCCTTGACAAACCTGGTATCGCCGGCAATAGCCATAGCCAGAATATCCATCTCTTCCAGGGTCGCCGATTCTTTTGCTTGTTCTAACGAGGGTTTAAACGATCTTATAGCGATAGTACCTATAATACCAATAATTAAGATGATTAAAACGATCTCAATCAACGTGAAACCATATTGAGATTTGTCATAATAGGCAGTCATATTTTCACCACACGTTAGATGAAAAACGGAGTTCTGTATAAGAGTCCCGGCCGGGATAAACGGCGACAAATTTCGATACGGTATCCGCGTTTATCACCGCCTCGATGGCATGAATACCTATAGGTATCAATGACGAGAATGAAAATTCTCCTGAATTGGATGGTGTCGCCGACGCACTGGTTGTGGCCCCGGAGCCATTGGGGTATCGAATGGTTATAGTAACACTTGAGGCGCTGTCTCCGGGCGGTGATAATCTATTGTCGCGAACAATACCGTTTATCGTATTCAATGTAAGATCGTTTACAGAATTGGCTAATTCTCTGGTTATTGCCGATCCACCGCCTGAGGAAGCAATCGTCACCCCACCGGTATACGTATATAACTCATTCCAGGCATCGCGCTGATGATCATCAGTGTGCTCGCTGAAATCTACTCGAAAGTAGGGTCCCTTCCAGGTAGCATAGCCGCCGGGATTAGCGATTAAATCATCGAGGCTGGACGGTAGCGCGCCCACATCCCCCACGTAGCCGAAATCCGCCCTGACACCGCCGGATACGAGTCTCTCATCTCCGACTATGGCTCGGGCCAGAACTTCCATCTCCTCGGTCGTGGCATCGAAACGTCTTTGCTCGGTTGAGCTTTGCAATGATTTCATGGCAATAGTCGAGATTATGCCCATGATAACGATTACCAGGACCATTTCGATTAACGTAAAACCGTTTCTTTGCCTAAGCTCATTCATCAGAAATTTACGGTTATTGTATCTCCCGATCCGACACTCTTTATCGATCGTCCCGCCTGGTTATAAATGTAATTGGTACCCCAGCCATCCCTGAGATAGTCGCCGCCGGTCGAATCGATATACGGTCCGTTCCAGCCGGTTTTGGTGAACCTGTCCCAGTTGCCTACGCCGCCCGGCTTCGATGTCAAATCAGCCAGGCCCGACGGCAGCGAACCCACATCGTTTTCGTAACCCCTGACATTGTTTTTCCCCGATCCGACCAGGGCGATTTTTAAGGTTCGCATCTCATCCCTGGTAGTAGCAGTTTTCGAACCGCCGATCATATCGCCAAACCTGGGAATGGCAATAGTCGCCAGAACGCCCAGAGCAAGGATAACTATCACGATCTCGATTAACGTAAACCCGGCCCTGGCTTTTGCGGCCCGGCCGGGTTTCAGTAATCCTACCATTTTTTTACCAGCTGTTTTCGCCGACAGAATTCGTATTAGCCCAAATCTCTCCGCTGGAAGCTAAATAAGCCCAGCCGCCGCGCGTTCCGACTATAGTTCCCTTCGTAACGCCCGTAACGATTGAGTCTGGCGCGTTGGTCTGGTATGGATTGGATGGCAGGGCTTGCTCCATCACAACTCCGATGGTCGTCAGGCTATCCATCTCCGGCCAGTCCGCCGTACCCGTGGTTACAGCCAGGTTTGCGTAATAAATGCTAACACCGGACCTTAATCCACCGAGAGAGCCCCGGCAAGAAGCCTCTCTTGATTCAGCGACAATGCTTTTGTACTTGGGTATGGCTACCGAAGCCAGTATCCCGAGGACCACGATAATGATCACGAGTTCGATCAGGGTGAATCCTTTTTGGTTGTCAAACTTCATTCTTCCTCCTTTGTTAGTTCTTTAAAACTTTCATCATATTCCACATAGGTAAAAATATCGCTAACGCTAAAATTAGAACCATGCCGCCGATAAAAAATGTCAGTACCGGCTCGATTCTGGTTGTCAGTTTCTTGGATTCATTTTCGACAACCGTGTCATAGTGAGTGGCAACATCATATAACAAATCATCCAATCGACCCGATTCCATCCCGATAGTAAACATCTGAATCACCATCGGCATGAAATATTTCGACTCTCGCATCGGCGCAACCGGATCACCGCCGCCGACGACATTATCACTCATTTTTTCCAGCACCCGGGAAATAAGCGAGTTGCCAGCGGCGCTGGCAACCAATCTCAAGGCTTCAACCATAGGCAGGCCCGACCTTAGCAATGTACCTAACAGATAACAGAATCTGGAAAGAGCCATTTTGACAAAGATACTGCCGAATATTGGCGCTTCCAGCTTGATTCGATCGAGGACTCGTGAGCCATAATCGCTATCGCGAAATTTTAAAAACGCGAACACCGCTCCAACCGCTACGACTAAAACCAGGTACCAATAAGAGGTAACGAAATTGCTTAAGCTCAGGATCAATTTGGTCGGTAAGGGCAGTTCGGCTTTACTGGAGGCGTAAAAATCGGCGAATTTGGGCACGACGACCGTAACCACTACCGAGATTGCCACAATAATAGTAAGAAACACGTACGATGGGTATCGCACCGCTGATTTTACCGTCTCTTTGGTTTTGATCTCTCTTTCGATAAGATGATTCAATCTTTCCAGAATTGCCTCCATCTGGCCGGACGTTTCCCCGGCGCGGATGGTACTGACGAATAACGAATCAAAATAGTGTGGAAATTGCTCCATTGATTGTGATAGCGTCATACCGCCTTCAATATGCTGCCGTATTTTCAGCAAGACCTTACCGAATTCCTCGTTTTCCTGTTCGCTTTCGATAATACTCAACGCCTTGATTATCGGAATACCCGCTTTAGTCAATGTGTTCAGCTTGGTAGAAAACGAGGCCAGAAGCTCAAGGTCGATGGATGGCTTTATGAATCTCCCGAGAAGTCCCTTGGTTTCAACGAAGGATTTAACATCGATAGGTATTAAGTCCTTCAGATCGAGATCTTTCTTGGCCAGGCTGTCATCATCGGCCTCGATTACACCGGTTTGGGTTTTACCATACCGATCTACCGCTTTATATTTAAACAGTTGCGACATTCGATTCTACCGGAGCTTTAATATCTTTTTTCAATTTACTATCTTCATTATGGCAAACCCGCAAAACCTCTTCTATCGAGGTAGTGCCATTTGAGGCTTTTGTTAAGCCATCGTCTAAAAGCGATATCATACCCGATTCTATAGCCGACCGCCGTAATTCGACATGCGGCGCCTTGCGGCTGATCATCTCTTTTAATTCCGGAGAAACTATCATAAGCTCATGAATAGCGGTGCGGCCGGTGTAACCGGTTTGATTACATCGCGGGCAGCCCTGGCCCTGGTAAAATTTAATATCCGGGCGGTTCCAGCGTTCGAGGAGGTCATTAAACAGGGCTGATTCCGGCTGGGCCTCAATGCGGCAATTGGGGCAGATAACCCTTACCAATCGCTGCGCCAGCACGGCAGTAACGGCGGAAGACACGAGATACGGCTCTACCCCCATATCGATCAACCGGCCGGCGGCCACCGGAGCGTCCGAGGTATGAAGAGTCGATAGAGCCAGATGGCCCGTCATCGACGCCCTTATAGTGATTTCGGCCGCCGCCAGATCACGGATTTCGCCGACCATCAAAATATCCGGATTCTGCCTGACTATCGACCGCAAAGCGCTGGCAAAAACCAACCCCGCCTTCTCATTAATCTGCACCTGATTTATCATTCGCAAATTATATTCCACGGGATCTTCCACGGTAACGATATTTTTTTCCGGCGTATTCAATTCTTTTAAAACGGCGTAAAGCGTCGATGTCTTACCGCTTCCGGTCGGTCCGGTTATCAGGATCAAACCCTCGGGGCGATGGATTGCATCCAGCCAGGTTTGATAATTTTGCTTGGAAAATCCCATCTGGGCCAAATCGATCAACAAGTTGCTCTGGTCGAGAATCCTGATTACCACCTTCTCGCCGAAAATAGTCGGAAGTGTAGACACCCTGAAATCAATCTGTCTTTCATCGTAATTGATCCGGAACCGGCCATCCTGCGGCAAACGTTTCTCCGAGACATCGATATTTGACATGACCTTGATTCGAGACACCACGGGCTGATGAATACTGGCAGCTAAAACCGCTACCTCGCGCATTAAACCATCAACTCTATACCTTACCCGGAAGCTTTTATCGTCGGTCTCGAGATGAATATCCGAGGCTTTCGTCTTAACCGCTTTGGCGACAATTACATTAACCAACTCAACTACCGGCATATCGCTGGAGATTCCTTCATTAGAGGCAATATCTAAAATCTGGGCATCATCGAATTGACTCGAGCTCTCCTCGATTCTGTCCATTGTCTGGCCCATGGTGTCGGTGATAGAGTAATATCTATCGATAGCGACTTCGATTTCGCTTCGGGTGGCCACGACTCGATTGATATCCATACCGGTCAAATAGACAATTTCATCCGTAGCCACGAAATTCAGCGGATCATCCATGACCACTGTTAAGATATTGCCCATTTTGAAAATCGGTATAACCGTGTACCGACGAGCGAGTTCGGCCGGTAATAATTTAACGATTTCGGCGTCGACTTCCAGATCTGACAGATGAAGTTTGGGAAGGTTCAGTTTTTCCGCGATTATTTCTTGTAACTGATCCTCATTAATATAGCCCGATTCGACAACGATTTCACCGAGTCGCTTGTTTGATTTTTTCTGATTGTTCAGGGCCGCTTGAAGCTGGTCTTCAGAGATCAAGCCTGATTCAATCAATAATTGTCCAAGTTTCTTAATCATAACTATAACGCAAGGATAGAATTAGTTATTACTAACCCGCTTATTATGATATATCGGTTAATTTTCCTTATCTTCAAATAGAGGGTTTAACAAAGAATTAATTATTATCAGCTTGTTTCACATTTCAACAAAGCTAATAAAACTGGGTGATACAATCAGCCGCAATAAGTAGAGCTGTAGTTTTAACATCATTACTCTCAACACGTTAACCATAAAAGAGGAATAACATCAAAAAAATCCCGCGAAGTATGTATATGCTCCGCGGGATTTTAAACTGACAGAGTTATTCTTTAGCCAGTCGGTAACTCACTGGTGGATATTATCTTGCCCAGATTGAGATAGATTAAGAGCCTATCCGCCAGCTTGGCGATTGATTTGATATATTCCGCTCCCGAATAAGTCGATTCCCCCGACACCAACTTGGGCGCGTCTTCCAGCGTATCCGCTTCTACTCTGAGTACTTCCGATACGCCATCCACTACCAGGCCGACAACCTCATTGGCCACATCCACGACAACGATTCTGGTGTGATTATCGTATTCCTTTTCGGCCATACCGAATTTCTTGCGTAGATCGATAATCGGGATGACTTTGCCGCGAAGGTTGATTATACCTTCTACATAATTCTCGGTTTGCGGTACCTGGGTGATCTCGACCATTCGGTTGATCTCCTGAACCTGAAGGATATTCACGCCGAATTCCTCCTGGCCCAGGTTAAATGTCACCATCTGTTCCAGATCATCTAACTGTTTTTGTGAAACTTGATCAGCCATATTTACGCTCCTGCTTCAACATTTTTGCGGAGTTTGAAATCGCCAACCAACACTCTTAAATCTTCCGATTGTCGATTAAGCTGTTCCGCCGCCGAAGCCGCTTGCTCGGTGCCGGTGACCGATTCCTGGCTTATCCGGTTGACATTCTCGACGCTTTTAGATATCTGTTCAGCGGCGGCTGATTGCTCTTCCGAGGCGGTTGCTACCTGACGCATCATCTCCTGAACGCCTTCAATTGATGAGAATATCTCGGTTAAAGATGTATTTGTTTTCTCAACCAGGCCTTTACCCTTGCCAACTATTTCGCCGGCTTCTTCTATCTGAGTATTAGCTGTGCCGACATCCGCTTGAATACCTTTGATTGTATCAGCAACTTCTTTGGTGGCTTTGGTTGTCCGTTCGGCCAGTTTACGCACTTCATCGGCGACAACCGCGAAACCGCGACCCTGTTCGCCGGCGCGGGCCGCTTCAATAGCGGCGTTCAAAGCCAGCAAATTAGTCTGGTCGGCAATGTCATCGATGACTTTGATTATTTCACCGATAGCGGTGGCCTTTTCAGAAAGTGTCGCGATATTCTGAGCCGTCGCGCTGGCTGATTGTACTATCTCATCCATGCCATGCGAGGTATCCTCGGCCAGTTGCCCGCCTTCCTGAGATTTCGATGCCGCTTCTTTGGCTCGTTCAGCGGCTTCGCCGGTATTTTTCGAAGTCTCTACGATAGTCGCGGTCATTTCCTCAACGGCGGTTGAGACCTGAGCTGTCTGATTGGTTTGTTCTTTGGAACCGGCGGATAGTTGCTCGGCTGACGTCGATATTTCGTTTGCCGCGGAAGCCAGTTGTTCGGCATTTTGAGCAACTGTGTATACAGTATCATGAAGATCATCGGACATTTTATTTACCTGTTCGCACATCTGCCCGATTTCATCCTTGCTATTGATTTCAATTTTTGTCGTCAAATCTTTATTAGCCACGGCCCTGACGATTTCCATCGCTTTATTAAGGCCACCGGTAATACCTTTAATGATGAAGAATGCCAGAACAAACGATAATACGACCGCAACTACCGAAAATGTAATTAATAGGAAACTGTCGGCAGCTACTTCTTCCTCGGCTTCTTCCTCGGCCTTGGCAAAATCTGCCCTGAGTTCACCCTCAAGTTCTTCGATCAAATCTTCGAGATTACCTACCGCGGCTTCGACATCAGTTGCAAGTGTTTGTTTAGCCAAATCCCAATCATTCCTCAACGCTAATTCATGAATTAGCTGACACGATTGATCAAGTGGTTCGTGCGCTTCATCGAGTTTTTTGGCAAGCGCCAATTCCTCAGCATCCGCGCCGTCTTTTAATTCCGTTAGATTTTGCTCAAATAATTCGATATGCGGCGTTACCACTTCATCAAATTCAGCGGCAGCTTCAAAAAGCAGTACATCAGCCAGACCATCCATGGTGGCGGTCACGGCATATTTCATTTCCATGCTATTATCGAGTTTTTCGGCTTTTTCGATTATATAATCGGCTTTATCGTTAATGCCATTCACTGATTGTATACCGATGACCGTTCCAGCGATAACAATAAGTACCAGCGCGGAAAATGAAAAAATCAATTTGTTTTTAATGGTAAGTTTCACAGTTAATTCTCCTCTTTAAAATTAAGTATCTTTAAAACGATACCACGAATTGGCCGATAACCACATTTTCAGCCTCATGATGTTCGCTGTCTTCGGTTTCATACTCGATCCTTAATGAAGCGTTTTCATTTAAATTAAAGCCCGCCCCGACTGTGATTTGACTCAGTTTGTCCTCAACCTCGGAGTGTTCAACATTCTTGTGTTCAACGGCGCTATAGCCGCCTACCAGGTAGATATCCTTGTGAAACCATTGATGAACTTCCAGCACGCCCTCAACATAGTAACCGGCAATGTCAACTTGCTCGGCCTGGAGTTCGTCTTGCTTAAGAATGTATTCAGCGGTAACCTCTACCGGCGCGTAGTGAAATACCGCGTCGCCGCCGTAGAAATTGGCCTGGGGCTGATCCTCGCTGTTTAATATCGAAGCCGAACTGCCGCCGACTCTTAAGTATTCAGACAGCATGAATGTCAGCCTGCCACCATAGGCCATATTCTCCTGGTCGCCGTTGACGAAATACATCTGGGCGTCCCAGAGATCCTGCCCCCCATAAAGATTCAACCCCAGATCGTTCCAGCCGTCGACAGTTTCGGAAACCGCCAAGGGTGCCGAGAAAAGCGATCTGTCCGGCGAGGCGATTCTCTCGAAATCGGCGCCGAAAGGTACATCGAACTGGCCTACCATAAGACCCGAGTGTTCGAACATCTGGGAACCGACTGGGTGAGCCGAACTTTCACCCATCCAGTGAAGATCGGCAAAAGCGGCCCCAACCTCGAAAGCCTCGCCACCATAGGCGATAGCGCCGACGATGCTTACATAAGGCGAGAAAGCAGATTCGATATCGACCTCCATCTGGTTAAGCACGAAACCTTTGTCCTCTTCGTTATCATCAGGCATCAAATAGATCAAATCGAAAAATCCCGCCAGTTCGATATTCCCGAATGATAAACCGTCATCTGCCTGGCTTTCTTCTCCACTTTGCGCGATGATTTCTCTCAATTCAGTGGTCAATGCTCTTAACTCCGCGGCAAATTGGCTGCCTGTTCCGGCGTTTTGATCAGTGGTGCCGGCGGTTACCTGTGCTTCTTCCATCGCCTTGACTTTCATCGAAAGCTCGACTATTGAGTTTTCGATAAACTCCAGACGCGGATCGGAATCCGAACCAACGTTGGCCTGTTCGAGTCCGGCAAGCCGCTCCTCCAGAACCGATATATCGGGCTGGCTTTGCGGTATGTTCGCCACCTGGTCTTCAAGTTCAGCGAATCGCTCATCATAAGCGGAGAAATCCGTTGAGCCGCCGGCGGCTTGTTCAAGCTCGGCTATTCTGGCTTCCAGTTTATCCAGCTTTTCCAACAAAGCCGAAAATCCCTGGGCCATAACAGGTGAATTTTGCATCGCGAGAAATACGAATAGTGCGATGATGATTTGGAATACCTGTTTTTTCATTTTCCCCCCTAAATTATCATACAACTATTACAATTTAACTTGATATTGTCAACCAACGGCGGGATACTGCCATGCAGTTCGGCATCGGTAACGACGGCAGTGACTGCTCCCCCAATTTCTATGTCCAAGAACTAAAAATAACTGTGTCTCCAGGTGATCCACGCCATACTCAATCGAGCCGATTTCATCAACATCGACAACATTGCCGGCCACCCGAATTACAAACACATCGCCGATGCCCTGGTCGAATGCCACCTCGGGCATTACCCTGGAATCGGAACAGGTAATTACGGTGGCAAACGGATGCTGACCACCGGTAGTTGTTTGGTATCTGCGATCACTAAGAAGATTGGGATGTTGAGCGTTACCTTGAAAGTAACGGCTGTTGCAATCCTTTAGCTTTTTTTGAGCCTCGGCAGGTGAAATACCGGTTCCATCGCCGCTAGCCACAATCGGGCTTAGTAAGACCGGTAATAGTAGAAGTATGAAAAAAGCCGACAATAAATACTTCCGTTCAATTAATTTTTGGTGATCCAAAGATTAATTCCCCCAATTTGTGTTTTTTAAATTATTTTGAATATCATTGGCATCATAAATCCTTGTCTCTTTACAAATCTTAAACGATATCACGAATTAACGGATAATCACATATCCGACGTCATGATTTTCGCTGTTTTTTCAGAAACCCTCCAAGTTATTTCAGATTTTTAAATGTAGCTTTAAATAGTTTATCGTGTGATTATTTTAAAGCTTGAAAATTTGACAAATATATGCGTTTACACTGAAACGTTATGTGCCCACATTAATATTTTATGATTTTAAAATCACTATCTCCATTTTCAAGTCCTTTATAAACAGTCTGTTAGGTTTTTATACATGAATTTAAATGAAAATCTCGCAAGGTATAAGCCTCGCGAGATTTAAGCAATTGGAGAGATTTATTTAGCCGCTTGGCAATTCACAGGTTGATATGATCTTACCCAAATCCAGATAGATCAAAAGTCTGTCAGCCAACTTGGCAATTGACTTTATGTATTCTACTCCTGAATAAGTTGATTCTCCGGAAACAAGCCTGGGCGCGTCCTCAAGCGAGTCGGCCGGTACGCGTAAAACCTCCGAAACACCATCCACTACCAGGCCGACAACCTCATTGGCCACATCCACGACAACGATTCTGGTGTGATTATCGTATTCCTTTTCGGCCATACCGAATTTCTTGCGCAGATCGATAATCGGGATGACTTTGCCGCGAAGGTTGATTATACCTTCTACATAATTCTCGGTTTGCGGTACCCGGGTGATCTCGACCATCCGGTTGATCTCCTGAACCTGAAGGATATTCACGCCGAACTCCTCCTGACCCAGGTTGAACGTGACCATTTGCTCCAGGTCATCTACCTGTTTTTGGGTTTTTTCTTCCGCCATTATTATGCTCCCGATTTGACTTTATTGTTGAGCTTGAAGCCGCCGACAAGGGCTTTTAATTCTTCGGATTGACGATTAAGCTGTTCAGCCGCCGAGGCAGCCTGTTCGGTACCCGAGGCCGATTCCTGGCTGATCCGGTTGACATTCTCGACGTTCTTGGAGATCTCTTCGGCCGCCGCCGATTGCTCGTCGGTGGCAGTGGCTATCTGGCGCATCATCTCCTGAACGCCCTCAATAGTGGAGAATATTTCGGTTAATGATGAATTCGTTTTTTCAACCAGATCTTTGCCCTTATTGACAATCTCCCCGGCTTCTTCCATCTGAGTATTAGCGGTTCCGACATCAGTCTGGATTCCCTTGATCGTCTCGGCGACTTCTTTAGTGGCCTTGGTTGTCCGTTCGGCCAGCTTACGTACCTCATCGGCGACCACCGCGAAGCCTCGGCCTTGTTCGCCGGCCCGGGCCGCTTCAATGGCGGCATTCAAGGCCAACAGATTGGTCTGGTCGGCGATATCATCGATAACCTTGATTATTTCGCCGATAGCGGTCGCTTTTTCGGATAATGTCAAGATATTCCGGGCCGTCGCACCGGCGGACTGAACAATCTCATCCATGCCTCGCGAGGTATCCTCGGCCAGTTGCCCGCCTTCCTGCGATTTCGCCGCGGCTTCCTGGGCTTTTTCGGCGGCGTCGGTAGTATTTTTCGACGTTTCAACTATTGTCGCGGTCATCTCTTCAACGGCGGTCGAGACCTGGGCTGTCTGGTTGGTTTGCTCCTTGGCCCCGGCGGTAAGCTGTTCGGAGGATGAGGAAATTTCGGTAGCGGCTGAGGCCAGCTGTTCCGTGTTCAGAGCAACCTGGTAGATTATATCATGGAGTTTTTCCATGAAGGCGTTGAACCATTTCGCCATATCGCCAATCTCATCTTTAGATGATACTTCCAGGCGTTTGGTTAAATCGCCCTCACCCTGGGCGATATCCTTCAACATATCGACTGCTTTGTTTGTTGGCCTGGTGAAGCTCCTGGAAATGAACACAGCAAGAACCAAACCTATAGCGACAGAGGTAATCGTGATTATGAAATTGAGTAGAGTAGAACTTGATGTTTGCGATTGGGCTGATTTAACTTTGTGTTCTGATGCTGTAAATTTCTTCTTCTGTAAGCCCTTAAGTAATTCCTGTACTTCAGCCAGACTCTCCAGAGACTTGGTTTTATATATATCCAGAGCAAGCGCTTTATTTGCCTCATTAAATCCCGATTGCATGATTTCTTTTATTCCAACCGCCGAATGATGAAGATTTTTATGAGGTTCATCGATTTTAGATAGCAAAGCCTTGGTTGCATCGTCAAAATGTTTATACTCTTCGGAATTAAGCAATCCATCGTACCATTTACCAAAACCGCATTTATGAGGATCGGTTTGTTTGTCGAATTCCTTGTTTAAGATAAAGACTTCGGTAAGCGCGTTTACCCATTTTAAATGATCGACTTCCTTTTCAACCAAGAACCGCGCTCCACCTTCCTCAGCGATCGCTTGTTCGTAATTATTGGTCACTTTATTAAGATTAATAGTCGAAAGCCCCCACACTACGATTGCCAAAACAGACAGAATACCAACCAAACCATACATTTTTCTACCGATTGTCATCCTCATCTTCTCTGTCCTTTCTCTTCTAAGCTCTCCATAGGGAACTTATCGGATATTATTTGCGCTATTGCCAACTGTTAATTTTCATTATAGACCAGAGTTTTCGATAACATAGAAATAATAATCTACCCCTAAGCGCAACCCGGTGAATCTGATTAAAATCAATGTCACAGATCGACTATAATTCTCCGACAAATCTAATTATTATCTATTATTTCCCTTCAAACTCCATATATATAAGGGTTTATTGGCAATTCAAGCGTATACTCTAGTTGCCTCTCTTTGACATTTATCGTAATACATCACAATGTTCTTAAGTATTAATTAATGCTGTCAAGTATTCAATGTTACATATTGTAAAAAACAGTACTCGGTCTTTATTACTATATTCCACTTTTAGCATAATTTGCCTAATTCAGCGTTCTGGACAGCAATAGCGGCGCCTAGCCCGAATTAAAATTTACAAATCGTAGCAGTGTCAAAAAAATCCCGCGAAGTATAAGCTCCGCGGGATTTCATTACTGACAGAGTTATTCTTCAGCCGGTCGGCAATTCACTTGTGGATATTATCTTACTCAAATCCAGATAGATCAATAACCGGTCCGCTAACTTGGCGATTGATTTAATATACTCGGCTCCCGAATATGTCGATTCGCCCGACACCAACTTGGGCGCGTCCTCCAGCGTATCGGATTCTACTCTGAGTACCTCCGAAACACCATCAACAACCAGGCCCACAACCTCATTGGCCACATCCACGACAACGATTCGAGTCTGATTGTCATATTCTTTCTCGGCCATACCGAATTTCTTGCGTAGATCAATAATCGGGATTACCTTGCCCCGAAGGTTGATTATGCCTTCGACATATTGATCGGTTTGTGGTACCCGGGTGATCTCGACCATCCGGTTGATCTCCTGAACCTGAAGGATATTCACGCCGAATTCCTCCTGGCCCAGGTTGAACGTGACCATTTGCTCCAGGTCATCTACCTGTTTTTGTGAAACTTGTTCAGCCATTATTACGCTCCTACCCTAACATTATTGTTCAGTTTAAAACCACCGACCAGCGTTCTCAATTCTTCGGACTGACGATTAAGCTGCTCGGCCGCTGAAGCCGCTTGCTCCGTGCCGGTGGATGATTCCTGACTGATCCGGTTGACATTCTCGACGTTCTTGGATATCTCTTCAGCCGCCACCGATTGCTCGTCGGTGGCAGTGGCTATCTGGCGCATCATCTCCTGAACACCCTCAATAGTGGTAAATATCTCGGTTAAGGATATGTTCGTTTTTTCAACCAGTTCCCTGCCCTTGTTGACAATCTCCCCGGCTTCTTCCATCTGAGTATTAGCGGTACCGACATCAGTCTGGATTCCCTTGATCGTCTCGGCGACTTCTTTAGTGGCCTTGGTTGTCCGTTCGGCCAGCTTACGTACCTCATCGGCGACAACCGCGAATCCCCGTCCTTGTTCGCCGGCACGGGCCGCTTCGATAGCGGCATTCAGGGCCAGCAGATTGGTCTGGTCGGCGATGTCATCAATAACACTGATTATCTCACCGATAGCGGTGGCTTTCTCAGACAGTGTCGCGATGTTCTGAGCAGTCGCGCCAGCGGACTGAACAATCTCATCCATGCCTCGCGAGGTATCCTCGGCTAACTGCCCGCCTTCCTGAGATTTCGCTGACGCCTCTTGGGCTTTCTCGGCCGCCTCGGCGGTATTTTTCGAAGTTTCAACGATAGTCGCCGTCATTTCCTCAATAGCGATGGAAACCTGCGCCGTTTGGTTTGTTTGCTCTTTGGAACCAGCGGACAATTGTTCGGATGATGATGAAATTTCGGTGGTGGCAGAAGCCAGTTGTTCAGTATTATTTCCGACAGTGCTAATAATTTTCGCCAAACTTATGTTCATCTTATCCAGGGCTCTGGATAATACTCCAATTTCATCAACAGTTTTGCTATTTAAAGGTTCGCTTGTTAAATCACCCTCAGCCACTTTCATAGCAACTTCAACAGCTTGATTCACGGGGCGGGTAATACCTCGAGATATAACCAGTCCAATAATCAACCCGATTACCACGGCGCAAATCCCGAATACTATATTCATCGTAATGGCTCTTTGCTCGGCGGCTTCGGCTGCATGAGTTACGCTGTCGGTTTGAGCCTCAACCCTTCTCAGTAATTCATCAATATGTTCAACAAGAACTTCACCTTCAACCTCAATTTGATTGGCTATCTCGGTTACAAGAATCTCGTTGCCATCAATATGGGCTTGATGCATCTGTCCGCAGTGTTTTGCGAATTCATTATGTTGATGAACCAGGTCCTCAAGGACTCTGTACATATCTGTTTCTGAAAGAACTTCATCTGCTTTGACAATCGCCTCAGCTTTTTCAAAATACTCGTTAATTTCGTGACCGTATTCCTCGAAAGCATCCCAATATTTTTCTTCCTCGTGAAAGGCGTATTGAGTGGCCGCCAGTTCCTGTTCAATAGCCACGATTTCAATTTCATTAATGGCCTCGACTAGCGGAATTTGTACCTTAGCGATATTGACTATCATTCCTCCGATATTACTAAGCGCCATAGCTCCCATTATAACTATAACCACCGTTAAGGCGAGAGCAATGCCGTACCCGCCGATAATTTTCGTTCCAAGTTTAAATTTCATTATCAGTGCTCCTCCAAATAACTTGTATACTCCAACCAGGACCGCCATAATTATTGCCGCCCATAATAAATACATCCCGATGCCGCTATCGCCGGAACGTGTAGTCGCGCCCGCATAGCGTTCTTTCGCTTTACGTTCTTTATGTTCCGCTTTTTGGGTAGACGTTGATGATGAAGAATGGCTCGAAGGGGCATCGTGAGATGTTGACACCGCTTCGTGCGAAGTAGTAGTAGTCTCATGAGTTTCCTGAACCGCGACAGCCGCGGTACCGCCATGAGAACCGCCACCGGCGGATATAGAGGCCAGAATAGTGTTTAGTTCGGGATGAGGTCCCAACCATTGTACCAGGCCGGTTTCGATATCGTAAACCGCGCCTTCGATTTTCAGCAGTCCCGCTTCCACTCGTGCCTTTGAGGTCGGGCTGTTGTTTAAAAGATCCTCAATGGTTTGCCAGACATTATTCTCAACGGCATAGGGGACCAAGTCCATATCGGGAACGCCCGGATGTTCGTGTTTTGTCTTTTCTACGGCCGGTTTGATATTATCAACCAGCGGCGGGATACTGCCATGCAGTTCGGCATCGGTAACGACCGCCGTAACGGCTTCGCAATTTCTATGACCAAGAACTAAAAACAGCGGTGTCTCAAGATGATCCACGCCATATTCAATCGAGCCGATCTCATCGACATCGGCAACGTTACCGGCGACCCGAATTACAAATATATCGCCGATACCCTGATCGAATATATATTCCACCGGCACTCTTGAATCGGAGCAGGCAATCGCGGTTACGAAAGGATGTTGACCGTATTCCGTACTCGTTTTGCGTCGGATCTGATTCTGACCGTCGAATAGAAGAGACCCGTTAACGTATCGGGAATTGCCCTTTTGAAGCAAACTGATTGCTTCGTTCGCGTCAGGACCGGCATATAAACGATTCGCGACCTCGACTTCACCATGATATTCCAACACAAAGTCAGAACTTGTGGTAGGGTGCCCACCGCCGGAATAAGACAGTAACCTCGTTTGCTCCGGATGTTCACCGAGCCATTCGATTTTGCCATCCTCGATATGATATACCGCCCCAATCACCATCAGCTTGCCCGCGCTGACTCTTTCTCTCGTTACCGGACTGCTTTTAAACAGATCATCTATAGATTGCCAGACATTGTTACTTACGGCATAAGGCACCAGATCCTTGCCCTGAAGGTCGGCATGTTCATGCTTCGTTTTCTCCGCCGCTGGGATTATATTATCCACCAGCGGAGGGATGCTGCCGTGAACTTCGGCATTGGTAACAACGGCTGTTACCACGCCGCAGTTTGAATGCCCCAATACAACCATAATAGGAGTACCGAGATGGTCGACCCCGTATTCGATCGAGCCTACTTCATCAACATCACAGACATTACCGGCAACCCTGATTATGAAAACATCGCCAACTCCCTGGTCGAATACCATCTCGGGCATTACCCGGGAATCCGAACAGGTAATTACCGTGGCAAATGGATGTTGCCCCCCAGTTGTCGTTTGATATCTGCGATCACCCAGAAGATTGGGATGTTGAGCCTGCTCTGAATAAAAACTCTTATTACCTTCTTTGAGCAAACTATAAGCTTTATCGGGCGAAACACCTGGCCCGTCGCCGCTGGCCAGAACCGGGCTTAAAAAGGCCGATAACAGCAAATATACTGCAATCGCAGGCAATAAACGCTTTAGTTTGATGAATGATTCCTGGTTCATAAGTAATTTCTCCCCCATTTTTGAGACAGGTGCTATTGTATGTTCAATAGCTTTTTATCGGAATTAAAATGCCGCCCTTAATTCAGGTAGTTATATTTGGAACAGTATAAAGCAACACTCTAATAGACTGTGTATATCGCTAAACGCATTAATTAGTTAGTATAATAAATGTATCACTCAGGTGATAATCAAAAGGATAATATAAGATTAGCGACCTATTAGATCGATAAAATCAAAATAAGTACGCGATTCCGCCAGGCATGACAACCCCAGGATTTAATGATACCTGCATAAAATCAGAGACTACTACTTCAATAACGAGCCGTTGTCGGTAAGATAACTACCTCGAATAAGCAATACCTGTTTAATATATGCAACCTATAACAAAAATCCCGCCGGCTCATCGAACCCGCGGGATAATAGGGATTAGAGAGATTTTCATTTAACCGGCCGGCAGTTCATTTTAGCCTGGCTCGATAATCATTTGATTAACTGCAACAGGACAAATTGAAGGCTGCTACTTTGGGGGGGGGCCATTATTATTAAGGTAATCGCTTAAAAAAGTAATGTCAGCTTTATCAATAACGCCATCGTTATTACAATCGCCTCGTAATTCGGGCCAGGGAAATTTCGCTTCGCCTTTTAAATAATTATCCAGAAGTTCAAGATCGCTGTTGTCGATTTTGAAATCGGCGTTGATATCACCGGGATACAAAAAGTGAACCTGGCTGAAATGAGCTTCGATTTCGTAAGTTCTCACTCCCATCGTATCACTTAGCCTGATCCCTTTACTGCGGGGATTGAAGCCTTCAATAAAGACATCATAGGTGTGTCCGCGAAGGGAATCGTCGCCGGCGGTGCACATTTTGAATTCTATTATTTTACATTGTTGTTCGCAATTAAGCGGGACATTGGATTTGCCGACCAGATCGGAAAATCCCAAAGCACCCTGGCTGGTGAAACCATTTCTGTCCTGATGAGGCATTGGCTCCATCAAGTAGGCGCTGTCCCAACCCTTATCGAAACCTTCCGGCGGATTTTCATTTACGAAAGGTTCGAATAACTCACCCCCGGGTCTTTCGCTGATAAATCTATCATCGGAAGACAAAGGAATATGCGCGGCGGCGGCGGACAGATCAGGATTACACTTAAACCAAACGGGAACCGATTCATCACTGTCGATCCTGAACACCAGAGGGCCGCCGTCGGGTTGGCCGAACCAGAGTTCGCCATCCTGGCCAATTACTATCGCCGGCAGAAGGATAATGGCCAATACTATTAAAAGATTATCGCGTTTCATATTCCAGCCTTTCCGCTTAATTAATTTCCTCAATTCTCGAACATAATAATATAACAATTCACGCTCGGAAGCAATATCGATGTAGAAAAATATGCCGCGACTGGAATATCGAGCGTTTGATACTACCAATAGAAAAGGCGCCCATATGGACGCCTTTCCAGAATAAAGTAACGCTCCCCTCAAGAATTCTATTTCAGCATCAACATCCTTCTGGTAATCCGCTCGGAATCGGTGGAGACACGATAGAAATAAAGTCCACTGGCAACTTCATTGCCGCTATCATCCATACCGTTCCAGATTACTGTCATATAGCCGGCCTGATGATCGGCGTCATAAAGCGTGTTTGCTTTCTGACCGAGAATATTGAATACATTCAGTTTGGCGTCGGCTTACCATTCAGTTTTGCCGTCAACCCCAACGGCTTTAACTTTATCAGTTAACGATCCGACGGCTATATAGCCGATCGCGCCCGGATTATCCGCTACATAAGCTATGACCTTGGCGTCATTGTTCAGTTCACTCGGCGGTTCACCATTGCCGGAAAATACTCGCTTCTTCCAGTAATCTTTAACTTTCCTGACATTTCTGCCTAAAATCTTTTCACTGAAAGCTTCGCGGACCGCCGAATTCGATAGTTGGTCGATCGGTTCCAATTTTACGCCTTCAATATCCGCCATTCTCCCCATGAAAACCTTACTAACATCCATTGCCGTAACTTCGTCAAGAGAACTTGAAGGATTTACTACTACCATTATGTCTATCGCCGTCGCTTGGGGGATAAATATGGCGAAGCATAGTATGCCGTATATTAATGCAATTACAGCGCGTCTCATCATCGCACCTCCATTTAAGTTAAAATAGCCTGACTATTATTATTCTATCGCTTCTTTAAAACGCGAAAGCGACGCTAACTGAAGTTAATCCCCACGTTCTTTCCGGAGGATCATCTTCGAGTGCCTCAGAATTCAACAATCCGGTTCCAGAAAGGAAATGATGTTCCAGCTTCACGACGACTTCAGTATTTAAAAACAAATTTGCGCCCAGACCTATCTCGTTTTGATAATCAGTTTGGCCGGTTTCTTCCATTGTCTCCAGCAACAGGGTCGGTACGCTGGTTCTCTTCTGCGAAACATATCTTAAAACAGGCTGTATATTGTCATGGATGAAATAGCCGGCTTCAAGATATCCCCAATCGGTAGTAACATATTCATCTATACGGCCGGCTTCGCCGCGGATAAAAAATTTGTTACCAATAGCTTCCATCGATATAATTCCCGCTTTTACTTCGATAGCCTCGTCGGCAACGAATCCGGTCATCTCATTTTGGAGATAGCTGAACATTAAGCTTGTCCCGGGAATTGGGAGATGCAGAGTGAAACGGCCTCCGATGAGGTTTTCAGAGCCTTCTTCGCCCAGGGATTCTTCCTCTTCTTCCTCTTCCTCTTCTTCCTCCTCAACTTCGACGTCAAATTGCACCTCGCCGGCATAGAAGTCCAGTCCAATACTCCAATCGGATGATAATTCGAATTTTGTAAACGCGCCGGCCCCAATGTAAGCCTCGAGTTCCTGTCCATATCCGGCCTGGGGCAAATAGTTGAACGGCTGTAAATATTTAACATCCATAGTCTCGGATTGGATTCCGAACGGCAGTTTCATCTTGCCGGCCCTGAACCCAAGGCCTCTGTTAATCCTGTACTCGGCGAATCCCCAGCCTATGCCGACGCCGCCTTTCTCCGCGGTCAATTGACCTATAAAAGAAGTGTTTTCATTCATTTTATTGGTGAATGTAAGACCATAAACGAAGTCTCTTAAGTATCCATCAGTTGATTCCTCAGCTAAATACGAGTTGCCGGTGGTTGTAATATACCCCTGATGGCCAAAGCCGTTGATGGATATACCCGAGGCCGATACGCCGGGCGTTAATACCGCGGCAATGACTACTGTGAAGCATAAAACAACCAGGAGTTTATTAAGTGCCTTCATGAATTCCCCCTTCTCATAAGAAATGATTAAATCACTAAGTTTTCTGATATAAGTATCTAATTTTACTGTCCCCAATTATACTCCTTTCTATGTTCATTTTCCGGTTTTATAGTCCTACCTTGCTAGATCAATCATGTTACGCCGCCCTTGTTAAATAGCTTTTAGCTAACTTTATGCCTTATTGTTTACTAACCATGTTTTGAATAAATGGCCCTTTTAACTAATGTTACTGTTAACATTACACTATAAACTTTGCTATTGTTATCGGACCGATTAATAGGCGATTTATCCTCGGAGAGGAATAAAACTAATAGTTGTTTCAATGAAACATTAATAATATAAAGACCATATGGTCTTATTTATAACTGGTTTACAGATAACTGGTTTACAATTAGCTAACAATAATTTAAACAAATTATTTGAAACAGTTCAAGTTCACATAGTGGAAGTGGGCATAAAATTCATATTGACAGAATGGTATACTTAATTAATAGCTTTATTGGAACATCAAGATAATTACATGATCAGGGCTTGTTATTCTCAAGGTATTGCTCAAGAAATATAACGTCCGCCTCATCAATAACGCCATCGTTATTACAATCGCCTCGTAATTCGGGCCAGGGAAATTTCGCTTCGCCTTTTAAATAATTCTCCAGAAGTTCAAGATCGCTGTTGTCGATTTTGAAATCGGCGTTGATATCACCGGGATACAAAAAGTGAACCTGGCTGAAATGAGCTTCGATTTCGTAAGTTCTCACCCCCATCGTATCACTTAGCCTGATCCCTTTACTGCGGGGATTGAAGCCTTCAATAAAGACATCATAGGTGTGTCCGCGAAGGATTGGCCGAACCAAAGTTCGCCATCCTGGCCAATCACCATTACTGGGAGAAGTATCACAGCCAGCGCTATTAATAAATCTACGCGTTTCATATCCCGGTCTTTCCGCTTAATTAATTTCCTCAATTCTCGAACATAATAATATAACAATTCACGCTCGGAAGTAATATCAGCCTGATTTATAATGATGCCACGGGGAACACCCGGCATTTTGCGCTAACAATAGAAAAGGCGCCCATATGGACGCCTTTCCAGAATAAAGTAACGCTCCCCTCAAGAATTCTATTTCAGCATCAACATCCTTCTGGTAATCCGCTCGGAATCGGTGGAGACACGATAGAAATAA
>JAAEQD010000411.1 GCA_024231855.1 Candidatus Zixiibacteriota bacterium
ACCATGCGCAATCGCAACCGGGGCCAGCGTGACATGTTCGCCGGCGACAATAGTTCCTGTTCGTTCGTTAATCACAATCCGCGCTCTTTCATCCGGCTGAACCTGCATAACTCCAATATCCGAAATAAAATGCATCCGTTCATTATGGTAAGAAAGTGAATCGGGAACTTTGATCCTGATAGTGGCGACATCATCGACATAAGCCGTCAGACCATATTTATTGTTTATCCGTTCGGCTATTCGGGTTGCCGTCATATAATCAGGCGAATGTAAAAATAGCAGAACATCTCCATCATCATTTGATTTTTTAAGCGCGCGAGTGACTTTGCCGCCGCCTGGCACGCGTCCAACCAAGGTATAATTATTAATTATTTTATTGCCATCATCGACTTGCACATTAAATCCGCCAATAGATATTGGACCTTGTGCCATGGCATAAACTGTCCCATCTGCCGATGAAAGGGGTGTAATCAGCACAGTTCCACCCTGTAATGACGATGCATCGCCTATGGATGAAACGGTCACATCAATTCTACTACCCTCAGTATTATTTGAGGAAAGCCGCCCGGTTATCATTACCGCCGCGACATTTTTTACTTTTAATTTGTTTGTCTCTACAGTAAGTCCCATTCGCTCCATCATATTTGACAATGATTGCATCGTAAACAGAGCGCCCTTACCATCACCAGTACCATCAAGACCGATAATCAAGCCATAACCGATTAGATCTACTTCATCCTCATTATGAATAGTTGTGATATCTTTTATTCTGACTCCGGCATCTGCCTGGATACCAATCAGAAATATCAGTACTGTCAGAAA
>JAAEQD010000412.1 GCA_024231855.1 Candidatus Zixiibacteriota bacterium
CATAACTACGACATCCGGCAGTATCGGAATAGAGGCAACTACCGGTTCGATAATACAAGGTGGAATAATAAATAGCAGTAGTACTCTTAATTACAATTCAGCCGGAGCCATAACAATTGACGCTGCAATAACAGCAGCCGGCGATTTGGCAATAAAAACAACAGACGGCTCAATCAATCAGGCAGGAACAATAAATACCTCAGGCAATCTCGAATACGATTCTTCTTCGACAATTACTATTAACGAAACTGTAACTACAGGCGGAACAGTCGATATAAATTCTGCAGGCGTAACCACAGTAACAGCTTCGGGCGACATAACTGCCGAAGGAGAAGTCGTATTCGGATCCGATAAACAAGGCTCCCTCTCGATAGCCGGCGATATAACTACGAGTAGCGATAATATCGAATTCAATAGAAAGGTGACTTTAACCGGCGATATTACCCTCGATACCGGCGCCGGAGCGGGTAATATGAATTTCGAATCGGAAATAAAAGGCGACCACAAACTTACAATGAGCGCAGGCTCCGGCAACATAGATTTCGAGAAAAATGTAGGACGTAGCGGCGCCTACTTAAGCGGAATATCTGTTACATCGGCAGCCCAGCTCAAGTTTCATAAAAAAGTCAAAGTCAATAGTGAAGGTATCGATATAACGGCAGGCGATGTTACTTTTAACAACAAAGTGAAAACGCGTTCCGGGGGATCCGTAGAGATAAACAACAGCGGCTTACTGACATTGGCAAGAAAAGCCAAAATGACCATTGGCGGCAGTTTTGAACAAACCGGAACCGGTAATGTTTCAAACAACACCTCAATCAAAGCCACAAGTGGCGATGTAAGTTTTGCTTCGGACAAAGTAGAAACCAAAGGTATGACCATATCTACTCCGAATCAAACCCAAGTGCCTCAATTCGACCCTTCGATGAGATATAGATATTTTAAAGTTATCTGGTGGAGACGCTAATTTTACTTTGTTTTCGGAACTTGATTATTGATCGATTCTCTCCAGCCATTTTTTATCCAGAGTCCATGCAATATTATTCTGTTTCATATAGCTTATCGCCCCTTTTGTAAAACCTCCTAAGGAACGA
>JAAEQD010000413.1 GCA_024231855.1 Candidatus Zixiibacteriota bacterium
AACCTCTCCCGGAACGGTAGCCCAACTGGGTATACTCGCTACATCATTTACAGCGTCCATAACAGTGGCTATTGACGTTTCGATGACAGCAGATTGTTCTACAACTCGCATAAGTTTTAGTCCTCCTTGGCAGTTAATGAGTCAGTACTGGTTGTCTTAAACCCTTAACGATAAGATTTTTAAGACCTTTAGGAATGGCGCTTAAATAACTTAGCCATTTACCATATCGGAACTCAGGGGAATTAGTTTCCCCAAGTTCTGGCGAATATGAATTGGGGGAGTCATTTAATTATCGTTCCTTAGGGGGCTGGTCTCATTGAAATACCCCTTCCAATTCATTATAGCATAAATTTTTAGATGTGAGGATAGTTAATAAAGTTAAGTTCGACTCAACAAGCCTAATTGCCCGACATTTGGGCCTGGCGTTTTTCCAAAGCGGCTTTAATTATTTCGTATTGATGCGGCTTGTCCAAATCCATGCCCAATTCGGCAAAGCGGGTATTGACCACCCGGATATCGAGATTAAGTAATCTGAGACCCTGTTCGGCTGTTTCGTGTACCGTCCGCCTCCGCAGAAGAAACTTGATAATAAAGTCAAATCCCAGGATGCGGGCCTGGGCTAAATAATTTTTACGAGAA
>JAAEQD010000414.1 GCA_024231855.1 Candidatus Zixiibacteriota bacterium
GCTGTGATTTCCTTCGCATCGATGCTTCCCCGAGAATATTTGTAGATAAAATATACTACTGCTAATATCACGATTTCCATGAGAATATCGAGTAGCAGCTTTCGTTGAGGCAAATATTTTTTCAGGGTTACCCCATTACTTGAAATGAACTGTCTCATTTGTTAGTTATCAATTTAGCGTTTGATCAGCATATCCATTAAGTCATAACCATGTTCAATGTACAGGTTAGTTTCTTTGCCGGATTGTTCGGAGAACGACTCAGTTCCGTTACTATCAAATCCCAGTCCCCAAAGGACAAAGGGTACGGGATCTGACACATGGGTTTTTATCTCAATCGGTGTAGGGTGATCGGGCATGATCAATACCCGAAGATCCCCATTATTCCATGAGCGCAATCTGGATATTATGTGTTCATCGATTTGTTCGATCGATTTGATCTTCTCATCGATCAGTCCCTCGTGACCGGATTCATCGGGTGCCTCGATGTGAACGAAAACCAGATCGTATTCCTCCAGGGCTCTAAGTGCCCCTTCGCCCTGTGCTTCATAATCATTATCAATATTATCGGTGACGCCGGGAATTTTCAGTATGGCGAC
>JAAEQD010000415.1 GCA_024231855.1 Candidatus Zixiibacteriota bacterium
CGATCATCAAGTTTTTTAATGAAGAAACGTTTAGGTTGACAGTCGAGTCAACAGATAAGACTCCGGACCTCGTCTCTACTCAGTCCCTCAACGAAATATAAGCTGGCCCGACTGCCGAAGTTGACTGTATATGAATATATCGATAATGTCACTAAAATTTCTTATAAAACCAGCAAATTAGGTCTTGACAAAAGCTCAAATCTCCTGCATAATATGATTCGACTGTCTCAAATTAACTTGAGACACAACAATCATATATGTGGGGGAAGCTCATGTTCATTTCAAGCCCATTACCATTTATTGCCGCTTATATCGATGATCTAAGCCAGGCGATAAAACAGTACGATCCAAATCTGAAGCTGACGCGAATTCAAAAATCATGGCTGGCTTTTTGCATCATGGCGATTTTTGTGACCCGTACATTATGCTGGGCGAAATTCGAGAGAGCTTGTCTCGGCAAAAGTTCACCAGCGGCGCTTTCCTGGATGTTCAGACGCGCACCGATCCCCTGGCAGATTCTGCTGACAGCCAGTACGATCGCTTTGATCAAGCGGTACGGGATTACACGCGGTCGCCTGGCCATCGACGAGACCGACAAGA